>JAZDOK010000095.1:0-102168 GCA_043798715.1 bacterium
AAGGGTCTCTATGGAAAAACCCCGGCTCCCATAGACCCGGTCGTAATGAAAAAAGCCATCGGCGACCAGAAACCCATCACTGATAGGCCGGCCAACCACATCCCACCGGAGTGGGAGAAGTGCCGGAAGGATATGGAGGGAATCTCCGACAAGGAGGAAGATATTATCTCCTATGCCCTCTACCCGGCCGTCGCCAAAGAGTTCTTCGAGATACACAGCGATCCGCTCAAGTTGAAGGCCCTGGAGGAAAGTCAGAAACGCGGCGGCAAGCCGGTTCCCGAGGGGCATCCTCAGCGGCGTTTTGTCATGCAGGTAAACGGCGAAAACTTCGACGTGGGCGTGACCGAGATCGGCTAGATCGAGGCAATATCATAAGATGCAGGAGCCCGTTTTTTTATTGCGGGGAAGGCTTTGTCCTCCTTGGTGACCGGCGGTGAGGGAAGCTCCTCTCCCGCCCTCGAAGTGACAAAGGAATTATCTCCTTCCTGTCGAAAAAACCTGATTCTATGGGCATTATCGGATCGAATAATAACAGGGAAATACTGGAAGAAGTCCAACGGAAGTACCGCGACTATCTGAGTCCCTCCCTGGCGCGCCTGATGAAGTTCAGCGGCTATAACGCCGTGGAATGGACAGGCGAGGGAGTCATTGTCCGGGATCTCGACGGGAATGAATACCTGGACTTTGCCGGAGGCTACGGCGTCTTCAGCCTGGGTCACCGGCACCCTAAAGTTCTGGCGGCCGTGGAAGATCAGCTCAAGCGCCTGCCTCTTTCGGCCAAGGTCTTCTTCAATAAACCTCTGGCGGACCTGGCCGAACTCCTGGGAACTCTTACCCCGGGAAATCTTCAGTATTCTTTTGTCTGCAACAGCGGCACGGAAGCCGTTGAAGGCGCGATCAAGCTGGCCCGCATGGCGACCGGACGAACACAGATTCTTTCCACGGTCAATTCCTTCCACGGAAAGACCATGGGCTCTCTTTCGGCCTCGGGACGGGATCTCTTCAAGATCCCATTTGAGCCCCTTATTCCTGAATTTCTGCACGTTCCCTATGGAGACGCCGGGGCGCTGAGTAAAGTCATCACCGAACACACGGCGGCTATCATTTTGGAGCCCATTCAGGGAGAAGGGGGCATCATCGTCCCCCCCGAAGACTACTTTCCCGCCGTCCGAAAATTATGTGACGAAAATAAGATTCTACTCATCGCCGATGAAATCCAGACCGGTCTCGGAAGAACCGGCCGGCTTTTTGCGGTGGAGCACTGGAATGTGGTCCCCGATATCATGACGCTGGCCAAGGCCCTCGGCGGAGGCATCATGCCCATTGGAGCCTTTGTGGGAACGCCTGCGGTATGGGAGGCCTTTAAATCAAACCCCCTGATTCACACTTCCACCTTCGGCGGAAACCCGCTGGCCTGCGCCGCCGGAGTCGCCGCTCTCGGGGTGATCCAGGAGGAGCATCTCTGCGAAAATGCGGCCATACAGGGAACCTTCCTTCTCTCCGCCTTAAGAGAGGTGCAGACCCGCTACCCCGACATCATCGCCGAGGTTCGCGGCAAGGGTCTCATGGTGGGAGTGGAGATGCGGGAGGAAAAATACGGCGGCACGGTCATCATGGAGATGTCCAAAAGGCGAGTCATCGGCGTCTACACTCTCAACAAGCCGAAAGTGATCCGCTTTGAGCCTCCGCTCATAGTCAACGAAAAACAGATCGAACAGGCGGTTTCCGCCTTTGAGTCAGCCGTCAGGATCGCCCGGGAAAACCTGGGCGAGAGGAGGGAATGAATGGCTTATATAGAATCGTCCATCACCATCAGCGGGAAACCCGAAGAAGTTTACTCCATGGCCAGCGACATGGAGAAATATCCCCAGTACATGCCGGACGTGGAAAGCGTCAAAGTGCTGAAACGAGAGGGACGAAGCACCATCACTGAGTGGGCCACCAATGTCGAAGGGACCTCCATCATCTGGAAGGAAGAAGATCTCTTCCATGACGAAGAGCGGCGCATCTGCTACCGCCTGATCGAGGGAGACCTGGATAAATTTGAGGGAGAGTGGCGATTTGCGCCTGTCGATGGCGGAACTCTGGTGACCCTGACCGTGGACTATGACTTCGGAATTCCCTCCCTGACGGAACTTATCGGCCCTACCCTGGAACTCAAGGTCCGCCAGAATTCAGAGATGATGCTGCAGGCCATGAAGGAAAAAATAGAGCACAAGAAATAACCGAGGAGATCTTTCTTGAAAAAATTTGCCTTTCTCATCCATGCCCTGAATTTGCAAGACGTGGTTCGCTTTGAACCCAAGGCGGCCGGAAAACGGCAGGCCCTGGTGGAAAAAATTCTCGAGTGGATGCCGGCCTACCAGGCCTCTCATATCACCGGGATTCGCTCCATGGCGACCGGCGAGGAAATCGAGGGCTGGTTTGTGGCCGTCCCCCTGCTCCCCCACCAGTTCACGACGATGGACCGCAAGTACGTCATGAGTAAAATCATCGAGGGCGGGAAAATAGCCGAAAAACTGGGAGCCCAGATACTGGGCCTCGGAGGTTTCACCTCGGTGGTCGGAGACGCCGGGTACACCATCGCCAAAAATCTCAACATTCCCGTGACCAGCGGAAACAGCTATACCATCGCCACCGCGATGCAGGGCGCTCTCGAGGCCGCCCGCCAACTCGGAATCGATCCCCTTACAGCCAAAGCGACCGTCGTAGGAGGTTCCGGCTCCATCGGGAGGGTCTGCGCCAGGATGCTGGCCCGCGAGGTAAAATCCCTCACCCTGGTGGCTCGCAACCTGAACCGCCTCAAACTCGTGGGGGAAAGCATAGACAAACTGACCGGCCGGCGGCCGGAGCTCTCGACCGCCGTCTCCTACTCAATCAAGGACGCCGACATCATTATCTCCGCCACCTCCTCCGGGGAGATCATCAAAGCCCAGGACCTCAAGCCGGGCTCCCTGATCTGTGATGTGGCCCTCCCTCACGATGTCTGCCGCGACGTGGCTACGACCCGCCCGGACGTCCTCGTGATCGAGGGAGGAATAGTCCAGGTTCCCGGAGAACCGAATTTTAACTATGATTTCGGGTATCCTCCGAAAATCTCCATGGCCTGCATGGCAGAGACCTTTATCCTCACCCTGGAGGGCAGGTTTGAAAATTTCAGCATAGGGCGGGGCATCAAGATCGAGCAGGTGGAGGAAATCGCTTCGCTGGCCAGGAAGCACGGTTTCAGCCTGGCCGGATTCCGTAGTTTTGACAAGCCGGTAAAGGCGGAACAGATTGAATACGTCAGAAACCATGTCCGGAAATCACTCTGTCAGCCGGCACTCTATAAGTAGGAGAGATCTTCCATGAGAAAAATTGTCAGCGTCAGCCTCGGTTCCTCCCAGCGGGATCACGAAGTTACGGTTGATTTTCTTAATGAAAGCTTCAATATTCGCCGCATCGGCACCGACGGCGACTTTAAAAAGGCCCAGCACCTCCTCATGGAGCTTGACGGCCAGGTGGACGCCATCGGCCTCGGCGGTGTAGACATATACCTCTATACATCAAAACAGCGTTACGCCCTGAGGGATGGCCTGCGCCTCATGGAGGTCGTAAAGAAGACCCCCGTCGTGGACGGGAGCGGCCTGAAGAATTCCCTTGAACGCGAAGTGGTCCGTTACCTCAAGGAGAAGAACATTGTTCCCCTGGCCGGACGTCCCACCCTTATGGTCAGCGGGATGGACCGCTTCGGCATGGCCGAGGCTCTCCATGAGGCCGGGTGCCGGATGGTTTACGGCGACCTCATTTTTGCCCTCGGCCTCGACAAGCCCATAACCTCGCTCCAGGAACTGGAAGAGTATGCCGAAAAGCTCCTCCCCGAGGTCTCCAAGCTCCCCATCGGCTTTCTCTATCCGACCGGCAAGAAGCAGGAGGCCAGGCCGGAGGCAAAATATACAAAATACTACGATGATGCCGACATCATTGCCGGAGACTTCCACTTCATCCGGCGATACATGCCGGAGAAGATGGGCGGAAAGGTTATCCTGACCAACACCGTGACCAGCCGGGACATTGACGATCTCAAGAAGAGAGAGGTGGAGATTCTCATCACGACGACCCCGGAATTTCAGGGCCGATCCTTCGGCACCAATGTACTGGAGGCAGCCCTTCTGACTATTCTCGGAAAAAAATGGGAAGATGTAGTTCCGGATGATTATCTGAAATTGATCAAAGAACTTGATCTGAAACCCCGCATCGAGGTGCTCAACGGAAAAAATCCCGCGATGTCCCCCGAGCCTGTGCGGTAGCAATAAAACAGCAGGAGAAGTACCAGAAAACACACTAAAGCAAAGGAAATGAAAGCATGAATAAGAACGAACAAAAGAAAACCGGACCTTTGACTCCAAAAAAACCCAAGAAACTAGAAGGTACCGGCAAGATTACCCCTCAATTACAACCAAATAAAGGAGATGAACTCATGAGCGAAAACGAACTTATTATGACCGCTGAGGGCTTGAAAAAACTCGAAGAAAAGCTCGAGCATTTCAAGAACTACCGCCGCCGGGAGGTAGCCGAGCGCATCCGCGAAGCCAAGGAATTCGGTGAAATCGGCGAAAATTCCGAATACGAGGACGCCAAAACCGAGCAGGCCTTCGTCGAAGGAGAGATTGGCACCCTCGAAAACATGATCCGAAACGCCAGGATCGTGGGCACAGAGGAGATCTCTACTGATGTGGTAAGTGTCGGCTCCCGGGTGAAGATAAAAAACGTGGAAAACCATGAAGAATCCGAGTTCCTTATCGTGGGTTCCACGGAGTCCGATCCCTCCGGCGGGAAGATCTCCAATAAGTCCCCGGTCGGCGCAACCCTCTTAGGAAAAAAGAAGGGTTCCACCGTTGAAGTTAAAGTGCCTTCCGGCACCATCCACTATAAAATCATTAAAATTATGAAATCCCACTAAGCAAAATCTCCGCCGTTTTTTGGATGTTTCCTGATTTTTATTGAGGAGTTTTATTTATGACGCAGACAGTGGACGACCTTAAGACAGCCCCTCTTTCCGAACACATTCAGCAGAGGCTGGCCCACGAAGGGGCCCTGCGGCAGGCTGGGATCGCCCCGTACGGAAGCCGCTTTGTTCGCAGCCACCTGGTCCAGGAGATCCATGCCCTGTACCGGGAACTACCGCAGGAGGCCTCCGGTGAGGAAGTCTCGGTGGCCGGGAGACTAATCGCGCTCAGGGAGCACGGCAAAGCCTCATTTGGAAACATACTGGACATCTCCGGTGACATTCAGATCTATCTAAAGCTGAATCTGGTGGGGGAGGATGTCTATAGCCTTCTTAAATCAGTAGATATCGGAGACATCCTCGGGGTGCGGGGCAAGGTTTTCCGCACCAGGAAAGGGGAGCTCACCATCGCCGTCGAGGAACTGCGTTTCCTCTCAAAATCGCTTCGCCCTCTCCCCGAAAAATGGCACGGCCTGCGTGACATCGAAATCCGGTACCGCCAGCGATATGTCGATCTGATCGCAAACCCTGAAATTCGCGTAACCTTCCTGATCCGAAACCGGGTGATACGCGCCATTCGCAATCTTCTCGACTCAAAGAATTTTCTCGAGGTCGAAACTCCTATCATGACCCCTTTGGCCGGCGGTGCCACCGCCCGTCCCTTCGTCACTTACCACAACACCCTGGAAACGGAACTGTTCCTTCGCATCGCGACCGAGCTTTATCTTAAGCGCTGTATCGTTGGCGGCCTGGAGAAAGTTTATGAGATTGGGCGCATCTTCCGGAATGAAGGCATCTCAACCCGCCATAATCCGGAATTCACCATGCTGGAACTCTATGAAGCCTATTCCGACTACGAGGACATGATGCGCCTGACAGAGGAGATAGTCGCAACGGCCGCCCGGGAGGCCATCGGCTCCCCGACCTGCACCTTCCAGGGACAGGCATTGAATCTCGATGGTCCCTACCCGCGCCTGACCATGGCGGATGCCCTGAAAAAATGCGGAAATATTGAACTTTCCTCCCTTAAAGATAAACAGACGGCCCTCAGAACGGCGCGCGAACTGGGAATCGAGGTGTCGGATAAAGACGGGGTCGCCCATCTCATGGACAAGATATTCGAGGCTGTGGTCGAACCCCACCTCGTGCAGCCGACCTTCATCACGGATTATCCCATCGAGCTTTCCCCGCTCGCAAAAAAGAGGGATGACAATCCCGACCTGACATACCGCTTCGAGCTTTTCATCATGAATCAGGAGATCGCCAACGCCTTCTCGGAACTCAATGACTCCCGCGACCAGAGAAGGAGGTTCGAGGAACAGATGAAACTCAGGGAAGGCGGAGATGAAGAGGCCCAGGTTCTCGATGAGGATTTTATTCGGGCACTGGAATACGGCATGCCGCCGACGGGCGGCATGGGAATGGGCATTGATCGGCTCGTCATGCTCCTCACGGACAACCCGTGTATCAGGGACGTCATCCTGTTCCCTCTCTTAAAGCCAAGGGAACTGGAGTAGGAGTCGAAAACCGGAAACCGCCTTGACTTTTAATCCACATTTGGATAGAATAGTTTCACTAGTGGGGCTGTAGCTCAGTTGGGAGAGCGCCTGCTCGGCATGCAGGAGGTCAGGGGTTCGAATCCCCTCAGCTCCACCATCATTTTCCAACGATTCTTCAGGCTTTTTCCGATGGATCCGTCACTTTAACGATTTCCAGAGTATCATCCCGGGCCGGTATGAGCTCTATGGTGTCTCCCTCCATGAAGCGGCCGTCCAGCAGTTGAAGAGCGATCGGATCCTGGATGTACTTCTGGATCGTCCGCTTGAGAGGCCGGGCGCCATAAACCGGATCATAGCCTTTTTCGGCCAGGAACTTGCGCGTCTCCTCAGGAATAAGGAGAGTGATCTTCCGCTCGGACAGGCGTTTTCTGAGAAGCTCCGTCTGGATGTCCACGATTTTTTCTATCTGTTCGCGGCCCAGGCTGTTGAAAATGACGATTTCATCAACCCTGTTTAAAAATTCAGGCCTGAAACTCTGCCGGAGAGCCTCCATGACCCTTCGCCGCATCTCGGCGGGATTGCCTCCGCCCAATTCCTGGATCCACTGGCTCCCGACATTTGAGGTCATCACCACGATGGCGTTCCTGAAATCCACCGTCCTCCCATGCCCGTCCGTAAGCCTCCCGTCGTCCAGAAGCTGAAGAAGGACGTTGAAGACATCCTGGTGGGCCTTCTCTATTTCATCGAACAAAATGACGGAGTAAGGCCGGCGCCGGACAAGTTCGGTGAGCTGTCCTCCCTCCTCGTAGCCGACATAGCCCGGAGGGGCTCCGATCAGCCTGGAGACTGAATACTTTTCCATGTACTCGCTCATGTCTATTCGAACCATGGCCCGTTCGTCATCGAAAAGAAATTCGGCCAGGGCCCGGGCCAGTTCCGTCTTGCCAACGCCGGTCGGCCCCAGGAAAATGAATGATCCCATGGGCCGGTTCGGATCGGCGATTCCGGCCCTGGAACGCCGCACCGCATTGGCGACCGCCGTAATGGCCTCATCCTGCCCTATGACCCTCCTGGCAAGCCGCTCCTCCATGTGGACCAGTTTCTGCATCTCTCCCTCCATCATTCTGGATACGGGAATGCCGGTCCACTTGGCGACAACTTCGGCAATGTCCTCTTCATCCACTTCTTCCTTCAGAAATTTCTGCTTTTCCTGGATTTCAGCCAGCCTAAGGTTCTCCTCATCAATCTTTTTCTTAAGGTCAAGAAGAAGCCCGTAGCGAATCTCGCCCACCCGGGCCAGGTTCCCCTGCCTCTCAGCTTCGACTTCCTCCCGGCGGGTATTCTCAACTTCTTCTTTCAGCGCCCGAATCTTCTGAATGACATCTTTCTCCAGAAGCCAGTGGGCCTTCATGGCGTCCGATTTCTCCCGGAGCGAGCCCAGTTCCGCCTCCAGACGGTTCATCCTTTCTTTCGACGGCCCGTCGGTCTCTCTCGACAGAACCTGTTTTTCTATTTCGAGCTGCATGATTCGCCGCTCGATTTCGTCTATTACGGTGGGCATTGAATCTATCTCGATCCGAAGGTGAGAGGCCGCTTCGTCAATCAGGTCAACCGCCTTGTCCGGGAGAAATCTGTCCGCGATGTAGCGGTTGGAGAGGACGGCAGCGGCCACCAGGGCGGAATCCTTAATCCGGACCCCGTGATGAATCTCATATTTCTCCTTTAAGCCCCTCAGGATGGCAATCGTGTCCTCCACGCTCGGCTCCTTGACATAGACCGGCTGGAAGCGGCGCTCCAGGGCCGCGTCCTTCTCTATGTGCTCACGATATTCATCGAGCGTGGTCGCGCCTATGCACTTTAGCTCCCCCCTCGCCAGGGCGGGTTTCAGCATGTTGGCGGCATCCACCGCCCCCTCGGCGGCCCCGGCTCCGACCATGGTGTGCATCTCGTCTATGAAAAGGACGATCTCGCCCTCCGCTCCCTGCACTTCCTTGAGAACCGCCTTGAGCCTGTCTTCGAACTCGCCGCGGTACTTGGTGCCGGCCACCAGGGAGCCGATATCCAGCGCGATCAGCTTTTTATCCTTGAGGCTCTCCGGAACGTCGCCCAGGTAGATTCTCTGGGCCAGGCCCTCGACGATGGCGGTCTTTCCCACACCAGGGTCCCCGATGAGGACTGGATTGTTCTTGGTGCGGCGGGAGAGGACCTGGATGACGCGGCGGATTTCGTCGTCCCGGCCGATGACCGGGTCCATCTTGCCCTTCCGGGCCAGGTCGGTCAGATCCCGTCCGTAGCGCTGAAGGGCCTGGTATTTCTCCTCCGGCGCCCGATCGGTCACTCTCTGGCAGCCGCGGATTTCGGTCAGGACCTTGTAAATTCCGTCGGCGTCAACCCCGCCATCCCTTAGAATCCGCGGAGCCGGGCCTTCCCTGTCCCGGGCGATGGCCAGCAGGATATGCTCAGTGCTGAGGAACTCGTCCTTAAGGCGCTCGGCCTCTATCCATGCCGAATCCAGCACCTTCTTGGTCCGTGGTGATATATAGACACCGGTCGTACTTCCGTGGACCCTGGGTATTTTATCAATTTCGGAAATAAGCTGCCTTCTTAAGGATTCCGGCTCGACTCCCAGCTTTTTCAGGATGGGGATGACCACCCCGTCGTCCTGCTCCAGCAGGGCGTAGAGGAGGTGCTCGACCTCGACGGCCTGCTGGTTGCGCTTGTCGGCCATGTCCTGGGCCGCCTGAAGTGCCTCCTGCGCCTTGATGGTCAGATTTTCAAGTCTCATGGCAACCTCCTGACTGCAGGGCAGGGTTTCAGCCCTGTAATAAGGCCTGTCTTATAAAAATTACATTTTTTCGATGAGATAAAATTCTGTATTACGGCTGGATTTCAACCCTTATTTCCTTGATGCAGTAGTTGGTCCGGGCATCCGAAGATAATTGCCAGAGGATTGTGTTCTGGCCACGGACGCAGTACTGCGTGATGTCGTAATCCATCGTGGGAAAATTGTTACTCCCTATATCCTGATGGAAGATCAGGTAATTCCCGTTGATCATGATGGAGATCGGGGCCCATCCGGGAAAGTCCCCGCTTCTGGATGTCATGTGTTTAAGCTTGAGCGCCACGTTTTTAGGCTCATCGGCAATGGAAAAGTTCGCTTCCAGAGAGCTGGAGGTCGGGTGGACCACTCTCAGATGAAAGGATATATCATCCTGGTCGGAAAAAAAGCATCCGGGATAGCTGACGGAAAGATTGCCGAGCACGGATTGTCCGGAAAAATCAGCAATAAAAAGATTCTCTTTTTTTACTTGTTTTTTTATCTTCCTGGGCTCCGGGGGCACTGCTTTCAGAGCCTCTCCGGCCAGTTCGAGAAATGCCGAGATTATCATCGGCGAATATTCGCGGGGGCCTTCCAGGCAGGTGAGCCTCTTTCCTGAGGGAAGGGCAACCAGGAAAGCCGGAAATGCCTTAATCCCGTACTCTCGGGCCAGATCCTGACTCTCGTCACTGCCTACTTTAAGGCAGGAGAATTTTTTCGTCAGGGCAATCAAGCCGAGATCGTAAAAACTGTCTTCAATCCTGTTTGTCTGTTCCTTCTCACCGCTCTGGAAATACAGTAATATGAGCTTCCCGCTCGATGAGGACGCTTCCCGCGCCTCCTTAAGAGACTTCTCCCATAGAATCATCTCCCCGGCTGAAACCTGGCGGAAGGAAGATACGAATAAAATCAGGATCAGCGACAGGAGAAAAGCGATGAATTTGCGCTGATTAATTCTCATCAGAATACTCCGATATTTCCTGGCTCATGATTAACAGGATTCCGCATGGCTGCCTTATTGAAGGCAACCCTGCAGAATGGATGGTTCAGCTTCCTTTTTCAACCTTGGTAAGCGCCTCATCCAGGACCTTAAGAGCCCTGTCCGCATCAGACTTATTTATGATCAGCGGGGGTTTCAGGCGGATGACGTTCCCGTCGAGTCCTCCCTTGCCGATTAGGACTCCCCGATCCTTGCAGATTTCCATGACCTTTTTCATCTCGGCGGTGGCGGGGGCCTTTTTCTCCTTTACCAGTTCGATGCCGATCATGAGGCCCTTGCCTCTCACGTCCCCGATTAGAGCGTGTTTCTTCTTGAGTTCCCCGAGGCCATCCATGAGATAATTCCCCACGACCCGGGCGTTTTTGGCCAGGTTTTCCTTTTCTATGTATTCGATATTGGCCAGGGCCCCCACGCAGGAGATCGGGTTCCCCCCGAAGGTGCTGAAATGCTGACCCGTCTTTATGGAAGAGGCGACTTTGGAAGTGGTGATGAAGCCCCCGATGGCCAGGCCGTTGCCCATCCCCTTGGCCAGGGTCATCATGTCGGGCACGACGCCCCAGTGCTCGATTCCGAACCACTTGTCACCGGTGCGCCCGAATCCGGTCTGGACCTCGTCTGAGATCAGGAGGATGCCGTATTTGTCCAGGATCTCCTTGATCACCTTGAAGTATTCCGGAGGAGGAACGATGACCCCGCCGTTGCCCTGGATGGGCTCGGCGATCATGGCGGCCACCTTTAAAGAGGTGCAGGTCCGGATGATGTTTTCCAGGTCCCTGGCGCAGACCAGGTCGCAGGAGGGATAGGTCTGCCCGTATGAGCAGCGGTAGCAGTAGGCGCTGGATATGAAATTAACCCCGAAGACGTAGGGATTTCCCACCCGCCAGTTGTGCTGGCCGGTGAAGCTCATACCCATTATGGAACGGCCGTGAAACGAGTTGCGAAGGGCTATGAATTCATGGGAGCCGGTGTGCAACTTTGAAAGAAGCGCCGCTCCTTCATTGGCCTCGGTTCCGCTGTTGCAGATAAAGGACTTGTTCAGATCGCCGGGAGCAATCTGGGCCAGCTTTTCCGCCAGGTCCACCATCGGCGAGGTCAGGTACAACGTCGTGGTGTGCTGAAGGGTCTTCACCTGCTGAATGATTTTCTCGGCGATCTCCGGATTGCAGTGACCCGAATTGACCGTGACTACGCCGGCGAAAAAATCCAGGTATTCTTTGCCCTTTTCGTCATATAGAAACTGCCCCTTTCCCTGCACGATGTGCGGCGGGGCATCATAGTAGTGACTGACACAGGGAAGGAGGAACTCTTTACGTTTTCTGAGCACCTCTTCAGCCGAATATGTCTTTTTTTCATCAATTGTCTTCATTGTTGAATCCCTCCTCATAGTGATTTCATACAATAGTTCGTCCGCTCAAAGCCAAAATCCTGTTAGAAGCTAGTTTGGCGTAAGAGGAAAGTCCATTCTCGAGGTAATTGGGTTGAAATCTACCAGGGAAAGTGCTAGAATGTTGACACCTCGGTAGGTGAGGCTCCTGCAGGGATACGGGTTGCTGCCGCAAAAGGTTGGAGACAACCTGAGCTGGCGAACAGATTTTGTCGAATCTCAAGGCCCAATCTAATGCAACTTCAGCGCCTTGTGGTGCCAAAACTTGGACGAGAGCGAGATGCGCTTTTGCCTTCGCTCCGTTTTATATCTGGGCGGGGGTTTTGTTTTTCAAGGAGGGATGCTCGATGGTCAAAGCAATTTCGACTCTCTATCTGAGCCGAATCCTCGGGAACCCTTTTTACTCTAAAACCGGCGAAATGCTTGGCCGTCTCCAGGATTTAGTCGTGGATGCGGATGAAATTCGCCCCAAGGTCATCGCCGCCAAGGTTAAAATCGGCAAAGACAACCGGCTCATTGATTTTTCGGCCTTCGAAATCTCCAAGGTCAGCAACCGGTATATCCTCCGCTGCGAGGAACTTCGGGAGATGGGGGAACTCAAGGAGAATATCCTCTACCTTTTTAAAAGCATCGTGGATAAACAGATCGTGGACATGTATGGGCGGAAAGTCGTCCGGGTCAACGACCTCCGACTGGCCAATCTGTCTTCCGGCACTTATCTGGTAGCGGTGGACGTGGGAATCGAGGGCCTCTTGAGGCGGCTCGGGGTGGCCAGGACCATCAAGTCATTTTTAAAGCCGTTGGGAAAGAGCATTCCCAGCAAGCTTATCCTCTGGGACGAAGTGGCGACGATAGGTTTTTCAAACCTGGGTCTCAAGCTATCCAAAACCGACTCCAAGCTCTATACACTCCATCCCTCCGACCTGGCTGACATAATCGAGGATCTCGATCGTAAGACCCAGGCAGCCGTGTTCGCGGCACTAGACGAAGAAAAGGCCGCGGATGTCATGGAGGAGCTGGAGACGGATGCCCAGATCAGCATTCTGGGGAGCCTCACGGTCGAGAAGGCAGCCGATCTTCTCGAAAAAATGCCGGCGGACGAGGCGGCCGACATCCTGGATGAATTGGACGACGAAGAGGCTGAAAAGCTCCTCCGGGAAATGGAGATAGAGACCTCCGAAGAAGTCCGGGAACTCATGGAATACCCGGAGAATACCGTCGGAAGCTTCATGTCCACGGATTATTTCTCATTCAGGGAAAACCTGACGGTTAACCAGACAATTCTCAGCCTCAGACATCTAAGGCCCGAGGCTAATAACATTTATTACCTATACGTGGTGGATGAAAAAGAGCGGATCGTCGGGACCGTCTCCCTCAGGGACCTGATTGTTTCCGAGCCGGACGTACAACTTGAGGCCATCATGAACCGGGAGGTAGTCCTCGTTCACGACAGCGACAAGCTGGATTCCATGGTGGAAATCGTCTCCAAGTACAATCTGCTGGCCATCCCGGTGGTTGATGATGATATGAAGATGCTGGGAATGGTCATCATTGACGACCTCGTCCACAATCTTCTTAAGGCAAGAAAGAGACAGTAGGCGGAGGGAGCATGGAGGCTGTCAGACCCCGGAAAATAACCTTCTGGAGAAATATTCTCATCTTCCTGGCCATTCTCGGACCCGGAATCGTAACCGGCAGCGTGGATAATGACGCCGGCGGCATAACCACATATTCAGTAGCCGGCGCCAATTACGGCTACCAGCTTCTCTGGACCTTGATCCCCGCCTTCATAGTCCTGCTGGTTATTCAGGAGATGAACGCCCGCATGGGCATCGTGACCGGAAAGGGCCTGGCAGATCTGATTCGGGAAAATGCGGGAGTCAAAATCACCTTTTTCATCTTCGTGGGACTCCTCATTGCGGACATCGGCAACACCACTACGGAATTCGCCGGGGTGGCCGGCAGCATGCAGGTCTTCGGCGTCAGCAAGTACATATCCGTACCACTGGCGGCCATTGCCGTCTGGTTCCTGGTAGTCAAGGGAACTTATCGTTCCGCTGAAAAAATCTTCCTTGTATTCAGCGTCTTCCTGCTCTCCTACGTCGTCTCGGCCATCCTTGGAAAACCCCATTGGGGTGAGATCGGCACAGCCATGATCCACCCGCAGATGAAAATGGATTTCGGCACCATCTCCATCGTAATAGGGATAATAGGGACGACCATAGCGCCCTGGATGCAATTTTACATGCAGTCCGCGGTCATCGAGAAGGGCCTCAAGATGGAGGACTACCGGTATACCCTGTGGGACGTCGTCATCGGCTGCATCATGACGGTGGTCGTGGCTTTCTTCATCATCGTGGCCTGCGCCGCCACCCTGCACGTGAACGGGATTCGAATAGAGGAGGCCAAGGATGCGGCCATGGCCCTCCGCCCCCTAGCAGGAGCTTTGGCATCGCAGGTGTTCGCCTTCGGCCTCTTAATCGCCTCGATTTTCTCGGCCACCATCCTGCCCATCGCGACGGCTTTTTACGTCTGCGAGGCCTTCGGCTTTGAGGCCGGGATCGACAAGACATGGAAAGAGGCCCCCGAATTCTACGTGCTCTACACGGCCATCATCGCCATTGCCGTCGGCATTGTCCTAATCCCCAACGCCCCGCTCATCACCATAACCCTCTGGTCGCAGATCATCAACGGAATTCTTCTCCCGGTCGTCCTGGTCTGTATGATTTTCCTGGTCAACAACCGCGACGTCATGGGGGAGCATGTCAACAAGCCCATCGTTAACATCATCGGATGGGCCACCGTCGTCATCCTGGTCTCTCTCTCCGCCCTGCTCCTGATTCTATCACTGGTTCGTTGACAAACGTCATGATCGATTGGCGGGAATAAATTACTGAAAAAGGAGTACTTAAGATGCAGGGAATTCAGGAAATAAACTTTATCACGAAGAGCGACTTTTCCAGCCTGGTGCACTTTGCCCAGGAACTGATTCAAATCAAGAGTCTCTCGGGGCAGGAAAAGCCCGTTGTGGAAAAATGCATTCGGGAGGCGGCCCGCCTCGATTTCAACGAATCATACTTCGACCGGATGGGAAATTTTATAGGAAAGATCGTAGTCGGCGACGGTCGGGGTAAAAAAGTCGTCCTCACCGGACACCTGGACACGGTCAACGCCGACCCCTCCCGCTGGGCGGAGGAGACAAGACCTTTCTCCGGTTCCGTGAAGGAGCGCCGGCTCTACGGACGCGGCGCCTCGGACATGAAGGGGGCTTTCGCCGCCATGTTCTATGCCGCCCGGCTCCTTGGGAGCTTGCCTCCCGAAGAATACGGCGGGGAGATCTACGTCGTGGGCACAGTGGTGGAAGAACTATTCGAGGGAGTCTGTTTTCTCGAAGCCATCAAAAAAATTCGCCCCGAC
Source organism: bacterium (assembly GCA_043798715.1). Lineage (GTDB taxonomy): Bacteria > Vulcanimicrobiota > JAZDOK01 > JAZDOK01 > JAZDOK01 > JAZDOK01. The sequence continues at coordinate 15,106 of JAZDOK010000095.1, forward strand.
TACGTGATCGTAGGAGAGGCCAGCGAGTGCCGCATAAATGTCGGCCAGCGGGGACGCGGAGAGATACTGATCGGCATCTACGGTTACGGAAAGCACGCTTCAGTGGGCCGAACCACCATAAACCCCGTAGAGCAGGTGGCTTACATTATAGACGCCTTTCACCGCTGGTATCGCTCGGAACCGGTCGCTCTTCTTGGAAAGCGCAACATCGTTCCCACCGACATCAAGATTCCCGAAGGCGGCGGGGGCGGCCTCGACGGTCGGGGCGGCAACTCCACCGTCCCCAACGAGGTGGAACTTACATACGATGTGAGAACCCTGCCGGGAGACACGGAAAAGTCCATCATCAAGCTCATCCGGGACAACCTTAAGCCCGTAGTCCGGAACGGAAAGAAAAAGCATCCCTCCTTCATCGATCCCACGATCGAGTATGCCAGCGAGGAATGCACCACCTACACGGGAGTGAAGATCAAGCAGAATAAGTTTGCCCCGGCATGGAAGACGGAAGAGGGAGAGGAAATCGTCCTTAAGGCCGTCAGGGGCTTAAACAAGATTGGACTTCCAGCCGAAATCGGGGCCTACAGCTTCTGCACTGACGGAAGCGCCGTGGTCAAATACCGGGAGCTTTTCCCTGAGGCATCCTGCCAGATAATAGGTTTCGGACCATCAAACGAGTCCCAGGCACACACCACCAACGAATCCATATCCTTAGATGAGATACAGAAGGCCTACCTGGGTTACAGCGCCATCATTTCTGAACTTCTGAGCAAGAAGGGGCAGGACTGACCGGGGATAAACATATCCAGTTGTTTTTAAACAGCTTTTGATTCTCTTTATGCCACTTGAGGAAAAGCCTGTCGAAATCGGGCTTGTTTTTTTTGGATGAAAGAAAAATGAAAACGGTTACTTCGTCCGGGATTTCTTCAACCTGGGATTCCCGCCACTCCTTCCAATGGGGATGCTTCAAAATCTCTTTCTTCGATACCAGGCATTCCTCCACGGAAAAGCGGAGATTCTCCCGATTGAAGAATTCGATTAGTTTGTCAGCCGGGTTCCCCGGTTCACGCGCCTGTTCGGCCGTGCAGGTGATTTCCGCAATGACAGCCTTAAACTCATTAAAAAGTCTCATCTAGATCCAGCCCCGCTTCTTGAACCACAAAAGCATCCCGACGGCGATGCTCGTGCAGATGGTCCAGAAAATCGGGTAAGTCAAGTTAGATTGATTTTCCGGAATGGGCATGTTCATCCCGTAGACCCCCGCCAGGAAGGTGAGGGGGATGAAGATGGTGCCGATTATGGTGAGCACTTTCATCACTTCATTCAGGCGGGTGCTCATCGCGGTCATGTGGGTTTCCGTGAGAGCCGTGGCCACTTCGTGGTAGGTTTCGATGAGATCTATGAGCTGCACCGTATTGTCGGACACGTCACGCAGGTACATCCGCGTCGTTTCGCTCAGAAGTTCGCTCTGCTCGCGCATAAGCGTATTAATGACCGTGCGCATCGGCCAGATGGTGCGGCGCAGGATGAGGAGCTCCCTCTTAAGGTGGTGAATCTCGTGGCTAGTCTGCCGGTCGGGGTTTTCCAGGATACGCTCTTCCATCTCCTCCAGCTGGTCCCCGTAGTGTTCCAGAATGGGGAAACACTGATCCAGAACGGCGTCAAGGAGCGTATAGATGAGGTAGCTGGGGTCGTTTACCCGAATCCTTGAGCCCGCCTGGGCGATCCGCTGGCGGATGGGGTCCCACACATCTCCCCGGGTCTCCTGGAAGGTAAGCACCGTCTTATGCCCGAGGAACATGCTGATTTGCTCGCTGTGGAGCTTCCCCTCGATGAGTTGGATCATGCGGGCCACTATGAAGAGGCGGGGCCGAAGGCCGCTCTCCTCCGTGTAGGCCTCCACCTTGGGGCGCTGGGGGACGCAGAGCATGTCCTCCAGCGCCAGAGGATGCAGTTCGTACTTTTCCGCAAGGGCCCGGATGACTGAATGATCCGTGAGGCCGTCCACATTTATCCAGCGAACGGAGGACCATGGCGGCCGATGGCCGGCGATGAACTCGTCGACGTCCTCCACGTCGAGGCGCTGGTATTGGTCGGGGCTGTAGTCTATGCAGGTTACGGAGCAAGGCCCTTCCTGTCCGGGGGCCTGGAAAAGCTGGTAGGTCTCGATGCCGGGGGAGGTCCCCGGCGGAGCTGAACTGGGGCGCGGAATCTCAAGGCCGAGGGGCTGGATTGCCTCCTCATCATCCTCCTCTATCCGCTTTTTTTCTTCTTCGAGATCATCCTCGCATACGGGAGTCTCCCGAAATCTTTCTTTTTCCATTAAGAAGGATTTTCAACGCGGGAAAAAGGATCCCTTTGATCTAATGTTTGAAATGCACAAATATTTTTCCGAAGTTTTTATCGTCTTTTTCTACACGATGATAAAGTTTCTTAATCTCTGCCTGCGCCAGAAATCGCAAAACGTGCTTTTTAAGCTGGCCGCTGCCCTTGCCGGGAATAATCTCCACCAGAGAAATCTTTTTTGAGACGGCCTCTTCGATAACCCGATTAAGCTCGGAATCAATCGAGTTTCCCTTGTTGTAAATGTCATGCAGATCCAGCTTTATTTTTGCCATTTTACTTTAATTTTATGATTCAAATATAACACCATCAGCTAGTTCTGACAAGATAGTTCACTAAGCCTCTTAAATATAGAATTAATTGAGAATTCGGGTCTTGATAAAATAAACTGTTGCATTTTCTAATATTCCTTTTTTTTTGACTTTATTAATGGAAAATATTTCGGCCTCTTTAAAGTCAAAAGACAAGGTGTACTTTTTTTGGAACCACCTCGATAAAAAACGCTTAGAAATAAAAAAGACAGTCAAATTAATCAGAAGGATGGTCAGTATGGAAATTCGATCCAATTCCAGTACACCAAAAGCCGCGACGGTCAATGTCAGTAATAAAAGTGAAAAACCTTGTAATGCAGGTATTCTTGAGCCACAAAAGTCGGAAATTGCGATGGCCTTGCTTTTATTTCTCAGAGCTTCCCGAAACTTTCCAAATGCCTGATGAACATCTTCAGGCGATACCTTCCCATGGATTCGAAATCCATCAGTCAGGGCCGAGCCTCCAATTCTTTTTCTCTCCCCATGCAGCTCCTTTAAAAAATATATTGTTCCATGTTCCAGTACATGATTGACTTTAACGTCTTCACTCATGAAATCTGTCTTGAACATGAGGTGCAGGATAGGCAGGTTTAAAACAATTACAATGATTAGAAACCAGGGAAAAAGAAACGAGCCTAGAAAAAACGAACTTTTCCCTGAGAGTCCGATAGAGGCCACGAAAAGAAAGACGATGAAAAAAGACAAATCAGGATTGAAAAGGAACCTGATTATACTTTTAAAAATCCGTTTGTTAAAATCAAGACCGCTTTTATTAGACATGCTGGTATGAGTGAGATCCGGGGTCAGGCAACACTTTTGACATAATTTGCCAGTAGTGTGGAACTGAACCCTTAACTCTCAAAAGTTCTTCAAGGGAGCTGCTCTTCATCTGCACTGTAAATGATCTGGCCGGTCTTAAGAACCTCTTCCACAAAGCCGCTTCTGTCGCGCGTTTCATCCAGGAGAATCGGCTCGATATGAAGGTCAATACGGCTTCTGATCTTGTAAAGCTCGGCCGCTACATCAAGGAAATTTTCATCCAGGCCATGGAGGATAACAGCAATATCAATGTCGCTGTCCTCGTGGGCGATATCGCGGGCGTATGAACCGTAAAGTACCACCTTCCTCACCGGCAGGTACTTGCGGACATCATCTGAATATCTTTTTGCTATTTCGCAAGCCGTTGCTTTATCCATTTAACCTATAATTACTGAACTTTCTCTTTTTGGGAGCATAATTTGGTAAGTTTTTCTACAATCCGCTTTCTCTTGTCTTCAGAAATAACCTCATCATGCCATACATTCCCCAGCTCATCTGGTAAACGCTCCAATGACCAAACAGCTGTTGCAGGATTTTCTACAGTCAAAGAGCTTTCCTTATTAGCCCAGACAACCGCTGGCGTAACCCATTGTTTGATTCCATCCACCTTCAAAAAGTTAGATAAATGAGCAGCATTAGCGTTGGCTTGACGACTTGGACTTTTTGTTGAAAGTTTCCAGCGATTGCCAGCACGATACTCCCAATGCTCGCCAATATTTCTATATTCTCCAGTTAAGGTCTTAACTTCTAATGCCCAAACTCCAGATGAACCAACAAGCACTGCATCCAGATCCATTTTTTTCCGTCCCGGAAGGGTAATATTCCGAAACAAAAACCAGTTTCCGTCCAGGGATTGGCGCATAACTTCTACAACTCTATCTTCCCCATCCTGTCCCACGCGGTAATTCTCTATTTGCTTGTCTAACCTTTTCATAAACCAATCGAATAGAAAATGAAACAGCCATATCAAACCAGCAATCAGCACCAATAATATTGCCAAAATTACTATGCCTAGAGGGGATGTAAACAAATCTGGAAAAGGCTTGCTTGGATGCGTCGTTAATTGCCTCGTCGAGAATAATAATATGGACGGAATGAAGCATGATGCCAATACAATGCCAAATATCAACCCCTGAAATAAAGTCAGAAGAAAACGCATTCGTTCCATAAAGCTTCTTCCACCGGACTCTACGTGCAAAAAGCCTGCAGATACTAGCGGTTCTTTTACTGCCTGATTTAAACGTACTAACATCAATGCAATTGATGCCTGACGAACTCTTTCTTTCCAAGCATTTTCGATGGCATATCCCAAATCCTTGAGCGATAACCGCCTCGTTTCCACTAACATACCCATCGCCTGGCCTCTATAAGGTCCAGGAAGAGGCCACACGGTAGCACGGGCCTGTTCAATGGTAATGCCAACAGGTAACTGCGTGTCAGAAGGCTCAGACGGTAAAGTTATCGCCTTTTTGTCAATCGGTGGCTCTGAAAAAGAGTTCTTCTGCCAATCTAACAAGACTTGCGCCGCTTCCTTAAGTCCTGGGTCATCAGCTTTCGCAGCCGCCCATTCCAGCCTGCCCTGGTCGAGATATCCTTCATCTAAAAGCTCCCCCAAGGGTCTGAAGTTATTGCGAAGCCACATTACTTTCCGAGCCTCATCCAGACTCATTGGCTTAGAACGTGGAGCGCCCTGATTTGTTGCTTCGTTCGCAGGCATATTCATATGGTCTTTCCTTTAAGCAAAAACTTAAGATAAATGAATCCTGGCACCTTTTTCCTAAGTTACTCTTTGCCTTTTAGTATTTTTAAAATCGCATCTTGAGTCAACTTCTCTTGAGTTTTCTTTTCAACATTTTGCCAATCATATCCCGAAAGCGTGTCGCATATATTTTCGAACCAGCGTTTATAGCTCGCCATTTCTGGAGAATATACTTTAAATCTATTAAGTTTAGCTGTGATTGATACGCGAAAAACGATCACATGAAATCTCTTAATATCAGTTGTAGCATCCTCCAAAATTCCCCATAAGCCTTGTTGTAGTGGCATACTTGCCGTCCACAATACCTTTATCGTTAATGCTAAAAAGGGATTATTAATTATTATAGTCCGGGATTTATTTTGTTCGTTTGCTTCAGCTTTCAACATGCTTTTCGGCGGAAGACAAATGTCATTACCGCAAATGACATCGTCATACTGAATAAGCTGGTTATGCTTGAAAATCATTCTTAACTCAGATAGATTAATTTTTTCAACTTGAAGGTTCTCCCCTCGATCACATTCGAGGGATGTTGCCCCCGGGAACCTGTAATGGTTGGGAATGAAGTCCCATTGCAATGGAAATTCTAAAATCAATGATTGTAAAATACCCTTTTCAATCAAATTTAAACCTTTATTTCCCATTAATTCTTGTGGTTCTTTCGACGAAAGCGAGTCTGGGTGGTTCGTGAGGTTAGTAAACATTTCTCGATAAGCCGCGATGTAGGGGTTATTATTATTATTACCAGTCGTAATTTGGCTGAGCTTGGAGTCATAGAGCAAAATGAAAGTAAATTTTTTTTCTAGCTTTACTGCATTAATATAGGGTAAGATTGAGATCAAAACAGGAAGAATGGAAGCTAAGACGATCCCAGCGTTCTTTAAAGAGTCTGAAGCTGCAGCGTTTTGCCATAGTAACACCACAGAAAAAATTGCAATAAGACAGTATAAAATGAGGGCTCCTCTGACGATCTGTGATTCAAGTAACATGCCCAAGGTTAGCCCTCCTTTGTGCTGTCAGCATCACTTCAAAATAATTTGCTTTAATTGGGTGCTAGAAGCTATTCTACCACGAAAAGAGCATGAGGGCGACGGCTTTGGTCCAGTAGGCGATGGCCTGGTCGAGCTTTCCCTTCTGGTAGAAGAGGCATCCCAGGTTATGAAAAACGTGCCAGAACTTGGGGTTTAAGGTGACGACTTTTTCCCACTCCATGATGGCCAGCTCCACCTTGCCCTGGTTTAAGTAGGCGTCCCCCATGTTGTAGTAGGACTGCCAGTGGTCCGGCACGATGGTGGTAACCTTCTGCCACTCGGTTAAGGCGGGCTCAGCGGTGTGTTGATCGTAATAAAAAACACTGGCCAGGTTCCAATGGGCCTGCCAGTAATCGTCCTTGAACTGCACGGTCTTCTGCCACTGCGAGACGGCCTCGTCCAGGAGGCGCTTCTGATAGAAGGCGTTGCCCAGGTTATAATGGGCCTGCCAGAATCCGTATTTGATCTGGACGGCCTTCTCCCACTCGATGATGGCCTTTTCGGCTTCCCCCGCCTCGTAATACTTGTTGCCGATATTGTAGTGGGCCTCGGCGAATTCCGGGTTGACGGTGAGGGCCTTGTTCCACAGCTCGATGGCCCCGTCCACGTCCCCCTTCTCGATGGCCATGGACCCCATGTTGTATATGGCGATGGCGAACTGCGGATCCGTCTCAAGCGCCCGCTGCCAGTGCTCCATGGCCTCTTCCTTGCGGCCCTTCAGGTAATAGGCGTTTCCCAGGTTATAGATGACCTCGGCGAACTGGGGGTTCAGGATGAGCGCCTTCTGCCATTCCTCGATGGCGGCGTCTATCTTGCCTTTTTTAAAATACCCATTGCCCAAGTTGTAGTATGCCGGGGCGAATTTCTGGTTCAAGACGACGGTCTTGCGATATTCCTCGATGGACTTGTCTATTTCTCCTTTTCGATAGTAGGCGGAGCCCAGGTTGTAGTGCGCCACAAAGTTATTGGGATTGAGATCGACAGCCGAGCGGTACTCGGAGATGGCCTCGTCGAGCTTGCCGACGCCGTCGTAGGCCGTACCCAGGTTGTTGTGGGTGAGGGCGTTGTAGGGATCCAGCTTGGTCGCCTTCTCCCACTCGAGGATGGCCAGGTCCAGCTTGGACTGCTTGTAATAATTGTTTCCCAGAATATTGTGAAGAGCCGCTTCCTTGGGGGAGATCTGGGTCTTGTAGATGTCGGGCGGCATCTCATCGATGGTCAGGTCCCGTACCAGATCTTCGGCCGTCTGATAGTGATCGGCCGGATCCTTCATGAGGCACTTGAGGACGGCCGCCTCCACCTTCTTGGGAATCTGGAGGTTGTGAATGGTTGGCGGCTGGGGCTCGGCGGTGAGGTGCATCTGGATGAGGGCCGCCGGGTTGTCGGCCCTGAAAGGCACCTCGCCGGTCAGCATCTCATAGAGCATGCAGCCCAGCGAGTAGATGTCGGCCCTCCGATCCACCTTCTCTCCCCGGGCCTGCTCCGGAGAAAAATAGAAGAAGGAGCCCAGGATCTCCCCGGGCTGAGTGATCGTCTGCGAGGTTTCCACCCAGGCGATTCCAAAGTCGGCCACCTTGACGGTTTCCAGGTCGGTTATAAGCACGTTGGCCGGCTTTACATCCCGGTGCACGATTCCGTGCTGGTGGGCGTATTCCAGGGCCTGGCAGGTGGGGATGAAGTACTTCAGGGCTTCCACCGTCGGTAAAATTCTTCGCTCTTTGAGGATGACGTCGAGGCCCTTTCCGGAGATATATTCCAGAACGATATAATATATGCCCTCGTGTTCGTTTATGTCATAGATGCCGGCTATGTTGGGGTGGTTCAGGCGGGCCGCAGCCTGGGCCTCCCGGATGAAACGCTCCTTGCTCTCCGGGTTGGAGATGAGCTGCTGGGATAAAATCTTGATGGCGACCGGCCGCTCCAATACGGGATCGTGGCCGCGGTAGACGATTCCCATGCCCCCGCGTCCCAGTTCCTCCAGGATGTGATACCTGCCGATTGTTGCGCTGATCATGCTGTCACCACGCTATTTCAAGGACGGTCTGCCCCACTTTGAAGCGGTCTCCGTTTGAAAGGAGAATCCGACCCTTCAGGCGGTCGTCTTTAATAAAAGTTCCGTTCGTACTATCCAGATCCTCCAGGAAGCATTCGGGCTCGGCCACCAGAATCCTTGCATGCCTCCGCGAGAGGAAGCGGTCGAGGGGGAGACCGAGGGGGGCCGCGGGGTCCCTCCCGATGTCCGACGACTTCGTGATTGTAAAAATTTTCCCGTCAAAGGGGCCGCTCAAAACCTCAAGCCTGATGTTCATTGGAATGCTCATCCTTCTTAAAAACGATGCGGCCGCCCTCTTCGGTCGCCGTAACGACCTGGCCTCCCGTCAGGGTTCCCTCCAGAATTTCCGCCGCCAGGGGCTTGGCGATGAGGGTCTGGATGGCCCTCTTGAGCGGTCTGGCCCCGTAGGCCGGCTCGTATCCCTCCTCAATCAGAACAGCCCGGGCGGCCTCGTCCACCTCAAGCGTCAGATCCTTCTCACGCAGGCGGCGCCTTAGATCTTCGAGGTTGATTTCTACAATCCGGCCGAGGCTCTCCCGGTTCAGCGGGTTGAAGATGATGAGTTCATCAATCCGGTTGATGAACTCCGGCCTGAAATGCTTGCGAACCGCCTGTAGAATCTCCTCCTGCACCTCCGGGTTGTTGGTATCGGCCAGGAGCATCCGCCCCTTGTCGTCCACCCGGCTGGAGCCGAGGTTGGAAGTCATGATAATTACGGAGTTGGCGAAATTGACCGTCCTACCCTTGGAATCGGTGAGACGGGCGTCGTCAAAGACCTGCAGGAAGAGGTCGAAGACCTCCGGGTGGGCCTTTTCTATCTCGTCCAGCAGGATGACCGAGTAGGGCTTGATGCGGACGGCGCCGGTGAGCTGTCCTTCTTCCTCATGCCCGACATAACCCGGCGGGGAGCCGATGAGTCGGGCGATGGTGTGTTTTTCCATGAATTCCGACATGTCGAGGCGGATCATTTCCTTTTCGCCGCCGAATAAAAATTCAGCCAGTGCCTTGGCCAGCTCGGTCTTTCCGACCCCGGTCGGCCCCAGGAAAAGAAAGATGCCTCCTGGACGGCTGGGGCTCCCCAGGCCGGTCCGCACCATCCGAATCGTCTGGGAGACTTTTCTGACCGCGTCCTCCTGCCCAACGACGCGCGCCCCAATAAGGGTCTCCATATCCAGGAGCCTCTTTGATTCCTCGTGGGTGAGCTTGGAAACCGGAATCCCGGTCCAGAGGGAGACGACGTCGGCGATGTCCTCCTCCTCGACCACAAAGAGCAATTCGGAAACCTTGCTCCCGGAGGCCGAGCGCATCTTGACCCTGGCCGCCGCCTCGTCCACCAGGTCTATCGCCTTGTCAGGCAGGTGGCGATCCGGGATGAAACGGACCGCCAGTTTTACCGCAGCCAGGAGGGAGGCCTCGCTGAACTTGACTCCATGATGTTTTTCATACTTTTCCCGGATGCCCTTCAAAATCTCCAGGGTCTCCTCCTCGGAGGGCTCATGTATTAGAACGGGCTGAAAACGGCGTTCCAGGGCCGGATCGGCCTCGATGGATTTTCTGAATTCGTCGGTGGTGGTGGCACCGATGCAGGGGAATTCTCCCCGGGCCAGGATTGGTTTCAGAATGTTCCCGGCGTCCATGCCACCCTTGGAATCTCCGGCCCCCACGATGGTGTGAATCTCGTCTATAAAGACGATGGTATCGGGGGAGGCCGACACTTCCTTAATAATCTTCTGCAGGCGTTCTTCAAATTCGCCCCGGTGGCTCATTCCCGCCACCACCGAAGGCAGGTTGAGATCGATGAGCCTTTTCTTCTTCATGACCTCCGGCACCTTGCCCTGGGCGATGCGGAGGGCCAGCCCGTAGACCACGGCGGTCTTGCCCACTCCCGCCTCCCCGATCAGCACCGGATTGTTCTTGGTCTTGCGGGTCAGGATCTGCAGGACCCGGCTTATTTCGCTGTTTCTTCCGATGACGGGATCAATCTTACCATCACGCGCCATGGCCGTCAGATCCCGCCCCAGCTGCTTAAGAAGGGGCGTATCCTTGCCGGACTGGGCCTTGGCTGACTCCTTCGGGGGAATTTCGGGCGTCAGAACCTCCTCCGCCAGCGCCGCAATATTGAGCCCCATCCCGGAGATAACCCGGGCCGGGATGCTGCGCCCCTCTTTCAGGATTGAAGAAAGAAGGTGCCGGGTGTCCGGATAGGTTTCTCCCAAAAGAAGCTTCAGCCTCGGGGAATGCACGATTCCCTGCCAGAGCGGCTCTCCGCCAGGTCCCGCCTCCTCAAGGATTTTCTTCTTAAGTTCTTCCCTGTCCACTCCCCGGGAGGAGAGAAAGGGAGTGAGCCACGGTTCGCTCATGAGCAGGGCCAGAAAGAGGTGCTCAACCCCGAGAAAGAAGTGCTTTTCTTCGCGGGAAATATTTTCAGCAGCCGAGAGAATCTCTTTAATATTCACAGACATCAGGAGGACGCTCTTTCTTCTCCCAGGCAAATCCTGGCCACGCATTCCACGTGGGCCGTCTGGGGGAACATATCAATGGGCTGTATTTCGAGGACGCGGTACCCCGTTTCGGAAAGAAGAGCCAGGTCCCTGGCCAAAGTGGCCGGATTGCATGATATATATATTATGTCGGGCACTTTCATGGCCGCCAGGGTCAGGAGCACTTCTTTTTCGCAGCCCTTGCGGGGCGGATCCAGAACAACCAGGCCGGCCTTAAGGCCCTTGTCCGAGAGACTGGATAGAACCTTCTCCACTCTTCCGGCATAAAAAGTGATGTTTTCAAAGGAATTGAGGACGGCGTTCTCCTGCGCATCAGAGATGGCATTCTGATTTTCATCAATGCCGATCACCTGACCGGCCCGGCGCGCCAGCCAGAGAGAAAGGGCCCCCACCCCGCAGTAGGCGTCCACCGCAGTCTCAATCTTCTCTTTCTCCAGATAAGATTCGAGCACGCTGAGGAGTGCGCGGTGTTGTTCGGGATTTACCTGAAAGAATGATGTCGCGGAAATCTTGAAATGGAGATCATCAATGTCCTCGACGATGTGGTCCCGGCCCCACAGGGTTTTTGTATGAGAGCCGAAGACAACATTTGTCTTCTGGGAGTTGAGATTTTCGGCGATGCCCTTTATCTGGGGCACCTTGCCGCGCAAAGCTTGTATGAATTCACGGGACTGGGGAAGAGATGCCTTGGCGGAAACGACGACGACCAGGGCTTCTTCCCGGGAAGCGCTGACTCTTGAGATTATATGGCGGACCTGGCCCTTGCCGGTCTTCTCGTCGTAAACTTCCCAGTTGAGTTTTCCCAGAATGTCTCCGGCGGCCTTGATCACACGGTTGTTAAGGCGGTGCTGAATGGCGCAGGTATCCATTTTGACGACCTGGTGCGTTCTTCTGGCATAGAGGCCCAGATAGAAGTGGCTCCTGCCATCCTTGGTCTTCAAATAGGGCTTTGATGCGGCCACCAACTGCACCTTGTTCCGGTAGAACCAGGGATCAGCGGCTCCGATACACTCCTTGACGGGCACCTCCCGCAGGTTGCCCAGGAACTTCATCGCGTTTTCCACCATGGACCTCTTGAAGTCAAGCTGGGCCGAATATTCTATATGCTGGAGATGGCAGCCGCCGCATCGGGAAAAAATCGGGCATCGAGGCTCGATTCGATGGGGCGAGGATTTGACGATTTCCAGGATTTTCCCCCGGGCGTAGCTCTTCTTGAGTTCCTCCAGTTCAACCTCAACTTCATCTCCGGGAATCCCGAAGGGCACGAAATAAACGAGGCCGTCTTTTTTCCCGACGGCTTCCCCGCCGACCGCGAGATCCGTTAATTCCAGGCGTATCTTTTCCTTCATTTCGAACAGAGCCAGGTCCCCCTGGAACCTCCTTCCAGGCGGCTTACGCCCTCATCTACCCGGGCCCTCCCCCGCGTTATGTGCATGATGTCCCTGTCGGTAAAAACCTGGACCATGTCCTTATATCCCTCGAGCTGGATGCGGATGGAGTTGACGAAGGTATCATGGAATTGTTTCCAGAGTTCCGGCGGGTCGAGGGACTCAAGCTCGGAAAGCTGCTTTTCCAGCTTGTCAATCACCTTGAAGGCGGCCTGTTTGCCTTTCAGCAGTACCGGGTCATTGAGCGAAAACTCCGGGATAGAACCCGAGAAATTCTCGATGAACTCGACGATGGCGTGGATCCCGCTCTGATCCAGGACGAAATCACGCTGGATGCTTCCGAAGCGCTCGATGATCTCTTCGATCCGTTCAAGATAGCGTCTCTCGCGTTCCTTCATCGTCTCTCCGTACGGATTGCGAAATCCCCGGAAGATCGAGAAACTCGCCTTCGGTGAGAATCCGCACTTTTAATTGCCCGGCTTTTGCCAATTTAGAACCCGGATCGGCACCGGCCACCAGGTAATCCGTCTTGCGACTGACGCTTCCCGTGGTCCTTCCGCCGGCCCTGATAATGAGCCGCTCCGCCTCCTCCCGGGTCATTGAGGCGAGGGTCCCCGTCAGAACGAACTGTTTTCCAGACAAGGAGCCGGGCGCCTGTTCTTTTTCTTTTTCCAACGGGGATATTCCTGCCTCCCTGAGGCGTTCGAGGATCTTCCGGTTTTTTTCCTCCTCGAACCAGGCGGTGAGGCTGGCCGCGATTTCGGGGCCGATTTCGGGAACCGAGAGAAGTTCCTCCTCCTTGGCGGAGGCCAGGGCGGGAAGGCTCAGGAAGCGCCTGGCAAGCACGTCCGCGATGTGTTCCCCCACGTGGCGGATACCCAGTCCGAAGAGCAGGCGCGAAAGGGTATTTTGGCGGCTGGCCTCGATGTTCCGGCGGAGCTTTTCGGCCAGCTTCTGGCCCATCCGGTCAAGCGAAAGCAAATCCTCGACCGTGAGGCAATAGAAATCGGCCACGTTTTTAACCATGCCCTTTTCCACCAATTGGGCAATCAGGGCGTCGCCTACGCTGTCTATGTTCATGGCCTTCCGGGAGACGAAATGCCGGATGTGCTCCCTGAGTTGGGCCGGGCAGGATGCGCCGATGCAGCGGCTGGCGGACTCACCGGGAGGGCGGAAGACCCGGCTCCCGCAGGAGGGGCAGCGCTCCGGCATGATGAAGGGGATTTCATGTCCCGATCTCTCTTCGGGGATAACCGAGAGCACCTCGGGGATCACCTGGCCGGCCTTGTGAATAAGCACGGCGTCGCCTGTCCGGATGTCCTTGCGCCGGATCTCATCCTCGTTATGCAGGGTGGCCCGGCTCACCACGGAGCCGTCCACCAGGACCGGCTCCAGGATGGCCACGGGGGTGAGGGTCCCCGTTCTTCCCACCGAAACCTCAATTTCCAGGATACGCGAGGTCACCTGTGAGGAGGGAAGCTTGTAGGCTATGGCCCAGCGGGGGGAGCGGGAGACGGCCCCCAGCTCCTGCTGCCAATTATAGCGGTTGACCTTGACGACGATTCCGTCTATTTCAAAGGGCAGGGTGTGTCTTTTTTCGTGCCATTTAAGACAATAGGCAATGACATCTTCAATCCCGTGACACAGACGTGATTCTCCGTGAACCGGAAAACCGATTTTTTCAAGGTAGGCCAGCGCCTCCAGATGGGTTTTGATGCCGGGGAGAGGGCTGTCACAGCCGTAGATGAACAAGTGGAGCTTTCTTTTCGCCGTGATGCGGGAATCGAGCTGGCGGAGCGAGCCGGCGGATGCGTTCCTGGGGTTCCGGAAGAGGGCCTCCCCTGCCCGACCCCGCTCCTCATTTAGGCGGTCGAAATCCTTCCAGTTAATGAAGACTTCCCCGCGGACCTCCAGGACTTCGGGTATTCCCTTCCCGCCCAGAGCCTTAAGATCCAGCGGCAGATTCCGCACGGTCCTAAGGTTTCCGGTGATGTCCTCCCCGCGGAATCCGTCCCCTCGCGTGGCCCCCCGGACAAATATTCCATTCTCGTAGGCCAGGGATACGGCCAGGCCGTCGAACTTGAGCTCGACCGCATATTCAACCTGTTCCTCCGGAATGGTCTTACGGACCCGCTCGTCGAACTGCTTGAGTTCGTCGGGGGTGAACGCATTGGCCAGGCTGAGCATGGGCACCGAGTGTTCCACGGTCTTAAAGCTCTCCACCGGGCCGGCGCCCACCCGCTGGGTGGGGGAATCAGGGAAGAGCAGCTCCGGATGCTCTTCTTCCAGGCTCTGAAGTTCGCGAAGGAGCCGGTCGTATTCTTCGTCTGAGATAGTAGGGGCATCGAGAGCATAGTAGCGGTAGTTGTGGTAATTAATCTGTTTCCTGAGATCTTCGGCCCTTATTTTTGCGTCCTCAAGCGGAAAATCCGGCATTAAATCCTCCCTTAATGCCCGAAGAGCCTGGTCACGAAGGCGATCCACTGAGCGCCGGGCAGAAGCAGACACTGCGAAAGCAGGGTTCCCAGGATATTTCCCAGGGTAAGATAGAGCACCATGACGCGCACTTGCTCTTCCTTGCGGATTCCGGCGGCCGCCTGGTCGGTGATAAGGGCCGCGGTCGGGTCCACGAAGATGGAGAAGAGAATGGTTGCAATGCCGTTGACCAGGCCGGAGAGGAGAGTGGCCGTCCTGACAAGGGAGGGGACGAGGACGCTGGCATAGGTGGAGCAGAGCACCCCGATGGCCCAGATGGCCGTCATGAAGACATTCAGGATCAAGAAGCTCTTGGGGATGCCTTTGAGGCTCAGGCTGGTCAAACCCAGCATGTTGGGCCAGCGGAATGAGCCCAGTAAACTGAGCATGTTTTTCGGGTGAAAAAGTTTCAACAGGACCATGGGTAGGGAGCCGTTCTTTTCAATAGATTGAACTCCCCGGTTGTAAATGACGATAAAGGTGGGAAGAAGAAGCCACCCCAGGATATTTCCCATGGTGGCGGCGACGATTATATAGCGGAGCTTGATTTCCAGTATGTGAAAATTGCCGCTGGCGGCGGCCCTGTCCACGATGCTGCCGAGGAAGGGGGTATAGAGGAGGTTGGCCATCCTGGCGAAGAGGAAGAAAAAATTATAGAGGCTCATCGAGGTGGCGATTCTCTTGGTCATAACGCCGGCGATGCGGGCGGCGCCGGTGGTGGTGGTGACAATGTTGACCAGGATGTTGATCGCGCAGGCGATGAGAAGCGAGTGGTCGGAAAGGAGAAAATCAAGATGCATCAGACGCACTCCTCCTGTTTGATGGCTTTCAGGCCGACGCCCGGAAAGGCTGCGACCAGAGATGTTCCGACCTGTATAAGGATGCCCTCACCCCAGAGAGTATGACAAACCTTGTCTCCCGTGCGGTATTGCGCATTTTGTGCGGAGCCGTTCTTCTTGACCAGGAAGGAGGCCTGAATGAGTTTTTCGCCTTTTTCCGGGAAGAGAACCTTAATTTCCTCCCTCTGGGCGGAGAGCACCGTACCCTCGCCCCAGAGTTTGTGCACGACGGCATCCCCGGTATGGAAAGAAGGCACGGGCTCCGTTGAGAAGGATGGAGCGCCTCTTTTTTTACCCCGCGGTACCTGCGCGGAGGCCGATGCAGGGGCCGGCGCGGGAACCGGCTCGACATACTGAGACCAACCAAGACTTTCCTGCGCATTCAGCCGCTCCGGCGGAATTTCCCGAAGGAACCGGGAGGGGAGCGTCTCCATCGTGCGGCCGAAGATGCTACGGCAGGAGGCCCGCGTGAGATAAAGCTTCTCGCGGGAGCGGGTCATCCCGACGTAACAGAGGCGGCGTTCCTCCTCTATTTCCTGGGTTGACTGCAGGGAACGGCTGTGGGGGAAGAGCCCCTCCTCGAGGCCGCAGAGGAAGACCACGGGAAATTCCAGGCCCTTGGCGGCATGGAGGGTCATTAAGGTGACGGCCGGTTTGCTTTCATCCCAGGTGTCCATATCGGTCAGAAGCGAGATTTCGGCCAGAAAGTTTTCGAGGGTGCATTCCTCGGCGTTCTTCTCGAATTCCATCGTGACCGTATAGAGCTCTTCCACGTTTTCCAGGCGGGCGATGGCCTCGGCGGTCATCTCGGCTTCGAGGCTCTGCCGGTAACCGCTCTCCTCCACCACCGTCCGGATGAGAGCGGTGAGGCCCGCCTCGGCCGCCTTCAGTCTCCAAGACTGAATCTGGCGGGAGAACTTGCGAAGTTTCTCCCAGGTCTTCGGGGCGATCCCCTCCGGGGCCGGCTCCTCCTCCAGAATTGAAAAGAGGCTTTTATCCTCGCGTCCGGCCGCCCCGGTCAGGCGTTCCAGGGTAACGGCCCCGATGCCTCGCGGCGGCACATTTATAATACGCCTCAGGTTTACGTTGTCATCCGGGTTGGCGATGACCCGCAGGTATGCCAGGACGTCTTTGATCTCTTTACGGTCGTAGAATCTGACATTCCCGATAAGCTTGTAGGGAAGGCCCTCGCGGATGAGCCGCTCCTCAAAAGCCCTGGACTGGGCGTTGGTGCGGTAGAGAATGACGAAATCCCCATAGGCCCTTCCACGGGCCAGCAGGCTTTTTATTTCATCCGTCACCCAGGCGGCCTCGTCCCGCTCGTCAATGGCGCAGTAGGCCTCTATTTTCTCCCCCTCGGCATTTTTGGTCCAGAGAGTCTTGGGTTTCCGGCCCTCGTTGTTCCTTACAACCTGGTTGGCGGCATCCAGAATCGTTTGGGTCGAGCGGTAGTTCTGCTCCAGCTTGATGATGCGGGCCTCGGAGAAATCCTTCTCGAAGCGAAGGATAAGCGAGACGTCGGCCCCCCGGAAGCCGTATATGGACTGGTCGTCGTCTCCCACGGCGAAGAGATTGCGGTGTTTTTGGGCCAGCATCTGGATGAGCACGTACTGGGAGTAGTTGATGTCCTGGTACTCGTCAATCAGGACGTGCACGAATTGCTCCTGGTAGCGGGCCAGGATTTCCGGGTTGTTCTTAAGTAGTAGGACGGTCCTCATGATGAGATCGTCGAAATCCAGGGCCCCGTTCTGAGCCAGCTTCTTTTGATAAAGGGGATAGATTTTGGCGACGAGATCCTCAAAGTACCCGGAGGAGGCGCGAGCGGACTCGGCGGGCTCCACCAGGCGTCCTTTGAGGCGGCTTATGACGGCCAGGATGGCACTGGCCGGGTGGGCCTTCTCGTCGAGGTCGAGTTCGCGCAGGCACTCCCGGACGACCGAGAGCTGGTCGGAATGATCGTAGATGGCGAAGCTTTTTTCCACGCCGGCCGCTTCGTTTTCCCGCCGCAGGATGCGCACCCCGATCGAATGAAACGTGCCCAGCCAGGGCAGAAATTTAATGCTGAGGAGATTTATTATCCGCTCCTTCATCTCGCCGGCGGCCTTGTTGGTGAAGGTGACCGCCAGGATCTGGTGAGGTTTGACTATCCGGTCGTGGATGAGGCGGGCGATGCGGCAGGTGAGGACGCGGGTCTTGCCGCTTCCGGCACCGGCCAGCACTAAAAGAGGCCCCTCTCCATGAAGGACCGCCTCTTTCTGACGCTCGTTGAGAGAATCGAGGAATTCCACGGCTCAGGATTTCTCGCCGGAGAGGCTTATTTCCTGTTCAGCTTTCAGGGAGCGTTCCGCTAAAACCGGTAGAGCAGATTGAATCCCCAGCCGTCCACGTCCACTTTCAGGGGGAGATTGCTTTTGCCCTCGATGTTGTCTTTTGTATAGACCACCTGGGCGGACAGGTGGGATATAAGCTGCTGGGTCAGGCCCAGGTTGGTCTGGGTGTGAGCCAGGGTGAAATCCGGCTGCCCCTGCAGAGTCGGGAACCATATCGCGTTAACAAAAAACGAGGTGCTTTTCCCAAGGGCCAGGTTCGCGTTTAACCCACCGCCCCACCCCGAGGCGTCATAATTTTTTCTTCTCACGTAATCCTTGACATTCTCGAAACCAAGCAAGAGTGACAGGCTGTTCTTCCCTCTCCTATAGAGGCTGTAATTTATAGATGGCTGAAAAATTTGCATGTCAAGATCGGTGCAGATGGTGTTTTTGTAGTAGAGGCCGATCCCCCATCTCCGGCTCACGTTCACCAGCGCCTGAGCGGAGGTGCTGGTGTATTTAAAGGCGCCATCCCCGGCCGAAAAGGTTTTGGCCTCTATGAAACTCTGGTGCATAAAGGTATATTTGGCCCGGTAGTAGAGGTCATTCAGTTTATGGCTGCTTACAAACCTGTTGAAAGTAGCCAGGTACTGATAGTTATAGTAACCTGCACCCAGAGTCAAATCCCCCAGCATTATTTGAGCACCGCCCCCCTGATGACTCGACGATGATTTCACAGACGCACCGGCTCCATCGGCATAGGCCGCACCGGTGAAGAGCATTAAACTTATTAACAAGACAATCCAGATCTTAAAAATTCGATTCATGAACCCACCCCCCTGTTTAAAAAATTCGCTATAGAGAGGCGAAGTCCTTGAAGTCTTAACTTGCGTTTAAGTAATTTTAGGGTTAAACTTACGGCGTGAACGTCGAAGAAAAACAGGCCCTTATCGAAAAGCTGGCCCGGGCGGTCGTGAGACGCAGAATGACCACCCCGGCCATTTTATTCCTGGAATCGGTAAAACCACTGAGTTTCGTCGGAAACCAGGTCCTGCTGGCCCTGGACCCCATTATCAAGATTTTCGCCACCATCGAGGACTACGGCCAGATCGCCGCCCTGCTGGAAGACCGCGAAAACATCGAGACGCTCATCCTCAAGATAGAGAGAATGGAAAGCGAACACGAATAAGAAATCTCTTATTTGTCCGCGTATTTCGCATTGCCCTGGATGAATTTACGGATATTCTAATCCGGTTGTTCTATGGTTCCTAATTGCTTGACCTGGTCGTCTTCAATGAAATAAACGCTCTTGCCGCTGCCAAAGTAAACTTTACTGCCATCAGTGCCCAGGCTCTCAACGAGGCGGTTGCCGAGGTCCTTGATGCCGGTCCCGGTTGTTCCGTCAGTAGACAGAATGATAGAACCGATGAGGACATAGACCTTCACTCCCTGGCTGCAGATTATTTTGATATTTCCCTCGCTGAAGGTGTAATAGGTACCGGCGGATTCCCCGTCGGTCCAGAAAACCGAGTTCCCTATGGCGGCAAAAACCCGGCGGCCGTCCCCGGGGGAGATTGAGGTGATCGCGCCCTCCCCGAAGGTGTAATAGGTACCGGCGGACGCTCCATCCGACCATAGAACGGAATTGCCGATAGCGGCAAAAACCTTTTCATTATTGGCGGCGAGAGCCTTGATATTTCCCTCGCTGAAGGTATAGTATTTCTTCGTGTAGTTGCCCTCCGAGACGTAGACGGTATTATTCACTGCCAGAAAGATTTTTTCTCCCGCTGAGGCCATCGCCGATACGGAACCGTATTTCAAGATGTTACGCAGCGAGGGGCTCCCTTGATCGAAATTGTAAATCATACCGTTTTTCAACACATAGAAATGACCATCGGATGAAGCGATGAGGAGTGGCAGCGAAATCGCGTTCTGAGTGGCAGGGGTTGGGGTTACGGCCGGAATGGCCGGAACATCCGGAGCGGCTGAAACGGCTGGCTTTACTGGCTTCAGCAACGCAGAGATTTTCCCTGATATTTCATCCGCGGCGGAATCGGGATCCTGGATTTTTTTACATGAATAGAGCATTTTGACCGGGGTTGCTATTTTTCCGACTTTTTTCAGGCTTACCACTCCGGCAAATAGAACGTCCTTATAGGTTATTCCCAGATTCTTACTGCAGAAATTTCTTTCATTGAGAACGTTAACATGGTAGGTATATATTGGGAGAGATAATTTCTTTTTCTTCAGTTCTTTCTGCAGTTCAATAAAACGCTGGCGAATGATTTCCTCATTCTGAGACACATCCTTATTGAGGCTGTTTCCCACGATCACGAGACCGGTATTGGAAAGGTCGGCAGCATAGGCAAACTGCAGGACCAATACCGAACAAACCAGGAAGAACAGAATCCGAAGCGCCGTTTTCATAATTATTACCTCCCGCCACTTTATGACAAGTTGTTTTTCCAGAAACGAATTTCATAATCCTGCCGGTTCGATAAAGAACCCTCCTCGATGAAATGTTCCCACCGCTCCGGACATATCAGCCAGGACGAAGTTTTCGGCAGGATTTGCGGCCTTCCGCGTCTAAATTTATCTCTGCCGAAGGAGTGACGAGCAGATGATTCCAAGCAAGAATTTCGACAAACTCACCGAAGAAGATCTCTACGAGCTCATCGATCAGCAGATGGCCGAGGGCTTTCTGCTGGAGTACAAAAGGGATTTCCCCAAGACCAATGTGAAACTGGCCAAGGGCATCGCCTCCTTCGCCAACACCTACGGCGGCCATATTTTTCTGGGCGTCGAGGCCGATAAAGTCCAGAATAAACCGGTGGAGATCGTCGGCATTGCCCTTGAAAACGGGCTCAAGGAGAAGGTCAAAAACATCATCCGGGATTACATCCAGCCTCTCCCCCTCTTCCGAACCCGCCTCATCCCCCTCTCCAGGATGCCGGGACGCGGGGTCCTGGTCATCCACATCCCGGAAAGCTCCATCACCCCTCATTTCGTCAGGGGCCAGATCTACATCCGAACGGCTGAATCCGCCGAACCCATCCCCCTCTCCGAGCGCTTCGCCATCGAAAAGCTCATTGAAAAGCAGAAAGACGCCAAGGAGACCGTCCGGGCCTGGCTGGCCCAGCGGGACAACGGCCTCCACGCCCCCGAGATGGAACATGCCTACTGGCTCTCCTTCATCTGTTCGCCGACGGTGGTCAACGAGGCGCTGATCCCGGTTTTTAAGGAAAATTTCTGGGACTTCCTGAGGAAGGCGGCCACTCCGCTGGTGGGAGGCGTTGACGAAATCACGCAGAACAGCTTTCTCCGCTTCGTGGATAAAAAAACGCCCCGCAACCTCCCCACGGAATTTCTGGAAGTCTGCACCAACGGCCTGGTGGAATACGCGGTCGAGGGCAGCAAGGCGGAGGCCAGAAAGAGCCTCTCCAAGGCCTGGGTCAACGGGAAGCTGATTAAATTTTTAAGAACGGTCCGGGAGATTTACCTCCACCCCGCTGTTGATTACTACGGGGAGCTCCGGCTGGTCATCGCCCTTAACCGCATCAAGGGCGTCCACTATGTCATTCATGAGCCGCTGAACGGCTCTTTCGTCGAAAACTCCCAGGCCTACCAGAAAATATTTCTTCTGATCAAGCGGGAGATCGACGTCCCCTCCATCGAGAACAACGCCGACGAGATAATGGACTCCATCAACCGGGAAATTTACCGGAGCTTCGGGGTCAAAGTCTTTGAGAAATAGTTTCGTCACCGGCGCATGAAGAACAAAGAAGAAATTTCCAGCATCCTGGCCACGGACTGCGGAAGCACCACCACCAAGGCCATCTTAATTGAGAAAAGGGGCGGGGAATTCCGCCTGGTGGTGCGCGGAGAGGCGCCGACCACGGTTGAGGCCCCGGTGGAGGATGTGACCCGCGGGGTCATAAACGCGGTAACGGAAGTCCAGGAGCTGGCCGGACGCCCGCTTCTTTCAGGCGACCGCCTCATCAAGCCGCGCCGTGAGAACCAGGGGGTGGATGCCTACCTGTCCACCAGTTCCGCCGGAGGGGGCCTCCAGATGCTGGTGGGCGGGGTGGTCCGCGAGATGACCGCCGCCTCTGCCCAGCGGGCGGCCCTCGGCGCCGGGGCCGTAGTAATTGACGTCATCGCCTCAAATGACCGCCGCCTGCCCCATGAGAAAATAGAGAGAATCCGCGCGCTTCGTCCCGATATGTTCCTGCTCTCGGGCGGAGTGGACGGGGGAACGGTCACGCACGTGGTGGAAATAGCGGAGCTCATCGCGGCGGCCGATCCGGCTCCCCGCCTGGGCGCCAGCTACCGCCTCCCGGTAATCTACGCCGGAAACATTCTGGCCCGGGATGCCGTGCAGGACATCCTGGGAGGGAGAACCTCGCTCGTCATCACCGAAAATATCCGGCCGGTGCTGGAGCGCGAGAACCTGGGACCGGCCCGCCAGGAAATTCAAAAGCTCTTTCTCGAACACGTCATGGCCCATGCTCCCGGCTACCGCACGCTCATGGAGTGGACCGATGCCGACATCATGCCCACCCCGGCCGCGGTCGGCCTCATCATGCAGAAGATTGCGGAAAAATACGGAATAAACGTGCTCGGAGTGGACATCGGGGGGGCGACCACCGATGTATTCTCCGTCTTTGGGGGCCGCTTCAACCGCACCGTAAGCGCCAATTACGGCATGAGTTACAGCATCTCCAATGTCTTTGCCGATGCGACTCTTCCGGGAATCAGGCGCTGGCTGCCTTTTGAGGCCGATGAAAAGACCCTGAGGAACCGGGTAAAAAACAAGATGATCCGCCCCACCACCATCCCCCAGACCCTGGAGGACCTGATGCTGGAGCAGGCCATAGCGCGGGAGGCCCTCCGCCTGTCCTTCATCCAGCACATGGAGCTGGCCACTGAATTGACGGGCGTTCAGCAGGAGCGCACCATCGCGGACACCTTCGATCAATCGGAGAGCGGAAAGGCACTGGTCAGCCTGATGACGCTCGACATGCTCATCGGGAGCGGGGGCGTCCTGTCCCATGCCCCGGACAGGAAGCAGGCAGCCCTGATGATGATGGACGCCTTTCTCCCCGAGGGGGTGACGCAACTGGCGGTGGATTCCATATTCATGATGCCCCAGCTCGGTGTGCTCTCTCAGATTCACCCGGAGGCGGCCACCCAGGTCTTTGAGAAGGACTGCCTCATCCTGCTGGGCACCTGCATCGCGCCCGTGGGGGCCATAAAAGAAGGCCGGAAGGCGCTCACCGCCTCTTTCGTATTTTCCGACGGAAAGCTATTGGAGGCGGAGGTCCTCTCCGGAGACATCATGGTCGTTCCGCTGGCCGAAAACGAGACGGCGAAAGTCGTGCTGGAGCCGGCCCGCGGCCTTAACCTCGGCGCCGGAAAAGGACAGAAGCTGGAGGCGACCGTCCGGGGCGGCGTGGCGGGGATAATCCTGGATTGCCGGGGGAGGCGCCCCTTCCCGCTTGCTGAAAACCCCGCCTCTCACAGCGAAAAAATCATGGCCTGGAACAAGGCCCTGGGGGTATTTTAAGATGGCGCACGCCTATACTCCCGGCCTTCGCATTTCGGAGAACAGCCTTTTTAAAAAAGAACGCCGCCTTCCCCTCAAGGGCGAAGTGCTGGTTTCCTCCGGCGATCATGTCGCCTGGGATACCGTCGTGGCCAGGACGCACCTTCCCGGCAGCGCGGAACTCGTAAATATCGCTAACAAGCTGGGGGTGGACCCGGAAGAGGTCCCATCACGCATGCTGAAAGAAAAAGGAGCGGCGGTGCAAAAAGGCGAGGAGCTGGCCCGCTCGCGGGGCCTCTTCGGTCTTTTTTCCTCCTCCGTCGCCTCTCCGGCCTCCGGTACGATTGAGTCCATATCCACGCTGACCGGACAGGTGATCATCCGCCTGCCCTCCGTCCCGGTGGAGGTCCTGGCCTACGTGGACGGCGTCGTCGAGCGGGTGCTTCCGGATGAGGGCGTGGTGCTTCGCTCCTTCGGCGCCTTTATCCAGGGCATCTTCGGGATCGGCGGCGAGAGGAGCGGAGAGCTTCTCATAGCGGTCCCCGACCCGGGAGCGCTTCTGGATGCCGCGAGGATTCTCCCCTCCCACCGCGGGAAAGTTCTGGTGGGAGGCTCCCGGGTCACGCGTGAGGCCGTTCAGGCCGCCATCCAGGCCGGGGTGTGCGGCATCATCTCCGGCGGAATAGACGACCTGGATCTGAAAGCTCTTCTGGGATACGATATGGGCGTGGCGGTGACCGGCTCCGAAAAAATCGGCCTGACCCTCATCATAACGGAGGGCTTCGGCGAAATCCGCATGGCGGAACGGACCTTCTCCCTCCTGAAAAAATATGAAGGTCGGCGAGCCTCCATCAACGGGGCCACGCAGATTCGGGCCGGAGTCATCCGCCCCGAGGTTCTCATCTCTTCTCCGGATGCAGCCGGGCTTTCCGGGGAGGCAAATGAAGATGCCGGCGGCATTGCCGTCGGAAGCCCGGTCCGCATCATCCGCGAACCATGGTTCGGAATACTGGCGAAGGTTTCAGCCCTTCCCTCCGAGCTTCAGCAGATAACGACCGGGGCCCGGGTGCGGGTTCTGGAGGTTGAGCTTCCCGATGGAAGACGCCTCACCCTGCCCCGCGCTAACATCGAGAGGATTGAAGGATGATACGCCTGAGCGCCCCCCTCATTTACTCCCTGGAGATCACGGCGGCCTGCGACTCTCTTTGTCCAGGCTGCGGAAACGTCTTTGAGCGAACTGACAAGGAGGAACTCTCCCTTGGGCAATGGGAAACCGTCATCGGAAAAATACGCCCCTTCGCCGGAGAAGTGCGGGTCACGGGAGGCGAGCCGACGCTCCACCCTAAATTTTTCGAGATTCTGACTCTACTTGAGGAGGCCGCCCTCCCCTTCCATGTTTTCACCAACGGACGCTGGCAAAATACTGAGGAACTTGTGTCGCGTCTTAAAGGATTCCGCCGCCTGGGATCGGTTCTCCTCTCCCTTCACGGCGCCAGATGGGAGACCCACAACGTATTTTCCGTAAACACCACCCCCGAAATCTTCGAGCGCATCAAGGGAAATATTTCGGCTCTCAAGCAGGCCGGAATCCCGGTCAATACCAACACGGTCATGGGGGCCTTCAACCTTCAGGAACTGGAAGAGATCTCCACTTTATCCCATGCTCTGGGAGCTGATAACGCCGCCTTTTCCCGATATATCGGGCCGCCCTCGGCGGCGCTGGGTTTCAGCGATGAGGCGCTTAAAAGCGCGCTGGGCCGCCTGGAGAACCTGCAAAAAAGAGGCCTTCCGGTCATTCTTGGAAACTGTATCCCCAACTGCTTTTATCCCTCGAATGCCTCCGGCTGCCTGGCCGGAATCTCCTTCTGTACGATCGATCCCTTCGGAAATCTCAGGCCCTGCAACCACGCTCCGGGCTGCTACGGCAATCTTCTGAAGGAGAACATCCGGAAAATCTGGAACGGTCCGCAGATGCAGGCTTGGGCTGAACATCTGCCGGAAGAGTGCGAAGCCTGCGTATTAATATCAATTTGCCCCGGCGGCTGCCGGGCGGCCCGGGAATTGCTTTCCGCCGCCAAGGATCCCCTGGTCACCGGCGCCATAACGGCCTCAGAAAGGGGCCCCGAAAAGCCCCATCAGATCACCCTCGATGAAAGCCTCCGTCCCGTTCCCCACTACACCATGCGCCGGGAGCCCTTCGGCCTGGCCCTTATCTCCGGTAATAGTTTTCTTCCCGTTGACGCCGGTGCCAAACAAATTCTTAAAAAAATTGATGGGAAAACACCCTTGCGGGAATTCGAAAAAATGTTCGGAGAAGAAGGCCTCGTCTTCATCTGCCGCCTGGCCCAGAAAGGATTCGTCGAGCTGCGTTAAAGGTTGAACGGTGCGGGGCAGCGGCGCGAGCGACAGCCAGCGTCCGCCTGCAGCCGCTGGTTATGCGTGTGACATATACCAATTAATATCATCTATTTTCATCCCCAAGCAGGATGCCAAAGGAAATAATATACTTCTGGTCTCTTTAATTGCTGCATCCACTTCTCCTATTGATGGACGATATGCAAGTTTATGAACAACATTGTTTCTTAATTCACATATTTTTGTATTTTTGAGATTGATGAGTAGTTCTGATAGATGTGCATCTTGTATGTTTCCAATCATGATGTCGGAAGGTGTAGTTGTTAATGAATTCAAGTCTTTTATTATTTTTTCTGCATCATCAAGGGATTTTGTAGGCTGATTAATTAATAATCGATTTAAGAAAATGTTTCGAAGTTTTACGAAAGGATAAGTCTTAATTTTCTCGTAGAGCTGTTTTGATAATTCATTCATGTGATTGAGGCTGTCTTTTCCTTTTTTATGTTCAATGCTGAATGGTTTGTATAATAATTCGACTCGAAAATATAAACTAAAGAAAACCTCAAATGCTTGAGCTAAGTTCAATATGCAGTAAGAATATCGTTTTTCTTGTTTGAGATCACAGCAATCAAACACTAGCATTTGAAAGGCAGGATTTATTGAATCGCCATTAATGTTAAATTCTTTGCCACAAATATCATTCAGGCATTTTACTTTCATGAATCCAATTGCTTCTGTTGTCTTAAGATCAGTAATCCGATTATAAATATTTTTATAGTCGCAGTCGGGGCACCAAGCGATAAAATTTTCATAGCTCGTTTCTTTCTTTTTTGCATAAAGAAGTTTGCTCATAGTTCACTCATAATGTAGACGCATAATGGCGGAATTGAGTGGCTACCGCAGACAGTACGTAGTTCGAAGCTAATGTCGTACGCCGTACGCCCAGAATTCCTCGAATTATTCTCCTGAACATTTTCACTCCTTAAATTTTCACTATAACATCTATTTTATGCCTGTCAAGGGAAAGGGCAAAAAACAGGCACTTCTCTTCCTGCCCGCTCAATTGCCAGGGCAGAGCCTTCGGTGGTGAATTACCGGACCGCCGTGATGATTTCCCCCGTTTAAAAATTGTCAACAATGACGATGCGACCCTGTTATCGACGCGACCCCGTTACCACATGACGTTCGCCTCCCGCAACACCTTTTCAATCTCAGCATCCGCGGTCAATAAACGTCCAGAAAACGCCAAGTAATTCGAACCGCGCGGTTGCTTATCAGAGTGCAAGCCGTTGTCCGGTCATAGCTTGCGTCCAAGAATATCATGGATTATGTGGTAGCTCAATTGTGTCGCGCGGCTCTTAGGCCCCAAGTATCGCTTCATATCCAAGAAGATGTTGTCGAGGTTAGCCAAGTCAGAATCAGTGTAAATCAATACGAAGATCCCATATTTCCGAAAGAAGTTTTTGTGCTTCCGCATTTCACGTTCAAAATTGTCTTGGGCCATCTTGTTAATTTCGACCTGTGTGAGCTCCTTCACCTTGGAGAGGTGGCCATGGGTGGACCATGGCGACAATTCGAATCCTATCTTGGTCAGCTCAAATGGGTCAATGACAGTAAAGTCGAGACGGTATCGATGAGATGCGGACAAACCCTCATAGCGGAATTCTGGAACTAGAAGGGGAACACGGTTGGGATCTGGAGTTGAAAGCACATACTCGCGATAGGTGCTTGCAAGCGCATACTCATACTTTGATCCGCTATTTCTTACTATTACATTCAGGAAGAAGTTAAGATACTCCTCTGGTCCATTAAACATTATTTTTTCGTCGCGGCCAGGAATGACCAATCCAGTCTCAACAACATGGCCAATGGACCAATAAAGGGGACCGAAGTGACGAATCTCACTCATGTCATTCTCCCATTGACTTGTACTACGAATAAACCGGGGCGTAACAAGAAGCCCATAGTTAGCGTTATTCTGTCCGATCCACAACGCTGCATCCTCAATGCTTGGGCGCTTCTTCGAGAGAGCTTCCAAGTTTCTTAAATAAGTACGCTTTAGAAAAATGAAGAGATAATCTTGAAGCTTTGGATATCTCCGTAGCAGTTCGAGGTTTTGTGTGTGAGCTCTGACTGGAGCTGACACCTCTGCTTTCTCTAATAAGCCTTCTAGATACAGGGCTACGAAGTGTTCGGGAGAATAAATTACCTCATTCTTTATGTCTATGTAGTCAGCAAACTTGCCACCGTATAAACCGTTCAATGAGTGTTCGGAACGTATACCCGTTTCGGCAAGAACATCTGGCAGCAAAATCTTAAGCTGAGTGGAAAGATCTGCAATGACTTTGTTCCGTGCCGTTTTCTCAGGGTCTCGCTTTGCCATTCATTCCACACCTTCTTGTGACCGAACGCCAGAGGTCAGCAATGCGGGCATTAGTCTACATTCCCTGGACCGATTTATTCGGCCTGAATCATCCAAGGTCGGACGCAGCTTGTGCAAAGGCGAGTATCCTCCTCAGATGCGGCTCAGGATGCCAGCCATAATCTCGGACGGAATCGATAGGCTTCTGGGTCTGAGTATTCTGCGCAATCAGTCCCATACTCATGTCGATGCGGTCAAGCAAGCGATCAACTTCCGCCGCTGGATCATCGTGGTCAGGCCCATGCCATACCCAAAATTGGCTCTTGTCACCTTCATATTCGTCCCAAGCCTTCTTGATGAAGTCGAAAACCTGATCATCCGTCACGTATCCCTTTAAGTGAAGCCATGCTGCTAAGGATGGGGAGTGGGATATTTGTTCGTGCGCTCCCGGGTCAAGCTCTCGGATGCGCCTCTTTGCTGTCATGAGGCGGTCATGTGCATCGATCAGAAATTCGATATCCTTTAGAAGCTTAGTTGCTACTGATTCATTCATTTTTGTGCACTCCTTTTGCTGTCGAATGGCGGAATTGAGCGACGACCGCAGACGGCGCGTAGTTCGAAGCTAATAGCATATGCCGTACGCCCAGAATTCCTCGAATTATTCCCCTAAACATTGTCACTCTTTCAATTTTTACTATAACATCTATTCCATGCCTGTCAATCTCTTCTCCTCTACCCAATTTACAGGGCAGAGCCATCGGTGATGAATTATCGGATCACCGTGATTATTTCCCCGTTTAAAAATTATCAACAATGAAGATGCAGCCCCGACCACGTTACGCATGTTGTTGGACTGAGCCCTTTGTCACTTTGGTGTGGTCAGAGATTACCTCGAAACCTCCATGCGGCCCTGGGTCCATTAGGGATGCAAAGTGGAGTGCCGCAGTCAGCCGTGTCTGTCGGTCATTCTTCTTGTGACTGATAATATGCCCACCCTTGATTCTGGCAAATACATCATTGCCGTTATCAAAGATAAGCGCATCCCTCATCCCAGCTTTAATAGCTAACTCCTTTGCGTCTCGTATGGTAATCCCTGATCGCCCGCTGAGACCGCATATGCTGAGGTTGGCCACACGGCCGTCTTCGAAGATGCCCACAATATGGTGAGGGTAGATGGCCGGAAGCAACCACACGCTGACCTCGTGGCGGTCCATGTCGACGAAGAAGTGGCCGGGAGCAGATACGCCCGCTCGCGATTCCTCTGACACATAGTCCGTCGCCAGAAAGTCATCTGAGAGTTCGTCGGCACTGAACTTGAGTGTGTGGTTCTGTACTCCACCAAACTCAGCCCATAGATCAGTCTCAGAGATCTGGCATACGTTGCACATAGTCTCCAACCATTCCTGGGTCATAGCGAGTTCCATCGGCAAAGTGACAGGTTCGTCACGTGTTGCATAAACGAAATTCCTTTTCTCGCGTATCTCGTCAAAACCGAAGTAGAACTCAATCCGACCAATCGCGTCCGCCTTAATCCGGGAAATCTTCGCGATGCGACTGACAAGAGACTTCTGTAGTTTCGGTAGCCGCCATACGTGCCTGAAGTCGCTAACGTTCCGGGCGGTCATTTCAAGGGATACTTTCCGCCCGTCGATTACCAACGGATAGCCGCTGACAGCCCATCTTACTTTGTCCTCATACTTTGGCGAGGCATCACTCGTGGCCTTCACTGGCTCGTCGAAATACGTCTGCTTGTCCACCTTTTGGCATCCCCCTAGTTCATTGAACAGGAGGAGTTCTACACCGACACGCCCCGAGTGTTCAGTGTCTTGTGCATACTCCACGAGGCACGCGTAGGGAGGGGGATGATCGGGTCTTTCGCCAACCACCATGTATGGTGCCCGATCGACATAGGCAAGGGCTCTGAGATTCTGCAGTACGTTGCCAAGACCGGTTGAAAGCTCAATTGGGACCCGTCTGTGACGTCCATGCTTGAGGTGTTCCTCCGTCGCAGCATCTGCTCCAAAGACGGCCTCATGTGTCTCGACGCTCCATTTGTAGCCATGGAGTTCCTCAGGGTCGGACAGCAGTCGTGCGGCGTCGTTTCGGAAGCGGCCAAAGGGAATTCCGTAACTGCGCTCAATCAATGTCAATGGGTAGTTACGCTGAATCGAAATGCCGATCTTTATTCGCTCCGGATCCGCAATTGCTGCGACGATGGGCATTGTGTCTTCTGGAAGGTATGTGCTGACGTGCTGTTTGGCAAGTTCTAGCAGTGTCTTAGCGTCCATGTGCTGCTCTCCCCTCCTGCTATTGTCTTGTGGAATTGCTCCGATCCAACGATAAAATTGAGCGGCGACCGCAGACAGCGGCATTTTGCGAACGCTTGCGTTCTGGCATTCGCGCCGGCAAGGCGGCAGCCCCGCCCCCGTTTGTCGCTTACCTAAGTATAGAGGAAAGTCAGGCCATAGTCAAGGGATCGGCTTACCGAAAAATACTTAACAAAAGCTAATCTATACAGGATAAACATGCTGTTTTTGATACTTGATTATGACGCCCTGCAGAACTCCATCGAACTTGCCGCGTGAAGTTCTTTCGAGTGAAACTCGTAAACGCTAAAAATTGCTGAAAATGTCAGGGAATGTCAAAAACAAGACACCATGATTACCTGATTCGTCAAGTCATTTTCTTTGCCAATTCTTGACAGACTGTAACAAATAGATCCATGTCGGCACGGGTAAGCCATACACAAGCATCGACACGCATAGGGCATGGGGTTGGAGCCGGCTCCCCGGTAGCAGGGTTTCTATTTGGTATGGAATGGAGTGGAAAAAAGTGTGCTTCCGGATCCGGTGGGCGGGTAAGTCCGGTCGGACCCAGCCCTCCGGCACCGATACGAATACGGTGCTCTTCAAAAATGCGCTCTTGGAATTTCATCCCCAGTGTACCGTCCCGACGGAGTGATTCAGTGGGGAAAGGGTTAAAGGCGATAATCCCCGATTTTAACTCGGGGTCACGAGCAGGCTGTAATAGAGCCTGCTCGCCGAAAGTCCGGACAATCGTTCTTCGAGTATAATCAGCTAAAGCCAGGATATAGTCCTGAATTCGCTTTCGCCCGACAGCTTCCCATAGTTCACATGCCTCTCCCAGTGCACGCCAGTCAGCAGACTCAGGAAAACCATAGACACTCAATGCAGCGCCAATATCAAACCCGGAAGAGCGGGAACCGTCAGTTGGAGCGTCAAGGGCACCGCTCCGCAGCAAATAAAAAGGTGGAGGATTATTGGGATTGGCTTTGTTGGGCCGGTTACGCACATATAATACTCCGGTTCCGCCCGGACCGCATTGCCACTTGTGACCTGAAATACCCCAGAAATCTATCCCTAATTCGTTAAGTTGCGGGTCAAACTGCCCCCCGTAATGGGCTCCATCAACAATGGTAATAATACCGTATTCCTGAGCGAGCTTTGCGATACGGCGGGCGGGGAAAAGCATGCCCGAGGGCTGACAGGGGCAGGAAAAAAATATAGCCTTCGTTTTGCCCGGTTTGATACTGCGGCGTACAGATTCCACCACTTCCTCTGCGGTTGCATCGCGAGCCATGGGCACAGCAAATTGACGGATGCGTATGTTGAAACGCCCGGCTACACGCAATATGGTCGCGACGCAATTGGGATATTCGAGCGTAGAGGTGAGCAGTTCGTCCCCTTGCCGCCAGTCGATTCCCCAGAGAATTTGAGTTATTGCGTCAGTCGTATTACGGGCGATGGCGATCTCATCCAGATCGGCACCATAGCAGCGCGCTATTTTTTCACGGGTCTTGTTCGACGGCTCCAGATACACGGGAAAAGGGTCTTTGGCAATCTGATCTAGTCCCTCCTTATAGTGCTGTATGATCGGTTTTGGCATGGAGCCTTTCTGTCCAATAGCGTAATAGGGAGGGTCTTTATCCAGCGTAAAGGTTTTCGAAAAGGAGTGGAAAAAGGGCTCCTCGGCTTCAAGGTAGGCATCGAAACCGTGTCTCGCCGGATCGGGAGGTGGGGAGGAAGAAGAGCTCGACACCTCACTGGCAGATCGCTGTTTTTCCGTGAAATCGTCTTTTTCGTGTTCCATTTGTGCATCGTCTCGTTTCGTTCAATACTTAATATTTATCCCTATCTTCTTGATTTGGGATTTTCAGCGGTAGTATCCGGTGCCGACAACCCATCCGAATGGTTTGAACAGAAGCACGTAAGATCTCTTGGGCCGCGGTTGGCTCTCTCCTCTTTTGGGGAACCAGTACTCGGCATACCCGCCACCGGCCGTTCCTTTTGCGAGCAATTCCTTAATGTAAAACGTGCCTTTAAGGTCCTTGTCCTCAAGGCGATTCCTGCCCTCCACGTCTTTTCTGCCGTAAAGAACCACATTGACACCTTTCGTCGTATCAGCCCAGAAATATCCTTCATTCCCGTATCTAAGCTCACGCAGAAGGTCGGCTCCAAGCTTCTTTGCCTGCTCAAGGGTCATTTCCCCGCGTTGCTGTTTTGTGAAGATAGCCTGGAGCATGCTGACCGCCGTTTCGACCTGACTTTTGATCAGCCGGTCCTGTGCCGATGACTTTTCCAATTTTCCAGGCTGGGCGCCGGCAGGCAGACACAAAGCTACTACATTCAGAAGAACCACCAGTATCGTCACCAATGCCTTTTTCATATTCTCTCCTCCTTGATTCAAAATCTCACACGCCGACTCATTTTACCTTTGATCTTAAACCATCAAACCATTTACGTGCATCGAGCAGCGCAAATAGAAATGTTTCCGCATGGCCTGCCGACTTGCCGGCATTTACTAAAGATACGTCGGAGCCCATGTTTTTCATATATCCATATGCTGTTTGTGCGATGACCGGCGGCACCATGTCATCAGCTTCACCATAATAAAAGCGTATCGGCACATCAGATTGCCACATATACACCTCGTTGTCATATAAAGCCCTGCAAAACGCGTCAGTGCCGACTAATGAATCCGTTACAAACGTCTCCTGAAATAGTTCCCGGGGAGTCCTGCCAAATTGTTCAAAAACATCTTTGGGGATAACGTCCGTATCAAATATTTTTTGCCCGACATCCTGGTAGCGCGGTTTCAATGCCTCCTGACTTAACCCCGGCAGATTATAGTACTCCCCGTACGCCAAAATCACGTAAGCCATTATCGCCGGTATCTTCGGCGACAGTGTATGTATCAGCCATTGCGCCCAGTTCAAATACATATCATATGGCCCGGCAACAGGAGCCGCAGCCCTGACTCCTGGGTACCTTTGAGTGCGAAGCAGCCGCAAAAAAGCCATTGTAGCATGTCCGCCCTGGGACCAGCCGCTCAGAAAGAGATCGCTAGACAGCTTTATGTCCATTTCGGAACATATCTTTTTGCCGGCCTTAAGCATATCCCACGATGCCTGTGCTTCACCATCGGCCATAATAAATGTATGGCGTCCCATAGAGTCTCCCTTGCCAATATAATCCGGCATAAATATTACATAGCCATGTCCTGCAAAAGCGGCTATAACTGCTTGTGCTTCTAAACATCCGTCCGGATTTGATGGGATTTCGTGCTTGCTGAATTCGGCACTATGCTGATACGATAGTACCGGCAACGAGCCTTGGGCTCCCATCGGCACCGCAAGTAATCCTGACACCGTCTCCACAGCATCGCGCCTGTAGGGATTTGCCGTCCGATACCGGACCTTATACAATGAAACCGGATATTTGGTGTACTCAAAACCATAAGAAGCGGGATCAACACCAAAAACAGTTTTACTTAATGTTTTGTCCATCTTTTCCCGAGAATACTGGCCGACAGGTTGAGCATTTATCGCTTTTCCGATATCACTCGCATATACAACATTGGAAGCGATACACCCAATCAAAAATATCGCAAAGAACATAACCGATAATTTCTTCACGAGTATCCTCCTCTCATAATCCCCGGAATCCGAAGTTGAAATCAATCGCGAGGTCACTTTGCATCCGAAGGTCACGAGATCGAAGCAGAATCTATTTCCCATAAGCCTGATCATGCGGACCCAGGTCAATGAATTTTATCGTTTCATCCGGACATTTTTCGCAATCAAAACAGCGGACAGCTCCATCATCGCCTTTTTTCCGGCATGCTTTGCAATAAAGGTAAATCACCAGAAAATTCCTTCGAACAGGGAAACTGTAGAAGCCTCTAAAATTGCCTTTTAAAGGTTCTCCCAACGCAACCGGGTCCTTGATGATCATATCAACTTTATTTTTTATGGCTTTTTTGATGGAGCCGTATTTTTTCAAGGACTTTACAAAGGCGTCGCTGAAAAGAACCTGCATTAAAAGACCTCTTTATATTTTGACCATTTCATTTTGCCGGTTCTGACTTTCTCAATGGTCTTTAAAAGATTCTCGGTAAAATCAGGGTCGGAAAGTATTATTTCAGTCGGTTCCTTCTCAATGACGCGCTTTAAATTCAGAACAAACTGGGTGAAAATTTCGGAAATAGAAGTCCTCTGCCGCTCGGCATAAATCTTGGCAAAATCAATCAAATCCTTGTCCATCGTGATATTCAATTTGCTTTTTATCATTGCAAACCACCTCTGTTGTTATTATACGCCGTTTATGCGTATAAGTCAAACAAGCCGGCTCAAAGAATATTGCCGCCGCCTGGCCGCCCTTGATGCCTTCGGGGCGGTTGTGAGTGATTCTGTCGGGTGTGCCGTCTACTCCAGGTGATGAACCTTAGCACCTTTGTGTTTGACCAGGTATTCCGCAACCAGCAGACGATGGCACTCTACAACGCGCTTCTCGGCGCAGAGGAGACAAAACGGCCCGGGGATTTCCGTAAGTCCCGCGGTGAGAAACTCGCCGGATGAGTCGAGCAATTCCTGGTAGCGGCGCTGCCAGTCGGGATATTCGAGGAACACGTTCCCCAGCTCGATAAGAGAGCGATAACCGATGCCCGCATCGGAGAGCCATTTCTCGATACCCTTGTCGGGGGTCCTGGCCTTGGCCCAGATGCCCATGTATGCATGGTCCGGGCGAAGGCGGATATCGATGACCGTTCGAATATTATTTTGCTGCAAGAGGGCGAGAAATTCCTCCTGGCTGCGACCACCATAGCCGACCGTGAATACTTCCATTATTCCCTCCTTTGCCGCCGTAATGCCAGATAATAGATAATAGGGAGAGATTGTTAAATAAAATGGGCGCTGGCGTCCCTATTTCCCTTAACTTTTTTCCTGGAGATGCTTAACGGGTTCCCCTGTTTTTTGATGGGGCTTTAATTGCTTCTTTTTTTCCTTTATCATTTCTTTCAGGATCATCTGAACAAAATAATTATTGGGATTAAGTTTAAGAGCCTCCCTGGCATGAATTATTCCCTCCTCAAAATGCCCGGCGAGATAAAGTTCATAAGCCAGCCTGATATGTGATTCTTTAATATTGGGCGGCATTAAGCGAAGTGATTTTTTGAACTCTTCAATCGCCTTCTCATGGAGCCCATTCTTCCCATACACTATTGCCAGGCCAAAGTGAGGGTAATATGATTCCGGCGCCTTTTGGAGAGTATCGCTCCAGAGCAAGAAATTACTTGACCACAGAGTCGCCCTCTCCAGAGTCAATATCGAGAGGAATGAGAATATAAGCAGCAGGAGACCCTGGATAAACAGGAGCATTTTTACTTTTTGCTTTATTATTGAGTAAAACAAACCAAAGGCCAGGCACAACCCGTATGAAGGCAAGAAGAGATAGCGGTCGGCAAGAAAGTAGTTTGAATTGAAGAAAATTCTCAGATATAGAGGAAGGGAGGACAAAAGAAACCAGCCCAGGGCAAAAAAAATCTTTTTGTCTTTAATAAAAGCATATACGAGGCCCCCGGTAAAAAGTAATATACCGATAAGTGACCAGATCACATTGGGATTTGCCAGGCTGGTTTCAACTTTCATCGGATAGACAGCGCAAAGATTGACCGGCCAGAATATTAATTTTAAAGTCTGCCCCATAAGAGAAACGGATGTCAGTAACTTATAATAAAACGGTAAATTTTGGGTCTCCACCATGCGCTCTCTGAATGCATCAGAGATGTAAAGTAGAAGCCCAAAACCAATGACCAGGAGAAAGAAGGGAACAACTGCCCTGAATTGTTCTCCGAATTTCTTGAGACTTCGGCTTGAAAAAAGATAGAGGAGGATTAAAATCGGGAGAACAGCCGTGAGGACCTGGGTGAGAAGGGCGGAGATAAAGAGCAAAACCGAGCTGAAATAATAGAACAATTTTTTTTCTTTCTCCCACCTTATAAAGAGGTAGAAAGATGCCATGCAGAATAAAGTTCCCAGAAGGTGGCACCGCCCTAAAACCCAGGCCACCCCTTCCGCGTGCACCGGATGAATAGCAAAAATAAACAAGCTCAATAGAGCAATTTCGGGATCCTTACACAATGCCAGGCTAACCAAGAGACACAGATAGAGAAGTACGACAAGCAAGAGCAGGTTTGTGATATGGTAGCCCACCGGATTCGACTTCCAGAAGATATAATCCACAGCGAGAGAAAGAAACAAGAGGGGATGGTAGTAGTTAGATGGATCAAAACCGGGCTTAAAGATTGCCCCGTAGTGCCCTTGTAACCCCCCAATCAAGGGAATGTAATAGTCGTCGTCCAGGGAGCTGAATTCTCCCTGCAGAGAGGGAGAATAAAGTACAATCGCCACCAACACAACAAAGAGAAAACCAAAAAGCAGGAAAGCTCCAGGCGACTGACTTATAGAAGAATTTGGTTTCAATACAGGCCGCCTGAAGAGAGGAAATCCTCAATGTTTTTCCCCGGGATGTGGTAGCACTCCCATATGAGAACTATCTTCCTGAGATTAAATACTTCGACCACCCCGGGGAAATTCTAAAGTGAGCAGGAGATTTCCTCCCGGCGGGGATGTCCGCTCGATGGAGAATCATTTGCCAGTTTGTTTCTTAAACAGTTCCGGGGCCATGACCTTGACAAGGGCGAAGTTAATATTGTCGGCTGCTCCTTCAACAGAGCTGGGATACCTGTTGATCAGCGTGATACTAGTGGATTTATAGGCCGGGAAGTAGTACATCGATGAGTTGTAGCCCGGTACCTCTCCGGAGTGACCAAGCGCAATTCCCGCGTTCATCACGCCCAGCCCGTACGATTCGGTATTCGGTGCGGAGAACTTCACCTGCTCGGTGTGCATCTGCCTGCTGAGGAGCTTGCCGGTAGCGAGCGCCTGCGCCCATAACTTCAAATCGTCCAGGTTGCTTATTATCCCTCCTGCCGTCCAGAAAGGCGTAGGGGAGCAGATGCTTAAGTCTTCAAGTTTGCCGGTGCCATTCTGTTCGCCCTCGGCCGGTACGTAGCCGTGCATGTACGGGCCGGGCAGGTCCGGGGTCATGGGGAAGGAGGTGTTCTTAAGGCCGAGCCGGTCTATTATCCTCGTGGTGATTTCGACGCCCGCCGTCCTGCCGGTCACCTTCTCTATAATCATCCCCAGCAGGATATAGTTGGTATTGCAGTACATATACTTCTGTCCCGGTGGAAAGACCGCCGGGTGCGCGATGGCGATGTCCACCATCCGCTGCGGCGCCCATGCGGCCCCGGGACTTTTTTTGAACTCGTCCCAGAAGGCCCCGTCGTCAGTGTAGTTAAAGAGACCGGAGGTCATGTTAAGAAGCTGCCTGATGGTGATTCCGTCCGCGCCCGGCACCTGCGGCTCGTACTTGCTCAGCCTGTCGTCCAGCGAAAGCTTCTTCTCGTCGACGAGCTGGAGGACGACCGTGGCGGTGAAAGTCTTGGTGAGGCTCCCGATGCGCAGTTTGTCTGTTATCTTCGGGGCGGTACCGGTACTTATGTCGCCCTTGCCCGCTCCCAGAACCCAGGTGCCCTTGCCGGGAAACCACATCCCCACGATGGCCCCGGGCACCTTGTACTTCGCCATCTGAGAGTCGAGGGTCTTCCGAAGGGTGTCCCACTTACTGAGGGTGCGCGCCGAGGCGTACGAAACGCACGCGAACACGCACAGGCACAGCAGAACTGCGATAACAGGGTATCTGATATCATGTCTTATTTCTTTCATCCTGAGTCCTTTTCTTCCGTCCCTATTTTCCTTATTATTCCTCCTTGGCATTCGTAGTCCTTCAGAAAGGCAAGCCTAAAAGAGTAGTTTGGCGCAACAAGGCTTACGCTGCAAGATGAAGAGGAATTTATCGGCCCATGAAGAACGAATGGGCTGGAGGTAGTATTCAGTGGAAAATAATGGATCAGTGACGTTTAAAGGCACGCGGCATGGCATCCTGGTGAGCATTTCCGAGCAGGATGATTTTTTTTCGACCCTCGCTGAATTCAAATGCAAAATGGGGGAAAATCACTCTTTTTTCAAAAATTCGCCTCTGAGTCTGGACCTGGGCTGGAGGGAGCTTGATCCGGATGAACTGGAGGCCCTCCTAAAGATCATAAGGGATGAAGGAATCAATCTTCAGGGAATCATCAGCGCCTCCCAGGCTACCAGGGGGCTGGCCGAAAATAAGGGCATCAAGGTCATCATCGGGAGGCTGGGCCTCTCCGAACACCGGGGAAAGGCCCCGGGGCGAGGAAAAAGACCTGAGACGCCTAAACCCTTCCACACCGAAGCGGACACCCTTCTCGTCAAGCGCACGCTCCGCTCCGGACAGCAGGTGGATTTCCCGGGAAATGTAGTAGTGGTGGGAGACGTCAACCCGGGCGCGGAAATCCGGGCGGGCGGGGACATCGTGGTGATGGGAATTCTGAGGGGCGTCGCCTTCGCCGGATCCTCCGGCAACCGGAACGCCCAGGTGATCGCCTACCAGTTGAAACCGTCCCAGCTTCGCATCGGGGATCTC
The DNA here is from genome assembly GCA_043798715.1 of bacterium. Lineage (GTDB taxonomy): Bacteria > Vulcanimicrobiota > JAZDOK01 > JAZDOK01 > JAZDOK01 > JAZDOK01. The sequence goes on from JAZDOK010000095.1 coordinate 54,064, forward strand.
ATCGGGACGCCCGATGAAGTCAAGCCGTCTAAGCCCGGCCTTCCCATAGTGGCGCGGGTGAAGGGCGAGGACATAATAACCGCCCTCTTCGGGAGCAGAGATTGAGGAGGTAATCGCATTGAGCAAGGTAATTGTCGTGACCTCCGGGAAAGGAGGCGTGGGGAAGACCACCGCCACGGCCAATATCGGAAGCGGCCTGGCCCGGGCAGGTAAAAAAGTAGTTCTTATAGACGCGGACATCGGCCTTAGAAACCTGGACCTGGTGATGGGACTGGAAAACCGGATTGTATTCGACCTGGTGGACGTGGTCGAAGGAAGGTGCCGCACCTACAAGCAGGCCCTGATCCGAGACAAACGCTTCCCCGATCTTTATCTTCTTCCCGCCGCCCAGAGCAAAAACAAGGATGCAGTCCAGCCGGAGCAGATGGCGGATATCTGCCGGCAATTGAAGGAAGAGTATGACTTCGTCATAATTGACTGTCCGGCCGGCATCGAGCACGGATTCAAAAACGCCATCGCCGGGGCGGATGAGGCGATTATAGTTACCAACCCGGAGGTCTCGGCCGTCCGCGACGCCGACCGCATTGTGGGGCTCCTCGAATCCGAGGACCGTTTTTCCACCCACCTCCTGGTCAACCGGATAAAGATGGAGCTTGTCCGAAAAGGGAAAATGCTTAACATCCAGGACATCCAGGAGATTCTGAATATCGCCCTTCTGGGAATTATACCGGAGGATGAGCGCATTTTGAATGCCAGCAACAAGGGAGAGCCGGCCATTCTAGACGCCAATTCCAAGGCCGGCCTGGCCTATGGCAAAGTGGTGGATCGCCTCCTCGACCCGACGATCCCATGGGATACCCATTCTAACAACGGGGGCCTCTGGGGAAAGCTGAAACGTTTCTTTACTGGCGCGAGAGCCTAGAGAAGGAAGGTTTGAAGAGATGCTGAAAGAGATGCTCGAATTCTGGACAAAGTTCGAGTTTATTCAAAAGATTTTCCGCAAGGAAGAGCAAACGGGGAAAATGGCCAGTGATCGGCTCCGGCTGGTGCTCATCCACGACCGTTCCAATTTTTCGCCCCTTATGATGGAGTCGCTGAGGGAGGACCTTATCAAGGTCATCAGCAGGTACATGGATATAGACAGCGACAACATGGAGATGGGCCTGGATCAGAAGGACGGCACTATGGCCCTGGCGGCGAGCATTCCAATTTTGAAAATAAAGAAGACATTCAGCGTGGCGGCCCTGGAAGAGCGCCCGGAGAAGCAGGAACCTTACGAGGCGCCTCCCCTTCCCCACCCACACCGCCCGGTGACAACCGCCCCCAGGACCAAGCCCAAGAGCCGCTCCAAGAGCGCCCCTCCCAAGCGGCATAGAACCCGCAGGAAATAGGAGTAAATTTGTTTCAGCATTGGTGGAAGAGAATCGACTTTCCACTGTTGCTGGCCGTTCTTTCACTGGTTGCCTTTGGATTCGTACTGATTTACAGCGCCACTGGAAGAGGACCTGAAACAACTGGTGAAGTCGATCGGCAGTTTCTCTGGTTTATCGCGGGTTTTTTTATGATGCTCCTCATGGCCCTGGTGGACTATGAGTTCTGGGGCAAGATGCATCGCTGGATTTACGCGCTGAACTTCTTTCTTCTCCTCTTAGTCCTCGTTCTGGGACACGAGTCCGGGGGGAGCCAGCGCTGGCTGGCCCTGGGGCCTCTGACCATCCAGCCGTCCGAGATAGCAAAAATCTTTTTTATAATGACGCTGGCCCGATTTCTGTCAACCCGGATGGGGCAACTCACCATAAGGGACGTCGCCATTTCTCTCCTTCATCTTGCGATTCCGATGCTGCTCATTCTTAGACAGCCGGACCTGGGGACCGCTCTGGTGCTGCTGGCCATCTATTTTGTGCTCATGTTCATGGCCGGGGTCTCCCCGTGGTTTCTGGCGGGTCTGTGCGGCCTGGGCGGAGCCGTTGCTCCATTCGTCCTCAAGGACTACCAGAAAAAGCGTTTTCTGGTTTTCCTGAACCCCGAAGGAGAGCCTCACGGCGGCGGATGGAACCTCATCCAGTCGAAAATCGCCATCGGCTCAGGAAAACTTCTGGGGAAGGGTCTTTTTGCAGGAACCCAGGGACAGTTGCGCTTTGTCCCTGAACATTCGACCGACTTCATCTTCACGGTCGTCGGAGAGGAGCATGGCTTTATGGGTGCCATTATTCTCCTGGCACTTTACTTTTTCATAATCTGGCAGGCCATCCGAATTTCCTGCCAGGCCAGAGACTCCTATGGCAGCCTTATCGCCGCAGGAATCATGACGATGTTTCTCTTTCACGTAGTGGTCAACATAGGCATGACGATAGGCATCATGCCTATCACGGGGATACCCCTTCCCTTCCTCAGCTACGGGGGAAGTTCGCTTCTCACGAACATGATGGCGGTGGGCCTCCTGCTTGGAATCTCATTCAGAAGGGAAAGTCATCTTTCGGAGGTCAGCCTGTGAGCACAATGGTAAGCATGAAGCCCATCGGTTTTGTAAAAAACAGGATCCGGCCGCACGAAAATATTTTAAACTACCGGGAGGAAATCTCGGAAATAATCATCGAACCTTCCCTTGAGGAAGCGCTTGAAGCCCTTGAAGAAAATTCGCACATCCTGATCATATACTGGATGGACCGCGTTCCGGAGGATGAGCGGGGCCTCCTGAAAGTGCGTCCCTTAAGAAGAGATGACTTGCCTCTGGTGGGCATCCTGGCGACCAAGGCCCCCAACCGGCCCAATGGAATCGGGGTTACTACGGTAGAGCTCCTCTGCAGAAATCGTAATGTTCTGAAGGTGAAGGGCCTCGATGCGTGGAATGAAACTCCGGTTCTGGACATTAAGCCGTTTACCCTCACCCCGGAGACCCTGCCCGTGATTAGAGGCCCCCGGTGGGCCCCAAAATCGGGAAGAAAGGAAGCAGTTGATGGCGCATATCGGGTTCCTCCTGACGAAGAGCCCCGTTCAATTCAGGTTTGATGAGACTGTATATCATCTCTCCCTCGCCCTCCTTAACTCGGGGCACTCTGTGTCGGTTTTTCTTTTTCTGGACGGCGTCCATGGGGCCATTAAACCTCAAATCAACCCTGAGATCAGCGTCCTTCCGAAGGATCGCATCGAAGAGTTGAACGGAAAAGGCGTTCGCTTCCTGGCCTGCGGGACCTGCGCGGATGCGCCGGAGGGGGACCAGGCATTTGTGCCCGGCGTAAAATTCGGGAGTTTTGCTGATTTCGCAGATTTATTGGGAGAGGTGGATCGCCTCATTTCCCTTTAGGGAGGACATCAGTGGCTCAAAAAGCGATTGCAGTAATTCTGAATAATTTCCCGGCAAGTTCCGCTCTGTGCCCGGAAGGTTTGCGAGCGGCAATCGGACTGGCCTCGGGATTTGACGAACATAAAATTTCCATTATTCTTACGGGGGATGGGACCTGGCTGGCGTTGAAAACACTGGACCGAAGCGTCCTGGGAAAGTACCTGATAAGCCTCAAGGCATTGGAAGTTCCAATTTATGCCGACAGAAAAAAAGTTATGGACCTGGGACTTTCCGAGGCAGATATTGCTGAGGACGTGACGCTCCTTGAAAGCGAACAAATAAAGAGAACGCTTCAGACAACGGATCTCGTGCTCACCCTTTAGGAGGCGCACCATGCTCTACCTGCTTGGAAACGGAAGTAAAACGGAGGGAATTGAATTTCTCATGGGGGATGCCTCGGCGATCGGGGTGCTCTTTCAGGACGGAATCTATCTGAAATGCGATCCCCTGGAGGGACGCGAAATATATGCCATCCGGGACGATGTGGACTTCCGCGGGATGGAGGGGCTGCTGCCGGGTTGGATTCGAAGAATTTCTTACGAGGAACTGGTACCTCTGATTGAGAACAACAGCGTGATCAGTTTTATTTAAAGTCATTTCACAGGAGGCGGACTATGACGGCATTTGATGAGCTTAAGGAAAAAATTTCCGGTAATGTCCATAAGTATTCCCAGAAGAGTGGATACCCCCTCGATCCCGATCAGGAGACGGTCTCCATGATCATCGAGGGGCTGGCCAAAAACAAGGAACGCTACGGATATGCCTACTGTCCCTGCCGGGTGGTGACGGGCGATCCGGCGGAAGACCGCAAGATTATCTGCCCCTGTATCTACCACCGGGATGAGATCGCCAAGGACGGACACTGCCACTGCCATCTTTACACCGGAAGCGCCCCTCAGGTAAAGAAGCGGGATTAAATGACCATCAAAAGCGACCGCTGGATTAAGATCATGGCCGGGGAGCACGCGCTGATTGCCCCATTTGAAGATTCACAGGTGAGAGAAGGCATCATATCCTATGGTCTTTCTTCTTACGGCTACGACATACGCGTCGCAGACGAATTCAAGGTTTTCACCAATATCCACACGACGATCGTGGATCCAAAAGCCTTTGACAACCGCTCTTTCGAGGACTTCAAAGGAAGTGTCTGCATCATTCCTCCCAACTCATTTGCCCTGGCCAGGAGCTACGAATACTTTAGAATACCCCGCAACATCCTGGCCATATGCGTTGGCAAATCCACCTATGCCCGGTGCGGCGTCATCGTTAACGTTACTCCGTTTGAGCCCGAGTGGGAGGGGTATGCCACTCTTGAAATCTCCAACACCACTCCCCTGCCGGCGAAAATATATGCCAACGAGGGAATCGCCCAGGTCATCTTCCTGGAATCCGACGAGGTCTGCCGGGTCTCTTATGGAGATAAAAAAGGTAAATATCAGGGACAGAGCGGAATTACACTTCCAAGAATCTGATGTAATTGAAAGGGGAGCATTCATCACGCTCCCCTTTTTTCTGTAGTTTCTTTTCCCTTGATGCTATTTAGGTGTTATAGCGCTTACGGGACAGATATCTACACAACTCCCACAATCCGTGCAGACATCGGGATTGATGTGGTATTTTCCGTCTGAGCCCTCTGCTATCGCTTCTACGGGGCACTGGCTGGCACAGGCTCCACAGGCGACACACTCTTCGGCATCGATTACATGCGGCATAAAACACCTCCTCTTTTATTCCCAACAGCGGCGGCCCGGGAAGGCCCGTACTCCGCAATTGGCAGGGCCATTATACCATGCAGGCATGGTATTGTCAAAAAAATGAATTTTTTCTAAGTCACTCTATTCCAGCGCATCCTGCCAGACAGGAAAGAACCAGCATCAGTAATAAAAGCCAACGCACGCCCATTCTTCGCCTCCTCCCGTCCTTTGAATGATGATATCACATTTTTATTCATTTCTCAAGGCTTAAAGTCCCGGAATTTTGAACATCTGTTTACATATAGTTGGATGCCTTCCTGTTCAAACACCTTTTCATACCAGCCTCTTTTAATAATCTCCGGAAGTTGTGTGTCCCAATGAGCCTGCATCCGAAACCACTTGGAGGTCTCATCCACCAGAATAAAATCGCTGGACGGAGCAAATCCGGAGACGGCATGGAGGCGGCAGGAGAGGTGCTGAAAAATATCGACCTGCGTGGAGACGGAGGCCTCCTTCGGAATTTTCCCGGCCAACTTAAGAACATTGCGCTGGTGGGGAGTGATTCCGGGAATTTTAAAGCCGATTCTCAGTGGAGTATTGTTGATAAAGAGGGTGCACAGGATCGTCATGATAAAGAGAATTTTAAAAAGACGGCCAGCTCTTCCGGGCAGGCCTCCGGCGCCCCTTAAAATCGCCTGCCATGGTTTAATAAGGTTGATTCCTCTTTTAAGCTGCGGCTCAGGGACAAGCTTGCGAAAGGCGAAGACGGCCGCCGTGAAAATAAATGGAATGAGATACGCGGAGTATCGCCCTCCGGTATTACTCATGGGAGCATTCTGTGAAAGCATGTTTATGGCGAATTCCGGGATAGTCATCCAGAGAAATCCCGGAGCAATAAAGGGTATGAAGGCCAGCGGCAAAAACATTTCAAAGAAATAGAGAACGTGGGCTTTCTCGAAAAGAATTCCCAGGACAATGGAGGGCCTGGTCAGAATGGTTTTAAGAACCTCGGGAAGACTGCTTCCCATGACTGCGTAGCGTTCGGAAAAAAAAGCGTAGCTTTTCCCCAGAGCCGGGAGGAAGAGATAAATATAGCTGTAAAGATAGAAAACGCCGACCAGAATCAGGGCACAGCCATGCAGGCGAAATTTCCAGGACTTATCTGATGTAAACGAGAGAAAAAGAATATAAATTCCGAAGAAGACAAAGATAAAGGAGGCATCTTCCTTGCAAAGGAGGACCAGCGTCATGCAAACCCAGAACGGCAGCATCTTTCTCCTGAGAAAAAAATAGACTGCAAAAGCCAGGGGCAGAACTGCGAAACTCAGTTCGTTGAACTGATCGTAGTTGATTCCATGGAGGGGATGATAGAGGAGATAGAGTATGGCGAAAAAAAGAGGCGCTTTCTCAAAAATGATTCCTGATGTATTGGCTTTCCCCTCCTCCGGAATCCCGCCGCCTCTTTGTCCAGCGAGAATTTCCCGTGCGATGAGATAGATCGGCCAGGCCCCGAGGCCCAGCGCGCAAGTCTGCATAATCAGTAAAATGGGGACCCCGGGTCTTAAGGCGTATAAAGGGAGAAGAAGATAAAAGATCGGCGAGCAGTGTATGGCAAAATGACTGTTGCCTTCAAAGGAATTGTAAAACGGCATCCCGTATTTCAAGGCGGTATAAAAGGACTGGTTGAAGATGGAGCAATCGGGGTCACCCAGGTAGGACGAGAGGTGACGCAGTAGGCAGAGGCCGGAAAAGACAAGAATATAGACGGCGATGCAAAGTACCAGCCAGAAACCGCCGCTATTCTTTTTCACAGTGCTAAAAGATCCTCCGCAAAAATCCAACTATAATGAAATTTTAATTTTATTTTCGGCAATTGCCTGAAATCCCCTGCCATTCCACCCGGAGCCTGGTCAGTCGCTGATGACCGCTGAGGCCGGAATCTGTACTTCAAAGAGCCGGTGAAAGGGAAAGGCAAAGGGGCCGATGGTGATCAGGGCTGCTTTTGCCCCGTATGGATTGGGCGGCAAGGCGACCGTGAAACTGTGGCAAAGCGCTTCCGTTTCGGAGTTTCCCTCCACCGCCGTTGACGTTCCGGTCTTGTCGCCTTTCGAAATATTAAAAGAAATTCCAAGCTCCGTAAGGCACTTTACCGTCTCCAGGCCGGCTACTCTGAGTGCTTCATTTTCCTTCTCCGGAGCCATCGTTTCGAGACTGTAGGCCGGAATATTCTCCTCGCCGGCCAGGCGAAGGTGAATTCGGTCAAGGTAAATGTAGTCGGAGGACAGGCGCTCGTACAGGAAGGCTGTCCTGACGGCGTAGCTCTCCCGGTTCGGGCAGTAGAGCGAGGCAAGACCCTCGCACAGGGCCGTTCCCACGCTGTTGGTCCCCATGCCCCAGGCGGCGTAACCGGCCAGATTCGGGAATAAGCCCTGCCGGTACAGTGCAAGGAAGAAAGAGGCGCCGTCCTGACGGCTGGAAAATTCGGCGACGGCGACAGGTTTTATCTTTACCAACTGCCCAAGGCTCTCGATGAAGCCCGCCTGGGATGAAGCATCGGCAGGGTGGTTCACCGCGAGCACCAGATCGGCCTCATCAGGTTCATAGACGAGTTGGGCTCCCAGGACCTCCACCATGTCAATGACGACCGACATGACGGGAGTAGCGCTGTAATGGTCAATGGTAACACGGGCCGCCGCGATGTCGCGAAATTCCGGACAAACTCTGAGTTTCTGGGGACGATGAATGTTCAGCCAGCGAATAAAAAGGACCATCGCGGATTCGTCGATTCCCAGGCGAATTCTGTCAATATCCGGCAGGATGACCTTTTTCCCTATTCCTTCGCTCTCAACGTATTCCTGCATCAGTGAAATTTCCTGCACCTGGTTTGCGATGTCGGTGGCATCGTCGCTGGAGACACTTAATAAATCTATAACTTTCTCCTTGACAAGGGCCAGCAGCGCCAGGTTTACCGCCAGGTTCCGCTCCCGGTGCTGAGCTTCTTTTCTGGGGATGCTGGTAAAAACATGAATTGCAAGTTTTGGAAACTTCTTCCTGACGGTGCGGAGCAGTTTGACGTTATTCAAGGCATCTTCCATGGAGAGGGGGCTCTGCCTTGATTCGATCAGCCCTCCATAAACAAAAGAGTCGGATGAAAGGATGAGAAGCGGACAACGTGCGTCCAGAGTTTTCATAAGCCAGAACCAGATATTCCACTGCTTCCTGTAGGTGACGTCCTCCGGGTTGATGTTCCCCATCATCTCCCTGGGCGGAAGATTCGGCGTGTACCCGCAGATGCGTGTTATGTAGCCGACGTAGTCATAGGTCTGATTCCTGGCATCCAGCGGAAGAATTGTAACCGGCTTCGAGGTCTCCGCAGAAGCAAAAGGGGAAAAAACGACGGCCGAAAAAAAAAGGCATAGCATAACCGCCATAAAAATGGCAGTCCTTCTCCTTATATCAGTCCCTGGGTAAATTGCTCTATCTTCCATAGTTATTAGATTTATTCATTTTGAAATGAATAAAATCCTTCATTCTTGAATGTGTTTTATTGCAATTTCATTTGCACAAACGCCCGCAATACTGTAAAATGTCTTTTAATATTCATTCAGGAGAAAACGGATGATGCTTGAAAAAATCTGGAAAAAAGGGAAAGATTTTCTGGGGGTCAGGTACCCCGTCATTTCGGGGGGGATGACCTGGATCAGCAATTACGAGCTGGTGAAAGCAGTGAGCGAGGCGGGGGCTTTCCCGGTGCTGGCCGGCGGAAACATGCCTCCGGAGATATTCGAATCCGAGGTGGATCGCTGCCTTGCGGGTCTCAAGGCCCCCTTCGCCGTCAACCTCGTCACCCTTGCCCCCAATTTCCGGGCTCACTATGAAATCGTCCGATCTAAAAAAGTTCCATTCGTGGTTTTCGCGGGGAACTTCCCCCGAAAACAGGACATCGCCGGGATGAAGAAGGCCGGGGTCCGCACCCTTTCTTTCGCCTCGGAGCGTTCCATCGCCGAGTGGCAGATAAAGATGGGGATTGACGGCCTTCTCCTCGAAGGGAGCGAGGCGGGGGGGCACATCGGCTACGTCTCCCTCATCGTGCTCCTCCAGCAGGTGCTTTTCCACTTCCGCGATTTTCCCGTCTTCGTGGCGGGCGGCCTGGGGAGCGGGCGGATGATGGCTCACCTCCTCCTCATGGGCGCGTGGGGCTGCCAGTTCGGGACCCGCTTCGTGTTGAGCGAGGAGTGCACCGCCCACCCGAACTTCAAGAAAGTCTTTCAGCAATCCCGCTCCCGCGAGGCCGTCGCCACCCCGCAGTATGACTCCAAGCTCCCGGTCGTGGCCGTGCGGGCCATCAAAAACAAGGCCCTGGAGGACTTCGGGAAGCTCCAGCTCGATCTTCTTAAAAAGCTGGAATCAGGCAAAATCTCAAAGACGAAGGCTCAGTACGAGGTAGAGAACTACTGGGTGGGCTCCCTGCGGAAGGCGGTCGTCGAGGGGGACGTGGAATGCGGCTCCCTCATGGCCGGGCAGAGCGTGGGGCTCATCCGTGACATCAAACCTATAAGCGAAATCCTGGCGGAGCTAACCCGTGACGCCGAAGATGAACTTCAGCGAGTGAAAGGGCTATTTTAGCTGAGAGCTTTTTTTTATTCCTCCTCGCCCTTGACCTTGGCACCCTTGACCTCGGTTGTTGACAAAAGGCACACAAAATGGTATCATTCGAATGAAGATGAAATTATTTGAATGGGATAATGATAAAAATAAAACACTTAAAAATGAACGAGGGATTTCGTTTGAAGAGGTGGTGTTTTATATCGCCAATGATTATATCCTGGACATTGTGCCTCATCCCAATCAAGATAAATATCCCGGTCAACAAATGTTCATAGTGAATATAGATAACTATGCCTATTTGGTGCCTTATATAGAAAAAGAAGAAACTGTTTTTCTTAAAACGATTATTCCTAGTCGCAAAGCAACAAAGAAATATTTAAAAGGATGATGAATATGAAATTAAATAAGGAAGAAAATGAAATTCTTAAAGCCTATGAAAAAGGGGATTTCTCTTCTATTCCTAATGTTAAACGAGAGGCTGCAAGGTATCGGGAATATGCCAAAACTACCTTGCAGAAGAACAAACGCATCAATATTCGCATTTCGGAACGCGATCTTGTTCACATTCAAAGAAAAGCTGTAGAGGAAGGCCTGCCTTATCAAACCTTAATATCCAGTATCTTACATAGATACATTGGCGGAAATTTTATTGAGAAACCCTCGTGAAGCTCTAACAACTCATTCGAGCGGACAAAGGATGGATCAGCTCAAACGCGGAATCTACAATAAAGTACTAGGATGGGGAAGGAAGTGAGTCGGTTACAAAATGTAACCGACTGAAAATGGAAGCCGCAGACGGAAATAAATATCTGACCACCAGACCGCAGACCTCGACCCCCAGACCTCTTGGTTTAAAATAAAAATTCTGGTAAAAAGCGAGGATGGGCTTGAATTGTCGACAATCTGTCGACAGTTGAAAATTTTAGCGGCTTGTAAATGGGGTCAACAGACATTGGAATAGTCTTCACTTTACAAGAATTTAATCCAGGTTTACAAATGAAGGAAGTTTAGGTGGTATGAGACGAGTTGGATGGTAATAAATAGAGAGATATAGAGACTACACCATACATCTCAAAGCCAATTTAGAAAAAAAGACCTATTCCATCTAATAAGGAGTTGGGACAGAGGAGAGATGATGGGGATAAGGATCAACTACCGGAAAATCGCGTTCGATGCCTACGGCCCTCTGTGTGCCCACTGCGGATTCGGCATTTCCGCTGTGCTGGAGGTTGCCCACATTGACGGTAATCGCCAGAACAATGACCCGAAGAATTTGATCGTGCTGTGCCCGAACTGCCACAAGATGCACGACCTTGACCTGATCTCAACCGAGACAATCATCCAGATGCGAGACCGACCGAAGATCGTGAAATGGGCCAAACGGATGAAGGACGCCGGAAAGAAGGCGGCACTCACGCGAAAGCACAGTGCGGCCGGTCGCAAGGCCGCCGAGACAAGAAAGAAGAACCGGAGTCCCAACAACATACCAGACGGTATTCGTCAACCCGCGGACGATTTACCGAAACCGTCAGTGTGACCGTTGGACGGACATGAAAGGTCGACGACCTCTGCCGATAAAATATAATGCAAACAATTAGCACGATTACGACGAAAGACGGCACGCAGATCTATTACAAGGACTGGAGCACAGGACGGCCTGTGGAGTTCATACCAAGTTGCAATCCTTTGACAACCTGATAATACGCAGATTGCGCAGAAAGAAGGGGAGGAGGGGTGTTTCCCTAAGAAAGGCGTTGCGGAGGCCGAGCGGGCACGGTGTCCCGCCTTTGGCGGGACGAGCGAGGCTGAGCACCGAGTCGCGATTTTCTCGCTGGGGAAATCGACGGCGTACTTTCGTGGGGAATACCCCCGACAGCCCCGAACCAGATAACGCTTAAACGATCATAAATAAAGCCGAAATCCTTTTTTATTCCTCCTCGCCCTTGACCTCGGCCGTGCGGGCAAAGGAACCGGGCCGGGGGTAGCGGTTGAGGATTATGGCCGGCTCGGCCAGGAGGACTTTGTCCCCGGGTTTTAGGCTGTCCTTGCGCTTCTCCTCGGGGGCCGTACCCTCGCGGGAGAGAATGAAGACGGAGAGGCGTTCGCCCTCATTGGCGTACTCAGTGCGGATAAAGCAAAGTCCTAGCTGGAGGCCGTCCACCGCGGCGCAGGATGTGACCTCTCCGATGGCCTCTCCCCGGCGATTGACCACGGGATCGCCTGATTTCACCACTCTTATCCCGCGGGAAAGCATCGTGAAGCGGGCCACTTTCATCTTCCTCTTCTCAAGGCTTTCGATGAGTGGTTTTCTACCGATGAAATACGGTTTGTGGAACTTGACGAACCCGGCATAGCCGGCCTCGATGGGATTTATCCCGTGCTTCCCGGCCAGTTCGTGCCCGTAGAGCGGAAGGCCCGCCTCGGTGCGCGTGGAATCCCTTGCGCCGAGCCCCGTCGGGATGACTCCGAAGGGCTTTCCCTTTTCCAGGATGAGCCTCCAGAGCCGCGGCGCCTGGTCCGGATGGAGGTAGAGCTCAAAGGCGATATCCTCGCCGGTATAGCCCGTGCGGGAAAGAAGGACCGGGATCCCGGCCAGCTTCGTCTCAATAAACTCCGTCCGGAGCATACGCCGGATGGCCCTTTTGACCCCGGGTCCATCGGCCAGAGCCAGAATCGTGGGAAGCGAGGCCGGACCCTGAAGAGCGATGTCCAGCCGCATTTCCGTCCCGCAGGACGGATCCTTGAGATTTCGTATGACGGCTTTCCCCTCGGGCTCCTTCCAGGGATGTTCGCGGTCGATGAGAACCTCTCCTGAGTTAACGGCGAGGAGCCAGGCCAGGTCCTTTTCCGCATTGGCGGCGTTTACCACCACCATGAAACGATCCTGTGCCCGGCAATATACCATGATGTCGTCAATCACGCCCCCGTCGGGATTTAACAGGTAGGAGTAGTGGGACTGCCCCGGTATTAGGCGTGGGACATAATTGGCCGCCACGCTGTCGAGGAAACGGGCGGCGTGTTCTCCTTCGACCTCCAGGACTCCCATGTGGGAGACGTCGAAGAGGCCGGCCGCATTCCGCACCGCCCGGTGTTCCTCCCCGATGGAGGTGTACCAGACCGGCATTTCCCAGCCGGCGAAGGGAATGATCCTGTTCGTGAGCTTTTTGTGCTCTTCATAGAGGACTGTTCTCCTGAGGGGAAGCTCATCCGGTTCCCATCTGAATTCTTTCTTCTTCGATTCCGGGCGGATGTCTTTAACGATTGCGTTCTGTCCCACGAAGAAGAGCTTGGAGAGGTCGAACCAGGAAGCAAAGCCGTTTTTATAGAGCTCGACCGGGGTATTCTGAATAGGGATGTTTGCCTCCCCCGACTGCTCGGGGAGGCCAGGAGTATCTTCCTCCACGGGTTTTATCACCGCCGGGCCTTCCACCTTGGCCAGGAGATCGCTCTCCTCGAACACGATATAGCCGTCTGATAGATATTTAAGCCACCGCACCGCCTTTACGGCGTCCCCGGAGGTGATTCGGAGAAGGAAGCGGGGGGGCTCTCCCGCCGAAGAAGACCGCTTGAGGAGGACGCTCCCCAAAACTTTCCCAGCCGGCCCCAGCAGAAAGCAGGGGCGGGAGTCGCCGGGTGCGAGCGCGGCTACGTTTATGCTGAGGGCCCCCTGGAGCAAAAGGGCGGCCCGTTCCCCGGTCACTTCCAGGGCTGCCGTTCTCCGGGGTTCATCCGCCTGGCGGCGGGGAGCGCCAAAACGAGTAGCCAGCTTTTCCACCCGCTCCCGGGCCTCATCCAGCACCTCCATATCCGCCTTCCCGCGGAAGACTTCGCTGCGCATGTCGAGGTAAGAAAATGTTTTGGTCTGCAGGAGAACGCCGTGGATGATGTCCGCTACTTCCTCCATCTCGGCGGGACCCATCCCACGTTGGGTTAGCCAGGTGGTTCCCAGGCGGATGGCGCTTGGGTGCGCAGCGGAAGTATCTCCGGCGATCGTGTTCTTATTGCAGGTGATCCCCGCCAGGTCCAGGAGACGGGAAGCGATCTCGCCTTTGAGAGAGACGGAGGTGGTCGTCTTTACGGCTTTAAGGTCAATCAGCAGAAGGTGCGTATCGGTGCCGCCGTAAGCCAGCTTCAAATCCCTCCTCTTCAGGGCTTCCGCCAGGGCCTGAGCGTTCTCCAGCGTGCGCCGCTGCATCTTTTTGAACTTTTCGGTGGCGGCGATTTTAAAGCAGACGGCCTTCCCGGCGATCTGGTTTATGTGTGGGCCGCCCTGCTCTCCGGGAAAGACGGCGGTATTAATCTTTTTCGCTATTTCCGGATTCGTAGACAGGATGGCCGCCCCGCGCGGCCCGCAGAGGGTCTTGTGGGTGGTGAAGGAGACAGCGTCGGCGATCCCCACCGGGGAAGGGTAGAGCCCGGCTACGACCAGACCCGCCGGGTGGGCTATGTCCACCAGAAGGTAGGCCCCCACCTCGTCGGCGATCTCCCGGAACTTCGTCCAGTCTATCGTCCAGGGATAGGCGGAGGTGCCCGCTATGATCATTTTCGGTCGAAATTCAAGCGCCAGGGCTCGAATCTCGTCGTAGTCCAGGAGCTCCGTCCCGGGATTCACCCCGTAGGAACAGACCGAGTAGCGCTTCCCGGAACGGTTGGCCGTCCCGCCGTGAGTGAGGTGCCCCCCGTGGGCGAGGTTCATCCCCATCACCTTGTCCCCGGGCGAAAGGAAAGCCTCGTAGACGGCGTTGTTGGCCGCCGCCCCGGAGAGGGGTTGAACATTGGGGAATATTTTTTCGGCAGGATAATCCGGCGTGGCGAAAATTTCAGCCAACCGCCGCCGGGCCACGGCCTCAATGAAATCGGCATAGTCGCATCCCTTGTAATAGCGCTTGTCCCCGTAGCGGCGGTAGTAGGCGAGATGACGGGGATAATCCAGCAGGGCTGCTTCGTCTTCCATCTCCATGCGCCACTGGGGGTAGCCCTCGGCATAAATGTTTGAGAAATTGGAGGCCAGGGCCTCCTGCACCGCCGGAGGGCAGATTGATTCGGAGGCAATCATTATTAACTTACGCAGCTGCCGCTCATCCTCATAATGGATGATATCAGCGATATCGGAATCGAGTGCGGATAAGTTTTCCTTGAAAAGGAAATCGGGAGCGGTTTTTTCTTCCATAACGGCGCGACTCATAAAAAACACCTCTTTATAAAATGTTTCAACCCCGCCGTTGGCGGGACTGTCAGCTGATAGCTTACAGCCGTCGTCTTTTAATTCTCTCTTCCTCTTTTTTTCCCTTGCCGACACAAAGAGATGTCGTTCGACCGAGCGCCGCAAAAGAAGGAAAATATCGGCAAAAGGTGTATTACTTGGAGAATTATGAATGAAAGTGCTGTGCAACCCACGAAGGAAACCTTCCTTTCGTGGGTTGAAATTAGTCAGGAAGCCCTGGTTCATAACCTGAGGCAGTTCCGCTCCCTGGCCGGGAAAAGAAAGTTCTGGTCGTCGTCAAGGCAAATGCCTACGGGCACGGCATGCTTGAAATATCCAGGATTGCGCTTTCCGCCGGGGCCGACTGGCTTGGCGTTCATTCCGGTGAAGAGGGGCTCATCCTTCGCAGAGGCGGGATAACCGCCCCCATCCTGGTCATGGGCTACATCCCCATGGCCCTTCTCCCCGAAGCAGTGGCGGCGAATCTCAGTATCGGCGCCGTCAATATGGAAACGCTTTCCGCCCTCCGGAAAATCCTCCGCAAAACCGGCGGTATAGCCCGCGTTCACCTTGAGGTGGAAACCGGTTTGAACCGCATGGGCATCCGGAAAGCCGACCTTCCGGAGACCCTGGAAATCGTCCGGGCCTCCGGCGGGAGTCTCATTGTTGAAGGCGTCTACACTCATTTCGCCAACATAGAGGACACGACTCAGCACGAGTTCGCCATGGAGCAGCTTCGCCGCTTCATGGAAATCTGCGAGCACCTCAAATCATCTGTCCCTGAACCCCTCCTGCGCCACACCGCCTGCACCGCGGCGGCCATCCTGTTCCCGGAAACCTATTTTGATCTTTTACGCGTGGGAATCGGCGCCTACGGCTTATGGCCGTCCAAGGAAACCCTGATTACGGCCCTTCAGGGGCAGAAGAAACTGCTCGACTTAAAACCCGTCATGACCTGGAAGACGCGGGTGGCACAGATAAAAAGCGTGACCCCCGGCGAAAGTGTCGGGTACGGAAGAAGCTACCGGGTCACCCGCCCTTCCCGAGTCGCCGTCATCCCGGTCGGATATGCTGAGGGCTATGACCGAAGCCTATCCAACCAGGGCGCCGTGCTAATCCGTGGAGAGGAGGCCCCGGTGGTGGGCAGGATCTGTATGAACATGTTCATGGTGGACGTTACTCACATCCCTGAGGTCGCTCTCGAGGACGAAGTCGTTCTTCTGGGCCGTCAGGGCGTCTGCCGGATTCCGGCTGAAGCATTGGCCGAGCTGGCCGGAACCATCAATTACGAAATCGCGTCCCGGGTCAATCCAAATTTGCCCCGCATCGTCGTCTGAGAATATTTCTGGAGGTTGAAATGGTTGAAGATAAAATAATGGAAATCGCTACCCGGCAGGAAGTTATCGCGGTCAAGGATGTTGTGCTCTATCCCCGCGTCATCATCCCCCTTCTCATCGGCAGAAACAAATCCATCCTGGCACTCGAAGAGGCCATGAAGGACGACAAAGTACTTGTCTTCATGGCACAGAAAAATGCAGAGCAGGAAAATCCGACTTCGAACGATCTCTACCAGGTGGGGACCGCCTGCCTCATTCTTCAGTTTCTACGCCTTCCGGACAATACGCACCGGGTTGTCGTGCAGGGCCTTTCCCGGGTAGCCGTGAAGAAATTTCTCAAGAAGGAGCCATATTTTTTCGCCCAGGTCGAAGAACTGGAGGATATCATCCCGGTCCAGGATCCCGACATTCAGATGCTGATGAACGTAGTGGTCAACCAGTTCAAACAGTCCATTGACCTGGGGAAGGCGCTCCCCCCGGAACTCTTCATCGCCATTACCAACATCAAGGAAGCAGGCCATCTGGCCGACCTGGTCGCCTTTCACATGCACATCAATACCGAGGAGCGGCAGGCGATCCTGGAGGCTGTTGACCTTAAAAAGCGTTTGAAACTGGTCATCGAGGCCCAGGCCAAGGAGCTGGAAATGCTCCGGCTGGAATCAAAAATCCAGTTCAAGGCCCGGGAAAAACTAGACAAACATCAGAAGGAATACATTCTCAGAGAACACATGAAGGCCATCCAGGAGGAACTGGGATCTCTTGATGAGGAGAAAGAGGAAGCCAAGTTCATCCGCGAAGAAATCGAGAAGGCCGGGATGCCTCAGGAGGCCAAAAAGGTGGCCCTTAAGGAACTTGGCCGCCTGGAGCGGATGCCGGCGGCAGCCGCCGAGCGAACGGTAGTTCGAACCTATCTTGACTGGCTTCTGGACATCCCCTGGAAGAAAAAAACCAAAGATCGGCTTGATCTTGGCCGGGCTCTTAAAATTCTAAACGAAGATCATTACGGGCTAAATGATGTAAAGGAGAGGATTCTCGAATTCCTGGCGGTTCGTAAACTGGCTGGAGAGTGCCAAAAAGGCCCCATTCTCTGCTTCGTGGGGCCGCCCGGTGTTGGCAAGACCTCGCTGGGACGCTCCATAGCCCGTGCATTAAATCGGAAATTCATCCGCATCTCGCTCGGCGGAATCCGCGACGAAGCCGAGATACGCGGCTTCCGCCGCACCTACGTCGGGGCTCTTCCGGGAAGGATCGTGCAGGCCATGTGCCAGACGGGCTCCAAAAACCCCCTGTTCATGATGGATGAAATTGACAAAATCGGAGTTGATTTTCGGGGAGATCCCTCGGCGGCCCTCCTCGAAGCGCTGGATCCCGAGCAGAACAATTCCTTCAAGGATCACTATCTTGAAGTGCCCTATGATCTCTCCGAAGTCATGTTCATCCTGACCGGAAATATCATGGACACGGTGCCCCATGCCTTAAGAGATCGGATGGAGGTCATCCACATCCCCGGTTACACCGAGGAGGAAAAGATTCACATCGCCATGGACTTCCTTATCCCAAAGCAGTTGACGGCCAACGGACTCGTCAAGAATGATCTTGGTCTTACGGAGAAGGCCGTGCGCAAGATCATCCGGGAGTATACCCGCGAGGCCGGTATAAGAAACCTCGAAAGGAACATCTCCAGCATCGGCCGCAAGACGGCCCGCGCCATCGTGGAAAAGAAAAAGCCGCTGAGAGTCGTTGACGAGGCGGATATTCACGGTTTTTTGAAAGTCCCGAAGTTCTGCTACGGTACACCCGAGGGAGAAAGCGCTGTAGGAGCGGTCAAGGGTCTTGCCTGGACGGAGTATGGAGGAGAGGTTATGACCGTCGAGGCCTCCATCTTTAAAGGGAAAGGCAACCTGGAACTCACCGGCCACCTGGGAGAAGTCATGAAAGAATCGGCCAAGGCGGCCTTAAGCTGCATCCGCTCTTATTGCCAGAGAGAGAAGCTGGCCTTTAACTTTTATAAAAATGATCTTCACATCCATGTTCCGGAGGGGGCTATTCCCAAAGACGGGCCCTCCGCCGGTATTACCATGGCCACCGCCCTCTGCTCGGCGATAACCGGAAAAGCCGTCCGCGGAGATCTGGCCATGACCGGAGAAATCACCCTGAGGGGGAGGGTTCTTCCGGTCGGAGGGCTCAAGGAGAAAATTCTGGCGGCTCACCGCTTCGGAATCCTGACAATCGTCATACCGGAAGAAAACAGGAAAAACCTGGAGGAACTCCCCGATCTTGTCATAAAGGAAATGACTTTTTTCTTTGCAAAGAACATGGACGAAGTTCTGGCATTGGCCTTCAAAGAGAAAAAGACCGGCGGCATGAGACGGAAGACGGTGGGAGTGAGTAGCAAGAAATCACGAAAAGCTTGATTTACAGCTGAAAAATCAGTAAGGAGGAACAAGCATGTCAATACTTTCGAGGGATGAAATCCTGCGGGAAATCAAGGAGGGGAATATCGTCATCAATCCCTTCTTCGAGGACCAGGTCGGCCCGGGATCAATCGATCTGCATATGGGCAACGAATTCCGTATTTTCAAAAAAATGCACACCATCTACCATGTGACCGATCACTCAGACTTCAATGAGATAACGGAACTCATCACCGTCAATGACTTTTTTGTGCTGATGCCCGGAGAGACCGTGCTGGGAATCACGATGGAAAATATAAAACTCCCTCCCAACATCTGCGGGTGGCTGGAAGGCCGGAGCCGCTTCGCCAGGCTGGGCCTCATGGTGCATATCACCGCCAGTTTCATGCAGCCGGGTATAGATAATCACCAGGTGCTGGAAATAAGCAACGTGAGCCCGGTGCCGCTGGCCCTCCATCCGGGGACAAGGATTTGCCAGTTTATTTTTGAGTCGATGATCGGGGAAGCGGTCTACAGCGGAACCTTCGCGAACCAGGCGAAACCGTAGAGCAGAAGGCAGAATTATCCGCAGATTACGCAGACAAACGCAGATCATAAATAATCGATGAAGATAAGGCCGTTACATGATTGGGTTGTAAGTCCGAGAGAGGCCATTCGGATTCAGCAGGAGCTCAGGGGTCGGGTACGGATCGAAAAATTTTCCGGAAAACCCTCCCTGGCGGCCGGAGCCGATGTGCACTTCAGAGACGGCCAGGCCGTGGCCGCCCTTGTTATTGTCGAATACCCGTCCTTCCTTATTGTAGAGCAGTTCATAAAGAAAGTCCCCCTGAAATTTCCCTATGTCCCCGGCCTTCTGGCTTTTCGTGAAGGCCCGGCCTTGATCGAGGCACTCTCCGCCCTCGCCTCGGAGCCGGATGTCTTTTTTTTCGACGGCCAGGGGTTGGCCCATCCCAGAAGGATGGGGCTGGCCTCACATATCGGCCTCTTCCTGGACAGGCCCTCCCTGGGCTGCGCCAAGTCGCTCTACATCGGCCAGGGCGGTGAACCCGCCGCAAAGCGAGGTTCGCGCCGGCAGTTGAAAGATCGCGGCGAAACCATCGGGGTTACGCTCAGAACAAAAGACGGCGTCCGCCCCGTATACGTCTCGGTGGGGCACCGCATGGATCTGGCCTCCGCCATCCGCCTGGTGCTGCTCTTCTCAAAGGGGTACCGTATTCCCGAACCCCTGCGGATTGCACACCAACTGGCCGGTGGTATGTAGGGGCGACGCATGCGTCGCCCCTGCTTGCGACGCTCCAAAACAAGCGAATGCCTGCAGCGAGAAGGAAACCCGTCTTTGTTTAGAGAATTTTGTGTAATCAAAAGGCAGCACCAATCGAAAGGATTGTTTCGATGAATCTTCTGGCCTTCCACAAGATCAGCTACGGGCTCTACATCATCAGCTCAAAAATCGGCGACAAGCTGAACGGGCAGATCGCCAATACGGTCTTTCAGATAACTTCTGATCCTCCCACCATCGCCGTCAGCATTAATCGAGAGAACTTCACCCATGAGTGCCTGACGAAGAGCAAGGTCTTCTCCGTCTCGGTCCTCTCGGAGCAGGCGCCGATGCCATTCATCGGGCTCTTCGGCTTCAAATGCGGGCGTGACGTGGATAAATTCAAGGAGACGAAATATCTGACTGGCATTACCGGCGCCCCCGTAGTCCTGGATTATACGGCCGCCTACCTGGAGGCCGAGATCATCAACCACATTGACATTGGAACACATACCCTTTTCATCGGCAAGATTGTCAACGCCGAGATACTGAGTAACGAAGAGCCCATGACCTACGCCTACTACCACCGGGTCAAGCGGGGCACGGCGCCCAAGTCGGCTCCGACTTATATCGCTCCGGAGAAGGAGCAGAAACCGAAGGAGGAAAAGAAGATGAAAAAATACCGGTGCACCGTGTGCGGCTACATCTACGATCCGGCGGAGGGCGATCCCGATTCCGGAGTGGCGCCGGGGACTCCTTTTGAGAGCATTCCGGATGACTGGGTCTGCCCGGTCTGCGGCGTGGACAAGACGATGTTCGAGGAGGAGGCCTGATTCATGGGATGCCGTGAAATTAAACCCGGCATCAGCCATGTCGGTGCCCTGGACTGGGATCGAAGGCTGTTTGACGAGCTGATTCCCCTTCCCGACGGAACCACCTACAACGCCTACCTCATCCGGGGAAGCGAAAAGACCGCCCTTATCGACACGGTGGACCCATCGAAAGAGCAGGAACTCCTGGATAACCTCCGGGAGTCCGGCCTTGAAAAGCTGGATTACGTGATCGCCAATCATGCCGAGCAGGATCATTCCGGATCAATTCCAGCGGTCATTTCGCGTTACCCGGAGGCCCGGGTAGTCACCAATGCCAAGTGCCGGAAGATGCTGATGGACCACCTGCATGTGCCCGAGAATCGCTTCCTGGTGGTGCAGGATAAAGAGACTCTTTCACTCGGGAATAAAACTCTGGAATTCATTTTCGCTCCCTGGGTGCACTGGCCGGAGACGATGTTCACTTACCTGCGGGAAGAGGCCATCCTTTTCTCCTGCGATTTTCTGGGCTCACACCTGGCCCAAAGCAGCCTCTTCGCACAGGATGATGCCCATGTGCTCCGCTCGGCCAAGCGTTATTATGCCGAGATCATGATGCCCTTCCGCTCCAATATCCGCAAGCACCTGGAGACCTTAAAGCCTTACTCTATCGAGATGATCGCCCCCAGCCACGGCCCCATATACCCGCATCCCGAACTCATAGTTTCAGCCTACCGGGAATGGACTTCCGACGAAGTTAAAAACGAGGTCGTCCTTCCCTTCATCTCCATGCACGGGAGCACCGGCCGGATGGTCTCTTACCTTATAGAGGCGCTCATGGAGAGGAAGATAGGGGTTCTGCCTTTCAATCTCACCCGCACGGATATCGGGGAGCTGGCCATGGCTCTTGTTGATGCCGCCACGATCGTTGTAGCCACTCCCACCGTACTGGTGGGCCCCCATCCACATGCGGTTCATGCGGTCTACCTGGCCAATGCCTTAAGACCCAAGACCCGTTTTGCCTCGGTCCTCTGCTCATATGGCTGGGGAAGCAAGGCAGTGGAGCAGATAGCCGGAATGCTCACCAATCTTAAGGTGGAAATCCTGGAGCCCGTGCAAATTCAGGGTTATCCGCTTGATAAGGATTTTGCGGCCCTGGACATCCTGGCCGACAAAATACAGGCAAAACACAAGGAAATCAGCATTATCTAAGAGGAGCGTGAAAAGATGAAATTCAAGGGTTCGAAAACCGAAAAAAATCTTATGACGTCGTTCGCCGGTGAGTCGCAAGCCAGAAACCGTTATACCTATTTTGCCTCGGCGGCCAAGAAGGAGGGCTACGAGCAGATAGCAGCCATCTTCCTGGAGACGGCAGAAAACGAAAAAGAACATGCCAAGCGCTTCTTCAAATTCCTTCAGGGAGGAGATGTGGAAATTGCCGCCGCCTTCCCAGCCGGGAAAATCGGCACCACCCTGGAAAACCTGGCCGCCGCCGCCGCCGGGGAGCACTACGAGCAGGCTACCATGTACCCCGGCTTTGCCGAGATCGCTGAAAAGGAGGGTTTCAAAGATGTAGCCGCGGCCTTCCGCAATATTTCAGTGGCCGAGCGCCAGCACGAAAAACGATATCGCGCTCTTCACGCGAATATCGAAAAAGGAATTGTTTTTAAGAAAGCCAAATCCATAAAGTGGAAATGCGCCAACTGCGGCTATATTCATGAGGGGACCGCGGCGCCGGAAAGCTGTCCCGCCTGTCTCCACCCGCGTGCCTACTTCGAAATTCTCTGCGAAAATTTCTAATCCTGTACTTTACGTCTATGAGAGGCCGGGGTTCCCCGCCGGGCTGGGGACCCCGGCCTGAATCGCACAAAGATACACAATGAAGAAGCAGGCGGTATTCCGCTTCTATGAGGAACTGAACGACTTTCTACCGCTGCGCAAAAGAAAGACAGACTTCGTCTGTGAGTTTGACGGGTCTCCCTCCATAAAAGATACCATCGAGTCATTGGGAATTCCTCATCCTGAGGTGGACCTCATCCTGGTCGACGGCCAATCCGTGAATTTTACATACTTGATTCAAGATGGCGACCGGGTCTCCGTCTATCCCCTCTTTGAGTCCTTCGATATTTCCAACGCGACCCATTTGCGGGAAAAACCTCTCCGCAACCCCCGATTTCTTCTGGACGTGCACCGGGGCCGCCTGGCCCGCTTTCTGCGTCTCCTTGGATTTGACTCACTCTATGAGAATACTTTCAGCGACCGGGACATCGCCGAAACTCTCCCGCGGGACCCCGGCCGAATCCTCCTCACGAGGGACCGGGATCTTCTGAAGAGAAAAGTGGTCACGCACGGTTACTGGGTTCGCGCCACGGATCCGGAACAGCAGGTAAAAGAAGTTTTGCGTCGCTTCGATCTCTTCTCACTCATCTCTCCCTTTACGGTCTGCCTGGCCTGCAACGGCCGGATAGCGCCTGTCGAAAAAGCGGCTGTTATTGATCGTCTGCCTCCGAAAGTGAAGGAGCGCTTTGATATTTACACCTGGTGCCCCGCCTGCCGGAGAATATACTGGCCGGGCACCCACTACGAAAAAATGCAGGGATTCATCCGGCGCCTCTTGGAGTAAGGAGATTATTGATTATGAACGCTGAAATTCTGGCCGTGGGCACCGAGCTTCTGCTCGGTAAAACAGCCAATACCAACGCCCAGTACCTTTCGGGCCGTCTGGCTGAATGCGGCATTGAGGTTGTGTGTCATACGGCTGTAGGGGATGATGCCGGGCGCTTGAAAGAAGTTCTCGCTCTCGCCCTGAGCCGTTCCGACGTCGTGGTGCTCACCGGGGGACTTGGTCCCACCCTGGATGATCTCACTAAAGAAACTGTTGCCTCGCATCTGGGGCGGAAACTTATTCTGCACGAGGAAAGCCTGGCCGAAATAAAAGAGCGATTCAATCGGATGCACTGGTCAATGGTCATGAGTAATCAAAAACAGGCCTATATGCCCGAGGGCTGTCTCGTTCTGAAAAACAACCGGGGGACGGCGCCCGGCTGTATCCTGGAGGAACAAGAAAAGGTGGTCGTCCTTCTTCCGGGCCCGCCCTCCGAGATGATACCCATGTTTGAGGACTCGGTCCTCCCCTACTTGAAGGATAAATCCCAATATATAGTCTTTTCAAAAGACCTGAAAATATTCGGCCTGGGAGAAGCTCTCGTCGAGGAAAAGCTCTCTGATTTGATTGCGGCTCAGAAGAATCCGGCGCTGGCCACTTACGCTCAAATGGGGGAAGTCACCCTGCGACTGACCGCCATTTGCCGGCGCCATGAGGACTCGCAAATGTTTCTCTCCCCCTTCGTTGAGAAAGTTTTGGAACGCCTCGGGCCGCAAGTATACTCGACTGAGGGTGAAACTTTGGAGGAGGTCGTCGGTCATCTCCTGATGAAAAAGGGGACTTCGCTTTCCATCGCCGAGTCCTGCACCGGCGGGATGTTTTCGGAACGGCTGACGGGGGTGTCTGGAATTTCCGCGGTCTTTCATCTGGGCGTGGTCGCCTACGGCAACGAGGCCAAGAAAGAGCTTCTGGGTGTACGCCCTGAAACACTGGAAAAATACGGCGCCGTCAGCGCTCAGACGGCGGAGGAGATGGCCCGGGGAATCCGGGAAAAAGCCCGCTCCGACATCGGCGTCTCCATCACCGGGATCGCCGGACCCGGCGGCGGCACGCCGGAAAAGCCGGTAGGGCTGGTCTTTATCGGCATCGCCGATGCCGCAGGCACATTTTTAAAAGAGCTTCTCCTGCAGGGAGACAGGGAAAGAATCCGTCATCTGAGCTGCCTTAACACCCTCGACCTTCTTCGTCGCCGGATTCTTAGTGTATAGACAAAAGGCTCGGACATCTAAGGAGGAAACTTAATTTTTTAAGGAGAACATTAGATTTAGGAGGACGCTTTAATATGGATTTGGAAGTTGGAACCGCCTGCAATAATGCCTGTATTTTCTGCTCGGCCGCCGGAACGCCGAGGAGAAGGGACCTTCTTTTCTCTCAGATTGTCGAATCGCTCCAAAACAGACCTTCTAAAAACGATACATTTCTTACCATCACCGGCGGCGAACCAACCATACGCCAGGACATACTCGAAATAATTTCCACCGCATCCGGATGTGGATTTAAAGAAATCCTACTGCAAACCAACGGCAGAAGGCTTAAAGACCCTGATTTTACGCGCGCACTGGCTCTTAATAAAGAATTGAGACTTCTCATTTCTTTCCACGGTCACACGCCGGAAATTCACGAGGCAGCCACCACAATTCCGGGAAGTTTCAATGAAACTGTTGAAGGGATGACTAATGCCCTGAAGGCGGGGCTTGAAGTTTCTACGCTCACCGTCATCACTAAAGCGAACTATCGGCATCTTCCGGAAATAACGGGCACTTTGATTGAAAAAGGCATCCGGACTATTAATTTTGCCTTTCCCATGGTGTGCGGACGGACGGAGGTAAACTTTGCCGATGCCGTTCCCAGTTATACCGAAGCCGCTCCCTTCGTTTACGAAGCTTTTGCCCTCATTGAACGCAGCAGCTCAATGGAAACCCCTTCCATTCAGGACTGGCCCTATTGCTTCGCCAGGGGGATCGAGCAGTATGCCAACGAAAAAAATTACCCCGAGGAAACGCTCATCTACGTTGACGGAGTTTATGTGAATGAAATATCCGAACGCCTGAAAGGAAAAATAAAGAACTCCTCCTGCGAGCTTTGTATATATTATCAGGCATGTGAAGGCTTTCAGCTTGCATATTCCAAACAAATGGGGACCGATGAATTTATCCCGGTCACGGAGCAGAACCCCCTGGCAAAATTTAAGGATATAAACCTGGAAATTTCCGGATCGAGCTACCCTGTGCTGAGTGAGGAGTGCTGGTTTTCAGGACGCGACTTCGGCGGCTTTCTTGTTGATCATGATGAAGGCAAGATGGTACCCATGACCAACAAAGGCCGCTACTTTCTTACTTTCCTTACCGGCGAATACCCGGCATCAAAAATTCGTTCCCTCTTCGGGGATGAAGGGATTTCATTTTTGCTTTCTCTTCAACGAAGAGGTTACATAAGCTTTCGGCAGGCTTGTTCACTGCCGCCGCATATCGAAGCTTTGAAACAGATCATCCGCCTTCCCGCCGGCAGGGAATTTGCCGCTCATTTCGACGATGAGCGCTTTGAACTGCCCCTCTATAATCCCTGGCCTGAACGAATTACAGCAATTTATAAGGACTGATATGCGCATCACTTTAAAGGAGGAATTTCATCTTTGAAAATATGCCGATACGCAAAACTCAAACACCAGTCTTTCTCTCTCCCAGCCTTTCTTTTTATTTTTGCCTTCGTTCTTTTCTTTGCTCCGGGGTGTCAGCCTAAAAAACAAGATGCTGCGCCCCAGAAAATAGAGCTTGTAGTTCCGGTCCAGGTTGCAAAAGTCATTCAAAAGCCAATCGATATCAAATTGGACATTGTGGGCACCTTCGAGTCCCTGGTGGAGATTCCCCTGGCCGCCCAGGTTTCGGGGAGGGTCCAGCAGGTCATGGTGGACATGGGCGACCCGGTCCGTAAGGGACAGGTGGTTGTCAGTCTGGATCCGGTTGATTTAAAGCTGGCCCTGGATCTGGACAAGGCCAACCTCCAGGAGGAACTGGCGAAGATGGGGATTAAAACCCTTGGCGAAAGGATTCGCCCGGACGCGGAGATGCCCTCAGTCAAAAAGGCCCAGGCCGTTATGGACAACGCCTACAGGAATTGGCAACGGAACGTCAAGATGCGGGAACAGGATCTCGTAAGCCAGAAGACCCTGGAAGATTCCCTGAAAGATTACAAGACGGCCAAGGCCGACTACGAATCGGCCCTGGACATAGTGAGCCAGACCCGGGCCTCCATCGAATCGAAGGTGGCCACTCTGAACATCGACCAGCAGAAGCTTAAATACACGGCTATCATCTCTCCAACCAACGGCTACGTCAAAGAGAAAAAGGTGAATCCCGGAGACTACGTCCAGGTGGGAGGCACGGTCCTCACCCTGGTGGAAAACGACCCGGTGTACCTCACCGTGGCCATCCCCCAGAATTTCATTGACCGCATTCAGGAGGGCAAGGAGATCGTCCTTAAGACGGACGCCATCCCCGGCAAGGCCTTCAAGGGAAAAATCTATCAGATAAGCCCTGTGCTTGACCCCGAAAGTCGTACGATCAAAGTCAAGGCGATACTCGGAAACCCGGAGAACCTTCTAAAGCCGGGAATTTTCGGCAAAGTTTCACTTATCATCGGCGTTGACAGGCAGGCCCTCCTTGTCCCCAACGGCGCCCTGATGGACGAGGTGGGCGTGGCCAAGGTCTTCGTCATCAGGAAAGAGGGGGATAGTTTCAAGGCTTACGCCAGGCCCGTAACCAAGGGGCAGTTCCTGGAAGAGATGACGCAGGTCAAGGGGGATCTCCACGGAGGAGATCTCGTCGCGGTTTCCAACATGGCCGCCCTGGTTGACGGCGTCCTGGTCAAGGTTCTTAACGCGTCCATAACACCTGGAAATTCGGGTAGATAATAATGGACTTATTAACAACCTTCATCCGCCGTCCCGTCCTGGCCTCCATGATTATACTTTTCATCGTGGTCATGGGACTATTCTCTTATTTCCAGCTCGGTATAGACTCCATGCCCAAGGTTGATTTTCCCCTGGTCCTCGTCTCAACCACCCTGCCCGGAGCCGGCCCGGAGGAAATAGAGACCGAGCTCACCAAGCCCATCGAGGACGCAATAGCCGTCCTTGGAGGGATTGACCATATGAATTCCACGTCCATGGAAGGCATCTCCACGGTTACTGTCATGTTCCAACTGGGAAAAAATCCGGACGTGGCCGCCCAGGAGGTCCGCGACAAGGTCAACGGCATCCTTAACAAGTTCCCGGAGGGCACGAAGACCCCCATCGTCATGAAGTACGACTCCCAGGCGATCCCCATCATGGTGCTGGCGGTGCACGGCAAGCGCAGCGCCAAGGAACTGACCGAGCTCTGCCGCCAGAAGATAAAGGACGACATCGGCTCGGTGGACGGGGTGGGGCAGGTAAACATGCTGGGGGCCCGCTATAGGGAGATCCAGGTCGTTATCCACGCCGACAAGCTCACCAAGTTCGGTCTTACCATCGACCAGGTAAAACAGGCCGTCCAGGGCCAGAACTTCGAAATCCCCGGAGGACGGGTCTCCTCGAAGGACAACGAGTACACCCTCCGTACTTTCGGCCGCCTGAAAAACGTGGAATCTTTCCATGACATCATAGTCAAGAACATCAATGGAATGCAGATCAAGATCCGGGATATCGGCTACGTCGTGGACGGGGTCAAGGAGGCCCGCACCCTCTCCCGCCTGAACGGGGAGGCCACCCTGACCCTGCAGGTGGTCAAAAATTCCGACGCCAACATAGCTGAAGTCTGCTCGCGGGTGCGGGGAAAAATCGAGCAAATGAGCTCCTACCTGCCCGGAGACATCCATCTGGAGGTGGTGAAAGACAGCTCCCTCCCGATTAAAAAACAGGTGGACGCCATCATGGAACACCTCCTCATCGGAGGGGGCCTGGCCTGCCTCATGGTGCTTCTCTTCATGGGGAGCCTGCAATCCACTTTCATCGCGGCCCTGGCCATACCGAGTTCCATCATCGCAACTTTCTCCATCATGAAAGCCATGAATTTCACCTTGAACCAGGTCACACTACTGGCCCTGGCCCTGGTGGTGGGGATCGTAATTGACGACGCCATCGTCGTCCTTGAGAACATCTGGCGGCTAATGGAAGAGGAGGGAAAAAGCGCTTTTGATGCGGCGGTTGAGGGGACGAGGGAGATCGGCCCCGCAGTTATAGCCACTACCCTCTCCCTCATCGTTCTCTTTATCCCGGTGGCCTTCATGCCCGGCATTGTCGGGCGCTACTTCCAATCCTACGGGATCACCATGGCGGTGGCCATCTTCTTTTCCATGGTTGTTTCCTTCGTCCTCACCCCGATGGCCTGCTCCAAACTCCTCAAGCCCCCGGTAAAGAAAGCGGGAGAAAAGAAGGAGCCCGGTTTCCTCACCCGCATCCTCCAGGACGGCTATGAAAAAATCCTGGTGTGGGCGCTGAAATTCCGCTTTCTGGTAATCCTCATCTCCATCGCCTGCGTATGGCTGGGCATCGTCCTCTACGGGAAGGTGGGCAAGGAGTTTATCGCCCAGGAGGACACCGGAGATTACAACATCGCCATCAAACTCCCAAAGGGCTGGCCGATCCCACGGAGCTCGGAGGAACTCAAACCCCTTGAGGCCGAGCTCCTCAAGATGCCGCACGTCCGCTACGTGCTTACCTCCGTCGGCACCCAGGCGGCCGGTGCGGCGGATGACGAGAGCTCCGACGTCTCTCAATGCAATATCTACGTGCGTCTCACCGATTTTGCGGAACGAAAGCCCTATACCCAGTTTAAAGCCATGCGGGAGGCCCGCCGGGTCATAAAAAAATATCGTCTCTTCCGCACCTCCGTTCAACCTTCTTCGGACACGGGAGGGAGCGGGGGCAGCGATTTCTCGTTCAGCATCCAGGGAGACGATCTGGACGTGCTCTACGACGCATCCCAGAAGGTTCTGAAAAAACTGAGCTCCATCACGGGTTATGTGGACCTGGACACCAACCTGGAGATGGTCGCCCCCGAAGTACAGGTCAAGGTGGACCGGGCCAAGGCGGCGGATCTCAATGTGGATCTCTCGACCCTGAGCAACTCCCTCAAGCTCATGGTTGGGGGAGACAAAATATCCAACTACCAGGACGGTAAATGGCTTTACGACGTGCGCCTCCGCCTGGCTCCCGAGGATCGGGATAATCCCGCCAAGGTGGCGAATCTTTTTGTCCCCACCCAGCAGGGCAAGCCCACCTACCTGGCCGGATTTTCAAATGTCGGGACCGGATTCGGCCCCTCGACTATATACCACTTCAACCGCCAGAGGATGGTCACAATCAATGCCAACCTGGAAGACTATCCGCAGATGACGGCCATGGATGATGCCAAAAAGATCGTATCCGACCTCCATCTTCCGTCCGACTACAACATCGCCTACCAGGGAAGCGCCATGTGGATCGGGCAGACCTTCCTGGCTTTCGCCCTGGCCTTCATCCTGGCCACCATCTTCATGTACATGGTCCTGGCCGCCCAGTTTGAAAACCTTCTTGATCCCGTTATCATCCTGACGACTCTGCCGCTCTCTATTCCCTTCGCCCTGCTGTCCCTCATGATTACAAAAATGACTCTCAACATCTTCTCCGCTCTGGGGCTCTTCCTGCTATTCGGAATTGTCAAGAAAAATGCCATCCTGCAGATAGATCACACGAATAACCTTAGAAGGATGGGACTGTCGGACCGGGACGCCATACTTCGAGCCAACCGGGAGAGGCTCAGGCCCATCCTGATGACCACCCTGACCCTGGTGGTGGGGATGCTCCCCGTGGCCCTGGCCGGCCCGGAAGGCGCCACCCAGTCGCCCATGGCCATCGTGGTCGTCGGAGGGCAGAGCCTCTGCCTGATCCTCACCCTCCTGCTCATACCGGTCGCCCTCTCTTATGCTTATGATCTGGAGAAATGGAAGGAATGGAAGATTTGGACTGTCTTCCGGGGTCAGCCGAAGAAGGCCTCCTCCAGGACCCTGAAAGACAAAGTGGAAAAGATGGAACAAGAAAGCCTGGAGAAAAAGAAGGCCACGACTTATGAGAAGAAAGGACCGGGGGATGAAAGGAAATAGACTCTTACTCCTGTTGATTTTCACCTTTTTCCTGGGTGCTTGCGGGCTCGCTTCCGGTGCCCCGACCGCCTCAAATACGCCTTCCGCAAAGATAAAGGCAGACGAGATTCTACTTGAGCCTATTAAGGAAGAGCCGCTGGTGCCGAAATTTCCCGAGAAAAAGGGTGCCGTTCTCACCGTAGATGAATGCCTCAACATCGGCTACCAGAAACACCCCGACCTTCAACAACAGAAGGCAGTGGTGGCGCAGATGGAGGCGAAAGTCCGGCAGGTGTATGCCCTGTACGACCCGACCTTATCTCTGAATCTTTCCAAAACCTACCAGGAGACGCCCTTGCTGTTGCCGGGGATGCCCGATACCTCCACGAACACACACCCCACGCAGGCCACGGTCAATCTTAACCATACGCTCTACGATTGGGACCAGAGAAAACAAAGCCTGGTCTCCGCCAGGGAAAATCTCGAGGCGGCGCGCCTCCAGTTCCTCTCCACCTGGGTCAAGAAGGCTCAGAGCATCCTGAATGCCTATGCCCTGGCATATTTTATGGAATGGATAGTCGTCATCCAGCAGGACGACCTTGTCAAGGCAAAAAACAACCTTAAAGTAGCCCAGGGGTTCTACGACGCCGGGGCCAAGGCCAAGATCGACGTCACGCAGGCGGAGTTCCAGATGGATCAGTCTGAGATTGACCTTACTTCGTCCCAGAGCAGTCTTCGCGATGCTCAGACTGGCCTTGCACAGGCCTTGGGAGTGGACATCGTGGAGATCGAGGACCGTAATTTCTCGCGAGATATGTACAACCCCATGTCACCTGTCGACAGGCAACAGGCCCTTTCAGAGATGAAGACAAAAAACCCTCTCATCCTCTCTTATGCCGCCGTTGTCCGGGGCAACCTGGCCATGGCCAGGTACTTCTCCTTCCAGAAACGGCCCACCCTTTCGGGGCAGGGCTACCTGGGCTCGACGGGGAATGACCTCCCCGACAAGAAAACCTGGAACGTGATGCTGAATCTCTCATTTCCCATCTTCCGCGACCCCACGGTCTTTTCAAGAGTTGACGAACAAAAGGCCCTGGCTGAACAGTATCAGAAACAAATGGAATCGTCGGTGCTTTCATACATAAAACAGATCGACTCGGCGTTTGCGGACATGAAAGGGGCCAGCCAGCGCGAGATAATTACCAAAAGGCAGGCCCTAACCGCGGCTAAAAACTACGTCCTGGCCTACCAGAGGTACAAGATGGGGGTCTCGGAGATCATCGAACTCAACAACGCGCGCGACTATCTCAACAGTGCCCGTAAGAACTACGTCCAGGCATTCTACGATCGCAAGACAGCCGAGTTCTCGCTGGAAAGCGCCATGGGCCGCCCCTCCCCTCCCCAGGCCCCGGAGGGCACAAAACCGTAGGTTGCTTCGTGTCTAAACCCAGAATGTTGACCGCCCTGTATATGATTATTTAAGGAAAGATCTTTCTACCGGGAAGCCGGACTTAAGGAGAAAACTGGCAGAATGATTAATGAAATAACTCTCATTGCAACGGCGACATTCGGGCTTGAAATGGTGGTAAAGAACGAATTAAAAGCTCTTGGATATGATAATTTAAAAATGTCGGACGGCATGGTTGAATTAGAAGCGACACTTGAAGATATTCCCAGGTTGAACTTATGGCTCAGAAGCGCCGACAGAGTACTTCTTAAAATGGGAGAATTCAAAGCGCTTACTTTTGAGGAACTTTTTGAGCAGACAAAAGCGCTTCCCTGGGAAAGCCTGATTACCGAAGATGGAAAATTCACCGTAAAAGGAAAGTCCGTGAAATCCACATTGAGCAGTATCAGTGCCTGCCAGGCCATTGTCAAAAAAGCCGTGGTTGAAAAGCTGAAGGGAAATTACCGCGTTGAATGGTTCAAAGAAACCGGGCCGGAATTCACGATACAAGTCTCAATGCTTAAAGACGTCGCTCTTCTTACGGTTGATACGTCCGGGGCCGGACTTCACAAGAGAGGCTACCGGGATAAATTCGTGGAGGCTCCACTTAAAGAAACGCTGGCGGCGGCCCTTGTTCTTCTCAGTTTCTGGGATAAAGACAGGCTGCTGATTGACCCAATGTGCGGCTCGGGAACCATCCTGATTGAAGCGGCAATGATCGGCAGGAACATGGCGCCGGGCTTAAAAAGAGAATTTGCATCGGAAAGGTGGCCGGCGATAGATAAAAAAGTCTGGAGAAAAGCCAGGTATTCTGCACAGGCCGCGATGGAACCGGATCATAAACTTCAGATATTCGGTTATGACTGCGATGAAAAAAGCATTCAGGCGTGCAGGATTAATGCCATAAATGCTGGTGTTGAAGACGATATCGTGTTCGAACAAAAAGATGTCAAGGATCTGTGGATTGATAAACAGTATGGAATACTCATTTCAAACCCTCCCTATGGAATAAGAATCTCCGAGTTCAGCGTAATGAATGAAATATATATTTCCATTCATAAGACTTTCAAGAAAAAGAAAGGGTGGTCTGTCTATATTCTGACCGCCGATGAAATGTTTCCAAACTATTTCAAAAGGGCGCAGCCCGACAGGGTTAGAAAATTGTTCAATGGCGGAATAAAAGTAAATTACTACCAGTATTACGGGGAAAGGCCTCCTTTGCCGTGCGATTGATTCTGATGACATTCATGATCATTTCGCGTTATCTGCGGATAAATTTCCTTCCAACTGAAAGAGGATTTCAGACGACACGAAAAGAAGTATTCGCAGCGTTTTGGCTGTTTTTCAATTAAATATAAGGAGGTTGACATCTTATGAAGAAAACAACAATTTTACGAAAGGCGATTATGGAGCGGAGGGCCGTAGTGCTCCCGGGCTGCCACGATGCTTTCAGCGCGAAAATCATCGACAAGTGCGGATTTGAGGCCATCCAGGTCTCCGGTTACGGACTGGCCGGTTCCTTCCTGGCCAAGCCCGACGTGGGCCTTATCCAGATGAAGGACACCCTGGATCTCACCTGGAACATCGTCCAGGCCGTGAATATTCCGGTCATGGCCGATATTGACACCGGCGGAGGAAACGCCGTCAACGCCGCCTGGATCACCGAGCGGCTCATCGCCATGGGCGTGGCCGGGATGAACATCGAGGACCAGATCTTCCCCAAAAGATGCGGCCACATGGCCGGCAAGGAGTGCATCCCCGCCGAAGAGATGGCGGGCAAGGTGCGAGCCTGTGCCGCGGTGCGCGACCGCCTGGATAAGGATTTCATCATCAACGCCCGCACGGACGTCTTTGCCGCCGAAGGGCTGGATGAGGCTATCCGCCGCTGCAATATGTATCTTGAGGCCGGGGCGGACCTGGCATTCATAGACGGAATCAAGACCAGGACCGACGTTGAAAAGGCCGTCAAGGACGTGAAAGGACCTCTTTCCGTCAACCTCATGGACGCTATTTCTGGAATGAAGACGGAGTTGATCCCGGTTCCGGAAATGGCCAAGATGGGCGTGGGCCGCGTTTCCATTCCCGTCGCCTCCATCATGGTGGCCCATAAGGCCCTTATGGAGTTCTTCACCGCCCTCAAGGCATCTCCGACGGGACACCTCGCCGGCCAGACCCAGTGGGTCACTTCCTTCCGGGAATATACCGACTTCGTGGGGCTCCCCGAATACAAGGCGATGGAGGACGAGTACTTGCCCAAGGAACGCATCGAATCAAAATACCGGGGCGAAAAAGCCATCGTTAAAGCTTAGGAGAATCGAAATGGAAATGACAGTCGTTCAAAAAATACTGGCGCAGGCCTCAGGCAAAACCGCCGTCTCGGTGGGGGAAGTCCTGGAACCAGCCGTCTCTCTGGCCATGTCCCATGAGAACGGGGCTCTCGTCATTAACCAGTTCCTGGAAATATTCAAAGATACCGGCATTCAGCCGCTCGTCTGGGATCCATCGAAGATCGCTATCATTTTCGATCACCGCGTCCCGGCCGAGACCTCAAAGACGGCCACCAACCAGAAGAAAATCCGGGAATTTGTGGCTTTACAGAACATCACCAAGTTCCACGACATTCGCGGGGATGAAGGCGGCATCTGCCACCAGATTCTGGCTGAGAGCGGCTATGTGCACCCGGGCTATGTCGTGGTGGGCACCGACAGCCACACCACCAGCCACGGCGCCTTCGGGGCCTTCGCCTTCGGGATCGGGGCCACGGAAATGGCCGCCGTCTGGGCTCTCGGAACGGCCCTCAACGTGGAAGTTCCCGGCACCATCAAGGTGGAAGTCAACGGGAAGTTCCCGCCGCACGTGGGGCCCAAGGACCTCATTTTGCACCTTATCGGCAAGATTTCCGCCGAGGGAGCTAATTTCAAGGTGATCGAGTTCCACGGCGAGACTATCAGAAAAATGTCCATGTCCGGAAGGCTGGTCATCTGCAATATGTCCGTCGAGGCTGGAGCCACCTCCGGTATCGTTCCCGCCGATGAGGAGACGATCCGCTACCTCAGGGAGGAAGGCGGAGTAAAGGATGAAATCGTCCCGGTTCTCCCCGATCCCGATGCAGTCTACGATCAGGTCATCACAATTGACGCTTCGAAGCTGGCTCCCCACGTGGCCTGTCCGCACACGGTGGACAACGTGAAGACCGTGGACGATGTGACCGGGATCAAGCTTCAGCAGATCGTCATCGGATCCTGCACCAACGGGAGACTCGACGATCTGGAAATCGCGGCCGCAATCCTGAAAAACAAAAAGGTTGCCCGGGGGACCCGCATGCTCGTTTTCCCCGGCTCCTGGCGCATATATAAAAGGGCCTTGAAACAAGGCATTCTCTCCGACTTGATTGATGCCGGGGCCATAATAGTTAATCCCGGCTGCGGCTGCTGCCTGGGCGTGCACCAGGGCGCCCTTGGTGACGGCGAAGTCGCCCTGGCGACCACCAACCGTAATTTCAAGGGCCGCATGGGAAACCCCAATGCCGAGGTCTATCTCTGCTCCCCGGCGGTGGCGGCCGCCAGCGCCATAACCGGCGTCATCACCGACCCCAGGAATGGAGGCAAATAGAATGGCAAAAGTTGTCTTTAAGTTCGAAAATGACATTTCCACCGACGCCATCTACCCGGGGCGCTTCATGGCCACGGTCCTCCCGACGGAGACGCCGCAGTACGCCTTCGCGGATTACACCGAGTTCAACAGCCGCCTGAAAAAGAAGGAAATTCCCCCGGAAAGCGTCATCGTGGCGGGAAATAACTTCGGGTGCGGTTCCTCGCGCGAACAGGCGGCCTCCACCCTCAAGGGCCACGATCTGGTGATTATCGCCAGGGGCTTTGCCCGCATTTTCCTTCAGAACGCCATCAATTTGGGCCTTCGGACGGTCCATTGCCCCGCCGTCGAAGCCTCGGAGGGGGACGAGATGGAGATCAGGGAAAAAGAAGTCCTCAACCGGACGAGTGGAAAATCCTTCCCCATCCAGCCGCTTCCCCAGGCCCGGCAGGCCATCATTGACGCCGGCGGCCTCATCCCCTATACCCGGAAAAAAGTGCTGGAAAAGTACGGCCATAGCGTCAGTTAATCCTTGGGCCAGGCAGGAAAATACACTTATTCAACCTGTCTGCGAAAGGCTTTTTTATGGTCATAGGCCTTTTTTATGCTGTGCTGGAAAAAATCGGTGGAGTTGAAAATGTAATTCTCTGGACCGCCCGGGAATTGAAAACCAGGGGGCACCGCGTTGTCGTTTTTTCCTCCCGCATCGCTCCGGAGATTTCGGAAATACTCCTGAAAAGCGATATCCCCTATACTGAAATCCCCTACCAGGGCTCCATGAAAAACATGGGGCAGGCCCGCCGCTACTCAAAATCCATAAACAACCTTTTCTCGGGCCTCGATGTCGTAAATATTCATAATTTCCCGGCATCGGTCTGGTTTTATCTCTCAGGCTTGACTTCCGGGATCCCTGTACTTTTGACCTATCATGAACCACCGAGGCATCTATACGAACAGTCGCTGGACAGCCATTTCCTGAACAGCCTCCTCAATACGGAAAGAAAGCCCTTGACCGTCTGGTTTGATTCCATTGCCCTGGCTCCCTGGCGCGCACTGGATAAAAAGGCGGTAAATTCATATTCTGCCATCGTGACTGATTCGGAGAACATCAAAGAGAAAATTCATCAGATTTACGGCAGGACAGCCAGGGTCCTGAACCTGGGAACTCCCGATTACGCCCATATCTTTCCCCAGGCGCCCTTGACCGGCAAAAGCCCGGGAGACCCCAAAGTTCTCTTCACCGCATCCAGGCTGGGCCGCATGAAAAATCTCGACACCGTGATTCATTCCTTTGCCCTGGTAACAGCGCATTTTCAAAAGCAGGGAATTGAAGTTACCCTGAAAATTGCGGGAGAGGGCGACCAGACAACGCGATTGAAAAACCTCTGCCGCCGGCTTGAAGTTTCTTCCCGGGTGGAATTTCTGGGTATTATTCCGGAATCGGAGATATTTTCAAATTACAGCCGAGCGGACGCGGTCATTTATCTACCATTCGATGAACCTTTGGGATTGGTGCCCATCGAGGCCGGCCTCATGAGTAAACCGGTCGTTGCATCCAATCATGGAGGGCCGGCGGAGATCATCATTGATAAAAAAACCGGTTTTCTGGTGGACCCGGGCGATGCTCCCGGAGCGGCCCGCGCCGTCATTGATTTGCTGGAGAACCCGGAGTTGGCCCAGGCCGCCGGCAGAGCGGCCAGGGAGCATGTCAGTCAAAAATATTCCAGCGAAAAATACATTAAAGAGTATGAAGCCTTGCTTGCGGAAGTCGCCCGTCCTGTATAAATTAAGGAATCCGTCATGAAAAATCCCAAAAGCCCTTTTATTTCCGCAGTCATGATGATGGGCAAAAAACCCGAGCCCTTCCTGTCCGCCTGCCTGGACAGCATTAAAGATGCGGTGGACCTGCTGGTCGTAAATGACAACAGCGGCGAGGCCGCCTCTTTGAATCTGGAAACCCTCAAAAGTTCCCGGCTTTTCAGCGAGGGAAAGGTAGCACTCATCCCATCGGAGTTTATCGGATTTGGTTCCTGCCGCAACCTTTGCCTTGATCATCTGAAAACCCTGGAGCAGGATGATACCTGGGTCTTATATCTCGATGCCGATGAGGTGCACCCTCCGGGATTGAAAACGCTGACCCGCCTGCTCCTGCCTGAACTTCCGGCCGGGGTGGGAATCGTGGACGGCTATAACTATCTGTTTTTCCAATCACCCCGGTATTATCTTTCCGTCGATCGCCGCCACAATCTTTTTTTCCGCTTCAATGACAAAATCAGATGGGAAGGGGCGGTGCATGAAAAGCCGGTTAATTTATCCGGCAAGCGCCTCGCCCTGCCTTATTGCTATTTTCACTATGGCTATCTGATAAGTCCTCAAGCGCTCCTGAACCGCTGGAAGTTATACGGAGACCTTGGAGACGAGATGAGCGGCAACATCGCCCTTGATGAGTCGCTTCCTTTTGTGAGCGAGGCCGGACGCGCCCTCCCTTACCGCGGCAGACACCCTAAGGCCGCCGAATCCGCCCTGGACGAATATTGCCGGGCCAATTTTTCCTCGGTACGGTATTTTGAAGACCTGGTTCAAAAACAGATCGTTTTTCATAAGATTTTTTCTCAACTTAATTTTCGCCTGAGGATTGGTTCCCGGCTTCCTGAATTTGTCCTTAAATTTTCATTCAGGCCGTCATTGCTCAAGGCCCTGTTCAAAATGTTGAAGGAATGTAAATAATGGAAAATCCTGTTGTCATGGAAGAAAAACAGCCGGCGGCAAAACCGAAGGTCCTTATCCTTAACGAAGTAAAGGACTGGGGCGGAGGCGAGGAAGTGACCCTGAACCTCTCTTCAGCGCTTCTTAAGACAGGCGTTTCCCTGATCTTCGGGGGAAACCCCGGTTCCACTCTGCTGAACAAGGCCCGGGAGGCCGGGATTCCCTCCAGGGCAATTCCCATGAGAAACGAGCTCGACCTGCCCGCCGTTCTGACCCTGCGCAAAATCATCACCGCGGAAAAAATCAGCGTCCTCCACTGCCAATCAATGCGCGACCATGTCCTGGCCTGCCTGGCCGCACGCTTTAACCCCGGAGTGCGCGTCTTCAGGACTCAGCATATTCACCACCCGGAAGGATTCAGTTTGACTTCCTGGGCGGCCTACCGCCATTTCACGCACCGCATTCTCTGTGTCTCGGACTTCATCCGCCGGGACCTTCTCTCTGCCGGTCTTCGGGATAAACTCCTGAAAGTAGTTTATGCCGGAATCGACACCCGGCGCTTTGAGCCTTTTCTAGGGGACCGCTCCTTCCGGGCCGAGAGGAACCTCAATGAAAAAACGACAGCCGTGGGCTGTTTTGGCAACCTCTTCAAAAGCAAGGGACAGCAAGACCTCATTTCAGTCGTCAAAAAGCTTCTTGATAAAAAGCTGAACCTTCATCTCTTCCTGGCCGGCCGGGGCCCAGATCAGGATAGGCTCCAGACAATCTCCGCCGAACTTGGAATCACCGAACACGTCACCTTCCTGGGCTTCAGGGATGACGTCCCCCGGCTCATCGGTTCCATGGACGTTATGGTCACCCCGTCCGTGTGGGATGAGCCGGCGGGTCTCATCAATCTTGAGGCCCTCTTCATGGAGAAACCTCTCGTTGCCACCAGGGTCGGCGGCATCCCCGAACTGGTCGAGGACGAAGTGACCGGTTTCCTGGTGCCCCCGGGCGACAGGGAGGCCCTCGCACAAAAAATTGAGTTTTGCATCATGAATCGTGAAAAAACAATTGAGATGGCCCGGAACGGGGCACGTCGCGTCCGCGAACGCCACACCCTTGAGGCCATGGCCGGGCAGGTCCTCCTGGCCTACGGAGAATGAGCGCCCTTATAAAGGCGCCCTCTTTTTATTCTCCGGCCAGTTCCTTCATGGCGGAAATGACGGCCTCAACCGCCTTCCCGGCATAAGAGCCGGCATCTTCTTTTTCCTGTGAGCTGAAATTCTCATTTTTGACCGCCCTCCAGGGAGCGCCCCAGGGATGCCACCTCTGTACCAGGTAGCGATAGTAGAGAGGTGAATAGAGAACGACCACCGGCACCTTCAATGCCCCAGCCACGGCGGCGGAACCGCCGTCTATCGTCATAAAAAGACTGCAGCGGCCCAGAATGGCCGCCCACTTCTTAACATGAAGGGCGCCTGCGCAAATAATCCCGTTTTTACCGCATTCAGCCATAATATAGCGGACCTCTTCCTCCTCCCGGGAATGGGTGTACAGCAGGAGAATCTTCCAGGAGGGCCGGGTTTTCTTAAGAAGGTTGATAAAAGCTATGAAATTTTTCTTCCTGGAACTATCGGAAAACCAGCGATTAGAATATTGTATCCCCAGTATGAAATCAGTTGGAAGCAGGCCGGCCCCCTTCATGAAATCCCCGGCGAAGCGCCTCTCCTCATCTTCCAGGGGGAAAACTATGTTTTTATCCTCCACGGAAAGCCCCAGAGAGGCCGGAAGTCTCAGATATTGCTCGACTTCATGCTCCACCGTAAGATTCCTTCTCTCCGTCTCGGCCGGATCGGTCCTGACCCTGAGGCGCCTGGTAAGAAACATCCCCGCCATAAGGCCCCCCACCAACATCCGGGCGTAATAAAGGCCGAGCCGCACCTTTCCCCCGAGAAGAAAAGAAAAAAAATATTTCCGTACATTGGCCGGAAGGCATACAACGAGATCGAAATTCCTCTCTTTGAAAGAAGAGGCCCAGCCGATGAAGGCTCGATGCGGAAGTTCAGGCACCACGATGATTTCGTCCACGTCCGGGTTTCCCCGGGCCGCAGGCGCATTTTGCCCTGATAAAAAAAGAGAAATCCGTGCGGAGGGATATCCCCGGCGCAGGGCGCGGACAGCCGGGGTACAGAAGAGAAAATCGCCGATATGGTCCGGCGCCACGATGGCTATTTTCTCAGGATTAAGCGGCATTTTCACTCTTTGCCGGTTTTTTCAATACACTTCGGATGGCGGCAAAATAGTGGAAGTCAATAAGTTTCTGGGCGGCAAAGCGGTAGAAACCATCGAGGGCTCCGCCGGGGGCCCCCTCGACGATCTTCCTCAGGCATCTTTCCCCGGCTCCACCCAGAAAGAAAAGATCATTGATGAAGAACCTCAACGGGTAGATGCCGGTGGCCAGCCGCACCTTCAAGGTCGGGTGCTTTTCCAGGAAGACTACGGCCGTCCTGCCCTTGGCCTCCGCCTGGCGGAAGTGCCGCTCAAGGTCCTCCTTGTTCCATTTCTTCTTGTAGTGATAAACCACGGCCCGCCGGTTGAAACGGCTCTTCAAGCCCAGGTTTTTGAGACGCACACCCAGTTCCAGGTCCTCCCAACCGTATTCGCTGAAGCTCTCGTCAAAGAGACCGGCTTTTTCCAGGTCATCTTTTCTAACCGAGACGTTGGAAGTCCAGAAAAAAGAAGTGGAGACGTCGGCCATGGTGAAGCGGGGTTTCTCGCATTTTTCGAGATCG
Organism: bacterium; assembly: GCA_043798715.1. Classification (GTDB taxonomy): domain Bacteria; phylum Vulcanimicrobiota; class JAZDOK01; order JAZDOK01; family JAZDOK01; genus JAZDOK01. The sequence continues at coordinate 95,014 of JAZDOK010000095.1, forward strand.
TCCACATGGTTGACCCAGCCGTTCACGACGCTGCCGGGATATTTCCGGTGCATGGCCAGATGCTCCTTGAGGAGTTGCGGATCGGCGATGATATCGTCATCTATGAAGAGAATATACTCTCCGCCTGCCGCCCGGATACCACGGTTCCTGGCCGTCGCCAGTCCGGAGTTGGGCTGATAAAGGTATTCCAGGCGGCAGGGAGGGGAAAGGCTCCGAACCATCTCGGCCGTACCGTCCGTCGAGCCGTCATCCACCAGGATTATCTCAAAATCATCGGGCGGACAATCCTGGCGGAAGATCCCCTCCAGGGCCTTTTTAAGAAGCTCCGCCCGGTTATAACTGCAGATTTGAATGGAAATCAGTATTGACATCTATACTTTCCTCAACGTTTCCGCCATGGTCATGAAGTAGTAACAACGGGAGATTTTTCCGGCCAGAATGGTCCGGCGGGCGGCGTCGCAACCCGGATCCTGAAACTGCCTGGTATAGCTGTCAAGACGCCATGGTGGGGATGAGATATAGCCTATGAGACGCTGAGGAGGGAAAATTCCGGTGGCCAGGGCGACCCTGAGGCTGGGATGCTTACGGTAATAGGCCACGGCGCTTCTCCCCATCTCTTCCGCCTGAAGGCGGAGCGCCTCCAGTCCCTCGGCGGAGATGGCCGGTTTGTAGTGATAGATGATGGCTCTCTTGTTAAACTTCATCTTCAAACCCGCCTGCCGCAGTCTCCAGCCGATTTCGTTGTCCTCGAATCCGTATTCCTTGAAATTTTCGTCGAAGCCGCCTATCGCCTCCAGATGCCGCCTTTCGACGGAGGCATTGCAGGTGCAAAAAAAGGCGCTCGAAAAATCCCGGAGGCCCAGCACGTATGTCTCCGGAATCCGGTACTCGGTTATATTGACGATGGGACCGCGCACCACCGATCTGGGATGGCATTTATGAAAGCGGAGGTGCTCGGAGAGGAATACCGGCGGCGCCAGCGTGTCGTCGTCCACAAAGAGGACGATATCACCGCGAGCCTCCCGGATACCCCGGTTCCGGGCGGCCGAACGTCCCCCGTGCTCCTGGCGGAAATAGCGGATAGAAACCGGCGATGAAATCTCCTGCACCACGGCGGCCGTTCCGTCCGTCGAGCCGTCGTCCACCACCACGATCTCAAAGTCATCTTTTGAAACATCCTGAGCGGTAAAACTCAGGAGCGTTCCCTTGAGGAGGGGCGCCCTGTTATGAGTACAGATGACAATGCTGATCAGTAGAGCCATCTTACGTAAGCATCCTTTCCACCAGTCTTTCCGCGGCCCCGCGGTGAGGCGCGTAAAGCTCCAGAAGTTCCTGAGAGATTCTCTTTCTCAGCGTTTCATCCTGCAACAGCTCCAGGGCTTTCCCGGCGACGTCCCCGGCAGTCATGAATTGAAGCATTTCCGGAACGATCTCCCGCCCTGCCAGGATGTTCGGCTGCGCCATGAAACCAAAGCGGGGTACGATAAACTTGAGCAGGAGCGCACCCTTAAGGGACTTCCCGACAAAGGGGATGAGGTCCAGAAGTCCGATTAACCCGAAAAAGGGGACCGCATCGACCCGGTTGAGGGGTAGAATAGTGATGATGGGAATTCCCAGGCAACCGGCCTCTCCGGTCTTAGTCCCAGGGACGGCGATGGCCAGGTCCGCCCGACTCAGGAAATCGTATTGAGATTCACTGACAAGGCGCAAACCAACTCCTCCGGCACTTCGAAAGAGACCTTCCTCACTCAAAACTTCTCCTTGAAGACCGCCTAATTTTCGATCCGGCCTCCCGGAGAGAACTCTCAATACATCATCTTTTTTCAGAAAGGGCGAGAGGAGCAGATGAAATTCGCTGCCCGGAAAAACCTCTTCAATCCTGGAGGCAACCTCCAGGAAAAAAGGGCCGAGAGCGGTGACTTCCTGCAGGCGGCTGCCCGGCATAAAGCAGACCCTGAAACCCTTCCCGGAAGATGAAGAGTCCTGTTTCCCCGAAAGGCTTCCGTAGACGGAATCCACTACAAGGTCTCCGACACGGATGATTTTATCGGGGGAAATCTCCTGCTTTCTCAGGCGCTCCTCGTCCTTATCATGGCGAACAAAGTATCCCTTAAAAAACCTGTCCCGGCTCTGCCTGGCCCATATGTAGGCCCAGGCGCGAATCTCCCACTTCCTGGCCAGTTGAGCGGCATACATGAGATCTCCGCCCAGGTGGAGGAGAATGGTCTCCTTCTTCGGTTTCGGGCCGTTCAGTAGGGGAAAAAATTTCCGGGCGGGGCAAACTTTATCCACCCATTCCATTTCCCGGACCACTTCCGCCTCCCTGCCGGAGGCAAAAAGGCAGGGCAGAAGCGCGACCGTGATGGAGGCGGAGGGACTTTTTTTCTTGATCTCCCGGGCCACGGGCTTGAGGAGGGCGGCAATCTCCCCCGGACTATTGGCTGTTATCAGGATCTCCACAGGAGCCCCTTTTCACTCTTCTTAAAAATTCGCTCGTTGAATACCCATCCAGGAAGGGCACGATCACCACTTCGCCCCCGTATCCCCTGACGCACGGATACTCTGGAATAGAGTCGGCCCGGTAGTCTCCTCCCTTTACGTGGACGTCGGGCCTGATGGCTGAAATAATGGGAATGGGGTTCTCCTCTTCAAAGATAACAACATAGTCAACAGCTTCGAGAGCGGCTAAAAGACCCGCTCGTTCTTCCTGGGATTTCAGGGGACGTTCGGGTCCCTTGAGCTTTCTCACGGAATCATCGGAGTTGAGCCCGACTATGAGGCAGTCGCCCCGGCTCCGAGCCTCCTCCAGGTAGCGCACATGCCCCAGGTGCAGAAGGTCAAAACAACCGTTGGTAAAGACGATTTTTTTACCCGATGCCCGGAGGCGTTCGACCAGGGCCGAAATTTCCGGAAGGGTCTTGATCTTGTCCTGAAACATGAAATCAGATTTTTTCCTTGAGCTTGACCACGGAATTGAGGTGCTTGGGGCGATCCGGGTTGGCGCCCTTGGAAATCGCCCGGTAGAAGGCGAGGAGCTGGGTAACCGTCACCGCCAGGATCCCCCGCGCCGGATCCGAGAGGCCCAGTTTCATCTCCAGAAGAGTCTGGGCGGCATAGCGAAGTCTCCCCTCCCCCGCCTCGTCGCAGAGAGCGATCGTATAGGCTTTTTCACCGGCAATCTCCCCCAGAAGCTCTTCCTCGGCCTTCTTCAGGCTGTCCGAGATGAAAAGCACCGTCAAAAGCTGGGGCGTGATGCTGGAGATATGGCCGTGGCGGTATTCGAGACTGTGTACAGCGGTACCGAATCCATTTGCCATCTCCTTCATCTGCAGAACTCCGGCGCAGGCAAGGCCGAAATTGGAGCCGGAGCCCAGGTACAGAAACTGATTCAGTTCCTTAAGGGTGCCGGACTCCTGCAAAACCTTCTGGAATCGCTTAAGATCGAAAAGGGAAGGCAGTCGCTCCAGCTCCATGATGAATTCCTTTTTATCCCCCACCCATCCGGCGAGGAGATAGCAGGCCAGAAGAAGAGAGGTAAAGGACTTGGTCATCACGATTCCCTGCTCATGCGAGCGCTCGAAGACCAGCTTTTTGTCAGCCAGGCTGCCAAGAGCGCTCTCGGGACGGCAGGTTAAAACGAGGATGGAGGCCGCCGGATTAAGCTCCCGGATCTTCTCCATCGCCCACACGGTCTCTGAAGTCTCTCCGGAGCGGGAAATGGCGATATAGAGTGTTTTGCCTTCCTTGTCCACCATGTTTTCCGGCGTACAGAGCACTTCGGATGAGGGAAAAGCGAAGGAAAAAAGGCCCGTCATGCGCTGAAAGGTGTGGGCCGCAGAAAGCCCGGCATAGTGCGAAGCTCCGCACCCCAGAAAGATTACCCTCCGAAAATCGCGCTCCTTAAACCAGGATAAGAGGTCATCCCTCGCAAGATCAAACTTCTGGAAGACATCCTCCCAGGCCGCCGGTTGCTCCATGATTTCAGTGAAAGTCATCCCGCCACGTTGCTGCAACATAAAACGCAATCCCCCTTTTAATGACTATTCTACGGCCCTGAAAGGCAATCCTTCAGTTTGAGGAAGAGAATACAGGAGCCAGAATACAGAATGCAGAATACAGAGTGAAATTAATACCTTAACTTTCCGCCCCCTGACTCCTGCATTCTGATTTATTGAATCCTCTTCCGGTTCAAAACTAGATCCAGTAACGCCCCGATGAGAAGGGCCACCCCTCCGGCAATCTTCTCCTCCCTGGGAGCGGCCAGGAAGACCGCCAGGAGCACCAGCGAGGCCAGAATGGGAATGAACATACCACCCGGCACCCGGAAGCGCCTCGGCGCATCCGGCATTTTATTGCGCAGAATCGGAACCGCCAGGCAGGTGGGCAGGTACATGGCCAGCTTCCCGATCACGCTGATGAGGACGATCTTCTCAAAGGAACCCGCCATTGACAGTGCAAGCGCCGCCGCGGTCGTAATTATAAGTCCCCAGGTGGGAGTCCCGAAACGGGGGTGGAGGCGCGCCAGGAAAGGCGGCATCAGACCGTCCTCGGCGATTGAATAAAGACAGCGCGGGCCGATGAGGCAGGTGGCCGCGTTGATGCCCAGTATCGAGACGATGGCTCCCAGGGCAATAAGCGTTCCGCCCCACGGCCCCAAAAAACTGGCGGCGGCATCCGCCAGGGGTTTTTTACTGGCGGCCAGGGCGGGCAGAGTCCCCACGGCCACCGTCTGAATGAGGATGTAAAACACCGTCACAAAGACGATGACGATGAGAATCGCCAGGGGTACGTTGCGCTTGGGATTCCTCACTTCCTCAGATGGGATGGGGATCACCTCAAAGCCGGCATAGGCGAAGAGCACCGTATAGGTGGATAGCCAGATGGGCTCCCACCCATTGGAAAGAAAGGGCACAAAGTTGGCATGGTTTATAAAAAAGAGACCCGCACCAACAAAAAGTAAAAGCGGCAACAGCTTTCCGACGGTGAAGACATTTATGAGCCAGGCCGCCTGGCGCACCCCGAAGTGATTCACGAAGGCCAGGCTCAGGAGGAGGACGACCACGATTGACTTCGAGAGGACGCCGCTGTCCGCGCCGGGCCAGAAATAGGAGAGATAGCGGGTCAGGGCCACGGCCACGGCGGCCCAGGTAGCCACCCGGGCCAGCCAGGACATCCAGCCGACCAGAAAGCCTACGGAATCGCCGAAGGCCTCGCGCGCATATACGTAGGACCCGCCCGAATGGGTAAAGAGCCCGCCCACCTCGGCAAAGCAGAGAGCCACCAGAAAGCAGATAAGCCCCGCTCCCAGGTAGGCCAGGAGGCAGGCCGGCCCGGACTGAGCGGCCAGAAGACCTGGCAGGAGGAAAATACCGCTCCCGATGACCGCGTTTAAGCCCACCGCGGTCAGATCAATGAGAGAAAGTCCGCGAGAGGTCCCCCCCTCCCCTCCTGAATCAATCACCTGGCCACCCCGCTTTCTTTGGCAATGCCGGATAAATTCGAGTTTCCCTAAAAAAGACCTTTCGCCGGAGGCCTTGGAGGAAACCTTCCGAACGGCACAGAAAAGTCATTATGAAAATCAACGTCAATGAGGTGACCCGGATGAAACCAGCCCTGCGCCAGTTTATTATCCTTCTGCTCATTCTTATTTCAGGCTCTACTGCCGCCCTCGCACGCCGGATTGATGTTTACTATAATGGGCAGCGGCTTTCCCTGGATACGCCCCCCAAGGAAGTCCAGGGGACCACTTATGCTTCCATCGGTAGAAACGGCCTCTTTGACTGGATAAATGCCACTGCCCGTTATGACCCTGCGGATGCCGGAATCACCATCCGCAGGAGCGGCCAGAGCCTCTTCATGCACCTCGGGCAGCGCAAGGCCCGTCTCGGGAATGTTGAAAAGACGATGCCGGCCGCCCCCCTTTCGCTGGCCGGAAGGGTCTACGTGCCCCTCAAGTTCACCTGCGAGGCCCTGGGACTTTCCGTCCGGAGCGACCCCTCCTCCGGCGCCATCCTCATCTCGTCCGTCGCAACCTCCAACGCTCCCGGAGCACCCATTCCTCCCACCAGATCGAACCAGCCCGCCACTACATCTACAATTTCCCAGGGGGGATGGCAAAACGGCATTCCCTGGGAGAACTCCCCTGTGCAGCCTGCACAGCCTGCCCAGCCTGCACAGCCGGCTCAACTCCCGCCGGGGGAGCCCCCCGTTCTCAAAGCCCCAATCCTGAGCGGCCTGCCATCCATTGCGCCGCCCGTCAGCCGCCCGCTCATCTCTGATATTTCCCATGATGCCAAGGTAATCCTCACGCCGGGAAAAAGCCTGAAGGTAACTTTGAAGGGGACTCCGACCTGTCAGGCCTTCTTTGGAATTGAGGGACTCGTCCAGGGCATTCCCATGCAGGAGTTGCAACCGGGACAATACCAGGGGAACCTCGACATCGTCGAAGGCCCCAGCATCAAGGATGCCAAGGTTATCGGTTATCTCTTCCAGGGGAACGTACAGTCCCCGCCCATGACCTCGACGATTACGGTCAGCATCCAGGGTTATGTCTCGAAATCTCTCAGGGAAGTCAGGCACGACGCCAAACGTCCTCTTTCCACGGGACAGACCCTTAACGTCACTCTCACTGCAAAGCCCGGAGGACAGGCCTCTTTCGACATCGGAACCATCAAAGCCGGCCTTCCGATGAATGAGGACAACGAAAATCCCGGGAGGTACATCGGCTCCTACACGGTCCAGCCCAACGACATCGCCCAGAACGCACCCGTCATCGGCCATTTCAAGCTTCCCGGGGGAGAGATGGAATCCCAGGAGGCTATGAGCCTGGTCACCATTAACACCGAGAGCTTTCCCATGGATGTCGCGTTCCCTACGGACAACACCGCGGTCAGAAACCCCATGGAGGTCACCGGACAGACCCTGCCGGGAGCGAGAGTTACTGTCTACGTCATCCCCCAGGTCGGAATCTTCCCCCAGCTCATAAATATGGGGGGCGATGTCTGCACCACCGTCGTCAACTCGGATCAAAGCGGCCAGTTCCGGGCCAGTTGCCAGCTCCCCATGGCATCCCCCGGAATCGAATACAAGGTCAAGGTCTGGGCCCAGGATTCAAACGGCAAAAAATCCCCCACCAGATATTTCACAGTCGTCACA
>JAZDOK010000059.1:0-17763 GCA_043798715.1 bacterium
GACCCTTAGAAAGGAGACGGGGGAAGACTTCTCCATCCAGGATCTTCCGGAGAACACGATGATCTTCACCGCTCCCGATGGGACTCAGGTCACCTTCATAGACACTCCCGACGAGCACATCACGGAGAGAATCGGGGAGCAGGAAATAATCATCCACGAGAATGAAGACGGCTCCCTCACCGTTCCGGAAGGCGACAACACCGTAACTTATTATCCGGAGGGGAGCCGCCTGGTGGTGGATTCTTCCGGGATTGAAGAGCGTTACGATGAAGAGGGCCTTCTTGTTTCCCGCAAGAGTTCCGAGGGCGACACCACCTACTTCCTCCGGGACGGGAGCACGGCCCTGGTGTGCCATGCGGACGGCAGTGTAGAGACGCGCCTTTCTGAGGGTTCGATCGTGCTCCGGAGCGCCGGTGGCAACATCATCTCGGTGACGCTTCCGGACGAAACGGCGGCCACTTTGCAGGAGGACGGCACCTGGCAGGGATATGACACCCAGAGCGGGCTCCACGCCTATGCCGAGGACGGGATTCCGCTCTCCCTGGTTCTTTCGGATTCGACGACCACTTACTTCAGAAACGGTCTTTCAAGGACTGTTTTTACGGACGGTCGGAGCCAATGGACGACCGGGGAGGGTCTTACGATCGAAGTCGCCTCCGATTTTGCCCTATCCGGCACGGACGCGAGCGGGGATCCCCTGAGCCTCTCCTGGGAGGGGGAGGAGCACGAGACGATCCGGATAGAGAATCCGGACTCTTCCTTCAGCCTTCTTTCATCGGCGGGAGACCTGGAGCGATACATCCCCAACGGGGTGCAGATCCTTTATTCCTCCGACGGGAATAAAATATTCACCCTTTCGAACGGCACCGAGGTCTCCATCAGCGCCTCCGGCTCCGTGGCGGCTCATGATGCAGAAGGAGTCACCCTCTCGGCCCTTCAGGAGTACGACGGAAAGCTGGTGGCCTACTACCCGGACGGACGGGTGGCCTTCCTGACCCTGGACGGCACGGAGTACCTCTCCTCGGCGAGCGGCTGCATCAGGAAAGGGGCGGCGGACGGAACAAGCACATACTACCTCCCGGGCGGAATAACCTTAACCCGGCTTCCCGGATCCTCTCCCGAGGCGAAGGACTCCGCGGGGCGAAACCTGGTGGTCAGTATTCTTGAGGACGGGAATTTTACGATCCAGGAAGTTGACGGCGAGTCCTATACTTTCGACCCGGTGACTTTGAGCGGGACACTGCTGAGAAACGACGCCAGCCGGGTGGAGGTCTCCACCTCCGGGGTGGTGACCCTCTATGATTCTCAGAACCGGATCATAGAGAAGGTGGAGCCCGACGGGAGCCACACTGAATATACCTACTTCGAGGGCGGCGGCAAGAGGATCCGTTATCCCGACAACACCCGGGAGGAGTATGACGCCGGGGGGAAACTCGTTTTAAAGGAAGACCCGCAGGGGGTGACCACCCTGTACCATGCGGACGGGAGCTATACCGTAAGAGAACTCAACGGGCAGGTGGATGAATACGACCAGGACGGGGTGCACCTATCCCGCCTTTCTCCCGAGGGAATGCTCACCGCCTACCGCTCCGATGGAAGCACGGAGACTCAGGCTCCGAGCGGAGTCAGCCGGGAAGTTCTCGCCGACGCGACCGTGATCTGGACGGTGCCCGGTATTCTGCTGGGCCTGTCCCGGGATACCTCCGGGACCATTGGGGACCTGGTGCTGACCGTGGCCCCCGGCGGGGCGGTCTCGGCGACCCTGGGCGGCTATGCCGTTTCAGCCGAGCAGCATCCCGACGGCACCTTCGTAGTCAGTCATCCGGACGGCTATGCAATTGAGATCTATCCGGAGATATACTGTGCGATTCACCGGGCACCCAGCACGTACATAAGAAGTCTGGAATCAAGCGGGACTCTCGGCATTCCCGTGGCGGGCGGAAGAATCGAAATTACCCCCGGCGCGGATAATGCCGCGCCCGTCCTTTCAGCTGAAGACGAGTCAGGCAATCCGCTCACCGTGTCCTGGGAGGGAGGCGCACCGGAACCGGAAACGATGGAGGAGGCCGCAGGAAGGACCATCCGCCTTGCCCGCGCCGACGGGAGTTATGAACTCTACCATTCGGACCTGACGGTGGACTACTATACGGCGGAGGGGCACCTTTCCTTAAAGTTCCTTCCCGATAGACACATCAACTTCTACACGGAGCAGGGGGACATCTCCATGAGATGCCTTCCCGACGGGAACTACATCGCCGCCGGCAGCCTGGGCCTTTCATATATCCGGGACAACCAGAATAATCTGTTGGGCGTGATCCTGCCCGGGGGCGTTCAGGCCGTTCAGCAGGAGGACGGCTCCTTCACCGGGGAAGTGGTCCCCGGCCTGGGATACGTCGTCCTGGCCGACGGAACGGCCAGTGTTTCCCTCCCCGAGGGCGGCACCTACACCTCGGAGAACGGCCTCACCCTGGTTACCTTCCCGCCGGGCGGCCCTCTGGAGAGCGTCCTCATGTTCGAGGGCGGCCCGGTTTTCCAGTACACCGGGTCCGGCCAGGAGACCAGGACCATAAATTACCTCTCCGAGGGCGGCTGGGAGATCTTTTCTGCCGAGGGCGCCGCTCGTTATGATGTCGAGGGAACGCTCATCCGCTCCACCGATTCTCAAATGCTGCAGAGCTTTTACGACTCCCAGGGTAGGGTAACGCGCCGGGAATATCCGGGCGGCCAAATTGTCACTCTCACCTACAACCTCAACGGAAGTTACCTGGTGGACGATCCTTCCATCAGCGGGACTAAAGAATACTACAAAAATCTCTCCGAGGGCGGCTACTTATGGAAAAAAGAGTTTTCCGACGGCACCTGGCAGGAATTTGATTCCCAGGGGCGGGTCACCGCTTTCCTCCAGGCGACCGGTGAGTGTTTCCGGATCACGTATTTTGAAAATGGAGATAAAGAGTATGCCTCGGCCGGGGTGACCTTCCGGGAAGACGCCGCCGGGAACTTGTTGTGGGGAGAACAGAGGCAGGAAGATGGAACCAGCGTCATATTCTATCCCGACGGCAAAACGGAGCAGTACCGGGCGCCGGGAGAAGGGGAGACTCGGGGGAGCCTCATGGCCCGTTACTACACCCAGGGGGGCAATCCCAACAATGCCTCCGTAATTATCGAAGAGTTTGCCGAGGACGGAACGACGCTCACCCGGATCACTCTGGCGGACAACACGCAGTACACTTTCAATACCGACGGGACCTATTTCAAGGAGGGCTATGGGTTCCGTGAAATTTACCAGCCGGATGAGAACATGAACCCATACGCTCCTTCGGGAAGACTCATGGGGAAAGAGGAAGAAGGGGTCGGGGTCACGCTTTACACTTACTTTGAGGACGGGAGCGAGTGCATCACCAGGCCCGACGGGACAAAAGAATATTACCGGGCTCCTGCCGAGGGCGGGGCCAACGGTGAGACCCACGGGACCTTGAGCCGCAAGGATCTCCCCGTGACACTGGAGGGGCCGCCTTTCCAGGGGATCCGGAGCACATTTTACGCCGAAGACGGTACGACCGTCACCAAAATTATGGAGCCGGACGGAACCCAGCGGGAGTACCGGCCCGACGGCACGGTGAGCCGGCTGTACCTTCCCAGCGGTAAGATACAGGACTTCGACGAGAGCGGAGGACTCAGCCGCGAGGTCAACCCGTCAGCCTCTGGGAACATAACGGTGGAATACCAGCCGGACGGGAGCAGGACCCAGACCTATGCCGACAACACGGTGGAGACGTACCGTCCGGACGGAACGTTGGGCGAAAGGGTCTTCGCGGATGGAACGGAGGAGACCTACGACTCCCTGGGCCGTTTGAGCGGGATCAGCTATGCGGACGGCACCGCCATCTCAATTGCCTCCGACGGAACCAGGATCGTGACGGAGCCGAACGGCACGGAATTCCACTTTGACGCGGAAGGCCATCTGACCTCCCAGGTATTGCCCGGAACCACCCCGGTTGAATATCAATTCAATTCCGAGACGAACACCCTAACATTGCCCAATGGGGGAACCATCACTCTCCGCGCCGACGGCACAATTGAGAAGTATACAGCCGCCGACGGCTGCCAGTATATCTACGACACATCGGGAAAACTCACCCAGGTAAAAGATGCCGATAACAACATCGTCTTCGGGCAGGCATTCAACACCGGCGGCACCAGGACGTTGGAGTTTGCGGACTTCAGCGATGAAATAGCTGCCGACGGCAGCCTCACCACCAGGACTCTGGCGAACGGCGCCGTCGTCTCATTCAACACCGACGGAACCTACAGCATAACCTACCCCCCGACCGCTTCCGGCTCCCGGAGATGCGACTCATATAATTCTCAAAATCAGGTAGCTCAGTCGCAATATGAAGACCTGGTTTTCACCTATCAATACAGCGAAAGTAACGGCTGGCAGGTGACTCTCCCAGGCGGGGAGGTTCACACGATAGACGTGCCCCACTACTTGGGTTGGGATGGAAGAAACTTCAGTTTTGTGTTGACGACCGCGGGCAATCTCGAAATCACTTATCCCGACGGATTCACCGAAGTGCTGAACACCGACCTTAAACTTATCTCAGAGACGAAAGACGAAGAGACTTACACCTTCTCCTACAACCAGGACGGAACGTCCAGCCTGATGTCGCCCGATGGCACCACCTATGGCTTAAGAGGGGATCATACCCTGAGCCTGGTGCAGGCAGGTGAGAGCCGGGAGTTTTCATTTGATGCCTTTGAAATATTCCTGGGCTCCGAGGATCTTTCCGTCACCTACAATCAGGACGGAACTGTCACTCAGACTTACGCCGGCGGCGCCTCCGAGACCTGTGATACGTCGGGACGCATCGCCTCAAGATCTCTGCCATACCCTGAGGGCGGGCCTTCGGGTTCCGACCTCACCATCTTCTCCTATTCCCAGGATGGCGTACGAACGACCACCTTCTCCGACGGAAGAGCGCTCCTAGAAAGTCAGGAGGGAACCGGCCAGGCCAACCGCTCGGACGGCAGTTTGGAAACAGTTTACTTCGGCGCTTCTTTCAATCTCTACGACCCGGCCGGGCGGATCTCGACGACCAGATACCCGGATGACAGCGTCCTCACCCACTTCCTGGACGGCGGATACACTTCAATTCCCTCCTCCGGGGAAGCGGAGGTAAGGCGCAGCGATGGAAGCCTTAAAGAAAAGTTTTATGCCGACGGCACGGTAGAATTTTTCAACGAGAAGGAAGTACTCGTCGAGCGCCGCCTGACCGATGGAACGAAAGAAATCCACCATGAGAATGGGGATATTTCCTATTATCGCTCCGAAGGCACCATCGAGAAGGTGCTCCATCCCGACGGAAGCTGCGAGATCTACGACAACCTGGGTCAGCTCATCGAGAGCTTCGACGCCAATGGGATCCACACCGACCATCTTCCTGACGGGAGCACCGTCTTAACCTATACGGATCTTTCCACCGAGAGCTACAATTCAAGCGGCATCATCACGGGGAGAAATTACTCCGGCGGGGCCTCCGAGGCTTTCGATGAGCTGGGGAGATTGATTGAGAGCAGCTACCCTGACGGAACTACGGTATCCTATAGTTCCGACGGCGCCAGAACCGTCACGACTCCGAACGGCACGGAGTTTCACTTTGACGCGGAAGGGTGCTTTACATCCCAGACCTTGCCCGGTACGGCCCCCCAGACTTACACCTTCGACCCTGTAAGCGGCGCCCTCAATCTCTCCAATCCCACTGTCACCAACAATCCGGACGGAACAGTCACCTGGACATACACCGGAGGAGAGACGGAAACTTACGACGCCTCCGGGAGCCTCATCTCAAGATCTCTGCCATTCCCTGAGGGCGGGCCGCAGGGGATGGACGTCACGACGTTCTCATACCTGCCAGATGACGTCCGTGAAACTACCTTCTCCGACGGCAGTTACCTCCTCGAAGACTCGGACGGGACGAGAGAATTCTATCGCCCCAATGAAAGCCTGGAGGAAAAATATCTCACCGGCTCCCACGAAGTTTACGACCCGGCCGACAGGCTTGCTTTCCGCTGGCTCTCCGACGGCAGCGCCACTGCCTTCTTCCTGAGCGGAAAACAAAGCACCATCTCACCCGATTCCGTTATCATCATCAGAAGAGACGACGGGACCATCTTAAAGAAAATCTACGCCTCGGGGGAGATTGCCGTCGAATATTTTGATGCCCAGGAGCGGCTCACCGAACAGGTTTTCTCCGACGGCGCCATCAAAAACTATGCCTACAATCAGGACAACTCTTACGCCATAAACTTCTCCACCGGCAGAATCGAGGAATACGACGCCCAGAGCCGCATTACGAAGATAACCTTCCCCGACGAAAGCTGGGAGAGCACTCAGTACCTGGCCGGGAATCTGCGTAAGGTCACTTATTCCTCCGGAGAAAAGAAAGTATATGATTCCGAAAATCGCCTCATCCACTGGGAGGAGGCCGACGGATCGGGTATCTTTGATTACGCCTATACCGCCGAAGGGATGACCGCGACGGTCGCCTCTTCTCTCCAGAGGCTTTTAAGATCCGACAACTCAGAGAGGTGGACCCTTCCTGACGGCACCATCGTGGAAATCTCCGCTGATGGAGCCACAGTCGCGGCTGAAAAAGACGGCCAGGCTGTACCCGCCGAAATCCTATCCGACGGAAGAATCAGCCTTGGCTATTCCGACAACATCGCCATCATTCTTAATCGCAGCGAATTTCAGATCGCCGCCAACGCCGGGAACGGCCTGTCGCGCGCCGTCCTTCCCAACAACACAATAACGCTCACTCAAGCGAACGGCACCGTAACCCGCCTGAAAAGCGACGGAACGGTGGATTGCACCAGGGATTCCCAGAACGCAGTCCTGCCGACCGTCATCCTGCCCAGCGGCGCGATCAGAATCACCGAAAAAGACGGCACCTTCACCACCATAAATACCGATCTATCAATTACCAGAAGTTCCCCCAACGGCCTCACCCGCGTGATAAACCAGGATGGAAGCTCTGAGTTCACCTTCAGCGACACCGAAGAGGCGGGGGCTCTTACCATTACCTGCCTCCTCAACGCCGACGGGACCCTGCCCCAGGAGGCCGCCCACGATTCAGAGGAAAATATCCTCTCCGCCACCCTTAACCAGGACGGCTCCATCTCCATCACCTCCGGCTCTCTCGCCCATACGCTCAAAATGGATCTCTCCCGCGAGGTTCTCACCCAATCCAACATCAAGGTGGAATACAAGAGCGACGGCCGCGAGATCTGGACCCAACCCGACGGCACCAAGACCTATGTCCGGGCCGACGGCACTGTCGCGCCATACAGCGAAGCTTTAAAATCCGGGGAAGACGGCACGCGGGACTCTGCCGGCAGCGTGCTCAATAGCCGGATGCTTCAGGGTAAGATCCACATTCTGAAGCAGGATGGCGCCTCCCTGGATCTTCTTCCCGGCTACTCCATGAAATATACCACTCTGAGCGGGTTTGTAAGGGACACCCTTTCCAGCGGCGTAAAAGAAATCCACTCCTTCAACGGCGTCCTCACCACCATCCAGGCGGATGGGACCTTTGCCAGCCACGACGCCGGCGGCGGCGAACTCACCACGGCATATGACGAAGAAAGGCACCTCTACGTCATTTCCAATGCTCCTTTAACCCTGACCCTGAATCCCGAGACGCTCCTCGAAGAGGTCTCAACCGGGACCGAAGATTATATCTTCTGGCCGACCGGGGAGCGGGAAGCCGTCTCTCCCGGGCAGGCCCCCGAGATCTCCTATGATGTCTCCGGGAGTTTGACTCTTACTCTGCACTTGACCGACACGGACTCATTCGGGCAAACTCATCCGTTCCACCTCACCACCACGATCCAGAGCGACTTTTCCCGGGTCACCTCGGTTCCCGGCGGCCTCTCCAAAACATTAAGGCTAGATGGAAGTTATGCCTTCCATCTTCCCGGCGGCACGGTTGTGGAATTTTCCTCACAGGGCGCGATCCTCTCTGCAAAAGACTCCGGGGAGAACGACCTGTCCGCCTCATGGCAGGATGCCAGAACCCTCCTTATTCACAACCAAAACGGCACCACTACCGCCGTGGATGTCCTTAACTGGAAGATTGCCATCTCAAACCCCGTGGGCTTGGAAAAGATCATCTTTGCCGACGCCGCCGAAATCTGGAAAGTCGGCGCCGAAGTCACGGTGGAAGTCTCGCCGGCCGCCATCTCCGTCCGGGACGCCGCTGACAAAGCCCTTCAGGTCAAAAAGAACGCGGACGGCTCCGTCGCAATCCAGAGAATGGACGGGAGTACCCTCACCCTGGCCGCCGATCTTGCCTTTAAGACCTGCTCTTCTCCCAACGGGGTCTCCTGGCGGTACGAACCCGATATTACCGTCATCACCCATCCCTGCGGCACGACCACCTTTACCACGGTCGGGGGGGAAGTCCTGATCGAGACCCTGGACGCGGAGAACAACGTAATACCCACCACTCTTAACGCCGACGGCTCCCTGACTATTACCCCGCAGGAGGGCCACCCCATCCTGGTCAGGGAGGATCTCACCCGCGACCTCCTCGTCCCCAACGGGATCCGCCTTCGCTATCGGGCCGACAACACCTCTCTTCTCATCCAGCCCGACGGGACCACCACCAACCTGAACGCCTACTTTGTTGCCACCACCGACGCCCAGGGCCGGGCCCTCTTTTCTTACCGGGATGCCTCCGGAAACGTCGTCATCAGAAATTCCTTGGAATTTGCGAGTACCTCCACCACCATAACCCCCGACTACACCCGCACCATCCTGGGTAGAGACGGCCGCTTCCTCATCCTCTTCCCCGACGACGTCCTCCTCTCATTGAATCCCGACGGAAGCGAGACCTACCAGAAAGTGGACGGGACTCTTCTTACGATTGACAAGGGCGGCAACCTGCTGTCCACGACCAGAAGTGAAGATCTCTCTCAGATAGTGGTAATCAG
Organism: bacterium; assembly: GCA_043798715.1. Classification (GTDB taxonomy): domain Bacteria; phylum Vulcanimicrobiota; class JAZDOK01; order JAZDOK01; family JAZDOK01; genus JAZDOK01. Next base: position 8,998 of record JAZDOK010000059.1, read on the forward strand.
CTACCTGGACGAGACCGAGGGGAGAATAGACATCAACGCCAACTACTACCGGGTGGTGGCTAAAAACGGCGTCTACAAGGAAGTGCTGGCGGATCCCACTCGCAACAACTACAAACTTCACCTTCCTGAAAACATCGTTTTCCCCTGGATGGAAGTGAATTCTCCCTATTCTTCTTCCTATGCCTATTATCTGGATCCCCAGGGCAGGTTGGGATATGCCCAGAAACTTTCGGACGGCACTTTGAAATTCAGCCTCTCGGATGGAAGGGCCTGGGAGCTCAAACCCAATTACGACCTCGTCATCAGCCTGGGCACCGGCCTTTCCCGACTGGAGAAGACTCTCTGCGCCGACGGCTCGATTCGGATCAAGGACGGAATGGGCCTCTGGATTTCCATCACTTCCGATAAGGACGTCACCGCCTCCGACCGCTATGGCAACGCACTTTCAGCCGTTCTGAACCAGGACGGGAGCCTCACGATAACCCTGGCCGACGGCACGACCCGCACCATCGCCTCCGACCTCACCGTAAGCGACACCCCCTACAGTGGTGACGATTATTTCTATAACCCGGACGCCTCGGTGGCCGCTTTGGATGAAGAGGGCTATGCCCTCTCCTTCACTCAGTCCGACGACTCAACCACCACCCGGAACGAGGACGGCACCTGGTCCGTCATCCGAAACGACGGCTCATCGTCTTACACCGCCCAGGGAGAACTCATTGCCTGGACGCGGAGCGTCCCCGGCGGCCTCACCCGCACCGTTTACGGCGCCGGCTCCACTAATCCCGCCCCCGGCAGCATCATCTACGAACTCCCTTCGGGAGTCACCGTCACCCGTCTGGCGAACGAGACCCTCTCGGCGACCTACCAGGGGAATAACTACACCGGCAGTCTTTCTCTCACCGACGATGGAAGTATTCAGGTGACCGAGCCCGACGGCAAAATTTCCTTAATAAGTTCCGGCCTGAGGCAGACCGTCAAAGATGAAATAAACTCCCTTTACGGCGTCTCTTTCCAGGAAATTATCCGCCTTGACGGAAGCCGGGAGATCCATCAGTTTGATGGCTCTATCCTTGAAAAAGACTCCTCCGGCGTCATCACCACCTTCCTCCCTCCCGCCGGAGGCGGGACCCCCACCCGGAACCAGGACGGCACCTACACCGCCATCTTAAATGACGGTTCCGTCTCCAACTACGACACCAGCGGAATCCTGGTAGACAACACCTTGATGATCTCCAACGGTTACAAGAGGATCATTAAAACCGACGGCACTCTCCGCTATGAACTCGGAAGCGCCTCCGACTGGGTGGAAGTGAAAGGAAGCCAGGTGAGCGCCCAGGAAAACGGCTCCTCCATAACCGCCACCATGGCCGGGAGCGGCGTTCTCACCGTCAATCTCTCCACCGGGAATTACGTCATCGCCTTAAACTCTGATATTTCCTACTTCGGGAACAACCACTGGAACTGCTCGCTTCCGATCGAGGAGATGGGGAATATCCCCTCGTTTATCATCTTCCACACCGGCTCCAGGGATACGTACAACCCAGACGGAGTCATCACGCATACGGATGCCGAGGGAGAGTTCGTCTCCCTGGAAGTTCCCTCCGGCGCCGCCAAGACCGAGCAGCAGGACGGCTCCTGGTCCGTCACCCTCTTCGACGGTTCCTTATCTTCCTACGACCCCTCCGGAAATTTCATAGAAAACGTCCTGCAGGAGGGCTACCTGACCCGGCGTCTCCTCCCGGACGACGTCTTAAAGTGGGAGTTCGCCAACGGCCTCACCCGCGAGCAGCACGCCGACGGCACGGTCTTCTTCACCAGGACCGATGACGGCGACACCGTGAGCGTCTCCACCATCACTCCCGATGGGAGCGTCTCCACGGTAGATGGAGACAATGACCCCCTCACCTCCTCCTGGAGGAATAACCGCTGCCTGACCGTGGAAAACGGCGACGGCGCCACCACCGAAATCTACGTGACCGGCCTCATGATCACCCGGGACGCCATTGGCGTCCTTACGATCCGGCAGCCCAACGGCGTCCTTACCACCCGCCAGAGTGACGGAAGTTATGCCAGCTTGGATCTTGAAAACAACCCGGTCACCACCATCAAGGATGGAAGCGGAAACGTCACTATCTCCAACCCCGAGGGCAGCACCCTTCAGGTGATGGCCGGCGGCCAGGAATGGGATCTGGATGTCCCGGATTACCTCCACGTACATTACAACGCCCCCGGCGCTTCCATAAACCAGGAGTGGACGTTCGCCGACGGCACCCACTTCCACGTCGGCCCCGACGACAACGACGGCGGAAGCGGAACCGATGGAGAGGGCCATTCAATCTCCCTCTCCTACCGCTCCGATGGGATCTTAAAGTACTATCACGACGGCATCCGGACTCACCTCATGCCCGACCTGACCCGCGTTCGCGAGGCCGATAACGGCCTGGCCCGCTTCACTTACGTGGATGGGTCCGCCTCGCTCCGTCGGCCCGGGGAAGGCCTCTTGAGCGGCAATCTGCCCTCCGGAACCACCGAGACGATTGCGGCGGATCTTTCCGTCCTCCTGGATGGAGGCCGCACCAGGGTTGAGATCGCGCCCGACAACAGCCAGACATGGTACCAGTACTTAGACACCGTAAACGACCAGGATAGGTTCATTCACGTGACGAGAAATTACCAGGGCGCCTGGGACGACCGGGCCTATGACGAAAACAACCAGGTGGCGGACGACGTGGAAGTCCTCTCCGGAGGCGTCATCCGGATCCACCTCTTGAATACCCCTTACGAACTTACCACGCTCTCCGACCTCACCTGGAGCAGGAAGCACACCAACCTGGGAATAGAAATGTGCCTCTCCGGCGAGACCGTAAGCTTCCGGGACAACGCCGGAAACGGGATCCCATACACCCTGGATGGGGATGGCAATTATGTCCTCGAGGAGAGAAACGGAATCCGCGTCGTTTGCAACCATGAAAATCCCGACGAATACACCGTAACCAACGGCTATTTCAGCGTGACGATCGCCGCCGACGGAAAGGAAACCTGGAGTACCTCAAGGGGAGAGACTGTTTTCGTCGTCCCGGAGAAGTATTTTGATTCCAGTATTGGGAAATATCGCTTCCGGCGGAGCATAGATGCGGGGAACTCCACTAACGCCGAAGGAGAGTATTACGGCCAGACTCAGGTGGCAGCCAACGGAGCTCTCATCCTGGCGAGCCGCTTCCGCCCGGCGGAACGTCTCTTCATACCGGATCTGGGCCGCCTCTACCTCACGGCGGGCTCCCTTGCCGGAGGCCGGGAAGTTCTCGATCAGAGGCAGCTCCCCGACGGCACTTATCAATTCAGGCATCCCGACGGCCTTACCTCCGTCTTGAAACCGGATTGGACACGCGAAATTTACGCTCAGAACGGCCTGGCCTTAAAGACGCTGGCCGACGGGACTTACCTCTGGTCCTTCCCCGAGGCCGGAGTCACCTATGACGGCGTAAACGCGCACGTCGGGAACGTCGCCATTTCTTCATCGAGTGATTCCAGCGGATTCTACCTGAGCCTCCCCAACAGGGATCTTCTCACCGTCAACACGACGGACTTTTCAGTCACCACCTACTACGCCGACGGAAAAAAGAGAATTTTTAACTCCGACGGCACCTTCACTCTTTATGACCGGAACCGGGTGGAGATCGCCAACCCCGACCCCATCCAAATCGCCAATCCCGACGGCTATGTCATCACCAGGGCTGATGACGGCACCATGACCCTGATCCTTTCCGACGGCACCCGGGTGCCGCTGACGGAAGGACAGGACCTCTCCCTCTCCGATCCCGGGGGGCGCGTCTTTTTCCGCATATATGCCGACGGGCGGCGGGAGACCCTGGTGGACGGAATAAGGACCGTCCTCTACGAGGCGGACGGAGACACCTTCTTCTCCGCCTACTCGGCCTGGGATGGCAGCCTCCTGGCCACCCTCACCCCCGTCCAAATCCAGAGTGCGGTGGATACGGCTCTTTCCGGGGTGAGCGGCGCCACTGCCGAGGTGAGAGCGGCCGTCTCGCAGGCTCTCAAAGAAGGTCTCAGGGAAGGGCGTACCGACTACCGGTATCTGGCTGTAGAATCCCTCTTCCAGGCCGGTCTTTCTTCGGATCCCACCTGGGTAGCCGCTAAAGCAGTTTCTCTCATAAATGCCCTCAACCTTCACGAGCTTCCCGGCGGCGCGACCGCGGCCTCTCTCCACACCGCCGCCCACCAGCTCATGGACGGAGTGAGCGGGGCCAGCCAGGCGTATATAGACTATATCGGAACGTATATCTACAACGGCCTCATGGCCGGAAGAAGCGACTACCTGCAATTGGCCGAGGACGCTATCCACGAGGCGGCCCGGGTGAAACTCAATTACTATTACACCACCGCCTCCCAGCTGGCCTGGGTGGCGGCTAAGGCGCAGAGTTTTCTAAACCTGGCTGACCTGCTCCCGGACCCGGTGACACAACCGCCTCTTCCCTCCGGCCTCACCTCACAGATTCTCCACGACGCCGTATATGCGGCCATGGAAGGAGTCACCGAAGCTACCACTGCCTTCAAAGATGAAATCGCCTCGCTGATGGAGGGTAAAATTTGCCAGGGCCGCAATGACTACCTGGTTCTGGCCCAGGAGTGCCTGAGGGAGGCCGCTCTCAGAGTATTGAACACCCGATACACCACCTCCGAAGAGGCGGTCTGGGTGGCCCAGATGGCCACTCAAATAACAAACAACGCGAGCATTATCGCTCTTCCTTCCGGGGTCACCTCCCAGGCCATCCACGATGCCGCCTGGGGCGTGATGAACGGAGTCTCCGGAGCCACCACCGCCTACAAGGACTACATCGCCTCATACTTCGAGAGCGGCCTCAGGCATGGAAGATCGGACTACCTGCAATTGGCCCAGGATTCCATTCACGAGGCGGCGCGGGTCAAGCTCAATTATTACTACACCTCCGCCTCGCAACTGACCTGGGTGGCCGGCAAGGCCGGCGCCATGCTCACAAGCCTGGGGTTGCTTTCTTCCCAGCCGGCCTCGCCTCCGCCCCTTCCCTCCGGCTTCACCTCCCAGGGCATCCATGACGCCGCCTGGTCGGCCATGAGCGAAGATGCCGAGGCGACGGACGCATTTAAGGATGAAATCGCCAACCTCATCGAGGAAGGCTTGCGAGGAGGAAGGACGGATTACCTCTCCCTGGCCGAAGAGGCCATCCATCGTTCCGGCGCCGTAAAATTAAACCGGGTCTATGTGACCTCCGAGGAAAAAGCCTGGGCGGCCCAGAGGGCCTCTCAAATAATCGCCAATCTGGGTCTGGTTCCTCTTACCGAAGGAGTCACCTCCCAGGCCATCCACGACGCAGCTTATGCAGTGATGAACGGGGAGGGCGGGGCCACCGTCGCCTACAAGGATTACATCGCCTGGTACTTTGAGAACGGCATCAGGCATGGAAGAACCGACTATCTGCAACTGGCCAAGGATTCCATCCATGAATCCGCCCGGGTCAAGCTCAATTGTTATTACACCACCCAGAGCCAACTCAACTGGGTTGCCGCCAAAGCCGAAAGTCTTATCAAGAACGCGGGTCTCATCGCTTTGCCGGAAGGAGTCGCCTCCGACCTTATCTCAAGAGCCGCCTGGGGGGCCATGCAGGGCGCGGGAGGAGCGACGACCGCCTACAAGGATTATATCGCCACCTATATAGAGAGCGCTCTGCGCCATGGAAGAAGCGATTATCTGCAACTGGCCAAGGACTCCATCCACGAGGCGGCCCGGGTCAAGCTCAACTACTACTACACCACCGAGAGCCAGCTCACCTGGGTTGCCAACAAGGCCGACTTCATTCTAAAGAGCCTCGGTTTAAGTGACCTCCCGGCCGGGATAACCGAACAGGCGCTTAACGACGCCGTTTCCTCCGCTCTGGCCGGGGAGACGGAACCTTTCAGGGAGGCCGTGGCCCTGGCTGCCGAAAGCCTCTTCCGCCATGGGAGAACCGATACTCTCGCCGTTCTTCGGGACGCCCTCCACGTAGCGGCCAAAGAGACTCTTTCAATAACCTATACGACCACTTCCGAGATCGCCTGGGTGGCCCAGAGGGCCTCTCAAATCATGGCCAACCTAGGCCTGGTGGCTCTACCGGAGAACCTGACTTCCACCCTCATCCACGATGCCGCCTGGGGGATCATGGCCGGGGTGGGCGGCGCCACCGACGCCTACAAGGACTACATCGCCTGGTATTTTGAAAGCGGAATACGCCACGGGAGGACCGACTATCTGCAACTCGGAAAGGATTCCATCTGCGAGGCCGCCCGGGTCAAACTAAATTATAACTACACGACCCAATCCCAGCTCGCCTGGGTAGCCACCAAGGCCGGAGCCATGATTACGACCCTGGGCCTGCTTTCGCTGCCCGCCAATACCACCTCAGCCGGGATCAAGGACTTGGCCTGGACGCTGATGAACGGAGTATCCGGGGCCACCACCGCCTACAAGGACTACATCGCCTTCTATTTCGAAAGCGGCATCCGTCACGGGAGGACGGACTATCTGCAACTGGCCAAAGATTCCATCCACGAGGCGGCCCGGGTCAAGCTCAATTATTACTACACCACCCAATCCCAGCTTGCCTGGGTGGACACCCAGGCCAACCTCATCGTCAACCGCTTGAATGATTTCACTCAGAACGGCAAATACACCCTGTCCCTTTCCGGCGGGGCTACGGAAGAGCATTTCGGGAGCGGAGAGGTTGTGCTCCATCGGGCCGACGGGACTACGAAGGCGACCCATTCGAGCGGAAGCTGGGAGGAGAAGAACGCCTCAGGGCAGGTCACGAGCGCCCGCCTGGCCGACAGCCGCACGGCAACCTATGCCTACAACCAGGACGGGAGCTTCGTAAGGAGCCTCTCGGACGGAAGCGTCGAGCAGTATGATACCTCCGGCCTCATAGCCCGCACCGATTATTCCGGCGGAAGCTACCGGCTCTTTTCCTCCGACGGAACTTCCGTTTTGCACGAAACGGACGGCGGCTCAAAGACGGCCGATGCCGAAGGCTCAATCACCAGCTATGAGAAAGCAAACGGCGACGTGGAACAGTACTTCCACGACGGGATGAAGAAGCTGACCCATCCCGACGGCTCATGGGCGGAGTATGACGCCGCGGGCCTTATTGCAAAGTCTGAGTCGGACGGAATCACCATCACTTACCTCCACTACGGCAACGGGTCTGAAACCCGCCGGTACAGCGACGGCGCGACGCGCAAATACGACGCCTCGGGGAACCTCCTGAGCGAGACGCTTCCCTTCAGCTTCACCGTGGCCATCGCGACCAACAATGATAACAGCCGGGCCATAACTTATTCAGCAGGAGATCGGGAGACCTATACCGCCCAGGGATCTCTCCTGGTGAGGCAGGAGGCCTCAGGCGAGATCACCCGCTTCTTCTCCGACGGGACTTCCTTCCAACCATCCGCCCAGGGCCTTACCTGGGACTACCGCGAAGACGGGAGCCTGGCCATCACCGCTCAGAGCGGCCTCTCATGCCTGGTCTTGACCTCCTGTGTAACCACCTGGACCGATGAGGCTCAGGTCTTGACATTTGACATTTCAGCCGAGGGCGCTCTCAGCGAGGGGGCCCTCCTCTCGGACGGCCGGGTTCGTATTGCCGAAGGCAACACCTGGACCGACTTTGACCTCTCGGCTTTTGAGACCGAGACACTTTATCTGAGCGGGGTTTCATTCAAGGAAGATGCCGCTGGTGTCGAGGAATACCTCCTGCCGAACGGCACCATCGTCACAAGATCGGCCTCCGGCTCCATATCCGCCACCGACATCTTGGGAAGTCATCCGGCAGCCTCGCTTAAGGACGATGGAAGCCTTCTTCTAACCTATGCCGACGGCAGTAAAGACAACATCTTTGCCGACGGAAAACTCGTCCATGAGAACGCCGCCGAGAACGTTATTACCACGTACAAAACAGACGGTAACACTGAACTTCAGAACCCGGACGGCTCGGCGGCCTTGCGCAATGGAAATATTCTCCTCTCTTTCACGCCTCCGCAGGGAGCAACTCTTACCCAGAGACCGGACGGCACTTCCGCGGCCACGCTCTCAGACGGATCGGTCTCGCGATATGCAGCGGACGGGACGCTGCTCGGAAATGACTACACCTTCCCCGGTACCGGTACGCGCCGTATCCTCTACGGGGACGGCTCCACCACTTATGTGGCCGGATTTGGGATGGATCTCTCGGTCACTCAAAATTTTGACGGCACCTTCACGGTCGGCTTCCAGGACGGCTCTACCTCCACCTACTCGCCGGGCGGGAACCAGAGGAGCTGGGAGCGCTCCGGAATCACCTCAGGCTACGGCGTGGATGGAGTTCTGGAAAACATCGTTACCGAAAGCGGGATCACGATGGAACGGGCCTGGGTCAATCAGGTTCCCATCCGCACCTACCACCTCCCCGGCGGGATCACGTTATCGGCCACGGAGGATTCATCCGGAAAGCTGGGGAACTTCCAGGCCACCTTGGCGGGTGAATTCTCTCTTATGGCCACACTCAACCTTAATGATATCCTGGTTACGAACCTCTCGGATTCGTCCACCATCACTTTGACGCCCGGCTTTGAACTTAAGACCAAAGACGGGAGAGGGAATTACCTTGAGCTTCTCAGGCCGGATGGAAGCAGCGAGGCCTATCAGGTGGATGGAAGCACCTTGAGGAAGGCCGCCGACGGCTCGGTTACTTCCATTAC
>JAZDOK010000018.1:0-62075 GCA_043798715.1 bacterium
CCATGGAGACCCGCTTCTTTCTCAACGGGACGAGGCTGACGAGGGCCTTGAGCCTTATGGTGTAGATGCCGTCCTTCCGACCCTCGTCCAGAATTTCGTTGCAGAGAGCAAACCCTTCGGAATTGGCGTAGATCTCGTCCTTGAGGACCCGGGAGTTTTTCACAATGGTCTGGGACTTTATCATGACTCCCAGAATCCTCTCGATCGCCGTGCGGAGGGCATCGTGCGTGGCCCGCTCCCTGGCCCTTCCAATGTCGTTGTCGGTTATCGCCGCCTGGCCGGTTGCCTCCACCAGGCGGGCGATATTTGGTCTGCCATCCTCAGCCTCGCCGCTGTCTTCATCCAGGGCTGAGACAGGAACTGAAAACAGTAGAATCAAGAGGAAGAGAAAAACCGGCAGGTATTTTTTCAGCATATTATCACCTGTTCATGGCCTGGGCAGAAGGACTTCGGATTTTATTTTCTCCCGGAATTGCCTGACGAGCTCGTCTCTGACTCTGGAGAGATATTCCGGGGGCACGTGGTTTTCCCGCACCGGCGTCTCCAGGCCCGGGGGAGACGAATCCTCACCGCTTGTGAACTCAATTTTGCTTTTGAAAACCAAATCATCCTTGATGTCCGTATAAAAATTCCGGCTCCAGATTGTGACCCCGTCCCTGACAAAGGCACAGGTCAGACCGATATGAATGGAGGGAGTCTGGATGAGCTTGCAGTCCCAATCAATCCTGCGCCGGCGGCGCTGGTCCTCGTAATCCTTTTTGGCGCGGTCTTTCCTGTGCTGCCAATTGCGATGCTCTCTTTCATAGGAGGGATACTCATCCTTTTTCCAATGGTCATGCGCTCTTCTGAAATCTTCATCCGTACCGTATTTGGCCCTGGCGTTGAAAATACCCTCCCAATCATTACGGCGAGGCTCAGGGGGGGGCATGGGCTCGCCGTCGGTGAATTCAAAATCCCCAATCCCGGGAGTCAGCCTGTCAATGGTCCACCTGTAGTCCGTTTGAGCCGAGTAGCCGGTAATCTGCCCGAAAAAGAAGGAATCGCCGCTGGCCTTTGTCTGCAGTTCAACCAGTTTCCCGGGATCCGCCCGGTTCATGAAGACATCCAGCATCAGCTTCCTGGCATATTCATCCCGGAAAAAAGCATTTACGGTGAGAAAATACTCCTGGAGTTCCGGGCTGAAGCCGTTGGAGAGTTCTGAGACAAAACCTTCGGAGATTTCCGGGGTTTTCCCGCTGTCAAAGATGACGGTGATGATCTTCTTCCATTTCCTGAGATCGGGCACATCTCCGGCATATTTTTCGACTTTCCCCCGGGTGAATCTTGCGGCCAGGTTCTTCAGACAGTCAGAGTTGGGCGCCAATAAGGCAATCAACGACTTTCCGGCGCCCTTGTCCTCCTGCATGACCAGCTGAGTGGTTTCCCTGCTTTTCCAGATATCCTCCGGCAGATGCGAAAGCAAATCTTTGGGAAGAAAATTCTTGGGAAGGCGCAAATCGTTGTTGATTATGTATATTTCCTCCTGGTCTTCAATCTGGTCCTTGAGATTGGAATATTCCTCGATATCGCAAACTTCATAATCCATGTCCGGCGAATCCTTGAAAAAAACAGGGAGAGCCGTTCTATCGTTAGTAAACACCACGGCCAGTGAAGTTTCTCTCAGATAAAAATCGGGGTCCTTAACGGTCTTTATTTCCCGGTCTTTCAGGCGATTCCAAAGATTCGCGACTTCTTCCCTTAGAAACTTCTGGCGGGGACTGCTGATGAGAATATCGAAATACTTCAGGCGCTTGTCCGCCCGGGGCCTTTGTCTCCAGGAAACCAGCACCTGGTTTTCCCCGCAAGGGATTGACGGCATCCCGGCCTCAAGGTCCGGGGAGACATCACCGGCCTCAAGCTTGCTCCGGTCGATCAGATAAATTACATTGGCCTTGTCAAACGATCCCGAATGGCCGGCCGCGCCTTCGATTGGAACATGTTTGAAAAGGGTGAAATCGGAACCCCAGGGACAGACATCGGTGATAATGGTGGGCTCCTCAGTGGTCACCACGTAGGTGGGACATCCGCTGAAGCAGTTTTGAAACACTGGAGGCTGTTCCGGCTGGTTGCATCCTGACAAGGCCAGAACCGCGAACAGGAAGCACCACAGGGCAAACTTTTTCACGCGCTTCTCTCTTGTTATCCTGTCTTTCGCCGGCGGATTGATTTTCATGTTTTGCCTGCTTCTATAACCTTATCCATATTCCTTCCTGCACCGGGACTGGCTGCCATTGTTGATAAAGTGGGCCCCACCCACGGATTTGATTGACTTAAAGTGCCGATTGTGGTATTTATTTCTTAGACACCGCAGAGGAGGAAATGATGGATTTATCTTTTTTCAATACCTTGAGTCGCCGGAAGGAGGAATTCAAGAGCGTACGTCCCGGCGAAGTCCGGATGTACACCTGCGGCCCTACCGTCTATGACTTCCCCCACGTCGGGAACTTCCGGGCCTACGCCTTCGAAGACCTCCTGAGGAGGCACTTGAAATACAAGGGATACCGGGTCGTCCAGGTCATGAACATCACCGACGTGGAGGACAAGATCATCCGCTCCTCGCGCCGCGAAGGTCTCTCCATACCGGAATTCACGAAGAAGTATATCGAGGCCTTTTTTAACGACCTGGAGATTCTCAATATCGAAAAAGCGGAAGTTTACCCCAGGGCCACGGAGCACATACCGGAAATGCTCGCCCTCATTGAAGAGCTCCGAAAATGCGATCTTGCTTATAAAAGCGAAGATGGCTCCACCTACTTCAGCGTGGCCGCCTTCCCGAGATACGGACAACTCGCCGGAATCCGCGTGGATCACCTCATCGCCGGAGCGCGGGTAAGCCAGGACGAGTACGAGAAGGAGCACGCCACGGATTTCGCCCTCTGGAAGGCCTGGGATGAGGACGACGGGGAGGTGTTCTGGGAATCCGAACTGGGCAGGGGGCGGCCCGGCTGGCACATCGAGTGCTCCGCCATGTCCTTAAAACACCTCTCGCGGGCCTTCGAAAGCGGCCGCTTCGAGCCGGAAAAATTCATGACCCTCGACATCCACACCGGCGGAGTGGACAACATCTTTCCACACCACGAGAACGAGATCGCCCAGTCCGAGGGGGCCACCGGAAAAAAGTTTGTGAATTACTGGCTCCACTGCGAGCACCTGCTGATGAACGGCGAGAAGATGTCCAAGTCCCTCGGCAACATCGTCACGCTCCGGACTCTGGAGGCGGAGGGAATCTCACCGATGGCTCTCCGTTACTTTTACATCTCCAACCACTACCGCTCCAAACTCAACTATACGAAAGAGACGATTGAGTCGGCCAGGAACACCCTGGACGGTCTCCTGGACTTCATGCGGCGCCTTCGTGACCTTCCTGAAAAGCCGGACGAAAAGTCGTTGGAAGAAACACTCGGAAAGGCCCGCCATGAATTTACGGCGGCGATGGACGACGACCTCAACAGCCCCCAGGCCCTGGCCGCCCTCTTTGGAATGGTGCGGGAAGTCAACCTCCGCATGGCCGATGGCGGCATCGGGAAAAGCGGTGGAAGAAAAGTTCTTGATTTCCTCCTCGACCTGGATCGGGTACTCGGCCTCCAACTTGAAAAAGCGATCTGCGAAGAAGAGTTGCCGTCCGATCTTACGGCCCTAATCGAGGAGAGGCAGCTGGCGCGGAGGGAGAAAAACTGGAAGCGCTCCGATGAAATCCGCGACCTCCTCAAGGCCCGCGGAATTCTCCTGGAGGATACTCCCGGCGGAATCAGGTGGAAACAGCTATGTCAGAAATAATCTACGGAAGAAAGCCTGTCCTGGAAGCGCTCAAGAACCAATCTCCACTGGAGAAACTGTACCTGTTGGAATCCGGCGAGGGGGGCCTCAGGCCGATAGAGGCTCTGGCGCGCGAAAACCGGGTGCCATTCAGCCGCGTTCCGGGGGATAAACTCTCTCAGCTCGCCGGAACTTCGCACCATCAGGGAGTCGTGGCCGTTCTTTCGGCCAGGGAATATGCCGACCTGGAAGAAATCCTGGCCGGAGCCGCAAAATCCCCGGACCCGCCCTTTTTGCTCGCCCTGGAGGAAGTGCAGGACCCCCACAACCTGGGTTCCCTCATCAGAACCGCCGAGGCGGCCGGCATCCACGGAATTCTCATCCCAAAAAGACATGCGGTGGGTCTTACGGGGGCCGTGAGCAAGGTGGCGGCAGGCGCCCTGGAATATATGCCGGTGGCGCGGGTTTCCAATATCGGCTATGCTCTTAAGGAACTAAAAAATCAGGGCTTCTGGATCGTCGGCGCCGATGGAAATGCTGAAAAGAATTATACTAAAACCGATCTCACCGGCCCGGTAGCTCTAGTCCTGGGCGGAGAAGACCGGGGCTTGAGCCTCCCGGTCCGCAAGGAGTGCGACCTCCTGGTGCGCATCCCGATGAAAGGCCGGATAAACTCCCTCAACGTGGGAGTCGCCGGCGGCGTCTTAATCTTTGAAATTATGCGCCAGAGAAAAGTCAAAGGCTGACTTTTCGGTCCATTAAATCAGCTTTTCATGAAGATTTTGAATCCCGTCATGAACATCTGGACGGCCATGGCGGTCAGAGCCAGGCCCATGAGGCGCTGGCAGGCCTCCATGCCCCTTACCCCGAGAACCCTTGAAAAGGCATTGCTGAGATAGAGGATTAGGGTGGAGGCGGCCCAGGCACACACCAGCGCCGCCAGGCACTCAAAGAGGTTGTCGGCGCGCTGGGCCGTAAGCATCACCATTCCCAGAACGCCGGGCCCGGCGATGAGCGGAATGGCCAGCGGCACCAATAGAGGCTCTTTCTCCACGTCAGTCTCCCCAAGAAAACTCTCCTTGCTCGGAAAACTCATGTGCAGGCCTATCAGAAAGATCACAACGCCGCCCGTCATGGAGAGGGCGTTCTGGCCCACGCCCATCACCCGGAGAATCACCGGCCCGAAGAAGAGAAAAACAGTCATGACCGCCAGCGCAAACAGACTCTCCCTGAGGATTATCTGCCTCTGCCTCGTCACGTCATATCTTTTGAGCATGGCCACGACGATAGGGACATTCCCTACTGGATCCAATACCAGGAAAACAGGCACCATGACGGCCCAGATGGAATTCATAAGACCCTCAGCGGTTGAGAGCGATGGCCCCGCGCGGATGCCAGCTCGTCCCATGCATCCGGCGGCTATTTCCTGAAGGAGGCGGGGGACCGGCCGGCGGAGCGGCCGCGGAACCATGCATCGCCACTCTGGTTACAGAGGACGGTTTTTTTTCAGGCTTTGGAGCGACTTTAGGCCTGGCGGAGGAAGTTCTTGCGCCTGTCGAGGGGCGCCGCCCCTGACTCTCCCTGGGACGCCGCACAAATTCATCTCTGCTGCGCGCAGGGGCGGGCGTATTGTAGTTGAAACCCTCGATATTCCGCCGCTCCAGCTTCGCGCCAATTACTCGCTCGATGTCAGAGACGATGGAGTAATCCTCCCTGGCGACCAGGGTGAAGGCATCGCCTGTCTTGGCGGCGCGCCCGGTGCGCCCGATGCGGTGGGTGTAGGCGTCGGCCGTGTCCGGGATGTCGTAGTTGATGACATGAGAGATCCGCGTGACATCGAGACCGCGGGCCGCGATGTCGGTCGCGACCAGAATCTGGTAGATGCCGTCCCGAAATCCGTCCAGCGCTTCCTGCCGCCGGTTCTGGGAAAGGTTGCCCTGAAGGCAGGCCACCCGGTAGCGGGCCCGTTCCAGTTGCTCGGCCAGGCGCTTGGCCCGATGCTTGGTGCGCGTGAAAACGAGCACCGATTCGGTGTCGGTCCGGCGCAGGAGCTCCATGAGGAGGGGGGTCTTAAGATGCTGCTCCACGGGAAAGAGAGCATGGGTTACCGTGGCTATCGGCATCAGGTGGTCTATTTGCACCGTCACCGGGTTCAGCAGAATCTCCCGGGCCAGTTTTTCAATGTCATCCGGCATGGTCGCAGAGAAGAGGAGCGTCTGGCGCGGCTGAGGCAGGTGCATGAGTATTTTTCGCACATCCGGCAGAAATCCCATGTCGAACATCCGGTCAGCCTCGTCGAGGACGAGCACCTCGACTTCCGCGAGATTTAGAGTGCATTGCCAGATATGATCCAAAAGACGCCCCGGACAGGCCACAACAATATCGACGCCGTCCCGGAGCTTTTTAATCTGTGGATTCAGTGGAACGCCGCCGTAGATGGCGACACTGCGCACGCCGGTCTTCTGGCCCAGGGCGCCGATGGCCTGGTGGGTCTGTTCCGCCAGTTCCCGCGTCGGAGCGACTATCAGAACGCGCAGATGGCCCAGCGGCTTCTGCATGAGACGCTGGAGGATAGGCAGGACGAAGGCGGCTGTCTTGCCGGTGCCGGTCTGGGCCAGGCCCATGACGTCCCGCCCCTTGAGAATAGGAGGGATGGCCTCCTTCTGGATCGGCGTCGGCGTCGAGTAGCCAAGGGCCCTCACGCCGGCCTCAATACGTGGATGGAGATGAAAAGAATCGAAACTCACTTTTAACATTCTTCCTTTACTTATTATTGAATTGTTCGAAACGGAACAAACTTCAGGTAATACAAGGGACGCAAGCATGAAGGGGTCTGCAAAAAAGAGGCGGAGCGGGGGTTCGGATCCTGTCTGCAACCTGTTTATGACGCGACTCTGTTAGGTCTTCCTTCTTTCCTGAATGGGCATCGCAATATTCGACAACTCGTTTTTAGGGGCACTATGACCCTCACGCATTCTAGCACCTGGGAGAGTGCCTGTCAAGGCTTAAAATGAGACGTGTCATTCTGAATCAGGATGAACTCCTCTTTTGCTACTTGACCCGGCCCTTTAAAGGAAGGGGAACCGGGACGAAGGTTCCTCCGTCTTTCCTCTTGAAAGCAACGCCATAAGCATCATATTTCATCACATTTTTAAACTCGACGGGGTTGAGATCGGTGTAGAAAGTAATCTTTCCGACGGAAGTAGGCGTCAGATAGACATAGATATCCCTGGTTCCATCACACTCGACCAGAATGCCTTTTTGTGGCACGTTAATGGGCTCTCCGGCGAACCAGAAGACACCGCGAACCACCACCTCGCGTGACCCGTAAGGGACCAAATCCCCGTAGGTCTGATGGCTGAACTTCATGGCGGGTGCCGTAAAGAAATATAACTGCCCCTGTTTCTTCATGCGGAGGGCAGGCTGTCCCGCATCCGTCTTATCGATCATCAATTTGGAAAGGCCCGGCGGCAAAAAAGCACGTTTAGGAGCGGAGACAGACGGCAATTGCCTTTCGGTGGCAGCCGGAAAGCTGATGGAACCAGAACGATTACCGGCTTTCAAGATATCATTAAGCCAGGAAAAACGAGGTTCCATTTTCATGAGGAACTGCCAGTCTTTCTCCGCCATGAGATAGTCTTCCCTGGAAAAGAAAATCCACCCCCGGTAGAGGTAGGGAAAAACCTGATCCCCCTGTATTCTAATCGACTCGTTGAAGTAATGTTCTGCCAGGTCCGTTTTCCCCTTGCGCCTGAGTGTTTCCCCAATAATCAAGAGAATTCGCGGCCATTTTTTATCAAGTTCAGGTGGAATCTGATTTTTCCCGTTCCATCCCAACATCTCAAAGGCGAGTTTCTTGGAGAGAATGTCCTGTTCGGCAAGGGAGGGTTGAGCGTCAAAAGCCTTGCCTATGTAGTAAATGTAGCATTCCGAGTAGTCCTGAAAAGGACCTTGAAGAAGATTGAAATGTCCTACCTGGAAGGTTTGATTGGATGTTTCGCCGGGTGGTTCAGCGATGATTGGTTTCCGGGGGGCATCCGCGACGGTTTTCCACTCGCTGAGGGGAGCGAGGATTTCACCGGCATGCGTCCGGTTGAAATTTTTGATCGAATTCAAGGTTTCCTGAAAAACCCAGGGATTGAGTGAAAAAGTCCAGTGACAGATGTCCGTGAAAAAGAGATCTCCGGAATATCCCTGCGGGGCCGCCTCCGCGAATATTTTTTCAAGGTCCACGAGAGGAATGTTTTCCTGGCTCGCCACTTTGCTCGTCATTCGGTTCTTCAGGTGCGGGCAAAGCCAATTTTCGTTATCGGTCTGGGGGCTGTACAGAAGAGCCTTGAAGGCGGCTGATCTGGCCGCAGCAACGTTTCCAACCGCGAGCAGACAGCGGCTCAGGGAATAGAAGACGTAAGGATTTTGGGAATATTCTTCCATCCGGGCCATCGTTGTGAGTGCTTTTATAGCCTCGGGGATTTTTTTTTCTTCCATGGCCCGGAGGGAAAGAAAGTATTCTTTCGAGTAAATCGGGTTAAGCGCTTCGGGAAATGCCATGGGACATTCCAGGTTGACAGGCAAGGTATAAAGGACCAGCGGAACTTTTTTTGCCTTACAGGCCCGAACCATATCCTGGAGAATTTCCCTGTGATAGGTGATAGAAGGATTCTCGCGGTGGATCACAAGATGATTATTTAAATACTTGGGAGCTATCAGGCGATAAACCCAGGTGTTTTCGTAAAGAAACCGGCTGAATCCGTTCGGCATGACATATTCCCACCTGCGCCAGGGATTGTTGCCGATAAAGGAGAGAACGAGGTCCGGCGAGACGGTAAGAATTTCTTTCAGAATCGGTTGTATCTGAGTGATATCATACCCGTACATGCCGCAGTTGATGATTTCGAATTTTTTCCCGGGGAAAATCTTTTCGAGGAGAGCCCGGTAGACGGATTTGGATTCCCCGAAGCAGGCAGCCGTCGATTCGCCCAGGATGAAAATTCTTATTGTTCCTGGTTTCTTGAGGCACGGGAAAGTTTCCGGCTCGGCAAAGTTTCTCTGTGTAATATAGAGCCATTCACCGTTGGTTCCCCTGGCTTTTTTAAAAAAGCCGCGGTATCTGTCAAAATACCAGGAAAGACCATCTTTAGCGAGTCCCCTGCGGGGATCGCCGCGGAGACTTCTCAGGATTATTTCCATGAAGAAGCTGCCCAGAAGGAGCCCTATTAAAACGATGACGACGAAAAAAATGGTTTTTTTCACAAATAAATCCGTTGCATGAACATAATTCAATGCACTAGTTCCATGCAGAAATTTTTCCTCCTTCCACGCGGGAAAGACGTGCGCTGGTTTTTCCGTTTCTAATATCCGAGACTGCCGGAAAAGCCTTTATCGGGACGGCCTTCGAAATCGAGGAGATTATAATGACACTGGAGAATAGATTGGGATGAAGATTGTTGACCGGAAGAAAATATTTATAGTTTCTGCGCTGATTCTGCTGGCTTTGGCCTTAATCCCGGTTGTCCTCTCCTGGACGGGGAGGGTCAAAAAATACGCCCCAGCGGCGGAGACGGACAGTATGCCCAAAACCATCATCAATGAAAAGGATGGCTCGGAGCTTATCCTGATTCCGGCAGGTGAATTTACGATGGGGAGCCCCGATGGAACAGGAGAAAACGATGAACATCCTCAGCACAAGGTCTATCTGGATGCCTACTACATCGGGAAATACGAAGTTACCAACGAACAGTTTGCCAGATTCGTAAATGAAACCGGGTACCAGCCTGAAGGCGCCTGGAAGCTTTCCTACAATTCCAGTACGACGGATCACCCGGTGGGCCCTGTGAGCTGGGCGGACGCCGTGGCCTACTGCAATTGGGCGGCATTGCGGCTTCCGACAGAAGCGGAGTGGGAGAAGGCGGCCCGCGGCCAGGATGGGAGAACGTATCCCTGGGGGAATAAATGGGATGCCAGCCGGTGTAATAATTCCGTAATCAGGGCGTCAAGCGGGAAAAAGCCGGTGGGCTCCTTCCCCTCCGGGGCTTCTCCCTACGGTTGTCTTGACATGGCGGGGAACGTGTGGGAGTGGTGTCACGATTGGTATAGTGACACCTATTATTCTTCGTCACCTTCGAAAAATCCCCGGGGTCCCGGGAGCGAGGAATTACGCATCCTGCGCGGCGGCTCCTGGTACCTGGACAAACCCAGCTACTATCGCACCGCCAACCGCTACCGGCACGTTCCTGAAGACGGGAACATCAACAACGGGATCCGGCCAGTGCGTTCCCGCTGACTCTTCACGCCTTGCAGCTGAGCGGCAGCTCCAGGAAAAATGTGCTTCCCTTCCCCTTGACGCTCTCCGCCCAAATTCGCCCGCCGTGCAGATCCACCATGTGCCTGGCCAGGTAGAGACCCAGGCCGGTCCCGGAAATATTCTTTATGTCGTCGCGTTCAATCCGTTCATACCGTCCAAAAAGCTTTCCAGCCTGTTCGGAATCCATCCCCACTCCCTGGTCCGCCACGGAAACCAGCATCCTTCCATCAGAGGAGCTGACACTCAAGCGAATCTCCCCGCCTTCCGGAGAATACTTGATCGCGTTGGTCACCAGGTTGGAGATGACCTGCACAATCTTGTCATGATCCACATTCAGAGAGGGCAATGCTTCGGGGATATCCAGTTCGAAATGGTGCTCCGGGGTAAAGTACTTGTAGTTCTTCAGCATCCTGGCAATCGATCTCAAAACTTCGCCCATGTCCGTCTCTCTGCGGGCCAGTTGCAGAGGGCAGCCGGCCTCAATCCGCGAACTGTCCAGAAACTCGTTGATCAGCACCAAAAGACGATCCGCTTCCGACTCGATGGTATCATAAATTTCCAGTTTTTCTTCCTGTCCCAGAAAACCTTCGGTGTCGCCGAACAGGGTAGCCGCCATGCCTTTTACGACCGTGAGGGGACTGCGCAGCTCGTGGGAGACATAGGCGATGAACTCTGACTTCATCTGGCTGGCCTTTTCAGAAGCGAGGCGCTCTTTTTCCTTTTCATGCAGTTCCTCCTGCAATGCCAGCCGCTCCTCCGTAGAATCCTTCAATTCCTTGATTTTCTGCGCGATGGCTTCGCCCATGACATTGAAGGCCTTCGAAAGTTTCTTTATCTCCCTGGAACCCCTGGCCTCATCCAGCCTGACCGCAAAATGTCCTTCGGCATATCTCTGGGTCTGCTCCACCAATTTAGAGACGGGGGAAAGCGCCGAGGAAGTGACCCAGAGTATGACGAGAACCAGAAGTGCCACGATTATTATGGAGACAGCCTCAACGGAGTAACGCAGGCGGGTCAGGGGACGCAGCACCTCATCCCGAGGAAAAATCATGGCCAGCATCCAGCCGTTGGACTTGATCGGCATGGTGACGATCCAGGACTCCCTTGAACGGAAAGGATCATACATTTCCATGGAACCGGGTTTGCCCGACTTCAGAAGGGTGATGACCCTGTTCAGATCGGCACTGGCCGCCTTCCCCTCCTGGTCCCAAAGCGACTCCTTTATGAAAAGCACCCTTTTCACGGGATGAGCTATGAAATAACCTTTTTTGCTAACCACAAAGGCATAGCCGTTCGTTCCAACATTCAGAGACTTGACGCGGCGGACCAGGTTGTCGAGAGTGATATCTACGGTCGCAATTCCGATGGGCCGGCCGTTCCGTACGATGGGAGCCGAGTAGGTGGTCATCAAGGTATTGCCCCCGCCCTCATCATAATAGGGCTCTCCCCAGCTTCCCTTACCTTCTTTAAGCGGTATCCTGAACCAGTCCCATTTGGTGTAATCATAGGAACCGCCGGCCAGTGAGCGGCCCTCAATTCCTTTCGGACCCCGGTAAAAATATGGGGAATACCGCCCCAACGGCGAAGAAGCGGGAATCAATGCGATGGCCGAGCCATAGACGTTTGGATTATACAGGACATTGTCCCTGACTAATTTTTTTATGAAGGCATCTTCCAATCCGGATGCCGTACCTATCGCCAGGGCCATTCCTTCGGCGACTTTTTTTGAGGTTTCGGTCAGGACATTGAACTCATCTGCATATGAACTTCCGCGCGAGAAGGCCTCCTCCCCTATCTTATGAATAAGGATATCCTCGCTCACTCTGAAAGAGAAGAAAATCAGGAGAAAGAAAAAAAACAGGGTCGTGGGAACTAAAGTCAACAGTAGTCTGCTTTTTATACTCATTCTTTTTTATTCGATAAACGCCGTACGGATATCCTCCCTGGCTCCGGAGTCATTCAGAAACTGACGCACTTTGTGCCGCGTTTCGAAATGCGGGCCTTCACTCGATGTTTTTCCGCAATCCCTCGAAAAAATTTGCGGCATCGGAGTGGTTTTTTTCGCGGATGATCCCCTGGAGGACTTCCAGACGCGAGGCAATCTTTTCCAGATGAGGCTGGGAATGCGGATTAAAGAGGATTTCCGCCAGGAGGTGGTTGTCCTCGGAGAGGAGACCTTTTGCAATATCGCGATGTTTTGAAAAGGTGGTCCCGGGAACGGCCTTGTCGCTCATGCAGGCGGCGAAGACCAGCGTAGAGGCGAAGGGAATGGTGAGGGAGTAGGCCATCATCTGGTCGTGCTCCCAGAAGGAGTATTCAAAAATTTTGACTCCCAGGCTCCGGAAAAATTTTCTGAAAAACCCGGCACCTTCCGGATCGGACTCCCTGATGATGACGGCGTTTTCCTTTTTGAGCCTTCTCAAGTCCCCGAAGGTGGGGCCGAACATGGGGTGCACCGAGACGAAACGATGCGGGGACTTCGCGTAGAAGACAGGTATGCCGCCCTTGATTGAGGCGATATCGGCCAGAATGCAGGACGGTGGAATATATGGGTGGACCTCGATAAAGGCGTCAATGGTTCGCTCCAGGTTTACGGCGTTTATCAGGAGATCCGGCTGAAAAGCGGAGAGGTCTTCCAGGCCCGGTAAAAACCGGATTTCCCCGGACTCCCCGTGTGAACGGACGCACTTCTCCCTGTCTGTTTCATAGACCCCGACGGGATGTTCGCGGCATAAATTGGCGGCCAGCCAGCTTCCCATCTTTCCATATCCCAGAATTGCTGTTTTCAAGTTTCCATCTCCAGAGCCGATTCCCCTTGCGGTCAGCTTATTGACGAATCCCGCGCCTTAACGCCTTAATTTTGCCTGCATTTCAGGGCTCAATTGCTTTAAAAGTGTTGCATTATACGAACAAGCAGGCATCGGCTTTATAGTCGGATCGAAAATATCGGGATCTATCGTCGGATCTGCCGTCTTAAAATTCGGATTCAGATTATTTCCGACTATCTGCTGCGTCGCAACGGCATAAAAACGCGATTTCTCAGCAGGCGTTCCGTCTTTGACTGCCGGGTCTACGTCGGTCGTGACGATTGAAATTGTAAAATCGCTGTTGAGGTAGATCTCAAAAGTGCGGAACTGCTGAGGAAAATCCCGAAGCGATGAAGTTTCGACCTCCCAGAATCCTTTTTCAGGCGCATTGACCGGATCAGGGGAAATAAATGCTTTAACGGTATTTAAATGACGATGTCCCGAGAGCCACATGAGCAAATTCGGATGGCTGTGAAGTTCAGCGATCAGATTCGGCAGAGTTACGGCATTTTGAGGATCGAGCCACCAACCCATTTCGGACTTGGACGCAGTTACTTCGACGCCTATCGGTACGTGCGCGGCGATTATCATGAGCTGACCGGCGGCATCGCCGGCCGCAAGTTCCCCTTTAAGCCAGGCCCAGCGTGCCTGGTCGAGAAAGCCATGCCCATGGATGTCGGGAGAGCCATCGTCATCCCTTTGGGTATCGTCGAGCACGATAACCTTGAGCGGTATCTTTGACTTCGGCACAAAGCTGTAACAGGCAAAACCTTTTTCCTGGTTGGGATCGACCAGGTTTAAACCGTGACCGACCGGCATTGAAGATGTATTAAAAAACTCGCTTATCCACTCCGTTCTCAAAAGTGAACGGCGGTTCGGATCGGCTGCAACCTTTGGAGGGATTGCGAAGCTTGCGACAGGTCCGGCATGTATAATGTCACCGTCGGGAGTCGAGCCGTCTATCACGCCCATATAATATTCAGGGTTGTTTTTACTTCCGGGATTTATGAGGACCTTATACATGACATCTTCCATAGCGATGACCGTATCGCTGATGCAGGACTGTCGCAGGAAATCGTTCACAGGCAATGAACCAATCCAGAAATGATCATGGTTGCCCATAGTCTGATACCAGGGGATCGTCTTGTCAAGCCCCGCCGCCTTGTAAGGCTTCTGATAATCGATGGAGTCGGCTCCGAGATGAGCGCCGGAGCTTGGGGTGATGACCTTGCCGTCAAGGACATCAATATACCATCTCAATTCGTTGTACTGGGTGCTGTTGCAGGTATCGCCTAAAGAGAGGCCGAAATCGATTGGATTTTTTTTATGAAGGGCGTTAACCGTCTGGACGGCGGCGTCTAGAACATGAGTCGTATACATCATGACCGGTGAATATACCGAAGTTTCAAATGACCATGGCGCTTTGCCTACCGACGGATAAAACAATTGTTGAAGATAAATCAACTGAGAAGGCGATTCCTTGTCGGTGATATGGATGTCGCTCATGGTGAAGAAATTCAAAAGTTTTGTTTTTTTAGCGGCTGACGCGCAGTCATAACCGGCCGGCATGATATCGTTCCGCGGGTCGGAAGTAAGAGGTCCGCCAAACGTCCATTTGCCATAGCCATATTGCTTGTATTTCGAAATCTGCTTAAGATCCTGAGGAATAATCTTCCCCGAAAATGTTGTGACGGGTACGACCGTCCGGACGGTTGTCTTAACAACAGTGGAATCAATCGGATACCCATGGACACTGCATCGCTGACTGGCGTCGCTTTTTGAGTATCCCGCTGAAGAGAAAATCAGCATGCCCACCCAAAAGACCAGGCAGAACCTTTTGAATTCATTAGACGATTTCATAAAACCCCTCCTCCGTTTTTGAATACTAAATAAAATTTTCCTTTTACGGACAATATTTTCCTGCTTTTCGGTTGGTAAAGTAGAAGTGATTTTGTATCTATAAAGCTATTCATTCCCTGAGAACTTGTCTGCTCTGTTTTGAGCATTCGCTCGAAGATTGAAGTAGTAAAAAGGATAATCAAAGGTATGGAAAACTCCTCTGGGGAATGCGATCGGATGCTGAGGGGTTGGTCCCGGAGAGTATTTATTTACATCGGCGGTACTGCAAACCAGCACACCTTTCGTTTTGTCAATTTGAGCATCGGCGTACTGCGGTACTTTCGTAAAGACTCCTGATGCATCCGGCATGAATGATCCCAGGCCTTCAGAAACAGGAGCGAGCGTTTCCTCTCTGGTCCAGGTAATTGGATTAATGACAAGGGCGCCATCCAATACGACCGGGTTGCCCCCTTTAACAACATCCGGAGATTCAGTGTTGTAGGAGATGATGACTCCCGTATCATCGGGACCTTCAGCAAATTTTAAGTGCGGACATTCAGCCAGGTAATCATCTGTGACTGAATATCCGATCACGTATGCGGCAATCATTCTCGCATACACGCTTGGATTTTCTTTCATGTAGCCGGACAATAAAAAGAGCAATACATTCGATCCCTGTGAATGTCCGGCTAAAATAAAAGAACGCCCGTTGTTGTAGTGCTTGATATAGTAGTCAAAGGCCGCGACGGCATCCAAAGTCGGGATCCCTCCAACAACAATATCTCTTTGTTCCTGGGGCAGAGATAAGGTATAGGCGGCATCTGCCTGCCTGTAGTATGGTGCAAAAATATTTCCGACGGTTTCAAAAGCAGTCGCTTGTCTTCCAAATGCCGCAATTGAGCCTTTCAACATGGAAGCATTATCGATTTCGCAAATGTTCGGATCGGTTGGGTTAATTTTTTGATATGAAGTCGGATAAAGGTAGAAAACATCTATATTCTTGACCGCAGCAGGTAAAGACAACCAATGCGCAGCCAGTGAATAATCAGTAACTCGTGGCGCAGAATTTGCACTAACATGTCCGCATGCTGCAAGAGTAAAACTCACCAAAAGTGTAATAAATAATAATAGACTGTTTTTTGCGCTCATTTCTTATTCTCCTTTAAAATATGACGTCCCATTAATTTGGGTCAGAATCGAGGAGCCGTTGCCGGCAGCTTCGAGGAATCAATGCCTTCGCACAGCGCGTTGTTCACCGTCAGGTTGCCCCTGGCGTCAAGCGTCACGGTCCAGATGGTGTCGTAGTCGGCATGCGGCCAGGATAACGCTGGGAGTGGGTCGCTGCCGCCATAACTCTTAAGGAGATAAGTTATCAGCGGTGGAAAGTGTGAGTGCTCCCACGCCAGCAGTATGGTTTGATTGGAGAGATTGCCGCCGATGAAGAAAAAGTCACTGGTGGCCTTGGCTACCGCCGGATCGGTCGCATTCCCTATATTGAACTTTGCAACCAGATAATAGGGCAAATTATTGGCGATTGCATAGGGCAGGACCGTTAATGAGGGCCTGACATAGGAAAAACTTTTACCACTAACAGTGAACGACTGTGCGGGGTCGATGGAATAAACCTGGGTGGGACTGCTTTGGCCCCGGAGAGCGCTGGGCAGAAAGTCGGGAAGGGACAGCGCGCGCCATTGCCCAGCACCCACAAAGTTGCCGTCTTCAAAACTGCTCGTCGGATGCGCCTCTGCGTGCCGGATCAGGTAAACCGTTTCGTTGGTGTTGGTTCCCGGCGGAATTACGACGCCGTTAACCCCTCCGGTCCGTGTGCAGCTGAAATAGTTCTGCTGCGTGCATGAAACGCTTGCCACCGGCGAGGGCAGCACAGGGTAGGTGGCAGGCGGGCTCAGTTTGCTGTCAAAGGTAAGCAGGCCGGCGTCTCCCGATGGCGCGATGGTGATCACATAGACAAAGTTTGGACCCATATAGGTCGTGGGAAGATTCAGGTTATATCCCTTGGTCGTTTTGATATTTGCCAGCAAAGCGCTGGTAGTCTCCCATGGCGCCGAGAAGACATAAAAGCCAGGGACGTTTGCCTGGATAATGCCTGTCACCAGGGCAACATTGTTGCCGCTCGCGTCGTTGAAAACCAGCCCCTGGGCACCAGGGATGTAAGGATTCGGCGCAATAACTCCGCTGGGCACGTCCCCCGGCCCCCCATACGCTGCATAGAGTGGGTAGCTGTTGGCAGTCGCACCTTGTATAGTGATTTGGTTGAGAAGGGCGAACTGCTGAATGAACCCGATTGCCGCCATGTCAGGGTAATTGTTTGCGGTTTGCAAGTGGGTCATCGGTTCGAGCACGTGAATGCCGGTTACGTTGTTTGTCCCCAGTAAATGCTGTTTCAGGTATGTGCCCATGAGGAGAGAGCGCTGTAAACCCTGATTGCTAAGATTTGCCGTGGTTGTATTGATGTCGCCGAGCGGGTCGTAAGCCAAATCCGGGCTTACCACGAAGATCAGATTAAGGTTTCCGGCACTCAGCGGAGCGGGAGTTGTTGGCGCATTGTTACCGGAAGAGCCTCCTCCACAGGCCGCTAAAGATAAAATCAGCATGCCCGCCAAACAGACTAAACAGAACCTTTTGAATGCATAAGATGGTTTCATAAAAATTCTCCTTAATTCTATAATTATCTCTCTGACTGCCGGTAACGCGCGAGGAGCTCCTTGCGGTTCTGGCGCAGGTCCTTTCCGGTCGGCGCGGCGGGATAAGGCTTGTTGCCCATCAGCCCTTTCCAGAGAATGCGGTTGTAGCGCGCGAAATCGAAACGGTCTTCGTATGTAAAGTCCATTCCCTTAGTGACCTCCGCCCAATACTTCGCGTCGTGCGTCGACTTTGGCACGATCAATCCGGCCGGTTTGGGAGGCAGCGGCAGTTTCGTACCGTAAAGAATCGCTGCGGGAGCGGCGGTAAAGCTCCACGGTTTCGGCGTCATGTTGAAGATGTCGGCCATGGGCCTTGCGAGCGCGTCGTTTATGTTCATCGGGGGAAGACCCAGAACCTCTTCAATTGTACGTATGTAGTCAATGGTGTTGTACTGCGTGGAGACCAGGGACCTTTGCTTAACACAGGCGCCCGCCACGAAAGCGACGGTGCGGTGCGAATCAACATGGTCGCCGCCATCCTGCGAGTCGTCTTCAATTACGAAGATCAGAGTGTTGTTAGCAAACCTGCTGTTTGCGACCTTCTGAACCAGTAAGGCGACCGCATAGTCGTTATCGGCTTGCATCAGCTCCGGAGTGTTCACACCGTCAATCGCGGTATCGAAGTTTCCGGTGTGATCGTGCATGAAGCGAACGAGGCTCAACGAAGGCAGTTCCGCTCCCCCGGCTTTGGCGTACCTGGTATCGAACTCTCGCTCCCACTCCTTGAAACGCCAATAATCCGGCAAGGAGTTGTCGAAACCGCGGAAATACGGATCGGTGTATGGAGCGAGGGCAGCACTCGAAGGATAGGCCACGGTCGTATTGGCTGAGTACGGGTCGCGCAGCAAGGGGAGGCTGTAAGGGGAGCCTTGAGGGAAGGCATAACGGGTACAGTCCACAGCGAAACCATAATTGCGAACCGTGAGCTTAGCCCGCAACGCGGAATCCCACAAATAACCGGTATTAACTTCATTGTTAGGTCCATCCGGCGCAGCCACATCGGTCTGGCCCGGTAACAGATCCGGATCGTCCGGGTTGAGGGGATTGGCCTTCTGGCGATCTTCTAATGATAAGGCAACGTTCACATTGCGAACCAGACCCCCGCTATCCAGGCTGAGACCGCGCATTGCGTAGGCCACCGGGAATTGGCGTTCTGTAACATCGGGGGTCTGGGCCGAAGTAGACCAGGACCAGCCGTCATAGCTGGTTTCGGCGGTGGCATAGAAGTTGTCGAGCGTGACAAAGTTTCGCGCCAGGTTATGCAGATTCGGCGTGTACCTCTCTCCAAACTCAGCCAAATCAGGGTCGCCATTGCCGATTTCCAGGTCACCCAGAATCTGGTCGTAAGTCCGGTTTTCCTTGATGATGAAGATAACGTGCTTGACATACTTACGCACGGCCGCCATGACCGCGGCGTCTTTGGCACTCTCGTTGTGGGAGAACCGGTTGTTCATGGCTACCTGCGCCGTCAGCGTCGCAAACTGCGCCCTGCTTGGGAGAGGAAAGCTCTGAAAGCCGGCTTTAGTCAACTGGGGATTATACTGATTGGATATCCAACCACTTGTATGTGTCGGCGGTCCGTAGCTATAGCGAAGACCGGGATTAGGACCCGTAGGCGACTTCCCATTGACCACATAAACCCATTTGCCGTCGCCGCTTAAGCTCACTGAGTTAGGGTACCAACCGGTCGGAATGAGACCAATTACCCGGTCGCCGCTATTCGTTCCGCCCAGCGCCACCACCGCGACGCAATTCAGATTGCCGTTAGTCACATAGAGTTGCTTTTCATCCGGAGAGAGCGTCACGCTGTTGGGGTTCGCGCCCTTATATCGCGCCAGCGAGGAAGGCATTACTGAAGCGTGAGCGATTACCGGGATGATTTCGACTATCTCGTTCGTCCCGGTGTTGATTATGTCAATCGTATCCGACTGGTCTTCGACGACATAAAGGAGCGACTGGGCCGCGTTCAGCGTCATCTTGTTCGGCTGACCTTTCACCCGGATCCGGGCCGTTACCGTCGGCAACGATGCTCCGTTCAGATTCACTACGACTATCTCGCGGTCGCGAATGCTTGATACATATGCTGTCGCGTCCGCTCCGTTACCTTTAATAACCACCCAAAAAGGATATTCACCGCCCGGTGTGCCCGCCTTCGATACATCGCTCTTGCCGGGACGAAGGTCGCGTTCCCTTCCCGGCGACCATTGGCCTAAACCTCCGTTGAACACCGTTATCGAGTCATTGTAGTAATTCGCCACCGCCAGAGTCTGGCCGTCATTCGAAATAGCCACACCGGCGGCGCAAGGCTTCACGCCGACTTGAAGGTTTATCGAGCCTGCTCCGACGTCGGACTTCCCGACCAGGCCATTGCCCAGGTTGTGGTGGCCCAAAGCAAGCGCAGGTCCGGGCTCCCCCCAGGTTCCATCAGCGCTTAGAGTAAAAATATGAACGTTGTCATCGCCCCCGCCGGCCACATAAAAAGCCTTGCCGGATGGATCGAAGACAATACCGTTGTAGGTATTTGGAACCGTAACTACTTGCTTCTTGACCGGCGTGGGAGTCGAAATGTCGTAAATGAACACGTACTCATTCGAATCCGGGAAAGATGGAAGTGGAGTGTTTGTTTTATAGAAGCGGTTGTACCCGCTGGTCAGAACCAGCAGGGTCTTGTGATCCGGACTCACCACGGTGGTGACGGCTTGTCCCGCCAGCCAGCCTGGTTTTTCGGGCAAATCAGGGTTTAACGGTTCAAACCGGGAATCCCGGGGCGCCAGCGGAGTAATCTGTTGGCCCATATTGGGCAGGAGCTGCGCCGAGGGCGGCTTAGAGGAGCCACCACTGCTGCCGCCGGCACTCGCACTGAGAAAAAGTAATACCGCAATCATAGAAAGACCAGGCCATTTGATGAATCGCATATAAACCTCCTGTTTAATCATGGAGTTCCAAGCCGGAACTCTTGGAATTATTAAGGATAAAAGTAGGGTTCAGGCCATTAAACAATACTTTCGACCCCTTACAAAAACTCCCCTGCCGAGATCGGATCTTTGGACAGAGGAACAGCTACCTTGTTATCTCGCTGTGGTGGCCGCTCATCAGCAGATTTACCCCGAGGAAGCAGAAGAGGACGGCCAGAAAACCCAGGACAGAAAAGATGGCCAGCAGGCGCGGTTTGAATCTCATGGACAGGCGCGCGTGGAGGTACCCGGCATAGACGAGAAAGGTGATGAGCGACCAGGTCTCTTTCGGGTCCCACTGCCAGTATTGGCCGAAAGCCTGCTGGGCCCATACGGCGCCGCTCACGATGACCAGCGTCAAAAGCGGAAGGCCGAGAGATATGCAGCGATAACCGAGAGAATCCAGAAACTCAAGAGTGGGAAGATTTTTAAGAAGGGGGCTTCCCTTCCGCTCGGCGGCCTCCCTCCATAAATAAAGAAGAGCGACCCCGAAGGCGACGGCGAAGGCCCCATAGGAGAGGATAGCCAGACCGACGTGCCAGAGGAGCCAGGGGCTTTTCAAGGCGGGAAGAAGCGGCCTGATCTCAACCGGGCGGGTCAGGGCGAAGAGAAGCAGAAAAAAGATGACCGGTGCCACAAAAACGCCCAGAAGGGATATCCGGCGCCGAATCTGCACGATAATGAAGCAGAATGCTATCCCCAGGGAGGTGAAAACCAGCACTTCGTAGAGATTGGTAAGGAGCGGCCTTCCCGCCTGGATGGCGCGCGTCACCATGCTTACCGCTCCCGACAAAAATCCGAGAGAAAGAAGCGCCAGGCCGATCTTTCCGAGCATCTCCTTTTTCAGCAGGCAATACAGGAGATAAAAGAAAGCGCTCCCGGCAGAGAGGAACAAAAAACCGAAGAGAGCCGTCCTTTCAAGACCCTGCATCTCAGCCTC
Source organism: bacterium (assembly GCA_043798715.1). Taxonomy (GTDB): domain Bacteria; phylum Vulcanimicrobiota; class JAZDOK01; order JAZDOK01; family JAZDOK01; genus JAZDOK01. The sequence goes on from JAZDOK010000018.1 coordinate 21,342, forward strand.
CCAGTTCTTTCTGGATGACGTTCATTTCTTTTTGGTATGAGGTCGAATCCTTCTCACGGGTCAGTAGCATAGCTGAAATCCCGTTCTCCTGGGCGACAAGCAGAAGGCGAAGGGAGCGGTAGGGTTGAAAGAAAACAAGAAAGAGGCCTAGAAGAAGGATGAGAGCGCCTCCCCAGACGAGGGGAAGAGCCGGCTCCCGCTTCACCAGAAGTCCGCTGTAGAGTCCCGCAGACTCCATGGTTATTACGTGACCGCCGAAGGCAGAGCCGAAATCTTTCGTGATCCAGCCAAGGTCCTTCCAGTGCCGCATGGCTTCCATCATGGAAGGTGCGGCTTTTCCGGGAGATGGGAAATGACCGTTGAACATGATGCGGACCGCCGGATTGGCCGGATAGCCGCTCTCGTTGACCACCTTCCCGCGGATGAGGGCGTAGTGGGGGATAATTTCGGACACCATGATGGCTGCGCCGTCGCCTAGCAAAAAAAGCCGCTCTTTTGCTGATGGGAAGCCATCTTTGAAATTGCTTTCAAAAAAACGGGCTGCTCTCCCCTTCGTTTCCATCCTGAGGAGAATAGAAGCAATGCCGCACGAAACCTGGTAAATAGCGGTGTCCTCGACGGTAATCGGGTGATTGACCCGAAGAGCGCCGTGTTTCAGGGTTCTCTTCCCCTGGACTTTCAAAAAGCTGGTGATATCCCTGAGGATACCGTCTTCTCCGATATCTATTCCAAGCCGTGAAAGCTCAAGAGAGACCTTATTTTCCAGTTTGACGGACTCCCCCTCCGTCAAACTCAGGGTTCTGGAAAAACTGACCCCGGGGATGTTCCCCCATATTACGCCCAGAATGACCAAAAGAATGCCGACGTGAACAGATAATGAGCCCCAGCGTTTGAGCCGCCCTTTCTCGAACAGAAAAAAAATTGTCTTTCCATCTTTTTTTTCACTGGCTATAATATAGCGAAGTTTCCAGGCGGCCCTTCGCACCGCTTTTTCCGCATCGCCAAAGCCCAGTGATACCTTGAGCGGTATTCCTTCGCTGAAGGTATCCAGCCCCCCGGCAGCGGGCCGATCCGGGCCGTATGAAAAAATTCCAATGAACCTGCGGATGATCGAGACCAGAAGGTTGAGCGCGATAAGGACAAGAAGAAAAAGGAATAGAGGCGAGTGATAGACCGCCTCCCCGCCCGGTATAACAGTTCCCAGAAGAGAAGCGGCGGCCAGAGTAAAGATGAGAATAACGGCCGCAAGGGGCGACCCCAGATATTTACCGAGGAAACCCAAAAGTCCGTTCCCGGCCATCAGATGGCCTGACAGACGATTTCCGCGATATCCCTGGCAGGCAGGGATTCCGCGTTCTTTTCCTTCAGGCCGTCCTCCACCATGGTGAGACAGTAGGGGCAGGCCGTGGCCACCATTTCAGGCTTGACCTTGAGAATTTCCTCGGTTCTCAAGCTGTTGATCCGGGTCCCGATATTTTCCTCCATCCACATCCGGCCCCCGCCGGCGCCGCAGCAGAAGCTCTTGGAGCGGTTGCGTGGAAGCTCTTTAAGGCGTACTCCCGGAATGGACGTAATGACTTCGCGGGGCGGCGCGTAGAAACCGTTGTAGCGGCCGAGGTAACAGGAATCATGGTAGGTGATCGTCTGGGGAAGACTTCCGGAAAGTTTCAGAGCCTTGCGTTCGAGGAGATCGGCGATGAAGGAGGTGTGGTGCCTGACGGAATACTTTCCTCCGAACTGGGGATACTCGTTCCCCAGGGTATTCAGGCAATGAGGGCAGATCGTCACTATTTCGCGGAATTTGATCTCTTTCATGGTGGCGATGTTTTCCTGGGCCAGCATCTGGAAGAGATATTCGTTACCCAGCCTGCGGGCCGATTCGCCGCAGCATTTCTCGGCCTCCCCCAGAAAACCGAAGGAGACGCCGGAGGTCTTGAGAATCTTCACAAGGGAAGTCGCCACCTTCTTGTTGCGCTCGTCAAAAGAACCGGCGCAGCCGACCCATAAAAGGACGTCCACTTCATCCCCGGCCTTGAGTTTTTTAAGTTCCAGATCCCTGGCCCAGTCAGCCCGGCTGGCCCAGCCTATGCCCCATGGGTTCCCGTTGTTCTCCATGTTTTTGAAACAAAGCGTGACTTCCTTGGGGAAGCGGCTCTGCATGAGCACCAGGTTCCGCCGCATCTCCAGCAGCTTGGGGAATTGTTCGATGAGGACGGGGCACTGATCCACGCAGGAAGCGCGGGTGGTACAGGCCCAGATGGCGTCCTCGTCGATGACCTCCCCGATCATTTTCTGAATTTCCTTCTCATCATTAACGACAGCCTTGAGAAGGTCCGGACCCCTCTCAAAGAGGTGGTGCTTGAGGTCCAGGATGACTTTCTTGGGGCTCAGGGGCTTCTGGCTTAAATGAGCCGGGCAGGCGTCCTGGCAGCGCCCGCACTCGGTGCAGGTCAGAAGATCCAGGAGGCCTTTCCAGGAAAATTCTTCTATCTTATCAATGCCATAGGTTTCCGCCTTCTCGATATCTATGGGAGGCATCTCGCCGCGAGGCTTGAGGTTGCGGAAAAATTCGTTGACGGGGCAGGCCAGGAGATGGAGGTGCTTCGAGAGCGGGATGAAAATGAGAAATCCGAGGATGAGGCAGAGGTGGAGCCACCAGCCAACCTTGTAATAAATGACGAGCAGGTCCGGCGGGAACCCGGCGAAGAGGCGGGATACGGCCAGGGCCACGGGAGACCAGGAGGCCAGAGGATCATTCCCGACGATGGCCAGCTTCAGGCCGTCCGTAATAAAACCGACCGTGACGACGGAGAAGATGAGGCCCAGAATGATCGCCGCCTCGGAACTGGCGGTAAGCCGTTCCGGCTTCTGGATATACCTCCTCCAGGCGGCTATCAGCACCCCCAGGATGGCGAGCGCTCCGAAGATGTCCTTGAAAAGCAGAAACCAGGGACGAATCGGCTCCATCCCGAGAATCGGGAGCTGAAAGCCGGGGCTGAAACCCTGCCCGTACATTTCTATGTAGCCGAAGGAGAGGCCCAGGAAGCCCCAGAAGATCATGAAGTGCATGAGGCCCGGATACCACTCCCGGAGGACGAGGGTGTGAGCGAAGATCGTCTTGATAAGAAAAAGAAAACGTTCCGCTATCCGGTCAAAGCGGTTTTCCGGCTTACCAAGCCGCACCAGGAGGTAACGACGGTAGAGGCAGACTCCGAAGACGGCGAAGGCGCCCAGAATGCAAAGGCAAAGAATGACTTTTTCCAGCAAACTCAGGTTCATTGAAAACTCCCGCTAAATTATTGTATTCCTACGGCGCTCTATACAGGCACCGATCTCACTTTATTCAATTCTTCAGTAAGCAGGGGCAGAACTTCCAGAACGTCCCCCACGATGCCGTAATTGGCGACCTTGAAAATATTGGCCTCGGGGTCCTTGTTGACCGCCACAATGCACTTGGAGGAAGACATGCCCACCAGGTGCTGAATGGCCCCGGAGATCCCACAGGCAAAGTAGAGATCCGGACTTACGGCCTTGCCGGTCTGACCCACCTGGAAGGCATGGTCCCTCCAGCCCGAGTCCACGGCCATCCTCGATGCTCCCACCGTGGCATCCGGCCCGATGGCCCTGGCTAAAGTTTCCAGAAGGACGAAATTGCCGGCCTCCTTAAGGCCCCTTCCTCCCGAGACGATGATCCTGGCCTCGGTGAGCTCCGGCAGTTCCGTCTGGGGCTTGACGGTCTCTTGAAGCTTCCACCCGGATTTTTCAGGAAGTTTAGACGAAACCTTTTCCACAACGATTTCCCCCGCCGGGTGCTCTTCCACCGGCAGGATATTAGGCCGCACCGTTACAATCATCGGGGTGAGCTGCGCCCGCGTCAAAGATGTGCGAATTTTCCCGCTGTAGGCGGGCCGGGTCAACTCGACCTGCCCCTCCGCGTCCACGGCCAGGCCGATGCAGTCAGGGAAAAGCGGGAGGAAGGTTTCCGCGGCCAGCATGGCTGCGATTTCCTTCCCGTGCACGGAGGCGGAAAGCATCAGCATCAGCGGCGCATTTTTGGAATAGATATCCTGCAGCACCGCCAGGGAAACCCCCAGGTTATATCCGGCAAGTGTCTCGTCATCAACCAGCAGAAGATGAGAAACCCCAAAGGCCCTGGCCTTCGAAGATACATCGGGCAAGCCTTTCCCGAGCAGAACCAGAGCCACCGGTTCTTTAATTTTTATTCCGACGCGGGCCGCTCCAGAGAGCATCTCAAGAGTCGCTTTGGAGAGCCCGCCATCCCTAATTTCGCCAACAACAAAGATCCCTGCCATGATAAAACGTCCTCCTCAATTACAGTAATTTTACTTCTTCTCTCAGGCACCGAACCAGCTCAGAGACTACCTCGGGAGGCTCCCCGGAAAGAATACGCCCGGCAGGGCGTTCAGGGGGATAAAACATCCTGAGAGTTTTAATTCGCGAGGGGGTGATGTCCTTAAGCAGGCTCCCCGCTTCAATCTCCTCGATCGGCTTCTTCTTGGCCTGCATGGTCCCCATGAGGGAGGGATAGCGCGGCTCATTCAAGCCTTTCTGGGCGGAGAAGACAGCCGGAAGGGAGGTGCGTATGACTTCAACGCCTCCCTCCGCCTCGCGGCTTACGACCGCTTCCGCTTTTCCAACGTCAATTTTGACGATTCCGGCAACAAAGTCAAGTTTAAGAAAAGCCGCGATACTCCCTCCGACCTGGGCCATGTTGTCATCCACCGCCTGTAATCCCGTGAAAATCAGATCCGGTCCCCTGTCGGACATGTGGCGGGAGAGCACCCAGGCAACGGCCAGATTGTCCAGGGAGCCGGAGTCGTCCCTGAGGAGAACCGCCTTGTCGGCGCCAACCGCCAGGCAACTGCGAAGAGCTTCTCTGGCCCGCTCAGGGCCCACCGTGACCACGGTCACCTCGCTGCCCGGGTTCTGCTCCTTGATCCGGATGGCCTCTTCCAGGGCGAACTCGTCGTAGGGATTCACAACATACTTGATTCCCTCTGTAACGATTCCGTTGCCTTCCTGGGCGATTTTGATCCGGGTTTCTGTATCGGGGACCTGCTTGATACATACAAAAATTTTCATAAATTATCTTGCGCCTCCTACAAAAGTTCCATGCTCGAACGTGTTTTCTGCATGATGATCAGGCCGGGTTTAAGAGCCTGAGAGGGGATGTCCATCACAAAATTTATCTTCGTATCCATCTCTACGGAGGATTTGACGACTTTGCCCTCACGTAAAGCAAAATAAAGAGCACCCTTGCCGGTACCGCCGCCGCCGCCCTCTCCCCGTAATGAAGCCAGGGCTTTCAGGGAAAATTTGACTTCAGTCAGCGTGCCGATCCGGGCGCATTCATAGGAACCAACTTTCTCTAAACCCTCAAATGTATAGACGGTCTTTATGTTCATGAGCATAGCCGCGCCGCCGCCCTCAACCGGAACTTCCCCCTCCTGGGTCCAGGAATTCCCAATCCTGATCCTCTTGTCGGGAAGCTGTGGATTCAGATAGCGGAAAGTCTCCTTGAGATCGAGCCCCTGGCCTCCCGGAATTCCCTGCAGACCCTCAATATCGGTAACCTCGCCCTTGGCGTTCATCTTCATGTTAATCGTCCGGCCCTGCAGGGGGCTGGGCAGGTTCTGCTGTGCAGGCATATCACCCTGTTGAAAAGACTGTCTGGCCGTATCATATTTCAAATCCATCGCAACTTCGCCTTCGGGAGAAACTTCCACTATTTTCATACGGATAAGGTTGTCCTGGGAGATCGTCATCTGCTTGAGCGAATTTAAGGCGGGTACCCGCTGAAAGGCCTCCGCCGGGAAATTCTTGAGTTCTGTCTTCATCTGGATTTCATTCCTGATCCGGTAGCGATTTTCTTCGCCCGGCTTGAAGACGAACTTCAGATGGGTTCCGGTGACCGTAATGACGACCTTTTGGATCCCGGGCCAGAGAAGGAGGAGGGCGAGGCCCAGAACAAAGACCAGGGCTAACCCCAATAGAATTTTAGCAGTTTTTTTCACGTTTTTTCTCCTTTATTAAATAAGGTTTTCAGGCTTGGGCTTGTTTCGAGAAAGACCCTGGTGAATCCTTCAGCCGGGGCCGGAAGGGTCGCGGATAACGTCTTCCAGCAGGCGTGAATTTTCACAATTCAGATAAACCGATTTCCCTGCCTGCCCAAGAAGGAAGTTTTCATCCTGTCACAAACTATCTATAACCGATTATTTGCACGAAGGAGACGGCATGGAAAAGAAAAGATCAAGAGTTTTTTCCGGAATCCAGCCCACGGGCGAAATCCACCTGGGGAATTACCTGGGAGCCATCCGGAACTGGGTCGGAATTCTGAACCGGTACGAATGTATATTCTGCATCGTGGACTACCACGCCGCAACGATCGAATACGACCCGAAGGAAATGCCCCGGCGTATATTTGAGGCGGCCCTCGATAATATCGCAGCCGGCCTCGACCCCTCCCAATGCACTCTTTTTGTCCAGTCGCATGTTCCGGAGCACACCGAACTGTGCTGGGTTCTCAACACCGTGACTCCCATAGGCGAGCTGGAGAGGATGATTCAATTCAAGGAAAAATCAAGGCAGAATGAGCAGAACATCAATACGGGACTTTTTGATTACCCGGTACTGCAAACCGCCGATATTATTCTCTACAAGGCGACCCACGTCCCGGTTGGAGAAGACCAGGTTCAGCACGTAGAGCTGGCCCGGGAAATCGTGAGGAAATTCAATAACCGCTACGGAGAGATCTTCCCCGAGCCCGAGGTGATCCTCTCCCCCACCCCGCGCCTGATGGGCCTGGACGGGAAATCCAAGATGTCCAAGTCGAAGGGAAACACCATCTCGCTCATGGAGACGAAAGAGACCCTATGGCAGAAGCTCTCGACCGCTTTCACGGATGAATCTCGCCTCAGGCGCTCCGACCCGGGACACCCGGAGATATGCAACCTCTTCACCATCCACAAGAGCCTGACGGCTGAGGAGAAAGTCCGGGAAATCGAGGAAGCCTGCCGCACCGCCGCCATCGGCTGCGTGGACTGCAAGAAAATCCTCCTGGAAAGCCTCTGGAGGGAATTTGAACCCATCCAGGAGAGGAAACGGGAACTCCTGCAGAATCCTGATTTTGTCCTCAAGGTGCTGGATGAGGGCGCCCGCCGCTGTAAAGAAATCGCCGGGACCACCATGCGGGAAGTCCGGGAGGCCATGGGTCTCTCGCGGGATCTGATTTCAAGGACGGCTCCAAGTGTCGAAATTAAAACGTGTTAACCCGGCAGCGTTTTACAGGAAATCCCGAAAAGCACTGAACTAAAACCCGGCCACGTTTTAATGCGTTTTGCGGGACGGCTTCTCAGTCAATCGAATCAACCGGGCATCCTCATTCAAACTTATATATGGCTTGAAAGAAAAATTATCTCTCAAATATCTGCGCAGCAATGGAAGGTCCAATCCCTGCTGGGCAGCCAACGAATCGTAATCATTAGTTATCAGATGCGGGGAATAGAGGAAAACCCTCTGCCGGCCGACCCGTGAGCGGAGTTCGCGCATTAGTTCCGGGTACTTTTCAGGCCTTGGTTTCCAGTCCATGAAATTGGCGACCTCAACAACTTCGCACCTTGCGAAGTAAAGAAAATTCACGCCATCATTCGTGACCCCTAATGCGACGACACAATCTTTTTCCAGAAGATTGTTTTTGAAGTACATTACCTTTGATAATTCTTCATTACTGGTAATCAGGGAACTTCTGTAAATCCAGTTGCTGAAATTTGCGTAAAAATTCAGGACGAGCAAAAGGCCGATTACAAGAGAAACCAGGAATTTCCATTTCAAGCCCAACATGGATTTCAGTGCCCCGGCAGACAATCCTAAAAGAATAAAGAGAGGAATGGCCGTCACAATAATGAAAGGATGGCCCGGATCCAGAATTATGAAAGCCGCGGAAGAGCAGAGGAACCAGAGAATGCAGAGGGTGACTTCGTAAAAATGTTCCTTCATCAGCCTCTTCATGGTTATGGCGAGCAACAGGATGAAGACAACAAGAATGAAGCGGGAATCATAGAGTATATGGTAAAAAGAAATGTTCCCAAATACAATCGAAGACATCAGGCTGGAGCAGAAGACAGCCACCTTATGCATATAAAACGACAGGGTTGTGTTGAAATTCTGATACTCGAGACGCCTCAGGATATAGCCGCTCATTTCATAGTGGAAAAATCCGGAGAACCTGCCCGTATTATCTCTGACAATCAGATAAATACCGTAAAAAATCGCCAGAAACGAGCCCGCCAGGGATATCAGGTAATAAAGGATATTCAGGGCCTTTTTCCTGAAAGGGTTGCTGTCAAGAAAAAAGCTTGCCAGAACAACTGGAATAAAAACAATTCCCGTGACGTGAAAAAAATATCCCAGTGCGTTCAAGATTCCAAGAACAAAGGGACTATACCTTGCGCGGCGCCCCAGGAAGAGATAACAGAAATTCAAGAGGAAGACCAGGATGTCTACCGGATAGTTCCGGATGTTCGTACAAACGAGCCAGATTCCTGAGGAAAACGAGAACAAAAGACTCACCAGGAGGGAGACCGGATTTTCTTTGTTCAAGGTCCGGAGGAGCCATAAGAGAACCAGGGCACAGAGACCTCCGCAAAAGAAATTAAAAAAACGGATGACTCCCAGCGAATCCCCCGGATGCCCGATAACCGACCAGATCTTTATAACAAGCGCAGAAGTGAGACCTCCAAAAAGACACGTCGCATTCCAGAAGGCAAAATTTGTCGCGCCCGCCAAGCCATAAACTTCCCCCCTGTATGCCTGTATCAGGCCCTCCGAATCAAATTGAGCAGAGGGAAATAGACCATAGACGACAAAGGGAAGAAACAAAGCAAGGATGGCCGCAGCATACCTTGAAATACGAGACCCCACGCTTTCCACCTTTTTTTGCGGTTCCGTCAACATACTATCCCGGCCAGAGCCGGGATAGTATGTATCTTACTTTGCGTTTGCGTGCTTCAGGACGATCTTGCCTATGTCGCTCGGTTTCATCGGATCACTGGGAACATTCATGAGAACTACTTCCTTGAACTTGGGCATGGTAATCACAATTTTATCGTACTTTTTGATCTGAGCCGGCAACGCTGCAGAAACATTGATATCGAGCAGTTCAAAGCTTCCGTCCTCACCCACAAGAAGATTAGAGCCCGAGGACATTCCGGGGACCTCAAATCCTAAGATAAGCCCTTTGTACGAAAAGAACTTAATCTCTTTTTGGGTCTTTGGATCCGCTTTGGCAAACTCCAGTTTACCGGCGGGAACAGGGGCTTCAAAGACCAGCATTCCCTTAATCCCCTTGAGTGTTTTTTCCTTGGCGATTTTAGCCGGCGATGCACCGGGAGACGCACCGGGAGACACCTGTGTGCCGACCGGAGGCTGGTTGGTGGCGGGTGGTGTCGCACAGGAGACAACGAAGATAGCGACCAGGAGCAGAACAAAAAACATCGGGAAAACCTTTTTCATGCATATCACTCCTTTTTAATAATATAGTACAGTATTTGCCGCTCTCCTTAAAACTCCTTCTGAAAAATATGTAAAAATCGATTGCCTTTTCTCTCTTTTCACCCCGCTCTTTTCATACTCGACGGGAAACACCTGTCGAAAGGAGCTGAACTTAAGGAATCGAATACCTATAATTACTACGTGATTAAAGGAAGAGAAACGCTGAAATGTCAAAAAAGATCGGAATAGCAGCCGCCGCCGGGGGCGGAGAACCTGCCAAGACAGAGAATGTCAAGAGCGCTTCCATGGCGCAGGACCGCAGAAGAACCGCATGGATTTTCTGCGGACTCACTGTAATTTTCACCGTGGCCACGAGACTTTTTCTCTTCCCCACTCAGTATCTGAGTGAATCATTCCGAAATACCTACTATATCGAGAAAGCGATCCAGGATCCTGAGGGATGGTTTGGTCAGCATCTCTTATCATTCGGACATGTCATGATGAGCGTTCTTTATTATGGGGTTGCCCGGGTTTTATACTTCATGGGCTATACGGGGAGGCTCCTTTTCCCGCTGCAGATCGTAAGCGCTCTCTTCAGCCTGCTGGCGGTACTCATATTGTACTGGCTCCTGGTAAGGGCCTTCGGAGAGCCGCTGCCGGCCTTTCTTCTTGCAGGTATTTTTTCCATCGGCTACGGTTTCTGGTTCTGGAGCGGTCAGGTGAAAACCTATACTGCGAGCACATTCTTTCTTCTGCTGGCCGTATATCTGATTTTTTCCCGTACTTCCCGGTGGTTTGTCCTGGGAGCGGCTTTGGCTTCAGCCCTGGCGATAAGCTTTTTCATGGGTGCCGTTCCCATAGTCCCTGTTGTTATCCTCTGTCTTTTTTTCCGGGGCGAGCGCTGGAGTCAATCCGTAAAGGACGCCGCTATCTATCTTCTGGCGACAGTGGTCTGCATCACCGCTTTGTACCTGGTGGTTTTCATTACCGTCACCGGTTTTATTCCACGGTCCATTAACGGGTTGTTTGGAGCCGTCTCGGATTTCAGGCAGGTACTCTCGCCAGGAGCTATTCCGGGCGGCATTTCTTTTCTTTTTCCGGAGGGCTCCGTCACTTTCTCAGGACAATTGTGGCTGCTGCTCAGATGTATCGTTTCCCAGACTCTGTCACCCATGAACAACGTTCAAGGATGGCCCGATTACACAATATATGATACGGCGACAGTGGCGCTTGGTCTGAACAACCGGCTCAATTTACTGTTTCTCTGCGGGATGGCGCTGGTGCTGCTCTACTGGGGAATAAAGACCCGTTTTCAAACGCCATCACGGGGACGATGGTTTCTGTGCGCTCTTGTATGGCTGGCGTGTTTCAGCGGTACTTTTTTTATGATGGATGCCGCCCATGTTTTTGTCTACATCTGTGCCCTGGGGCTTTTCTTTATGCTCGGAGCCGCATCTTCCCGTCCCGCCTGGGTGATCCTGGGTCTCATTCTTGCCGGTCTTCTTTGGACCAATACTCAGCAGGTGGCGGCGGGGCACCGGCCCGATGATTACCTAGTTAAGTGCCGGAGCCTGGAAGGGATAGTCCGTCGCCATGACTGGTTTTTATGCGGGACCATCGGGCGCGGTTATTGCGAGCCGGATTGGAGCATCCGATACATATTTCTGGCAAGGGATATCCGAATTGATGAAGGGGATGCCGTCCAGCTTTGCCAGGGTCGGTTCCCACCAAGCTTAACGGAAAAAATGAAGGAAGCATGGCGAAAAGGAGGAAAAGTTTTTCTCAATACCACCTTATTGCAGGCGTGTCTGCCCGAGGAGTCCCGGTCGGCATTCTGGCGCGATCTGCGGGCGCAATGCTCGGTGCGGCCGGCATTCCGCTTCCCTGATTCCAATATTTACCCGAATCATCCGGTGGAGGACTACGTCGAACTGAGTGCTAAGGCTAAACGATAGCGAATACCATAATAAACTATTCCAACTGCACGAATGAGGCGGTTGAGCCTTAAGGCTCAACCGCCTCATTTAAAATACAATTCTTCCGTGAATGCTTTACGGCTTCTGGCTCTGGCTCTGGTGGCCGCATTTGGGGCAGAAGCGGGAGCCGGGGCGCATCTTTTCGCCGCAGTAGAGGCAGTTTCCGGCGCCCACCTCTTTCACGCCGCTCATCGGTTGAGGCGCCATGCCATCCTCGTTTAGCCGGGCGAGCACGTCTGCGGAACTCTGAGTGTCGTGCTTTTCATGGGCCGGTGCAAGAGGCGCCTCGGGGGTCAGCGGCGCTACGGAGGTCGGCGCCCAGGGGGTCTTCCCGAAGTCATAGCCCAAAAGCCCGCCCAGGGCGGCCGGGGCCAGGGCATTCCCGCTCTCCAGGAGTTTCGGCAGGTCAAAGGTCATGATCCACTTATTGGAGGGGGACTGAAAGACCTTCGGGAGGGCGTCGGTGAGGTAGAGGTAGGAGACGATGCTGGAATCCACCTTTCCCTCGTGGATGGAGTTAAGGACGTTTATAATAGCCTGGGCTCTTCCTTCGGCCACGGCGATCTGGGAGTATCTATCGCCATCGGCGACGCGCATCTTGGCGGTCATTTCGCCCTCGGCCTTGAGAATGGACGACTGCTTGTCCCCTTCGGCCACCGCGATGGTGGAATTTCTCTTCCCTTCAGCCTCCAGGATCATCGCGCGCTTGAGCTGCTCGGCGGTCTTCTGGCGGTGCATGGCCTCCTGGATATCCCGGGGAGGATCCACCCTTTTGACCTCAACCTTGGTCACCTTGGTTCCCCACTTGTCGGAGTACTTGTCCATGTCGTCCCGAAGCTTGGTGTTGATGATCTCGCGGGAGACGAGAGCCTCGTCCACCGTGAGGGTTCCGACGATGTTTCGGAGACCCGGCTCGGCCAGGTTGAGGATGGCTCCTCCGACGTTGGCCACTTCGTAGAGGGCCCGCGCCGGATCCACGACCTGGAAGAAGATGACCGCATCGACCTCGAGTACCACGTTATCCTTGGTTATCACCTTGGCGGGCGGAATCTCTGTATAGTTCTCGCGGAGGTCCATCAGCGTCACCCGGTCAACCCAGGGCCAGATTAGCGGGAAGTAGTAAAAGCCGGGCTCCAGAGTGCCCTTGAAGCGGCCGAAGCGCTCATGGAGGCCCTTCTGAAAGGGTCTGATCCAGACGAAACAGCTCCGGACAAGCGAAAAGAATATTATGAAGAGGACGATGACGGAAAAGATGAGGATGACGCTTAATACACTCGACATGGAAGAGCCCTCCTTTTAAAATTAAGTCTATGTAATAGTAAGTTTCACGCGGTTGTTATTTATGCTTTTTTAACCATGGCCGTCACACCCCGGAGTGATTCCACGACGACCTCCGAGCCTTCCTCTATCTCCTCATCGGCCCGGGCCGTCCAGGTCTCGTTTTCGACCCTGATTTTCCCGCTGCCCCTGACCGGGTCGATTTTTTCGGTTACGATGGCGGATTTCCCGGCCAGGGCGGCCGAACCGACCTGGATATTGTTGAAAGTCGAGGTCTTGCGGTAAAAGAGGTAAAAGAGAACGGAGGAACCAAAAAGCGCGGCAACGGCGGCCACCGAAAAGGCCTTCCAGAAAAAAGCCTTCCAGATAAGCCCGGCAATGCCCCCCAGAAACAGCGACGTTCCCAGCACCCCAAGATAGATCCCCGGAGAGGCCAGTTCCAGCATGAGAAGAATAATTCCGGCGGCGGCTATGAGGATTCCCAGCAACTGTTGATTCATGGCGGCCCTCCTCGAAGTTATTTACTGAAAAGTTCTATAGCTTTTGCGTAGATCCTTTCAGCTTCTCCGGGCAGGTTCGGAGCATCCGTCGGAACGATGATTTCGGCATTTTCCGGCGGTTCATAATTGGCCTGCAGTCCCGGCAGCGTCTCGATTCCCCCGGCGGCGGCCTTCCGATAGAGGCCCTTGGGGTCCCTGTCGGATGCCACCTCCACGGGGCAGGAACGATAGACTTCCATAAAGTTGGGAATCTCCTGCCTGGCTTTTTCCCGGTAGGCCCTCCGGCCTGCGGTGGCGTCAAAGACGACCGTGATGCCGTGTTTCAAAAACATCTTGCCCAGTTCCACCAGGGCAAAATAAAAACTATCCCGCTCCTCCGGGGTGTAATTGGGCTTTGGAGTCAGGATTTTCCGTATCTCATCGGATTCGAGGACCTGGTGCGGAATGTTTTCCCCGGCCAGCTTTTGGGAAAAAATACGGGCCAGGGTTGACTTTCCGGAAGCCGGAATGCCGGTTACCCATACGGCGAATGACGGCATATTGGTCATCAGGCGCCTCTCCCTGTGACCGACGGAGTAGCAGCCTCCAGGTAGTCGTTGACCCGCCGATAATTAAAGACTTCGTCCCTCAAGACATTATGAATGAAGTTGAAGATTTTTTTTCGAATGTCCCGCTGCAGGTGGGGATACCAGATGGGGCTGGCAATCACCAGGGACCTCCAGGCAAAATAGGGCTGGATAACCCTCATTATTTCATCATCTTTCGTCTTTTTCAGGTAATTTTCGATGAAGTCGAGGAAGAGTGCCTCAAAACCTCCCTCCAGCCTGCCGGAACGCTGGAGGGAAAAGAAAATGTAGTTGATGACCATGGCTGAGAGGTCGTCGGCGGCCTCTCCCCACTCCCCGCGGCTCCGATCCAGTACCGAAAAATCCGAACCCTCCCGGAAGAGGATGTTGAAGGGGTGAAAATCTCCATGCACCTGACAGAGGCGGTGGCTCAATCCCATGATTCGCCAGCGCCAATCAACGCATTTCTTCTCGATCTCCGCCAGTTCCTCCGGCGTGATGTAGTCAAGGTCACGCGGATAAGAGTCTATGAGACCCATGATGCACTCGCCGTGCCCGATTAGATCGCGGGTTCTCCGGATGTAGAGACCGGGAGATTCTTTTTTGACGGTGTGGATGGCAACCAGGTAATCGGAGAGAGCCCGCCCCCGCTCATAATCAAGCTTCCGTATGGTCCCTTCCGCCATCATGCGCTCCAGATCCTTGAAGTAGAGATCCCCTTCTGCGAAGCGCATGAGCTGAAAAAATTCCTCCACGTCTCCGGCCGAGAGCATCGAATGATCTCTCCGAAAGGCCCCCACGTCGAGGGAGCGGACGTGACCGGGAAGGTTGTTGTCGCAGGAGTGGGCCCAAAGCAGGGACTGCGCCCGATCGGAGAAGTGATCGTGCCCGAACCCTCCTTCTCTCATGCTGTTTATAACGGCTTCCTCCGCCACGCCTTCGACGGTATAACGTATGAGAACGGGATTGCCGTAACCGAATCCCTTGATTTCGCCATCCGAGGAATCCTTGCCCATCTCTCCGAAGGATTCCACCCGGACTTCCTTATTGTGGTAGAGGTAACGGAGATAGCTCTCCAGTGTTTCCTTGCTCAATTGGGGCACGGACATTCCCTCCCTTGGCGTTTACTCAACCTTAATCAACCGGTAATCCCGGCTCCCAAGGCCCATTTTCTCGGCATGTTCAAGCTGAGGGCGCCAGGATATTCCCTCATGGGCCGTCTCAAAGACGTCACTGGACAAATTTTTCTCCCCCGGAGTTCCCGACAGCCTCGGCGCGGCATTCACCAGATCAACGGAGGCCTGATCAATGGCCACGGGGTCCCGGGAAGCGAGGATCCCTATATCTGGAACAAGAAAATTTCCGCTCCCGTCATAGCAGTCACAGAAGGGAGTGACGTTCATCAGAAAATTAACGAAGCCGCAGCGTCCCTTTTTTTCTGTGAGAACGGCAGCGGCATACTCCACTACCTTGCGCTGGGTGCTCCCGGCCGCTCCCTCTTTCCAATTGATCCCTATGGCCCCGGAGCGGCACGCGACGAGGCACTCGGCGCACCCGATGCAAATCTGCTCGTCTATGTGAGCCTTCTTTTCCATGGTGATGGCTGAAACCGGGCACCAGCGCAGGCAGGCTCCGCACGAGATACAGCGCTCATCCCGCACCCCGGGATGGATGTCCGAGTGCTGGATTTGCTTTCCTGCCCGGGAAGCGCAGCCCATCCCCAGGTTTTTGAAGGCCCCCCCGAAGCCGCAGACCTCATGTCCCTTGAAGTGGCTCAGGGCGATGAGAGAATCCGCCTGTACGATGGCCGCGGCAATCCGGGCCTTTTTGATGTATTCACCCTCCACGGGAACATCCTGGTACTCATGGCCGTGGAGTCCGTCGGCGACGAGAAAGGGCGCTCCGCAGGATTCCAGATTGAATCCGTGGACGGCAGCCGTCCTCGTATGATCCACCGCGTTGGAACGTCCCCCCGTATAGAGGGTGTTAGCGTCCGTGAGGAAGGGGTTTCCGCCGCCTTCCCGGATGAGGCTCGCCGCCCGTCCCGCGTAGACATGAGGGACAAAAGTGGCGCTCCCCGGCTGGCCCACGTGAATCTTTAGAGCCACCAGATCCCCTTTATTGAATATTTGGTTCAACCCGGCCCGCTCAAAAAGGAGCGAAAACTTTTCCAGGATGCCCCGTCCCATCCGGGTTGCAAAATCGATATAATAAACGTCGCTTTTCATGGCGGAGGCTAGATTCGCCCTCCCGGGATAAACTCCTCTCCCTGTTCCCTTTAAGTTTCCATTTTATGCGTTGTGGAGAGTAGTTTCGCGGCAGGTTCGAGATGCAGGCGGCATTCATCAACGAGCTCCCGTATCAGTTCCCGCACAGAAACGATATGCTCGACGCGATAGGCATTGGCGCCGCAGGTGGCGAAACCCGCGTGCATGTTGCCTCGATATGCGTTAATGAGCGCCTGTGCTATGCAATACGGGGATTTGTCGGGCTCACAAGTGGCAAGGCAATGATATGGACAATTAAACTTCTCCTTGCCACCGCTCAGCATCCGATCAACAAAGCTGTTCCGGATGACTCGCAAGGGAAGTTTGAGCGGACTCTTAATGACCAGGATATCTTCTTTCCGGCAGGAGAGGTAAGCCTCCTTATATTGAATGGATGCATCGCATTCGTCCGTGCAGACGAACCGCGTACCCATTTGGACGCCGCTTGCTCCCATATTGATGAAGCGAGCCATATCCTCTCCGCTGAAAATACCGCCCGCCGGTATCACGGGAATCGAAATGCCATGGGCCTTCATGTAGCGCGCCGCGACCGACAGGACGTCCTTAACAATAGATTCCAGGGGAACCTGTGAAGTAACGACATCGTCCATCGAGAACCCAAGATGCCCCCCGGCCAGGCTCCCCTCCACAACGAGGGCGTCCGGAAGGCGGTTATGTTTTCTCAACCATACCCGGCATATCAGGTCGGCGGCCCGTCCCGAAGAAACGATAGGGATGAGCTTGATGCTCCTGCGCTTAACCAGCGCGGGTAATTTAAGCGGCAGGCCTGCACCCGATATTATGGCGGCGACATCCTCCTCGTCAGCCGCCTTTACGAGATCTTCATAGTTTGTCAGGGCGCACATGATGTTGACCGCGATTGGTTTTTGCGTCAGCAACCTGGTTTTCTGCAACATGTCCCGCAGGCTGACATACGACCGGGCAGCATAGCTTAGAGTGCGATCCGGCCACTCCTCACCGGTTCCAGCGGATGAGACGACGCCCAGGGCGCCCTCATTCGAGACAGCGGAAGCGAGACGCGATCCCGAGACGCGCACACCCATTCCGCCCTGGATGATTGGAGGACTTATTCGCAGATCTCCTATGACCAGATCCGGCAAGGATGTGACGTCCTTCATAAATATATCCTATATATCCCTTCGGCGTTCGGCCGCGCGCAGCGCGACCAAACCATAATTATAAGGAACAGGGGCAAACCTGTTCAAAAGTGATAATTCACGCATATTGTCCAATTTCCCTTCTTTCTCTCCCACTTATTCAGTTACGGGGTCAGGCCAGCCTGGCCTTGAGCGCCCGGTTTTCTTCAAGCATCTCCACCGGGAGGCGCTCCCCGAACTGCCCGAAGAACTCAAGGCAGCTCTCCGTCTCCTTCTTCCATTCATCCCTGTCAATGGCCAGAAGATTATTCATGGTTTTCGGGGAGACATCCAGGCCGGCCATGTTCAGCGCCTTCTCCGCCGGGACATAGCCGATGGGAGTCTCTTCGGCCTCACCCCGGCCCTGAGTCCTTGAGATGATCCAGTCGAGTACGCGCAGGTTCTCGCCATAACCGGGCCATAAAAATTTTCCGTCCTCACCCGTCCTGAACCAGTTGACGTGAAAAATTCGGGGCGGGTTGGGAATTGCTTTTCCCATGGAAAGCCAGTGGCGGAAGTAGTCACCCATGTGATAGCCGCAGAATGGCAGCATGGCCATGGGATCCCGACGGACCTCGCCCTGCTTTCCATACTGGGCCGCGGTCCGCTCCGAGGCCATGGTGGCCCCGACATAGACACCGTGAGGCCAGGAAAAGGATTGATAGACCAGAGGCGCCAGGGTGGCCCTCCTTCCCCCGAAGATGAATGCGGAGATAGGCACTCCCCTGGGATCCTCCCAGCGCGGCGAGATGATGGGGCACTGCCGGGCAGGAGCGGTGACGCGCGAATTGGGGTGGGCCGCTTTTACGGGATTGCCGTTTTCGTCCTTCATCCCCGGCTTCCACGGGCTTCCATCCCAGGCTGTCCCTTCGGCCGGCGGAGGGACGTCTTCGCCCTCCCACCAAACATCTCCGTCAGCCGTGAGCAGCACATTGGTGAAAATGGCGTTCTTTTTCATGGTAAACATGGCATTGGGATTGGTTTTAAAATTGGTGCCGGGAACCACTCCGAAAAAACCGGCCTCCGGATTGACGGCCCAGAGGCGGCCATCCTCCCCCACCCGCATCCAGGCGATATCGTCTCCAACGGTCCAGATCCGGTAGCCCTTCTTCGCCAATTCCTCCGGAGGGATAAGCATGGCCAGGTTGGTCTTGCCGCAAGCGCTCGGGAAAGCGGCCCCGAGGTAAGTGATGCTGCCGTCGGGGCGCTCCACCCCCATAATCAGCATGTGTTCAGCCATCCAGCCTTCGTTTCGGGCCAGCCATGAGGCGATCCGAAGCGCCAGACATTTCTTCCCCAGAAGAACGTTTCCACCGTATCCGGAACCTACGCTCCAGATGGCGTTGTCCTCCGGGAAGTGCAGAATCAGACGGCGGGAGAGATCCAGGTCGGCCTTCCCGTGAAGTCCCTTCGTAAATTCCCCCTCCTCTCCCAGAACGTCGAGAACCGCCTGCCCCACCCGGGTCATTATCAGCATGTTCAGCACCACGTAGATGCTGTCGGTAAGCTCGATTCCGATTTTACTGAAGGGTGAACCCACGGGACCCATGGAAAACGGAATGACGTACATCATCCTTTCCCGCATCGAGCCGGAGAAGATGGCCCCGGCCTTCCTGTATCCATCCTCCGGAGACATCCAGTTATTGGTGGGCCCGGCGTCTTCCTTCCGCGATGTACAAATGAAGGTCAGGTGCTCGGTGCGGGCCACGTCATTTTTGGCCGTGCGGTGGTAGACGCAGCCCGGCCACTTTTCCTGGTTGAGCTGGATGAGTTCCCCCGTCGAGAGAGCCTCAGTGCGGAGGGCCTCCTCCTGTTTCAATGAGCCGTCCACCCATATAACACGCTCCGGTTGACAGAGTTCCGCCATTTCGCGGACCCACTCCATAAGCTTCCTGTTTTTCGTCATGAACACACCTTCCTATGTGAGCCTTGCAGCCGGCGGTGAGCGGCGATTTTACAAGGTTCCGAAAATATATTTCTCCATGCCTGGCGGGAGAGGGAAGGAGTCGAACCTTCCGGAGAGAGGAGCACTCCCTCCCAACGGCTTTGAAGACCGCAAGAGCCACCAGGCTCCATCCTCTCCCGTTCATATAACTGAAGACTAGATTTCTTTCATCCTGCCTCAGTTCCTTTCGCTATTCACGACCGGTATAGTAGTCGGTGTCGGAATGGGGTTCCTTCCCCGCTTCGAGAACCGAGGAAGACCAGCAATCCGCCCAGTGCAGGAGCAGAGTGAGCGGTTCCTCGTGGTGCAGGATGCTCTGTCCCTCGGGGACGAAGAGGCCGTCATGATAGACGATGGCCTGGGCCTCCTGGTCGGAAAGAGGCACGTACTTGGAGACCAGGTAGAGACTTCGAGCGCCGATCGCGACTGTTATCAGTTCAGGATTGATACGATATTTCTTGTCCTGCTTTTTAATCTCCCACTCATTTAGGTTGGGAAGGTAGTAGGGCCGGCCCGGCATCCCGACCTTTCCGGTGTCGTGGAAGAGACCCACGATGACGCAGGATTCCTCGGTGAATCCGGGTGCCAGTATGGGTCGCAGCTTGAGCAGGGTTTCGGTGACGTTGACGCTGTGGATAAGGAGGCCTCCCTCAATGTTGAGATGAAAGCGCGTAGAGGCGGGACTGGTGAGCCACGTCGTCTTTTTTTCGAGCATCTCCGAGAGGCGGCCCACCGCCTCTTTCCTTTCAGAGATCAGAGCGAGAAGTTCCCGGTAGCGTTTTAAAGCGTCCATTAAAAACCTCGGTTATTTTTTTAGATAATTCGCCGGGAATCTATCCGATTCCTAGTTCCTGAAGAAAGTGCCTGCCAGAAAAAAAACCAGACCGTTCCAAAGGGCGTGAAGGACGACCGAAGATAAGAGGGAACCGGTGCGCTCATAGAGCCAGGCCAGAAGAACCCCCAGCACAAAAATCGGCAGAAGTCCCGCCGGATCCACGTGTAAAAAGGAAAAAAGAAAGGAGACCAGGAGAATGGCAGGCCATGGTTTCAGGGTCTTCCTGAGAACGCCGTAGATCAGGCCCCTGAATAAAATCTCTTCAAAGAGAGGGGCCAGGCAGGCCACCAGGAGAAAAAGGAGCGCCTGATCCCAAAAGTTCATCCGCCCGGCAATAAGGGGGATGACGGGATTGGAAGAAAAATTTACTCCCTTAAAAAGGAGTCTGCTGAGGACTGCCGCAATTGTCACCAGGGGCAGAGCCCCAAGAAAGCCGCCGAATCCGGCCAGAGCGGCCGCTTTCAGGCGAAGACCCTGAAGTCCCAGAGAAGCAAGAAAACCGGGAAATTTCTGCCGGAAAAGCGCAAAGATGAAGAGCAGGGCCACGGCGTAATTCAGCGTGAAAACAACGACCAGCAGGGGGATAGAAGACAGATCCGGAAAGGCCTTCAACAGGTATTTCCCCGCGAGAATCTGGAGGATTTCCCAGGAGACAAAGACCAGCCAGGTATCAGCAAAGCCGCAGGGCGGCTGGGGGAGGCTTTCTCCTCCCCTCGTTTTTCGGAGACGCAGAAAAAATACGATCCAGAAAACAATCCCGGAGAGCTCCAGCAAAAAAAGAACGGCCGCAATAAGGCTGAGCCTGAAGAAAAGACGGCTCCCCCCGCTCTCCCCCTCCTCCCGGATTTCACCAACCAGAGTCCGATTTCCGGCTTTCTCGTAGAGATGAAGAAGAGCCCGGTTCAGAAACCATCCGGAAAACCCTCCCTCGAGAGTCTTCCTGGTTTTAACAGCGTTGAGTGAACAGGAATAGTTCTCCCTGTAAATATCCTTCAGGACACCGGCCAGGGCGGCACAGCGCACATCACGCCCCCCCAGGTTGAAAGAACGGAGCGCCTCTTCCTTCCGGCCCATTTCATAAAGGATAATCCCTGTTTCAAGGAGAATCCGGCCGTTCCCCGGGTATGTTTTGCCAAGATCCTTGAAGGAATCAAGAGCTATACCCTGGTAGATCCAGGCGGCCGGACTTCCCGCGACTTCCCGGGCCAGGGAGAGGCGCAGAAATGTTTCCGCCAGGTAGAAACTGAACCGGCCCCCGCCCTGAAAGTGCTCCGTCCTGAAAACATGGACATACTTAGCGGCGAATAAAAGGAGCCAGGCAAAAGTGAGAAGCCCGAGGAGAAAATTGCGCCTCGTCAAAGTCTCTGCCTGCCGATCCAGGGAGGATTGTGTATCACGCCATCCACCAGGACTTGCCCCTATGGATGTTTGCAAGTCTCTGCATCTTTTCACCTTTTTCCATTATCAGTGTTTGCATCATCGGAGTCAGGCCCTGATTTTTTGGACCTTCTGTATTAAAAGCTTCACCCGCCCGGGATCGACCGGGTTGGACCAGAGGCCGTCCTGTTTGAAATACGAGCCGACGATGAGGGCGTCGGCAAGGTTAAGAAACTCCCCGACATTGTCCAGGTTCACCCCGGAGCCGACCAGAACCGGGATATCGAGCGATTCTTTGACCCGGCGCACCTCATCAAAAGAGGCGGGAGAACCGGTGGAAGCGCCCGTTACAATCACGCCGTCGGCCTTAAAGAAGCGGGCGGCCCGGGCGGTCTCGACGATGTCCACGTCGGCGGTCAGGGCGTGGGAGGCGTGTTTTTTCTTGATATCGGCCAGGATCAGGATGCCCTCCGCCCCGATGTGGCGGCGGTAGCGAAGGAGTTCCCCGGCGCAGCCCTCCATCAGACCCTCATCGGCTACGTGCGCAAAGACATACCCCTCCACCCGCACGAAATCAAGGCCCGCGGCTTTCGCTGCCCCAAGTGCCTCGATGTTAGCCCCGGCCAGAATCTGGAGGCCGCAGGGAAGACCGCTCGCCTTTTTGACTTCGTGGCCCACCAGCGCCATGGCGGCCGTGATCTCGGGGCCGACTCTCCCTTTTAGGTAGGGCACGTCGTGCATGTTCTCCACCAGGAGCATGTCCACTCCGGCCTCCCGGTAAATCAGGGCCTCCTCCTTTGCCCGCGCCAGAATCTGCTCCATACTTTCGCTTGAGGCGGGCGTCCCGGGCAAGGCCCCCGCATGAATCATCCCGATGACGGCCCCGGAATTCTTAAAGATATTTTTCATGATCTTTCCCTCATTTCAGCCGCTGGAAAGCGGCCGCCAACGCGCTCCCGACCAGGGCGTTGTGCCTGACCAGGGCGATATTGGCTGAAAGGCTCCGGCCCCGGGTCAGCGTCCCAAGAGTCTTGAGGAGGAAGGGAGTTAAGGCCTTCCCCCGGATTCCCTCGCGTCCGGCTTCCTTAAGCGCCTGCTCGATGAAAGGTTCTATTTCCTCCCGGGGAATCTCCGCTTCCTCCGGGATGGGATTGACGATAAGGATGCCGCCCTCCCGGCCCAGATCCCACCGGGCCTTCATGACGCGGGCCGCCTCATCGGGGGAGTCCACCCGCAGGTCCACCGGAAGATCGCTCCGCCTCGAATAAAAAGAGGGAAATTCATCCGTGCCGTAGCCAAGAACGGGGACCGCCAGGGTTTCGAGAACTTCGAGTGTGAGCTTAAGATCCAGAACTGACTTGGCCCCGGCGCAGACTACGGCGACGGGACTTCTGGCCAACTCCGTCAGATCGGACGAGATGTCAAAAGTTGTCCCGGCGCCCCGGTGCACCCCGCCGATTCCGCCGGTTACAAAAACACGTATACCGGCCAGAGCGGCGATAGCCATAGTCGCGGAGACGGTCGTGGACCCGTGGAGCCCCCGGGCGAGGAGGAGCGGGAGATCCCGGCGGCCGGCTTTTTTGATCTCCTTCGAGGAGGCCAGGAACTCAAGCTCATCGCTGGAGAGCCCCACCCGGATTTTCCCGCCGAGAACAGCTATCGTGGCGGGAACGCAGCCCTCTTCGCGGATGATTCGTTCGAGCGCCAGAGCCGTCCCGAGGTTGTCCGGAGGCGGCATCCCGTGGGCGATGAGGGTGGACTCGAGGGCGACAACGGGGAGGCCTTTGCCAAGCGCTTCCCGCACCTCCCCGGCCAGGATCAAATAATCCGGAAGAGCCTCAATCCCCATTGGGGAAGAACTCTTTCACGGCGGATTCCACAAAATCCGCCGTCAGGTCGGAGCGAACGGACTCGTGCACCTGGATGGTGAGGACGGCGGAAGCGATACCGTGCTGCACGGCTCTTTTCATCGGAAGACCCGCAAGAATTGCGCGGATAGATCCGGCGACAAAGGCATCCCCGGCCCCCGTCACGTCCGCGATGGGCACTTGGGCAGTGGGAGTATGGATGAAACCCTGCCCGTCCACCCAGAGCACGCCGTCCACGTCGAGGGTCACGAAGACGTGGCGGACGCCCTGCGCAATGAGTTCACGGGCGCCATTGACCATTTGATGAATCGTGCTCAGCTTTTTTCCGACTAGTATCTCCAGCTCTTCCCTGTTCGGGGAGAGATAGGTGATCCCATCCAGGTGAGGGAAAATTTTACGGCTTTTGTCCGCCGTCGTTGGTTCAATCCAGAGGGCAATGTTGTGTTTCCGGCAGAATTCGATAAGGAAATGGAGTGTCTCCGGAGGGGGGTTGGTATCGGCTATTACCAGGGAGGCCTGAAGAAGGGCCGACTCGTGTAGACTGAGGAACTCGGGGGTGAAACAGTCGAAGATGCGCATGGCGGCGATGGCGACGTAGAGTTCGCCCTCTTCATCCATTACAGCCTGGTAGATGGCCGTCCGCTCGCGGGGAGAAAGAACTATCCGGCTGGTGTCTATTCCCGCTTCCGAGCAGGTCTCGGCCAGATGCCGCCCCTCGGGATCATCGCCGAGCATGGAAATGAAGAGGGGGGAGAGCCCCAGCTTGGCCAGATTGAGGGCGATGTTGAGCGCCACCCCTCCGGTCGTGCGCGCCAGAAGGCCCGCATTTGAGGTGCGGGCCATGAGAGGATGAAGCGGGCGCCCCTTGAGGTCCACACAGGCGCCCCCGATCACTACAGCTCTCTTCAGCATCTCTGCCATGTAAGAGAAATTCCTCCCGGAGCGGCCATCTTCCTTCCTGAGTGCAGGAGACGACGGAAATTACTTGTCCGCCAGATCCGCCTCCTCCATCATCACGGCCATGGAGACGGTGGACCAGAGCTGGACCGGGTTCGATTCCGTCTCGGCGCCCTCCTCCAGGCCGAAGGGGATGGGTCTCATCCGATCATCCTCCACCCGCCAGGTCCAGAGTTCGGAATGAACCAGATTGGACACGTTGAGATCGGATTTACGGATCATCCGAATGATTTCCCGGAGTTCCTCCGCCAATTCCCGGAACTTCGGTTGTTCCCGATACTTTCTGTACTGCCGCAGGAGCCCCAGGCGCAGCATGGCCTCCTGCCAGGACCAGACGACTGTGCCGTGATAGGCGTTCCGATCGAGATTCTTCCATAAAGACGGCTCCCCCGAAAAAATGGGGTTGGCCGCAAAAATTCCCGTCTCGCTCCTGAGGCCCAGGGGATAGGGCAGGCGGAGAAGTTTAAGATACGAGCGCACCTCATCGGGAGAAGGCTCCCCCATGAAAAGTTGAAAGCCGAAGTCGGAATTTTCGACTGCAAGCGGCTCGCCCCGCTCATTGAGGGACAGGGCCGGAAATATAATTCCATCCCCGATGGCCCCGGGCGCCGCGGAGCCGGAAATAAAATCCCCCACGAGAAGATTGCCGTCAAGAGGAAGGGAGAGGAGATACTTCTTCTCCTCCGGGGATACTGCGGAGGCGCTGAAATACTCCCCGAGGCGCCGGCGAAGGACTTCCGGGCCCAGCTTGATCCGGAATGATTTTGCGGCCCCGCTCCAGGCGTGAGAAGCTCCGTCAAGCAGGGACGGGTCTTTAATCACCGCGGCGACCTCCCGGAAAGAGTTCTTTGCGGCTATCTCGCGGAAAGAATCCTGAGAGACCAACCGGGCGCTCATGAATTTCCTGATGGCACTTAAGGCGGCCGGGACCAGGTACAAGTTGACGCTGGAGGGATAGACTCCGCCGCCTAGGCCGTTCCTTGAGTCACGCCAGTCCCCGACTCCGGAGGGTCCGATCCGCACCAGGTTTTCCCTGGTGGTGCGGCGCGAAAAAAGAAAGGCCTTCTTCAGGCAGAAATCAAAATTGCGAAGCAGGGTGAGCAGGTTGGTCTCTCCGCGCGCATTTTTTTTCTCAAGGAAATTCCGCCCGCTCCCGGGAGAAAGGCCCCCCTCCCCGCAATATCTCCAGGCGGCAATGGGAAGTAGAAAGTCGTCGTCCACCATCTTGTAGTCGTAGATGGGCTCGCCCAGACGTTTGAGCATTTCCCCGGCCTCGGCCGTCTTCCCTTCGCGGACATCCGCGTTATAGAGCGAAATCCGCCGGAGGATGGCCTGCCCCCCGATATCCTCCTCGTGGGCCACGTCTCCGCTCTCCGAGGTGCGATCCAGAACTGACTGGAGGGCATCCTCATAAATGGAAGACTGAAGACAGCGCTGAAGAAGCATGATGCTGATCAGGGTATCCCGCCCGAAGTAGGTCAGGTATTGCCAGGAGCCGGCCAGGAGCTTTTCCCGGCAGGTCAGAAACTGAAGGGCCCGCAGGGCCTGTTCGAAGCGCCCGGCCCCTACGGGCTCGATCCTTCGCAGGCGCTCAGGGAAATCCAGGGTCTCCTGCGTCACGATCCGCTTCAGGGGCAGGGCCGAAAGTTCCGCCTCGTCCACGCAGGCCCGGACCTCGAAGGCAAGCGGAAGGCCCTCGGCCCCTTCGAGGACGATGGCCGAACCTTCCAGGGAAGCCCGACTTCCCTTATCGAGGAGGATTTCCGCCTCGGAACGGTGCTTCTCATCGAGGGCCGTGCATTGCAGAAAGACGGATGTTCCCTCCGCCGTCTCCCGGACCTCGCAGGCCGGCTGGACATAGCCCTGAACAGAAAGGTTGCGATGGCGGGCGAATTCCTCTTTCTCCCGGAGGGCCTCTTCCAGGGCCTCCGGATTCTTCAGTATCCGGATGAGGCGGATTGAATCCATGTAAACGGCAGGGATTCGGATTTGGTTCTGATTGGACCTGATTTTCACCGTAATCCCGGTGACATCCCCCTTCGGCCAGGGTTTGGGAGAGGCAGTGAATTCCAGGAGCAGCTTCCCCGCTCCGGAGCGGCAGGGCTCAAAGAGAAGGGCGATCCCGGAATTACCGCGGGGAAAGTTAAAGAGAAGGCGGTTTCTTGTCCCGGAGGAGAGAAGAATGTGGGTGTTTATTCCCTTATCCTGCAGGAAAAAATTACGGTTCTCCCCTTCCTGGATGTAGAAGAGGTTGTGAATATTACCCGGGACTGAGAGATCCTGTGCCGTCATCATCGTTCCTCCTGACAGAAAGACTGAAAGCAGGATAAACAGCATCATCAGCATTTTTTTCATCAGATTCCCTAAACCCCTTTGTCCTGTTTATTAAGCGGTGTCAGGCGCCGAAGAAAATCAACCGCTTCGCGGATCGAGCGGACCGCTACCACATTAATGTTCCGCGCCGCCTTCCGGGCGGCCCCGCTGTTTTCCGCCGGGCACAGAAAAAAAGCGGCCCCCGCCCGCTCCGCCGCCGCCACCTTGCATTCCACCGCCCCGATCTCCTGAACATTCCCCTCCAGGTCCACCGCCCCGGTCCCTGCGATAAGGTGACCGCCGCTCAAATCCCCGGGAGTGAGCCGGCTGTAGAGAGCCAGCGTCAGCATCAGCCCCGCCGAAGGCCCCCCTATCATCTTATAGGGCCGAACTTCCACTGTAAAAGGGAAATCGGCCTTAAGACCATAGGTCTCTATGATAATTCCAAGGCGGGTCGGAAGAGCATCTTCAAGCGACATAAAGGAGAGTTCAAATGTTTTTTTACGCCTCTCCCGCAGAACCACCACCTCCGCCTTTCCTCCCGGCGCCTGCCGGCGGATCAACTGAGTCAGTTCCGGCGCGGTCCAGACGGGGTTTCCCATGAAGCTTACGATGACATCTCCCGTCCTCAGCTTCCCACGCGAAGGGCTTTGCGCCAGGACCGAGAGCACCTCTACCCCCTCCCCTCGCACCGGGACGGAATAACCGGCCAGGCGCAGGGCCACCACCCGGGCATAAAGACAGCTCTCCACCAGATCACGGGCCGCCTGCTTCATCTCTCCCTGCGGCGTCATTCCCGTGGGAACAACCTCTTCTACCGGCACAATCCGTACGGAGTGGTCCAAATGCCCATAGAGCCACTGGCCCAGGACGATGGGAACCTGAGTGATGACCGAAGTTATCAGGAAGCGGCCCCCGGCCCCGGCGCATTTTTCCGGAGGCAGAACCAACATCTTCTCCGCCTGGATGCACGGTTGAGGAGCCATCAGGGCGCCGGGGAGAGGAAGAAGAAGCGCAGAAGGAAGAAGGAGGATAAAGATCGCAAGTCCTCCGGCCAGCCACCGCCGGAGCGGTTGCCTCCCCCGGCTCCGGTAGAACACAGTGTTTTCCGGGGAATCCTGATTTTCCATGGGAACGGTGAGGCCCATGAGAAGCATGGCAATTATAAAGATTCCGGCACCCGTCTCCCGGGCGATACGGCCGTCATGAAAAAGAAGAAAGACCCCCCAGCCCGCCACCACGGAGAAAAGTACCAATCCCAATCTCAAAACCCAGCGGGCCGCCCTAGAGGGATCTCCGAGAAGATCCGATAAAATGAGACGGCTTAACCTCCCCCCGTCGAAGGGAAAGACGGGTGCCAGGTTCATTGCGGCTATAACAAGGTTTTCGATGCAAAAGATAACCCCAATCTTGTTGGCCACCGACCCCAACTGAAGTTCCCAGAGGCCATAACCCAGAAAGGCCAGGAAGAGATTGGCCAGCGGGCCGACCAGGGCCAGGAAGATTTCCAGGGCCGGCGTCGGGGCCGGCGGCCAGAATTGTGCCGCCTCCCCCAGCGGAAAAAGCGGAGGTTTCTTTTGAAGAGGCTGGCGGCACAGGCGGGAAAGCAGAAGATGGGCCTGGAGATGAAGGATGGGCGGAAGGCAGAACATAAGGCTGAAGACCCCCAGCAGCAACCAGAACTCTATGAAATTCAGTTTGAAATCCATGAAGTCATATATCATCGGCTTAAGCAGGAAGCCCACGATGATAAAGAAGGAAAGCAATCCGGCCCCAATCCAGTTCATCAACAGGTTGAAATAAATTCCCTTTTTCATCACTCCAAAACTCCATCCGGAAAGAAATAGCCTCTTTTGAAGTCGTACTTTCTCAGGATGGAGGCGTAATTTTCCCACCCGACGATCTCCAGGGGGGTCTTATAGACAAAGGGCTTTTTATATTTGCATCCGGTCAGGAGGGAGGGATCCGCCATCATCGGCCCCACTATGCGGCAGGGGTAAGGCCGCACGTGATAGACCCGGCACTTCCCGCTCCGCCGATCGAGAAGCGGACAGGTCCAGGAATCGTAAGGGGCTCTCTTATCGCTCTCCTCGTCCGCCAGAACCTCAAAATGAAGATTCTTTTCAAGATGATTTTCGTCCAGCCAGCGGAAGACGATTTCGGCCTCAAGATCCGAGCAGGTCATCAGGAAAGGCGTCACGCAGCAGCGGCGACAATCCCCGCACTCTTCCTTTTTAAACCCGGCATCGAGAAGCAACCGGTCATAGCCGTCCAGAAAAAGCCGCATATCTTTCATCAAGTCGGAAAGCTTTTCTATTTTACACCTCCAGGGTCGGTTTTGCAGGGACGGACCAACCGAATGCCGGTGCCGTCGTACCCGACATCCGGATTGGCCTTAAGCCGAAAGGCGCACCGCCACAGGTCCGGAAGGCCGGAGCCCCAGGAACTGCCGCGCAAAACTTTATACTGCCCGCTCCCGGGGCCGGGGCCGGGAGGATTCGAAGATGGCGAATTGCCGTAATATTTTTCTCCATACCAGTCGCTGCACCACTCCCAGACATTCCCCGCCATGTCCAGACAGCCGTAAGGAGAGGCGCCTTGTTTATAAGATCCGACAGGCTCAGTGGGCAGCTTTGAAGGGATTCTTCCCTCTTCAATCCAGGAATTCAATTTTTCATCTCCCTCACCAACCCAGTTTAAATCGCCGGGCTCCCACTTATTTCCCCAGGGATACTTCCTCCCATCCGTGCCCCTCGCCGCCTTCTCCCACTCCGCCTCGGTAGGCAGCCTGAGATTCGTCCATCGGCAGTAGGCCTGTGCGTCCTTCCAGGTGATACCGACGACAGGATGATTTTCTCTTCCGGAAGTATAGTAATCTTTCCAGTTTCCCTGCACACGGTACCCGGACTTCGGGTCGTTCACAAACTTGGCAAACTGCTTGTTCGTCACCTCGTATTTCCCGATATAGTAAGCGGAAAGATATACCCGGTGCCGGGGAAGTTCGCCGCTCCTTCCCTCGCCGACCGGGCTCCCCATGATGAACGCCCCCGCCGGAATCAGAATAAGCTCCGAGCCATCCTTCGGGTTAATGATGGTCTGCGGCAATGCGGAGGCCTTGCGGGCGGCTGCCTGCTTTGCCTCAAGAATAGACGGGAGCAGCGTCGCCAGGAAAACTGCGAGAAAAATGAGGTATCTTCTTTTCACCGCAATTCCTCCTCCTTAACTCCTAAAACGGTATGTCCCCATTCCCCCGACTTCATAATTCATCATTCATACTTCATACTTCATACTTCTGCCTCCTGACTCGGTCAATCCCTTAGACGCAGGATGATCCCGGACAGGGCCAGCAGGCAAAGGCAGAAAGAGAGCAGGACGAGGCAGGCCTTCGCGATATCAAGGAAGTCCGGAACCGCCGCAACGGCATCGAGCATCCCTTTGTAGGACCAGTGCACCACCATGAGTTTCTCGATGGCTAAAACCAGGGGACTCTTGAGCGCCTCGGGAATGACGAGCTCGGAGAATAGCACCTGCGGGATGAGGACCAGCGGCACCAGGGCCACCGCCCGATCCTGGGTGGAGGCCAGCGCCGAAATCACCAGACCCAGCGCTGAAGATGCAATGGAACAAAGGAAGAGGAGAAGAAAGACGATGAGCCGACTGCCCGGGATGTGAATGGAATGGTGCACCACGGCCAACAGGACGGCGCACTGGACAAAGCCGAGCAAAGCCAGTACGACGAGTTTAGAGAAGACATAGGAGCCGATATTCAGATCAAACATCCGCTCCCGGCGGTAGATGGGAGCCTCTTTGACCACTTCCCGAGAGGCGTTGATGCAGCCGAACCAGGCCGCCGTGATGGCCAGTACGAAATAGAGGGTCTTGGTCGGCTCTCCCACATCCCGCCAGATGAGGACGACAAGGAGGGCGATGAGGGGAGCCTGGAGGAGAAGCATAAGGGTATTGAGCCCGTCGTTTAAGATCAGGTCGAGATAGCGCTCGGCCAGGATGGAGGCCTGCCTGGGATTGAAAATTGTGCAAAAAAACGGCGGTCTAACTTTCAACAACGGAACTCAACTCCTCAAGACGCTTTTTCAGCGTATCCCGGCAGAGGGAGGAAGTGACGTATCTTTGCTGCCACTCCTCGGGTGGCAGGTCCTCCAGCCGCCGGTATAGAGGCGCATATTCCCGGACTCCGAAATAATCCAGGGCGCCCCGCGGAGGGCCGTAGTAAACCATCCGCCCGCGATACAGGATCAAAATCGCGGTAAGCAGTTCCACGGAATCCATAACGTGGGTCGAGAGGACCACGCAGCGCCCTCCATCGGCCAGACCCCGGAAGAGTTCCATGAATTTTCTCTCCAGCGCCGGATCCAGCCCCGAGGTGGGCTCGTCCATAAAAAGGAGCGGAGGGTCCGTGATGAGCTCCAGAGCGATGTTCACCCGCTTGCGCTCTCCCCCGCTCAAACGGGCGATGAGGGTCCGGCGCCGCTCCTTAAGACCCAGGGTGTCGAGAAGCTCCTCCAGGCGCTTTCTGAGCGAATTTTCATCCATCTCCTCCGGGAGCCGCAGGAGGGCGCTGTAATACAGGGCCTTCTCCACCGGGAGGAAGCGGTGCACGATGTCCTCCTGGGGAACAAGGCCGATCTGTTTCCGGTAGATTGAGCGGTTCTGGTAAAGATCGATTCCGTCGATCAGAACCTTCCCCTCATCCGGCTTAATAAGACCGCAGAGCGCCGAGATAAGTGTGCTCTTCCCCGAGCCCGAGGGACCCAGGATGCCCACGCACTCACCCGCCCGGGCCGAAAAAGAGGCCCGATCCAAAATCCGGGTGCTCCCCGCCTTCCGGGAGAGATTGAGCCCGTCTATCCGCATACCGTCTGAACCCGCTTTCGTACCTTTGATAGCACCTTGAGTGATTCCTTCGGGATGTGAATCTCGCTTCCTGTGCTCCGAGGTTCACCCACTTCCTGCTCACCGGGGGGGCTGCGATGAGCCAGTCCACCGTGTTATATTTTAGTGACGCTTAAGATCTATGCGAAAATCAGAGATGAATCATCTTCAAACACAGCAGGGCCGAATGTTTCAATATGAAAGCGAATGGCCGATTTCACATCCTGTAATGCTTCATCGTAGCTGTCGCCTTCTCCCACAACGACGCCCTTAAATCCCAACGGGTAGGCCACATAGCCTTCCGGATGCTTCTCAATCACAATTTTTATCTGGCGCATATTTCCTCCTCTCACACTCCAAGGTCACCCTGCATTCTTGCTCTAATAATAATTGCCATCCCCGCCGCCTTCGGCGAAACTACCAGAGACATCCCCTATAGGGGCACATTGCAACGTTTCCCCTAGACCCCTGAAAAGTAAAAGAGTAATTTTATCTGGTATTGAGCGTACGAGCGACCCGGAAACCATTGTTGCCGCTCCAATTGTCCAGGCGATTCCTGAGCCGGTTTGCGCACCGTAAATTAATGGTGCCGTCATCGCCCCAGGAACCACCACGCAAAACGCGATAGCTACCGCTCGATGGGCCCTGCGGATCGGAGCTGAGCGACTGCGAATAGTACTTCTCCCCATACCAATCTGCACACCACTCCCACACATTCCCCGCCATGTCCAGGCAACCGTAAGGAGAGGACCCGGAAGAAAAGGAGCCCACCGAAAGGGGGCCCCGGCCCTGATATATACTCACTATCCCCGGAAGCTGGGGGCCTTGAAACCAGTTACATCGGCCTTCATCCCACTCGTCTCCCCAGGGATACTTCCTCCCATCCGTCCCTCGCGCAGCCTTCTCCCACTCAGCCTCCGTAGGAAGCCGAAGACTTGCCCACTTGCAGTATGCTTGTGCGTCATTCCAGGAGACGCAAACAACAGGGTGATCGGCAGTGCCGGAATTGTAGTAGTTCTTCCAAGAGCCTCTCGCGTTGTAGCCCGTCGCGTTTATGAATTTCGCAAACTGCTCATTCGTCACTTCGTACTTCCCGATGTAGTAGGCTGAAAGATACACCCGGTGCGGAGGCTTCTCATCTTCATAATCATTACTCCCCATTATAAATTCGCCGGCGGGAATCATGATAAGCTCCGAGCCGTCCTTGGCGTTGGTGATGACCGAAGGCATCGTTCCCATCGCCACCTGCTGGGGGCGCGAGGCCGCAGAGCTGCTCGCCGCCTTCTTCGCGGCGGCTTTCCGGGCAGCCTCAACCTGTCGCTCCTCTTCAGCCTGCCTGCGATCCTCGGCCTTCCGCTCCGCCTCGGCATTTCTGGCCTCCTTCGCCTGCCGCTTCTCCTCCGCCAAGCGCTCCGCCTCGGCGATCTTCTCATCTAGAGCCGAAATCCGTCCTTCGGCATACTGCCTCAGATTCTCGTCCTCGGCACTTAAGGGGTTGTCCTCGACATAAGCGCTCAAAATCTTCTCCCAAGCCCTCTTCTTTGAAGCCGCTGAGAGGTTGGGATCCGACTCAAGAGCCTTCGCCTCGCTCACATCCCCCTGGAACCTCTTCTGCCAATCGGCCCACACGGACTTTTCCTTTTCTTTGGCCTCCTTATTTTTCTCTGCTTCCATCTTGAGGTCGCTCAAATCTGCCCCGCTCCCTGAGGGCAACACCGGCTCGTACTCCTTGGCGGGCAGCTCAGACGAAGGCTTCCAGTTCTTTGGAAGGGGAAGAGGACTTGCCCCGACCTTCTCCTCCTTCCTCAACTCAAAGACAAAGTCCCCCTTGTCCAGGTTGGGATCCCGGATCTTGCCATACTGCGGATGCTGGCAGTTGTTGGAATAATTGACGACATTGGTCTCCAGAAAGTTACCCAGTTCCGCCCCAGTCACGTAACTGTCTCCGTTGGCGTCAGCCTCCCCGCCAATCCCCGCGACAAACTGCTCCTTAAAAACGGATTTATCCGGTACCGCCTCCTCCGCGCTCCCGGAGGTGATGAACTGGCGCACCGGCTTCTGGGTCTTGTAGGTGATGTCCGTAGGCACCGCCCGGATCATGGCGAAGATGGAGCCGGAGAAGCAACTATCAAAAACAAAGAGTGCGTGCTTGGACTGGATGCGCTTGGCATAGCCGTCAAAGAGCTGCATGTCGAGCGCACGGGCAAAGAAGGTTTTGCGATCCCGGTCGGGCCGCGGAGCATCCGCGGGAACGATGTAGCCCATCTCCACGCCCGTAGGAAGCTTTTCGGTGTGGCCGTGGCCTGCAAAATAGATAAGGAGACGATTCTCAGTGTCGTAGCCGTATTCGGAGACAAAACTTTCGATCTTCGCCTTGAGTTGGATGCTGTCGGGATCCCTAAGGATGAATACCTCAAATCCCTGTTTTTTCAGGATTTTTTCGACGTCTTCGAGATCTTTCTTAACGCCTGGAAGCCTCGGCCACCCCGCCGTGTAGTTGCTCACACCGATCAACAGGGCGTAACTTCCGCTGTAGAGTTTGACTTCCTTCGCGGCGCCGTCCTCGCCCTTGAGGCGCACGATGACCGAGCGGCTCACCGTCATCCCTTGGGCCGCAAAAAGAAAAGCCGAAAAAACCGCCGCCATAAGAAGCGTGATAAAAAGCAGATGCCTTCTTTTCATCAAAATCACCTCTCGGATAAACTTCCGCACACCATTATACCACAAATTACGGCGGTGCTGAAGATGGCGGCCCTACATTCGGGCAACCACAGGGGGCTGAGCCACTCCTTTACCCACAATCACATCGCCCGGAAGAGAATCTCATGCAGATCTTCTTCCGTCAGGAGGGCGGAATTGTTTTTCAGGCTTCCGGTTCCGGCGACAATGCGTGGAATGTCGGTTTTAGTAACCCCGAAAGAAGAAAGAGGAGGAAAGGAAAAGCGGCTGCAGTATTTCAAAAGGGGCTCTCCCAGAGCCGTCTCCGCCTCCAGGTATGCCGAAACAGCGCGCGCCTCCCCCCTGCCCTCTCGAATCGCCTCAAGATTTTTCTCAGTCGCAAAAGGAAGAAGGCGGGCGCAGGCGACTGCATGCGGCACGCCAAAAAGTCCACCCAGCGGTGAGGCCAGCGCATGGACCGCTCCCACTCCTGCGTGCGAGAGAGCCACCCCGGATAGATAGGCCGCATAGGACATCCTGGTTCTGGCTCCCATGTCCTCCCCTTTTTCTACAGCCTGCAAAAGCCCCTGGCCGACGGCCGCAATTCCAGACAGGGCCAGGGCCGCAATGGGAGGCGTGACGTTGGGAGAGGTAAAGGGCTCGACTAGCTGAGTAAGGGCGTCCATCCCGTCCGCCGCGGTAATCTCCGGAGAGCAGGAAATAGTAAGCTCCGGATCCACCAGGGCCACGCGCGGAAGAAGGCGCACATCACGGAAGCTCTTCTTGAAACCCTCCTTGCGGCTGGCTATCACGGCGTTTCTGGTCGCTTCGCTTCCAGTTCCCGCCGTGGTAGGCACACTGATTAAAGGAATAGGATGCGACTTCATTACCGCCCCGCTCCCCACTCCTTCGAGATAATCCTTAACGGAACCGGAATTAGGCACCATCCCCGAGATGGCTTTCCCAAGGTCGATCACGCTGCCCCCGCCAACGGCTATTACCATATCGCAACCTTCTTCACGGGACAGAAGAGTGGCTGCATCCACCGTTTCCACCAGGGGTTCCCCCTCTGAGGGCCAGCTTAAATAGGTGAGGTCGTGTGCCGCAAGATCGTCCTTAATCCGCCCCAGGATTCCGCTATTTTGGAGAAAGGTTTTGCCCGTCACCAGGAGAACGCGCCTTCCCATGGTCGAGGCAATTTCCCCGAGGCGCCGCAACTGGCCGGCGCCGAAGAAGGTTTCGGTTGGAAAATGAAGTTCGAATATCACCGGCTCAAGACCGCCATTGCTCTTCTTCTACAGGAAAGAGGCTGTGGTGTTTTACTCCCTTGCGCGGCTCCGCCATCCACTCTTTAACTGCATCGCGCCACTTGAGATAATGAGGCGTCTGCTGGTGGATGGAGAAATCGTCTTTGCTCCTGTAGACCTCGTAGAAGAAAAACTGGTTTGGATCCTCCTCCGCCTGAAGCACGTCAAAACGCAGATTCCCCGGCTCCTTCCGGGAGTTTCGGGCATTCTCAAGATTTTCCGCGAGGTACTCTTCATGAAATTCTTCCTTCACTTTCGAGGTGACACACACAA
Organism: bacterium; assembly: GCA_043798715.1. Classification (GTDB taxonomy): domain Bacteria; phylum Vulcanimicrobiota; class JAZDOK01; order JAZDOK01; family JAZDOK01; genus JAZDOK01. The sequence continues at coordinate 57,019 of JAZDOK010000018.1, forward strand.
CGTACATTTTTTCATTCCTCCAACATAAAAGATGGAAGCTCTTCTGCCTTCTGTCTTTACTACAGAATAAAATGAAATCCTCCTTTTTGAAACAGCTTTCTCTCGGCCCCGGTTTGATACGCATAGATAAAATGCCTTTTAAAAAGCAAGTATTCATGGGCAAAAGCGGAGATTGCTCAAAACAGGCGTGTGATTATGAAAACAGGCCTACTGAGCGCCCCAAAGAATTCCTTCAAGGATGAATATTTGACCCCAGCATATGCTAGGTCATATCCCTTATCCGATCGCGGATGTTTTAAGCATATCAATTCCCTTGGTTTTAACTTCATCCCCGATAAAGCTGCCTTTTCCAGCGTTTTCAAATTCATCGGGAGACAGCCCAAGTATTTCCATGGGCCATTTAAGTCCCACCCGCGCACGGCCGAGAATACAGGCCCTTTCCCATAGGTCCATTCCGGAAAAATCCTTGGAAATTACGGCTAAGTCAAGGTCGCTGTCCTTGAGGAGACGGCCATTTGCAGAGGAACCGAAGAGAATAATTTTCTCCGGCCGAATGCCCAAGCCCCTCAGGTTTCCTCCATACTCGTTTATGATTGGAGCGATTTTTCTATCCATGCAAAGACCTCCTTGGTTTTTCCAAGAAAAATAGCACTTCGCTCCTTGTGGAAATCTTTCAGTAAGGAAGAAAAATCTTGAGGGTATCTGGTTATAACACCCAGGTTGCTGATTTCAACCAAAAATTTTCCAACTTCGGGGGAGGGAGCGATCCCGGCAAGGTCGCTGAGGTATCCTAAATCGTGAGTCTTCGAGGGTGACTGGCTGGTGATTTGCTGAATCCTGGCTTTAAGAATCTTTTCAAGGGCAAGATGACACATGAATATGGTATAGATAAACCTTCCCGAAGAGAACATGAACTCTGCCGTTTCCAGATCGTATCGAGCAGAAGACAACCAATTTACAACTTCTTTGTCCATACAAATTCCTCAGCACCATTATAGCATACCGTCATGGAAAAATCGAATAACGCAGATGGCAGCCCGCGACATTCGGGCAACCACAGGGGGTTGCCCCTATAAAGTCCCGTAAAACGGTATTATGTCCCCATTACCCGGAACAATCTGTGTCATCTGCGTAATCTGTGGATACTTCCGTCTTTCTTTCTTCGTGGTGCCGGACTCCTGAAAGGAAAGCGTCCGGCACGTGTGCAATATTACTGCATGGAAGTCATCACTTCTCACATATCGGCCGATTTCGACGCCCTGGCCTCCATGGTCGCGGCTCAGAAACTCTATCCCCAGGCCAAGATGTATTTCAGCGGGGCCCCCGATCAGAGCGTGAGGGATTTCATGGCCCTGCACAAGGATTTTATCGATATTTCCTACCTCAAGGATTCCGACAAGGAAAACATCCGGAAGCTCATCATCGTGGACACCCGCATCCCCAGCCGCCTCGGAGATTTCAGGGACCTGGTGAACAACCCCCAGATTGAGATTCACATCTACGACCACCATCCGCCCACCCAGGAGGCGGTGGTCGGAGACCTCGACGTCATAGAAATTCTTGGGGCCACCGTGACCATCCTTATTAAAAAGATACGCGAAAAAAACATCCCCTTAACCCCGCTTGAGGCCACCATACTGGCCCTGGGGATCTACGAGGAGACCGGGAACCTGACTTTCATGTCCACCACCCGGGAGGACGTGGATGCCGTCTCCTACCTTCTCGGCTACGGCGCCAACCTCCGCGTGGTCGGAAGTTTCGTTTACCACTCCCTTTCCGACGATCAGAGAAAACTTCTAAACCAGCTCCTGGCCTCCTCTACCGTCCACTTCGTACACGGCTTCAGGGTTCTTATCGCCTCCACCAGCACCGATAAGTATGTCAATGAACTGGCCCTGCTCACTCATCGGATGATGGATCTGGAGCGATGGGACGCTATTTTTTCCATTGTTCGCATGAAAGAGAGAAGCTACATCGTGGGAAGGAGCCGCCAGGACGCCATAGACGTGAGCGCCATCCTGGCTCAATTCGGCGGAGGGGGCCATCCCACGGCCGGCTCGGCCGCCGTCAAGGCCGAAAACATGGAACTCCTGGAACAGGAATTAATCGAGGAGCTTCTAAAGCAGGTGAAGCCTTATCTCGTCGCGGCTGATATCATGTCCTTCCCGGTCCACACCCTGGATGTAGACGAGTTGAAGAATTTCAAGGACGCCAGAGAGCGCATGCTCTTTCTCGGCCACAGCGGACTTCCGGTCACAAAAGAGGGGCGCTTGATCGGCATCATCTCCCGGAGGGATATAGACAAGGCGGTCCACCACGGCTATGGACACTCTCCTATCAATGCCTACATGAACAAGGAGGTCATCACCATCACCCGCGAAACCCCGCTGGCCGAGATTCAGCGGATTATGATAGAGCACGATGTGGGACGCCTCCCGGTCATGGAGGAGGCCAGAATCGTGGGGATTGTGACCAGGACCGACGTCCTCTCGACCCTGCACGGCGAGATCGGTCTCAAGGAGAACGGCCAGGAGACGACGGCCCTGCCTCATCTAAAAAACCTGCCGCTCTTCCTCCAGTCCATATTGGCCGCCTGCGGAGAAGTCGGGGACCAGGAGGGTTTCCCGGTCTACCTGGTCGGCGGTTTCGTCCGCGATCTCATCCTGTCCGCGGAGAACCTGGACGTGGACCTGGTGGTGGAAGGGGACGGCATAGCCTATGCGGAAAAAATTGCCGAGCGCCTGGGAGGGCGGGTGCGTTCCCATGAAAAGTTCGGAACGGCCCTGGTCATCATGGACTCCGGGTTCAAGCTGGACGTGGCCTCCTCCAGGATGGAATTTTATACCCGGCCGGCCGCCCTTCCCGAAGTCATGCAGAGTTCCATCAAGCAGGACCTTTATCGCCGGGATTTCACCATAAACGCCATGGCGGTGGCGCTGAACCGTAAGATTTTCGGCCACCTCCTGGACTTCTTCGGGGGGCAGCGGGACCTCAGGCAGAAGGTCATCCGCGTGCTCCATAACCTGAGTTTCATCGAGGACCCCACCCGCATCTTCAGGGCCATCCGCTTTGAACAGCGCTTTGAATTCAGAATGGATCAGCACACTGAGTCGCTCCTCAGAAACGCCCTCTACCAGAACATCTTCGACCGGCTCACCCAGGAGCGGGTCAAGGAGGAATTCATTCTCATCCTGGACGAGGCCCGCCCCCTTCCGGCCATTAAGAGGATGGAGCAGCTCAAGATTCTTCGCCTCATCCACCCGGCCATCCATCTCAACCGGAAAACCGAGGAACTCATCGAGGACATAACCGCCACGCTGGTGCAGTTTGACTGGCTCCTCAAGAAGGAAAAGGTGGAGAAATGGATAATCTATTTCCTGGCTCTGATCAGCCCGCTTTCGCTGGAACAGATCGAAGAAATCGGCCTGCGATATAAAGTTACAACGGCTCAGATGAAAAAACTGACCCTGGAAAGGGATCGCTGCGCAAATATAGTTCGGGATCTGAGCCCCAAGAAAACGGCTCCGAGCTCCATCTACCGTGTACTGGAGCCGCTCTCCCTGGAAGCAGTCCTCTTTCTACTGGCGCGAACCAGCCTGCGGTCGGTCAAAGCCAAGATCGCCCAGTACCTGGTAAAATGGCGGGATTTCCGCCCCCTGGTCCGGGGGCAGGATCTCAAAGCGTGGGGCTACCAGGACGGCCCTCTATTCAGGAAAATTCTGGATACCCTCAGGGAGGCCCAGCTGGACGGTTTGTTTAAAACCAGGGATGAGGCAAAACAACTGACGGAGAGACTTTTCGTTCCTCCGGAGGAAGGAGTATAAAACCAACATGAGCCAGGGACTGACCAATTTCATCGGGGTCCTCATTTTCGGGCCCATTTCCATCCTGCTGGCATTCGGCATCCACGAATTTTTCCACGCCTATTCCGCCAATCTTCTGGGGGACCCGACGGCCCGCTACCAGGGGAGGATGACCTTGAACCCCGTGGCCCACTTCGACCGGATCGGCACTCCCCTCCTCCTCATCACCTACATCTTCTCCGCCATGTTCGGCGGCATCGGCTGTTTCGGCTGGGGCAAGCCGGTTCCCATCAACCCATATAATTTTAAGGATCAGAGGTCGGGAACCCTCATCAGCAGCCTGGCCGGACCCATGTCCAATTTCGCGGCCGCCCTTCTGGCCGGCCTCTTTTTCAAACTACCCCAGCCCTTTTTCCTCCAGATCTTCCTTAACTACTTTATCATGATCAACATCTGGCTCGGCATCTTCAACCTCATCCCGCTGCCCCCGCTCGACGGCTGGAAAGTCCTCACCAGCCTCCTCCCCCCGCACCTGGGCTACCGCCTCCAGGCGATGGAGTCCCAGTACGCCATGGTGGGGCTGATCATAATCCTGTTTCTCTTTCCCACCCGCATCCTTGGCTCCATCGCCGAGTTTCTCTTCAGAATCTTCACCAGGACTTGAAAACCGTGAGTGAGAATGTGACTTCAGGCTATCAGGTAAAAGAGGAATTCTTCGAAGGGCCGCTGGATCTTCTCCTTCACCTTGTGACCAGGGCCAAGCTGGACATCTGCGAGATTTCGCTGACCAGAATAAGCGAAGACTACCTGGCCTACCTCCATCATATGCAGGAGCTGAACATCGAGATCGAAAGCTCCTTCATCGTCGTCTTCGCCTCCCTCCTCGAAATTAAATCCCGGCTCCTCCTCCCGCCGGCAGAGCCGGAGGAAACCTCCCAGTCCTCCGGGGAAGAACAGTCCCCGCATGAGCTGGTCCGGCGCCTCAGGGAATACAAGCGTTTGAAGGAACTGGCCTCCTTCTTCGCCGGAAAGGAAGAGGAATCCATAAAAAGCATCCCCCGCCGCCTGAACGGCTCCGATGACGGTTCCGAACGGGAATTATACCTGAGCGTCACCCTCGCCGATCTCCTGGCGGCCATGCAGGACGTCCTCAACCGGTCCCTGGAAGGGCCGGCGGAGAACGCCATGACCATCCAGAAGGTGGAAATCACGGTGCCGGAGAGGATGAAGATGATTTGGAAAAAGATCCTGTGG
>JAZDOK010000071.1:0-10736 GCA_043798715.1 bacterium
TCCGGGTGGAAAATTCAAAACCGGTTCTCTCTATGGGCCCGGCTGAAACATTGAGCCCCCTCTCAGATTTTCTGCACGACAAAATAGGCACGGCAGTGCTTGCGCCCGATACCAGGATAAATACAAACGAGCGCCTGGAAAAACTTGCCCGGGAAAAAGCGCCCAAACTGGCTGAGATGCTTAAAAGCACCTGGCTGGTGGAAAAGGAGAGATAAACCCAAAAAGGTAATCGGTTTTCATATTGTCAGGTCTTGTTTTTTACCCTTCAAGCAAAAAACAAGACCTGAACCTTATTCTTATTCCTTCTTGTAAGTAGTTTCACCCTATCCAGAATACTTCTGCTAAAGCAAAGGCAGTGAATATTACAAGAAAAATTAAAACGTTCAGAACAGTGAAGATCGCCATTGTGACTTGAATAATTTTTGCATATCTCACAGCCATCCTTAACGCCAATGCTAGCCCCATCTATAGAAAGATATTCGGAAATTTCCCCCGGACTCCTTTCACACATAATATAGGTTCGGCCGGTTTTCAGGTCCACCCGGGGATGCTACTCCCGCTCGCCGGGGGTATATGGGAGGCCGAGGGCCGCGGGGGCGGACATCTTCCTTCTCGCTTTTTCGCCCGAGGAGAACAACAGCACAAGCAGGGTGAAGAGATATGGGGTCATCAGGAGGAGCGGCGCCGGGATGTGGGCGCCAGCCGCCTGGATCTTGAACTGAAGCGAGTCCAGACCCCCGAAGAGGTAGGCGCCCAGAGCCGCCCTGAGCGGATTCCACCCGCCGAAGATGACCAGCGCGAGCGCAATCCATCCCCTACCAGCGCTCATTCCTTCGATCCACTGGTTGTTGTAAGCCAGCGAGAGATACGCCCCGCCGAGCCCGGCCATCGCTCCGCCGAAGAGCACCGACATCCAGCGCACCCGCCCCGCATTCACGCCTGAACTCTCAGCCGCCTGCGGGTTTTCTCCGCAGGAACGCAGCATTAGACCGCCCCTGGTGCGAAAGAGGTAAATAAAGGACAGGAAAATGAGCAGATAGGACAGGTACACCATGGCGTTTTGACGGAAAAAGATTCCGCCCAGGAAAGGGATTTTTTCGAGGATCGGAATTGGTATCTCCTGGAAGAGCCTGCCTGGAATCCCCACCATGTTCTTCCCGAGGACGCCTGAGAGGCCTGTTCCAAAAATGGTGAGGGAGAGTCCCGACACCACCTGGTTGGCCCGCAGGCTGACGGACAGAAAGGCGTGAATGGCCCCCAGCAGGAGGCCCATTAGAATCCCCGCCCCCACTCCCGCCCAGAGGCTCCCTGTCATCTGAGCGACGGCGAAGGCTGAAAGCGCGCCTGATAAAAGGATGCCCTCTATTCCAAGGTTTAGAACTCCCGCGCGCTCCGTGAAAATTTCTCCAATCGTCGCAAACACGAGGGGCGTTCCCGCCCTGAGAGCCCCGGCCAGAAGCGTGGCGACGAAATTTCCGGCTTCAACCATCATGGGCGCCTCCGGTTTCGCGGAACGTCTTGTCATGCACTATCTTGAGCTGGTAGGTGCGGAAGAGCTCCCCGCCGAGGATGAAGAAAAGGAGGCTCCCTTGAAGGAGGTAAGAGAAGGCCGTTGGGAGGCCCGTTGAGATTTGGAGCTGCTCGCTCCCCACCAGGAGCCCGCCGAAGAGCACTGAGACTAGCACGGTGCCGAGGGGATTGAGGCTTGAGAGCCAGGCGATGATGATGGCCGTGTAACCGTAGCCTGGGGAAAATCCATGCTGGAGCCGGTGTTGAATGCCGGCGATCTCGGAAAAACCGGCGAGGCCGGCAATGCCTCCGCTTAAGGCCATCACCAGGAGGATGGTGCCGGGAAGGTTCACCCCGCCGTAGCGGGCCGCCCGGGGATTGCCTCCGCTCACCCGAAGCTCGTAGCCCCAGCGCGTCCGGGTCATTACGTACCAGACCAGGAAAACCAGCAGGAGCCCGATAACGAGGCCGAAGTGAAGACGGACTCCGGGAAAGGCAGGAAGATGCGCTTCAGCAAGAAAGGCGGGGGTGAGGGGAAAGCCGTAGCCTTTGGGATCTTTCCAGGGTCCATAAACGAGGTAGTCCACGAAGAATACGGCGATGTAGTTCATCATGAGAGAGGTAAGAATCTCGCTCACGCCGAGATAGGCCCGGAGAAAACCCGGGATGCCGCCCCAGACGGCCCCCGCTGCGAATGCGGCCAGGCCCATGAGTGGCAAGGTGAGAAAATCGGGAATTGCCTCCGCGCGAAGGGCGACAAAGGAGGCAGCCGCAGCCCCCAGGTAGATCTGTCCTTCCGCCCCGATGTTCCATAGAGCGACCCGGAATGAGAGGCCCACCGCGAGGCCCGCGATGATAAGAGGCGTGGTTTTGACCAGCGTCTCGGACGATTCGTAGCCGCCTCCGAAGGCACCTTTCAGCATCTGGAGATAGGCCTGAAGCGGAGCGTGCCCCGCCGCCTTGAGGAGCACGGCGCCGAAGATGAGAGCGAGAAGTAAAGAGACGATAAAATTGAGGAGGCCCGCACAGGCAGGCGCCTTTAGGCGCTTCTCCAGAATTATTCTCACGGGTTCCCCCCTTCCTTGTCTCCTGAAATATTTATAATACCCGCCATCTGCGGTTTCATTTACATGATGCCTGCGCGATCCCGCCCATGAGAAGGCCGATCTCCCCTCTGGCGACCTTGCCGGGCTCGATGATCCCGGCAATTTGTCCTTCAAAAAGGACGGCCACCCGGTCCGAAAGTTCCAGCACTTCATCCAGGTCTTCGGAGATGAGGAGTATGGCCGTTCCCTGCGCCCGCTCGGAAAGAAGCACCCTGCGGATATGCTCGGTGGCCCCGATATCGAGCCCGCGGGTGGGGGAAGAGGCGATGATGAGACGCGGACGGCCGGATGTCTCCCGGCCCAGAACAATCTTCTGAAGGTTGCCACCTGAGAGAAGGCGAACCGGGCTTCCCGGGTCGGACGACCGGATGTCGAAACGGGCGATGAGTTCTTCACCGAATCTTTTTATGGCTGCCCCGTCCATCATTAAAGGTGAACCGAACTCCGGGTCGCGCTGTCTGCCCAGGATGGCGTTGTCGAAAAGGTCGAGGCAAGGCACAAGGCCTGTCCCCAGGCGGTCTTCCGGGATGTAGCGCAGGCCCGCCGAGCGCCGCGCCGCGGGGAAATCCCTGGTGACATCCCGCCCGGAGAGCAGGATTTTTCCGCCTGAGATCCGGCGAAGTCCCGCAATGGCCTCCGCCATCTCCCGTTGGCCGTTTCCTGAAACTCCGGCGACGCCCAGAATTTCTTTTTCCCGGATCCCGAAGGTGACTCCCCGGAGGGCCTTAAGACCCCGGTCGTTGAGGGCGCAAAGCCTTTCGACCCGGAGCACCTCTGTACCCGGCGAAAGTGTTTCCCTGTCAAGGACCGGCAGAGCTTCCTTCCCCACCATGAGGCAGGCCAGTTCTTTCTGCGAAGTCTCTTTTGTCCGGACGACTCCGGCCGTTCTTCCGGTGCGGAGCACCTGGACCCGATTGGAAAGGCGCAGGACTTCCTCGAGTTTATGCGTGATGAAGACGGCGGAGCAGCCTTTTTCCCGAAGGCGTTCCATGGTCATAAAAAAGTTTTCGGATTCCTGCGGAGTCAGGACCGCCGTCGGTTCATCGAGGATGAGAATCCGGGCGTTTTGCATGAGGGCCTTGAGAATCTCCACCCTCTGCTGCTCCCCTACCGACAGGTCCTGAATGCAGGCGTCCGGATTCACCGCGAGGCCGAAGCGGTCGGATGTTTCCGCGATAATTGATTTAAGCTTTCTATTTTCCAGGAAAAAGCCTGACTGCGGAAGTCCAAGGGCAATGTTTTCGAAGACGGTGTGTTTTTTGACCAGCATGAAGTGCTGGTGCACCATACCGATCCCGGCGGCGGCGGCGTCACGGGGGGAGCGGAAAAAGACCCTTTCCCCTTCGATGCGGACTTCTCCCTCGTCGGGCCGGTAGAGCCCGGCCAGGATGTTCATGAGAGTGGACTTGCCCGCGCCGTTTTCCCCCAACAGAGCCAGCACTTCGCCCCGGTTGAGCGCCAGATCCACGCATGAGTTGGCGATAATGCCCGGAAAGCGCTTGGTGATCCCCCGCATCTCGACAAGAGGCGACCGGTTATCCAAAAGAGACCTCCGGTTCCAAGCTGACAGCCGTCAGCTCTCTGCCGTCAGCTATTTCTTAATCTCCCCTTCTACGCCCTCAACGAACCAGTCGAGATTCTTGATCTGCTCGTCGGTCAGCTTCTCTTTTTCCTTGACTTTAAGCTCGCCATTCTGGTCGCGGATGGGGCCCCAGAAGACATCCCACTGGCCCTCTTCGATGAGGGCGCGTTTGCTGGCGACGAGTGCCTTGGCTTCCTTAGAAACATGCGGGCCAAAAGGAGCCAAATCCACAATGCCCTCCTTGAGGCCGCCGAAGTATTTTTCCGGCTTCCAGGTGCCGTCCTTGATGGCCTGGAAGACCACAGCGTAGTACTTGTCCCAGTGCCAGATGGGCGCGGTAAGGAAGCCCTCGGGGGCGAATTTTCTCATGTCCGTATCGTAGCCGATGGAGAAACACATCCGCTTCTCGGCGGCCATGAGGGCCGCAGCTGTGTCCTGATGCTGGGCTATTACATCCGCCTGAAGATCCATTAGGACTTCGGCGGCTTCCCGCTCCTTGGCGGGATCATACCAGGAGTGGGTCCAGATGACCTTTACCTTTGCCTTTGGGTTGACCTCGCGCACGCCGATGGTAAAAGCGTCTATGCCCTGGATCACTTCCGGAATGGGATGAGCGGCCAAATAACCGATGATGTTGGTCCTCGTCCTCAGGCCCGCCACCAGTCCGGACAGGTAGCGCGGCTGGTAGATGCGGCCGAAGAAGGTGTCCATATTACGGGAGGTTTTGTAACCGGAGCAGTGCAGGAAGATGGTATCCGGGTTGGCGCGGGCGGCATTCTGGACGAAATCCATGTAGCCGAAGCTGGTGGCCACGATGACCTGGTATCCTTCCTGGGCATACTTGCTCATGACCCGCTCGGAATCGGCGCTCTCGGTTACATTCTCAATGAAGGAGGTCTGAAGGAAGGGAAGAGCCTTCTCCACTTTCTTCCTGGCAATATCGTGGGAGAGCGTCCAACCGGCGTCACCGACCGGGCCTATGTAGATGAAAGCCACCTTGAGCTTTCCGTCCGGGCCGAGCTTGACTTTAGGAGGGCTGTCGCCCTTCAATGAGAAACCGGCGGAGACGCTTCCCTCCTTTTCTTTGCGGGAGCAGGCCGATAGAAAAAGGAGAGAAAACAGAAACAGGCCTAAAAGCATGTAAATAGGGATTTTTTTCATCATGATCCTCCTGAGAAAAGATAGGCCATAGTTCTACGGTTGCCCCGTAATACCTTCTTCACACAGCCTATTCGAAGACGTACGCCAGAAAATCCTGAGAGAATCTGGGCCGCACTGCCCGCAAAACAGTCAATGGTAAAGATCTGGCCCCGTTTACACCATTTGCACTGAGCGGCCGCCCGTTGACGGTGGCGCCCTCCATCTGTTAGAATAAAGCTAAGGCAGGCGAGCCCTGAAGTATAGCTCCCTAAAGGCTCTGAAGATAAAACACGGCAATGAGGGAAGGTGGTTCTGAATGGCGATAAATCCCGAGAAACTCGAAACGCAAGTCATGAAGCTGAACATCAAAGCCAGAGCGCGTCTGGCGGAAAAACTCATACTCAGCCTGGATGCGCCGCCTGAGGAAGAGAATCTTATCCTATGGGTTGCGGAAGCCGAACGACGGCTGTCTGATTTACAGGCGGGTAAAGCCAAGGAAATTTCGGCCCCCCAGGTTTTCCGACGAGCGAGGGCTGCGATCTAATGAAGAGAGTTTCCTTTCACCAGCATTGGGGGTCCAGCATTTGGGGTCAGGTCTTAGCATTTGGGGTCAGCATTTGGGGTCAGGTCTTAAGCATTTGGGGTCGAGCATTTGGGGTCGAGCATTTGGGGTCAGGTCTTTACGAGCATTTGGGAGCATTTGGGGTCAGGTCTTTACTATTGACAGTTTGTCCTCCACCCTTTTTATCTTTCGAGCCAAACCTTTGTCTTCCCTTCGCCGTCGCTCCATCCTTCTCGCTGCTTGACATATCCCACTATAGCCCAATCCTCCAAAATATTCTCCTATTTCAGAATTGCTTAAATTTAAATATTTTTTACTCAAATATATCGCCACCGCTTTGCCAAGATTTTGATAACCGCCCAGCGCCAATTCGGGAAATTCCTCTAATACCGCTTGATATATATCCTCTAAAGCGATTGAAACCTTCTTTCTTTTACTCGGGGGAATTTCAAATTGTTCATCCACCCCCTCAATTAGTTTCATAACGAATTTTTCACTCCCCAATATCACCCCTCTATAAGCCTGATCAAATGGATTGTTTACAGGCTCTTTAATGCCTTGCCAAACAAATTCCTGATATCTTTTCTTTGCATCTGCTTTGTTATTAGACACCTGGCTCAATACTAAATCAGTCCATAGCCAAGCTTTTTTAGGTTCTTTGCTAATATAACCGGCATAGCTGCTCCAGGGATAATCTTTGGGATTTTTGACTATTTTTGCACGCACCGGGTTTAAGTGGAGATACCGACTTAAGGCTAGTAAGTATTGGTCTTGCTCTATTACTATGGCGTGATAGCGCCCTTGAAATAAATGGCCGCTTCTTTGGTATTTTAAATTAAAATAGACCGTATAAGCCGTATTTATTAGATGTACGATCTTGGATAACTGGGGGTTAGGTGTCTCTAAAATTAGATGATAATGATTATCCATTAAGACATAGGCATGGAATATGGCGCCATATTTAAGATGTGCCCGTTCTAAAAGCTCTAAAAAATGCTTTCGGTCTGCGGTATCGGAAAAAATAACTTTTTGTTCGTTGCCTCGCGCTGCTATATGATAAAAGGCACCTTCGAATTCCAGCCGTAAGGGTCTGCTCATATAGGAATATTAGCAAATTCATATAAAACTGTCAATAGTAAAGACCTGACCCCATTATAGACTCCATTATATCTATTCAATATGGGCTTTGAAACTATCCCTCACTTGGCTGAATACTTAATCCTGCGGAAACTTTTCTGCTGTCTTCTCAGGCAGGATTTATCATGCCATAATGCGAATGAAAAACTGTATTTTCATTATTTTCTTGATGGAGGTTTGACATGGCTGAAAAACTCCTGGTGGGCAATACGCACGTCTTTACGCTCGGAAAGGACAACCGCCACCTTCCGCAGGGAGGAATCCTAATCGAGGACGCCCTGATCAAGGAAATCGCCCCTTACGCCGAACTGAAAGCAAAGCATCCCGGTGTTCAGACGCTCGACCTGGCAGGCAAGGTAATCATGCCGGGGATGATCTGCGCCCACCACCACATCTACAGCGCCTTCGCCAGGGGGATGGGACTCAAGACGGAACCTCCCGCCAATTTCGTCCAGATTCTCGAACGGGTCTGGTGGCGCCTGGACAAGGTGCTGACGCAGGATGACAACTACTTCAGCGGTATGCTGGCCTTCATGGACTGCATCCGTAAAGGCACGACGACGGTCATTGACCACCACGCCAGCCCCTTCTCCACCGAAGGAAGCCTGGATGAACTGGCCCGGGCCGCCCTGGAGGCCGGGGTTCGCGCCTGCCTCTGTTATGAAGTCTCCGACCGCGACGGGGCCGAGGTGACCGCGGCCCAGATCCGCGAAAACGAGCGCTTTCTCAGAAAATGCCGCACGGAGCCCCACGATCTTCTGGCCGCGGCCTTCGGCCTGCACGCCTCCTTCACCGTTTCGGATGCCACCCTGGGAGAATGCCTGGAGGTGGCCCGCCGGGAAAACGCCCACTTCCACGTCCACGTGGCCGAGGATCGGGCGGACGTGGAAGACAGCCTGAAAAAATACGGGATGCCGGTTCTTTCGCGCCTGGAAGCCCGGGGACTCCTGGAACGGCCCACGCTGGCCGTCCACTGCGTACACCTGGAAGAAGGAGAGCGGGAGATTCTCAGGAAGCATCCAGTCCGCGTCATTCATAACCCTGAATCCAACATGAACAACGCCGTCGGATGCGCCGCCATTCCCGAGATGCTCTCTGAGGGCATCATGGTGGGCCTGGGCACCGACGGCTTTACCAGCAACATGTTCCAGGAGATAGAAGTCCTTCCGCTTCTTCACAAGTTTCAACACCGCGATCCGCGCACCCTGGATTTCGGCCAGATCTACCAGACGGTATTCCTGAACAATCCGGCCATCGCCGGAGAGTTCTTCCGTCACCCCGTCGGCGCCCTCAAAGAAGGATCCTTCGCCGACATCATCGCTCTGGATTATATTCCTCCGACGCCCATGACCGAGGGAAATTTTCTGGGACACCTGCTTTTCGGTCTCGTCAACGCCCCCGTCAACACCACCATTGTTAACGGCCGCATCGTGATGCAAGACCAGAAATTCCCCCACCTCGACGAAGAACGCATCAAGGCCAGAACGAGGGAACTGGCCGCCAGAGTCTGGGAGCGGTTTTAGAGCGACTATGAATCAGCAGGAATTGATTAACGGCGGTGATCAGGAACGCCGGGTCTTCGAACGGAAGAAGATAGTTCTTGATAAAAACATCAAGGCGGAGATCACCCTGGGATCTACCACCCCCAGAACGATTTATCTATTTATCAAGGACATGAGCGAGGGAGGCCTCAAGATACATTCGGATATCAACCTGCCTCCCGATGAGAATATCCCTATCAAGTTTTTTCTTGAGGACATTCTGAATTTAACCGTGCGGGTCGCCTGGCACAAGGAAGTCGGGGGAATGCACATCATGGGCCTTCAGTTCATGGACATCGCTCCCGATGCTTCCGGTATCATCAGGAACTTCATGGACAAGTATTCCCCCGAGGGCCGGAGAAAAAATTTCCGCCTGGATCGCGTGCTGGCGGTCGAGATGACCGAAGGGAACCTCTCCCAGAAGTTTTATGCCTTTACCCTGAATCTTTCGACCGCCGGGATGCGCCTTATCAATGAGTTTCCCCTTCCGGAGAATATTGACATCCCCCTGAGCCTTGTGCTGGAGATGGATCTTCCCCCCGTTTCCTGCATCGCCCGGGTCGCCCGGCACAAGGAGACCTCTTTCGCTCAGTTAATGATCGAGCTTCATTTCGTCTCGGTGAGCCAGGAATTCTCCGATCGCATCGATGCCTTCCTGGACAAGGCTATTGAAGGCACCCTGGACACTCCGGTTCAGAAAAACTGAAATGAGAGCGAGACTCGCATGAAAAACAACCTGGCTTTAATCGGAAATAAAACGGATGAACTCCTCCCCCAACTGGTCGCTTTTCTGAGGGACATCATCGCCATCCCCAGCCCCAGCGGAAAGGAACAGGCAGTCCTTGAACGCATCGAGCTGGAATTGAGAAAGGCGGGTTTCGATCGGGTGGAGTACGATCCGGTAGGCAACCTCTACGGCGTCATCGGCGCCGGCCCAAAAAAGATTCTCTATAATGGCCACGTGGATACCGTAGGCGTCTCCACCGCCGGGAACTGGCTCTGGGACCCCTTTAAGGGAAAGCATGAGAATTCCATCGTTTACGGCCGCGGGGCCGCCGACATGAAGGGGGCGGTGGCCTCCTTTGTCTACGGAGGCAGACTCATCCGGGAACTGGAACTTACCGGCGACTACACACTGACGATGGCCTTTGTGGTCCAGGAGGAGGACTGCGAGGGGAGCGCCATCGGGCTGGCCCATAAAAACGGGTGGATTCCCGGCTCCCGGGAGTGGGATTTCGTGCTGCTGGGGGAACCCAGCAACCTCCGCATCGTCCGGGGACAGAGGGGAAAAGTCGAAATGAAAGCCGTCACCCGGGGCGTATCGGCCCACGGGAGCATGCCCTGGGCCGGCGACAACGCGATCTACCGGATGGCCCCGCTCATCCGCGGAATCGAGCTCCTGGATCCGGCTCTTCCTTCCGACCCGTTTCTGGGCAAGGGTTCAGTCGCCGCCACCCGTATCGAATGCCGGACTGCTTCCAATAACTCCATTCCGGATGAATGCACGCTCTGCATAGACAGGCGCCTTACGATGGGCGAGACGGGTCCCGGGGCCCGCGCCCAGATAAGCGGGCTCTCGGGCGAAAGCGGCGCGGAAGTCGAAATCCTCACCTACGATCAAATGAGCTACCGGGGCTTCAGAATTCAGAACATCAAGGACTTTCCAGCCTGGGTGCTCCCGGAAGAGCACGTTCTGGTCAGGAAAGCTGACGAAACCTTCCGGGAACTCTTCGGACTAGAGAGCGTCATCGGACGCTGGGATTTCAGCACCGACGGCGTCTATACCTGCGGGGTCGCCGGCCTTCCGACCATCGGCTTCGGACCCGGTGAAGAAAGACACTGTCACACGGTGGAGGAACAGGTTTCAGAAGAACACCTGCGCGCGGCCATGATGTTATATGCCGCCCTTCCGGCAAAACTGAGCTGAGGCGGAAAGCGGGACAAAGATGCTGACAAGAGAAGTGGACATCAGTTTCAGCATCGGCATCCACAGCCGTCCGGCGGTACTCCTGATCCAGAAGATGAAGGAGTACCCCGGAAACAGCTTCTCCCTTTCAAAAGACGGTAAAAAAGTAAACGGCCTAAGTCTTACGGGAATTTTATCCCTGGGAATAACCCAGGGGAGCCGCCTGGCCATCACGGTGGAAGGCCCCCGGGAA
>JAZDOK010000075.1:0-2005 GCA_043798715.1 bacterium
CCGGACATCCTCGTCAAACCGAAGCTCGCCCATATCGGGCTCATGGAGTTCAACCGGGCGGATGAGTCCATCGAAGAAGGGAAGCGGGCGATGGACCTGCAGCTTCCCATGCTCAGGGACATGCTCGATTAGCGTCTATGAATTCCTCTTGACAAAATGCGTTTTTTTATTACATCTTAACTTTTTTGGGGGGGGAGTCAGGAATGATGCGCACTAAAAAGTGGTTTCTCTGCGGAACAGCCATTGTCTTGGTTGCCGCATCGGGGTCAGGCGTTTGGGCGGCGCAGACGATCAAATCGCTGTCGCTACAGGAGTGTATTGAGACAGCCCTGAAGCAAAGCGTCCTTATTCACGCGGCCAGGGAGGGGGTCCGGGGGGCCGAGGCGCAGCAGAAGGAGGCCTTCACCGGATTCCTCCCGAAGTTCAGCACCTCTTACAGCTATACCCGTCTCAATGCCGATCCGACCGTCACCTCGTCGGCAACAACTATAACCCTGCCTCCCCCGGTAGGATCGGTGACGATGCCGCCGAACACTTACCAGGTGGGGACCAAGGACAATTACAACTGGAATATCGAGGCGCGACAACCTCTCTTTGCCGGTGGCGGCATCCTGGCTAACTATGAAGCGAACCGTTTGGGCGCGGATATCGCACGCCTGGAAGAGGCTGCTACAATGCAGGACATCGTCCGGGATGTGAAGATCTCCTATTTCAATATCCTAAAAGCCGAAAGGATGCTCATTGTGGCTAAGCAGTCCGTTGAGCAATTGAAGGCCCACCGGGATACGGCCCAGAGTTTTTACGACGTCGGCCTCATTCCCCGCAACGACCTCCTCTATGCCGAGGTGGAGCTGGCCAACAGCCGGCAGTTTCTCGTCCGGACGGAAAACGGCGTGGAGATGGCCAAAGCGAAATTGAATACGCTCCTGCGGCGGGAAATCAACGCCCCTGTTGAGGTTGAGGATATCCTGAATGCCTTCCCCTATGAAAAGGGATTGGAAGCCTGCATGGCCGAGGCACTGGAGAACCGGCCGGAAATTCGGTCTTACCTGCTCCGTGTGGAGCAGGCGCGGAGCATCGTCAAACTCTTGAAGAGCGAATACTATCCGAACGTCAGCCTTGTCGGAAACTACGCCAGATATGGAGACACACCGGGTGTCGCTGGGAGCCCTTACAAGCCTGAGGAGAGCTGGTACATCCTGGCCATCGCGAGCTGGAACTTTTGGGAGTGGGGGAAAACGGACCAACGCGTGGCTTCGGGGCAGAGCCGGGAAAACCAGACAGCGCATATCCTGACCAATATACGGGATCAGATCGCACTGGAGGTAAAAAATGCATTCCTCCTCCTCCATGAGGCGGAAAAGCAGATCCAGGCGACAAAAAAGGCGATCGAACAGTCCGAGGAGAATTACCGGATCAACACCGAGAGATACCGGGAGCAGGTGGGGACGGCTACCGCGGTCATCGACGCCCAGACGATTCTCACAAAGGCCAGATCGGATTACTTCAACGCCCTCGGCGACTTCAACATCAGCCATGCGAATTTGGAGCGGGCGATGGGGGTGACTCGGGGGGGGAGGGACTGATGTGCATTTGAATAAGGAGTGGTAATGAAGAAAATGTTTTTGAAACTGATGCCCGGCTTTTTGGGGATCCTTCTTTTTGCGACCGCACCGGCCTCCCTTCTTGCCGAGGAATATTCCCTGGACGATCTCTTCAGGACCGCCCTGACACGTTCCGAAAAGCTCAGGGCGGCCGAGGAAAACCTCACCATCTCGGAGATCGGAAAAGAAAAAGCCTTCTCTTATCTGCTGCCCCGTATGACCGCCACCGCTGGTTATACCAAGTATTCGGATAGGAGATTGGCCGGGACGAGTGTCATCCAGCCGGATTACGGTTCCTCGTGGGGAATCCGGATAGAAGAGACCTTTTCCTTGAGCGGCAGGGAATTGACGGCGCTGGAGATCTCGAAGCAGAGCGTAAAGAAAAGCAAGCATGATCTCAC
>JAZDOK010000091.1:0-2027 GCA_043798715.1 bacterium
GCCAATTCGATGGCCTTTGTCAGCAGATCATCCGAAACATCCTGCTTTTTCCACCGTCGAACCGATCGCCTCCCTTTAATTAACTTTTCCAATTCCTGAATATCCATTTTTCCTCCCCTGATTGAGCCGGGTAAACTGGTTTCCCCCGAGCGTCTCAGATAATTTCCTCCTGCCTCATCCGGACAATCTCTTCGAGAGAATAGCCAGCCACCCCTGTAAGAACCTCGTCCGTATGTCGACCAAGCTCCGGAGCAAGGCCCACTTTTCCCGGGGTTTTGTGAAGCTTAACCGGAAGACCCAGGATCCTTAGGCGTCCATCGATTGGGTGATCAACTTCCACAATATACTCATTGGCCAACACCTGAGGATGAGCAGCGGCCTCATCCAATTCATGAATCGGTGCTGCGATCACCCCCGCTTCTTCAAACAACCTCAGCCACTCGTCGCGGTCCTTGGTTCGAATCTTCTGGCTCAGCGCCTTTAGCACATCCTCTGCATATTCCTGCACTTTCTCTTTATCTTCAGATCGCGGATCAGTCAAAAGCCCTTTCAGGCCCAGGACCTCAAAACACTTTTCCTGCATCGGGCGCCTTGCGAGATGAAGAATAAGGGGCTTGCCATCCCTGGCAAAATGGCTGCTGATTAAGGATATTCCCGATATTTGCCGCGCCACGCGAGCCCCCGGTACTTTTATAGCGGCCGTCTGTCCCTCACGAAGATGTCTCTCGAACGTCCAACCCACCAGCGCCATTGTGCTGCCCAGCAGGGATACGTCAACCTCCTGTCCTACACCCGTTCGCTCCCTGTGAAAAAGCGCAACCATTGCGCCGAAGGCGAGCATGAACGCCCCTGTCTGGTCGGAAATGGAACATCCCATGCTTGTCGGAGGGAAACCCTCGGGAGACCAGATCGTGCTTAATATCCCGCTCATGGCCTGCCCTACGCCGTCGAAACCGGGCTTGTTTCCCATGGAACCCTTCAGACCATAGGCTGAACCGGTGAGGTAGATGATTCGAGGATTGATGCGGGATAGCGCTTCATAACCGAAACGTAAACGTTCCGCAACACCGGGACGGAAGTTCTGTGCGAATACGTCCGACTTTCCCACGAGTCTGCAGATGATTTCCTTGCCCTTTTCGGTTCTTATGTCGACGGTGATGCTCTTTTTATTCCGATTGTTCGCTTGAAAGTAGGCGGACCCAAATAATCTAGCGGGTTCCCCCGCTCCGCGCGGCTCCACCTTGATCACTTCTGCACCCATGTCGGCTAACATCTGGGTAGCAACGGGACCTTGTTGATACTGGGTTAGGTCTATTACCCTTATTCCATCGAGTGGGAAAACCATAAATCGTTGCCTCCAATAAAATGCTCTCTCAGGCTTCCTCAGAACTCCGTGCTGCCGGCCCCTTTCCTGACAAGAAAATCGTCAAGCATGTCGCCCAATATCGGAAATCTACAATATATATGGGGGTGTGATCAGTCAATGGATACCGCAGATTAAGAAAATAACCTGCCCGTTCCCTCCGTATCTCCTGCCGGAAAGCCGGGGGTGCACCGGCACCCTTTGTATTACTCCGGCAACAATATATGTCAAAGTCGTCATTCCCGCGAAAGCGGGAATCCAGAACGGGACTGGATGCCGGATCAAGTCCGGCATGACAATCTTTGACATGTTTACTTACCGGAGCAGTAATAAGAGGAAGAATCAAAAGATTTTCTTTCTGCGCCACTTCTTCGGCCGGTCGCCCGGCAAGAGGAGTCCGCTCACGTTGATCTTCAGGTCCACCATAGCCTTGGCCAATACGATGGAACAACTGTATCCCTCCAGCACCGGTATTTCCCAACCCATTTCAGACAGACGTTTTTGGAGGAAGGGTTGCAGCCAGAACATGCCCGAACATCCAAATGTTATAACCTCTGCGCCATCCTCCTCAATGGCCGCCACCGCTTCTTGAACCGCGTTTTCAACGGCGCGAGAGGGCTCGCCCCGCCAAGCCTTTTCCCTCTCCGCGCGCAGGGAGAATTCA
>JAZDOK010000106.1:0-79557 GCA_043798715.1 bacterium
GCCTCACCGGGGCAAACCGGATATACTACGCTCTTCGGTATGACAGGAAATCAGGAGATTTCCGCCTGAACCGGGAGGCCACGAGAAAAGTCCTGGAGGAATACGCCGAAGAAGGCATCCCCTTGAGAATTCTGGGCTTCCCCAGTTTCTTGTATGAGGTCATCGGCGAGATCTGCCGGGAACGCAAACGGCCTTATAGTTTCGGCCGGGAGAGCTTTATCATCATCGGCGGCGGATGGAAGACCCTCTCTGACAGGGAAATCCCCAAGGTCGAATTCAGGAAGCTCATCCACCGCTGGCTGGGAATTCCGCCTGAAAACGTCCGTGACCTCTATGGCCTGGTCGAACATGGTATCCCATACTGCGAGTGTGAGAAGCACAACCTGCATGTTCCAATCTATGCCCGGGCCTGTGCCCGGGAGCCGGGCACCCTCCGCCCTCTTCCCAGAGGAGAGGCCGGTCTTTTGCATCTTCTGACGCCCTATCTCAACAGCATTCCGGCCCTCTCTCTCCTGACGTCCGACCTGGGCCGGGTTCTCGACAGGTGCTCTTGCGGCCGGAATGCCCCATACCTGGTCATAGCCGGCCGCGGAGGAGTCCACAAACACAAGGGATGTGCTATCTCGGCGTTGGATTTATTAAGTCCATAGAAGGAGGAATTTATGCGCTCATCAGTTTTACGCTTCTTTTTCGTCCTGCTCTTCGTCATCCTGGCCCTGCCGGCCCTGGCCCAGGAGGAGCCTTTGCCGGCCTCATCCTCAGTGCCCCTAATTCCCTTCTTCCCGGATCTCCCGCGTCCCGACAAAACCCCGGAGCCGGAGCCGCAGGCGTCCCCCTCCCCCTCTTTGCCCCCGTCATCGGCGCCCTCCCTCCAGCAGGAAATGCAGATTCGCTGTTTCGAAAATCTGAGCCGAACACAGGTTCTCCTTGAAGTTTATGCATTAAATAATGAATTTCAATATCCGGAAGACCTGGAAAAGCTTGAAGTATGGCTCAACCGTGATTTTTCACGAAAGACCGAAAAGCATTTGAGTGTCCCCCTGGATCCGGTCATTCAGAAGAATTTTCTATACATCAGGAGTGAAGACGGACTTACTTATACGCTCTCTCCTCCGGCCCCGGAAAAATATGGTCTCCCTGACTTTTCATTTTCAAGTTTTCCATGGGTCAGCTCTGAGAAAATCGGAACTTTGAAGAAGGAAGCGGAGAAGTGGAAAAAAGAACGGCCTCTTTACGACTGCGAAAGAAATCTGAAAAAACTCCAGGATGCGCTCGAACGATTCTATGTGGACAACCAGGGCGTCTATCCGTTTTCTCTTGAAAAATTGGTTCCCAAGTACCTGAAGGAAATACCGGTTTGCCCATCCTCGGGCAACACCTATGTATACCAGAAAAAAGGAAACGGGAAACAGTTTGAGATTTCATGTCCAAACCCCGCGGAGCATAACCTTAAGGAACTTATGATAACCTCGGTGAGTGGTTTGATTAGAAAATAAGGATATTATTAAACTTACTTACCTGGGTTGAAATTGCTTAAGCGATCAGCGATACTGAAAACCCAGTTTCAACTCTCCGACTTCGGATTCGACTTTTTGCCTGAGGCGGCCGCTTGTGATAAGTTGCAATGCAGCCATCAGGTCATCGCGTATAAAACGGTCCTCTTCCAGGGTGGGTACGACGGCCCTGAGAAAAGCGGCGGCGGCGGAAGATCCCTTTCCCGCCGTGAGAGGTTTCCGAAAGTCCAGAGCCTGGGCGGCGCATAGGAGCTCTATGGCCAGGACCTCCTGGGTATGGAGCACGATTCGTGCGGCCTTCCGGGCGGCGATGGTTCCCATGTTGGCGAAATCCTCCTGTCCGCCGGATGTCGGAATGGAGTCCACGGAGGCCGGGTGGGCCAGAATTTTGCTTTCAGAGACCAGGGAGGCGGCCGTGTACTGGAGGATCATCATTCCGGAATTCAGGCCGCCATGCCGGGTCAGGAACGGCGGAAGATCACTCAGGCATGGATTGAGCAGGCGGTCAATACGGCGTTCTGCAATATTGGCCAGGGTGGCCTGGGAAATTCCCAGGAGGTCCATGGCCAGGGCGATCGGGGCTCCGTGGAAGTTGCCTCCGGAGAGGATTCGGCCCCGCCGTTGGCGGGGGAAGACGAGGGGGTTGTCCGTGGCCGAGTTCATCTCGATATGGAGGACACCTAAAATGTGGCGGAGAGCGTCCTTGGCGCTGCCGTGGACCTGGGGGATACAGCGCAGGCTGTAGGCGTCCTGCACTCTCGGGCAGGACCGGTGAGAAGACATGATGCGGCTCCGGCTGGTCAGGCGCCGGATATTACCGGCCGTGGCGGCCTGACCGGGGTGCGCCCGCACTCTCTGGATGGCCGGAGCCATAGAGACGGCCGTCCCCAGGAGCGCCTCGAGGCTCATTGCAGCCGTGATGTCCGCCGCCTTGGCGGCCTCGACTGCATCGGAGGCAGCCAGGCAACCGACGGCGGTCATGGCCTGGGTACCGTTGATAAGAGCCAGTCCCTCCTTGGCCTTAAGGACGAGTGGCGGGAGCTGTGCCTTTTCAAGCGCTTTAAGGCCCGGCATTCTGCTCTCCCCTACCCGCGCTTCTCCCAGGCCGATGAGGACCAGCGAGAGGTGGGCCAGTGGGGCCAAATCTCCGCTGGCCCCGACTGAACCCTGGGAATAGACCACCGGCGTTATACCGCGATTGAGTAAGGCGGCAAAGTAATCAGGTATTTCAGGCCGAACCCCGGAGAATCCCTTGGCCAGAGCGTTGAGACGGAGGAGCAACATGGCCCTGACTACGTCCTCCGGGAATTCCTCTCCCACTCCCACCGCATGCGAGAGGAGGAGATTTCTCTGGAGCGTCTCCACGTCGCCGGCCGGGATGGAGACGTTTTTGAAGTTTCCAAAGCCGGTCGTTATACCGTAAACCGGTTTTTCATCCCTCAGGGCTTCCTCCACCAGGTCGCGGGAGGCTCTTATTTTTTTATAGGCATCCGGACGAATTTCCACCGGCGCCTTCTCTCGGGCCACCAGTCGCACGTCCTCCAGGGTCAGGCTCTCTCCGTCAATCAAAACTTTTTTCATCTGCATTCATCTCCAGGTTCATCGTGAATGTGCGCGGGCATTTGCCATCTTCATGGAAGGCACTTGAGAAGGAGGGTACTTTCCTCCACGTAATTCTGCTTAAGAAAGGTGTGAAGAGAGGGTTCATTCGAGGTGGTGACCAGGGCCGCCACGGCCTTGATTCCCATCTGTCCGGCAAACTCCTCCGCCTTCTTAAGAAGCATACTTCCAACCCCATGTTTCCGAAACGACGGGCTCACCGCAAAATCAACAACCAGGACCTGCCTCTGGCCGGTGATATAGTCAAGCTCGATTTGGAGCAGGAGGTAACCGAGAAAAAGATTGTTTTCATCCGCAGCCGTAAAAAGCCTGAAGGGAGAGCCGGCCCGGAAAATCTCGGGTAGAGAGGAAAGAGCGCTCTTGATGGCCTGCTGGATTTCCTCCGGCGGTCTTTTGCGAAGGGGCGAGACCGAGGAGAGTCCGCTCACGGCGGCCAGTTCGCGAATGAATGGGAAATCCTGCGGCAGGGCCTCGCGTACCTGGAGCGTCACAGGGTCTTCAGCATCCTTTTCCGCTCTTCCTGGTAGCCCAGATTTTCATAAAAGTGGATGGCCCGCTCGTTGGAAGTGGTAACTCCCAGGCCGATGTATTTCATCCCCTTCTCGGCGGCAAACTCCTCGGCTTTCTGGACCAGCGCGCGCCCGACACCCTGGCGGGAGGCCTCATCATTTACGGAGAGATCGAAGATCCAGGCCTGGAGTTCACCGGTTGAGGATTCGACGTACCCCGCCATTACCAGGAGGTGCCCCAGAAATTCCCCGGCCTCATTTTCGGCGATGAAGATTACCGTTGAATCATTAGGAAATGAGTGCTTCAGGGATTCCAGGTCCTCCCTTCGGAAGCGCCGAATGGATTCCAGCGGGAGATTACGCATGGGAGAGACGCTGTGGGAGACCATTTCGACCGCCAGGTCAACGACTTTATCCAGGTCTTTGAGCTCGGCTTTTCGGATGCGAATGTCCATCGTTTTTTCCTTTTCTGCTTTCACTTGCACTCCCTATTTCAAGGCAGGTAAATTCTTTCCTTCAACGGAAAGAGTGCGGCGCTTCACTTGCCGAGAACCCCGTGTTTGAGGCCGATCTTTTTCATGGCCGACAGGGCCAGATCCAGATGCTCCCGGGTGTGGGCCGCCGAGATCTGCACCCTGATGCGGGCCTGCCCCTTGGGCACGACCGGGTAGAAAAAGCCGACGGCGTAGATTCCCTCCTCAAGAAGATCGCGGGCGAAGTCCTGGGCCAGCTTTCCCTCGTAGAGCATGATGGGGACGATTGGGTGAATGCCGGCACGGATCTCAAAGCCCGCCCCGGTCATCTGTTCCCGGAAATATTTTGTGTTTTCCTCCAGGCGATCCCGAAGCTCCGTCGTCTCGCTCAGCATCTCGAAGACGGCCAGGGAGGTTCCGGCCACGACCGGGGCCAGGGTGTTTGAGAAGAGATAGGGCCGGGAGCGCTGCCGGAGGAACTCGATGATCTCTTTTTTCCCGGTGGTAAATCCGCCGGTGGAGCCCCCAAGGGCTTTACCCAGAGTGCCCGTCATGACGTCCACCCGCCCCATTACGCCGCAGTGCTCCGGGGTGCCGCGCCCGCTCTTCCCGAGGAGGCCGGTGGCGTGGGAGTCGTCCACCATGACCAGGGCCTCATGGGCCTCGGCCAGGTCGCAGATTTTGGCAAGATTGGCTATGTCTCCATCCATGCTGAAGACCCCGTCGGTGGCGATCATCCGGAAACGGACCTCTTTTGCCTCCCGGAGCCTGGCCTCCAGATCTTCCATGTCGGCGTGCCGGTAGCGGTATCTCTGGGCCTTACAGAGTCGGACCCCGTCTATGATGGAGGCATGGTTCAGCTCGTCGGAAATGATGGCGCTTTCGGGGGAAAGAAGCGGTTCAAATATTCCGCCGTTGGCGTCGAAGCAGGCGGCGTAGAGGATCGTGTCCTCGGTCCCGAGGAACTCCGAGATCTTCTGCTCTAACTGCCGGTGGATCTCCTGGGTGCCGCATATGAAGCGGACGGAGCTCATTCCGTAGCCCCACCTGTCCAGCGCCCGGTGGGCCGCCTCGATGACCCTGGGGTGACTGGAGAGCCCGAGGTAATTGTTGGCGCAGAAGTTGAGCACTTTCCGCCCGCCGGCCAACTCAATTTCCACTCCCTGCTTCCCGGCGATGATCCGCTCTTCCTTGTAGAGCCCGGCCTCACGAATTAAGTCAAGCTCCCCCTTAAGGTATTCATTCATTTTTCCGTACATCTTCAACCTCCATGCCTGATCGGTCAAGCGTTACCTGATGGGGTATCCCCTCCCCTTTCATTCTGAGTAATTCGGGATGCCTCATTGTGAATCCGGCGGAGTCACGTTCGTTCTGAGCGCTATCATCCGGCGGAGCTTGGTATAGAGCCAGACACAAATAACGCCGAGGCAGGCCGCCCAGAGGAACTTGATGAAATAGA
Source organism: bacterium (assembly GCA_043798715.1). Classification (GTDB taxonomy): domain Bacteria; phylum Vulcanimicrobiota; class JAZDOK01; order JAZDOK01; family JAZDOK01; genus JAZDOK01. The sequence continues at coordinate 5,576 of JAZDOK010000106.1, forward strand.
AGTAGAGAATAACAAGTAAAAGAGCCCCGCCGACGGCATAAACAATCCGGCGCCGCTTATCCGGCAGAGATAACTTTTTCTTGAACCAGGCGTCCATTAGAAAACAACCTGCTAAAAAGAAGCAGAATGTCAGGAAACGGTATAACCAGCCTGCCAGGTAGAAGATTCGAACGGAGGGGGCCTTGTCCACCATAAGTTTCTGGAAGCAAAAGACCTTCCCTTTTTCCGGAATGGTCACCATGACCGGAAGGACGCCTTTGGCGAGAGTCTCGCCCATATCCTGCCTGAATTCTTTGTCTTCCATGGGTACGGAAGCACCCACATTGGACGCGGGAGCAGCCGCATTAACAGATTTTTCCAACATCTGTCCCTGGGAGCGCGCCCTTGAAGAAAAAGGGTTCATATTTGAGATTATGCCGGCCAACGGAGGATTGGATTTGACCTGCTCCATGCCGCTGAAATGAAAGTAGTGGTTGTTTTCCGGCAGGTAGAACGACCAGGAAGTCTGGGTGACGGGCAGGTCCACCTGGGGCAGGGAGAATTTGGGTATCCCCAGGAAGTTGCATCCGCCCGAGGGTTTAAAGTAGACGATCTCCACCGGAAAGGCGGAGATCTGTCCTTCGGCGTAGCCGGATTTCTGAAGAGGGATTATTATCCGGCCTTCTTTATCTTTTCCGGGTTTGACGGAGGCAGAGGCGACGAAGGTGCTCCAGAGCTGGGCGCCGGAGGGAAGTTTGACCGAGAGGAACTGCTTCAGGTTATTTTTAATGATGAGCTGGAACCTGGTAACCGACTTGCCGTCCGGCGTCACCAGCGTCATAGCGCTGGCGCTGTCCGCAACCGCGGTCAGGACCGGAACATCCTCGTATCGTTTGACTTCCAGCGTAAGCCGGTAGTCGCTGTCCAGGTACTTGAAAGCCAGAAGAAGCGGGTGCTCCCCTCCGCTTTGAACCTGCGGGGGAAGTTCCTGAACGTCAATGGGAACGACTTTTTCTGTTTTAAGGGCCTTTATTTCCACGTTGGTCCGGGCGCAAATTCCGATGCAGCCTTTTTCCCGATCGGCCCCGACCAGGTGAAAGAAAGGAAAAGAGGAGGTCGCAGAGACGTCCTTCAGTTTTTTTTCAGAGGAGATCGTGAGAGTCTGCTGGGCCTGAACCGGTCCTTTGAAACGGCATCGCAGATATTTGCCTCCTTTTTCATCGAGGACGGCCCATTCACTAAGAGCGTCCCCTCTCACATCCAGGATGTCCAGGTCCTGGGGAATCGCGATTCGGGCTTCCGTGACAGGCGCATTCAAAATGGAAAGATCAAGCCTGGTCTCTACGCTCATCAGGGCCTCCCCGAGAGTGGCCAGGTGAAAATACTCGGCAAAAATACGCGGGTTTTGTTTCTTGCCTCCGGCGGGTTTTGTACCTGCAACCGGCTGTTCCTTGATGGTGATCGTCAGGGATTGCTCCGGCTTGAGGACCGCTTCCAGGGCCGTCCGTTCCGGGAGCTGTTTTAAGGCCGTGATGAGGCCCGAGCTCAGGGAAACTTCAAAAACCGGGGGAATAAGTTCCAGGTTGAGGGTGGAGATGGTGGCCGAAAGGAGGGGGAGGGAGAGCTGGCGGTCTTTGAAGATGGAATCCAGGTAACAGGTGATGGAGAGGTCATGGACGCCATCCTGCCTTGTGATCAGGCGCAGAAATCCATCGGTATTGACAAGCGAGACCTCTTCCCCGTCCAACTTGGCTGATTTCACGGTTATGGAGCCATTCAGAATCGGAATGCTCATCCACTGTTTTTTGTAGAGCTGAAGGCGGATATCCAGGGTCAAAAGGGTATAATCTTTCCTGCAGGTGAGACTGTAGGCCGCCTGTGAGATGCAATAATCCACCGGGGGGGGAGCCGGGGTGGGCTTGATGATGGGGACTCTTTTGAGGAGGGCATTGTATTCCTCCAGGGGCAGGGTTACCGTGCCTTCCTTGGGCCATCCCGCGGCCGCCAGAGCCAGGATGAAAAGAACCGTGAGAAGAATACCTCGTTTCATCATCAGCACCTCCATTAAGATTTCATGTTTCCACCTGAAAAAGAAGATGTTTTCTCGGAAATTCTCAGCCTGTCACGATTTTCCCTTCAATATTTTGGATTATTGAAGCGAGAGGTATCTCGGGAGCTTTTAACGAATAAAAAAGTATGAAGACAAAGATCATCGGATGCGGTAATCTGTCCGCACGGGATGACGACTTGGGGATCCGGGTGGCCAGGGAGCTTCAACAAATGTCCCTGCCGGAAGGCGTCGAGGTCGTCGAGGCCGGAACACCGGGCCTCTCGCTCCTTTCACTCCTGAATGGGGCCGAGCGGGCCATAATCGTGGACGCCGTCCTGAGCGGTCTTGAGCCTCCAGGCACGATCCATCGCTTCAAAGGGGAGCACCTGCCCCCAAAGTCGAATTTCCCTCTCAACGACCACGACATCCACTGGGTGGAAGCGCTTCAAATGGCCTTGATGGTCGAGCCGGAGAAGGTGCCCGGAGAGATTTTGGTGTTCGGAATAGAGATCGAAAAGATGGCTACAGGACTAATAGGTATGAGTGAGAGCGCCGAGAAGGCGATCCCGGAACTCATCCGGAAAATTATGGAGGAACTCAGCTAGATTACACGGTCTCCTGAAGGAGACAAAGTTCATTGAAGGTGGAGGAATCATGGCTTCAAAGAAAAGATACAAGGTCTTTCGGAGCAGTCCGAAGCAGTTGCTCATCCATTCAATCATCCCTTTTATAGTCTCGGTTGTTCTAATGAACGTGGGGCGGCATTATGCCCAGGTTTTTGCCAAGGATCAAGTGAAACAAATCCTGTTGGGGTACCTTCCTTTCGTATTGGGAATCCTCGTTGTTTTCTGGATAGTTATCGCTTTTTTCCAAAACATCAGCAGGGAAGTCGTCATCACGCCTCTGACGATTACCTTGAAGCATGGGCGGAATGAGAAAACTGTTGCCTGGGACGGCATAATTTTCGAAATGCCGCGGGATGGCAGGAAGCGTTTCAAGAAAGTTTCCGTCGGCAACGGCAAGCATAAAATCTGTATCGAGGAATTTTATTTCCCGGATTTTGAAGTTATTGTCGAAGTGATAAAGGCCGCCAAGGAATCCCGTACATCTACATTCACGGTCTGATGGCGGCCGGGAGGTAAAGCCAGTGTTTTTACCCGGGAAAGATATGCAGGGGCCCGGCGGAGGAATTTCTTCCATCCGGCAGAGTCTCAGCCTTAAGTCCATCAGGGGCATCCTGAAGCGTTCGGCGGCCCTCTATCCGTCGAATGTGGCCCTGCGGGCCAGGAAGCCTGACGGCGGTTTTCTGGAAATCACCTACCTTGATCTGCAAGCGGACGTCCGACGTATCATCGGGGGCCTGGTCCGGGCGGGAATCGAACCGGGAGACAAGGTGGCCATCCTTTCTGAAAACCGTCCTGAATGGGTCGAGAGCTACCTGGCTCTCGCGTCAATGTGCGCGGCAATCGTCCCCCTGGATACTCAACTCAAGTTACAGGAAATACGGCACATACTCCAGGACTCAGGAGCCCGGGCTATCATCGTATCGGAGGCCTTCCGCGAACTCGCCTGTGAGGCCTCGAAAAGACTGTTTCCGGAAAAGCTCGTCCTCTCCATGCAGAGTTTCTCCGTTCTCCGGGAGTGTCAGGAGGGGGAAGGTTCGGCCATCAACATCCACCCGGAAGATCTGGCGGTGCTCATCTACACCTCCGGAACTACCGGGAGTTCCAAGGCTGTCATGCTATCCAACCTCAACATCGCCTCCAACGTGGACAGCCTGTTTCAGACGATCTATTTTGATCAGAAGGACAAATTTCTCTCAGTTCTACCGCTGCACCACACCTTTGAGGCGACCTGCGGGATGCTTCTTCCGCTATCCGTCGGCGCCTCCGTCACCTACACCCGATCGCTTAAGTCCAGAGAAATCATAGAGGACATCCGGGATTCCCGGGCGACCATCCTGATCGGAGTGCCGCTCCTCTTTGAAAAGATGCACCGCGGGATCCTCCGGGCCATTAAAGACAAGTCCTGGTTTACCCGCGCGGCTTTTTCCGCATCTCTGGGCCTTGTTAAATCCATCCAGGCCCTTGCCGGGAACCATTCCGGGGAATTTATTTTCCAGGGTCTCCGAAGGAAGGCCGGGCTTTCCTCCATCCGCCTCATGTTTTCCGGAGGCGCGCCCCTGAATATGGAGGTCGGAGAGGGTCTCCGGAGGCTGGGTCTTCCCCTCCTTCAGGGATACGGCCTGACCGAGACTGCCCCCGTACTCACTGTGAATGTCGCCAATGATAATCTGGCCTCAGTCGGGCCGTCCATTCCCGGCGTGGATATAAAGATTCTCAAACCGGACGCGAACGGCACAGGGGAGATAGCCGCCAGCGGCCCCAATATCATGATGGGCTACTATAATAACGAGGCAGCCACTGAGGATGCTTTCCTGGAGGGATGGTTTTTGACGGGCGATCTCGGCTTCCTCGACGAGGAAGGCTGTCTTTTCATCACCGGGCGGGCCAAGAACGTCATCGTCTCGGCGGCGGGAAAAAATATTTATCCGGAGGAGATAGAGACCCAGCTTCTTAAGAGTCCCTTCATTTCGGAGGTGCTGGTCGTCGGGGACAAAAACCTTCAGAGCGGCCGCGAGGACGTCAGTGCGATCATATATCCCAACTATGAGCAGCTTGACGAATATGAGTCCAGGCACCAGATTAAACTCAAAGAGGTGGCCGTTGAGGATCTTCTCAGGCAGGAGATTCGCCGCGAGTGCAAAAATCTGGCCGACTACAAGCGGGTCAAAAACTTCTCCATCCGCGATGAGGAATTCCCCAAAACCACCACCAGGAAGATCAAGCGCTCCCTCTTCGCCGAGAAAAAGGTCGAGGTCTAGTTCGAAAAATGGTCTTGATTACTGATGCGTAAGAAGGGATGCCTGCTCTTTTTACTTGTTCTTTTTATTGCTCTTCTTTTTTTCTTTATTTTCCGAGCACCTCTTCTTCTGGCCATGGGCCGCTACCTGGCCGTCCAGGACGAACTTAAGAAGTCGGATGTAATCGTCGTCCTGGCCGGGGAGCGGGGTGAGCGCGTTGTCCAGGCTGTCAGTCTCTACCGGGATGGCTGGGCTCCTCTCATTCTGATGAGCGGCGGACCCGGGGAGGCGGGCATTCCTCTTTCCGAAATAATGAAGTTCCAGGCGGTTAAACTGGGAGTTCCCGCGAAGGCCGTTCTCCAGGAGAGCCGCTCTCTGGATACAGGGGAAGATGCTCTGTTCTCCCGGGAGATTCTGGAGAAAATGCCTGTCAGGAGCCTGATACTGGTCACCTCTCCCTACCATGCCCGGAGGGCCGCCGACATCTTCAGGCGCGTTTTTAAGGACAGCGGGATGGAGATTCTTATTTATCCCGTCCAGAAAAGCTGGTTTAAGCTGAATGACTGGTGGACGCGAAAGCTGGATGCCAAGTGTATCCTTATGGAATACATGAAGATAATCTGGTATCGCCTGGTCGGCGCTAAAGCCGGGTGGAAGGGCGGAAGGTAGTTACTTCCAGTTTTCCACCAGGTAGGGTTTTAGTTTTTCGAAGGCCCGGGCCTGTTCTTCGATGAGCGCATCCGGTTCACCGGCGGATTTTCCTCCCATCATCTTGAAAAAACTGTAAAGCCGGGCGATTTGGAAGGGAACGAGGGCCTGTGTTATCTGAATTCGATCTCGATTCCGATGATGGTAGCTAAGGGCGAATTCTATGACGATTCTGGCCCAGAGTGCCGGAGAAAAACTAAACTGCTCTTCTTCCACATCGGCCGCCTTCTCAAAGGCCTCCATGGTTTCCTTTGAGAGAATTCCCTTGATAGTTCCCCTTGTTTCAGAGAAGAAGCGTTGGAACTCCTGCCAGAGCCCGGGGATTTCGAGCTTTGCAGGCGGGATGCTCATGCAGCCATAGGGCTCTGCGGAACCATCGGTTTCCAGAGGGGAGATCTGTTTCCACTGATTCGAATTCAGTTCCATAAGATCGAAGAAGGCGTGGACCTTGTACTCGGAAAAATCGGGAGCCCATTGAAGTATCGGAACCGAGCAGACACGCATATCTTCCATGATGGCTTTATAGGGAAACCAGAGGTCGGTGCAGGTCCCGGCATGAGGGCTTTCACAGAATTTTTTCACAAAAAAATTCTCGGCCAGATTCCCCGAAAAAGCGATGTCCGGTGGCGCCGGGTCCTTCAGCAAGGGGCCGTACAGGGTTCTTAAGAGTGGATAGGCCAGAAATTTAACGTAGGGAGCGTCGAAGGGATTGCGCCGGTAGGCGGGGCAGACAAGATCAAAGCCTTCCTCAAGGATCGGCTTGGCCAGAGTGTATAAATCCCTGGAAAACAGATGCTGCCGGCGCGGGTCAATGACCACGGTGGCCTTGGCCCGGAGGCGGCTTGCAATCTCGAAGATGGTGCGCAGGGCGAAGACTTTCCCGGGAGCCCCGCTGTAACGGCCGGTAATTTTTTCATGTTTTCCTGATATAGAGATTTTTTCGGCAATATCTCCCGTTTTGTCGGAAGAGCCGCCGTCGGCTATAAGAAGTGTTGCCTTCGGGTTTCCGGGAAAAGTCTCGATAGCCTGGACAGCCGTTTCAGCGGTGGAATTGAGCGTCGCTTCCGAATTAAAAGTAGGGATAGCCACCAGTATTTCCGTGGTCCCGATCTCTTCGATCCGGCCGTTCATTTCCGGGGAAAGAATCGTGTCAATGCCCATTCGCCGTTTCCTCCGCTATTCTCCTGTCGATGGTCTAAGGTCTATGGTCTTGTCTTCTGTCCCTCGTCCCCTGTCTCCTGTCCCCTATCTCCTGTATTCTGTCTTCTCATTTACTCTTTCGGTCTGATGATCGCCAGGGCATAGTTTTTCGTATCCAGGTAAGCGCGGGCAGCCTGAAGGACTTCGGCGGCAGTTACTTTCCTGATCAGCCTGGGGTATTTTTCGAGCATGTCATGTCCCAGGCCCGTAAATTCGTAGTATGATATCTGGGCCGCCTGGATCGCGTTGCGCTGAAGGGAGATTTCGTTGAGACCGAGCATGTATCTCTTGGCCCGCTCAAGTTCATCATCCGGGACTTCCGCCTCTTTTATCTTTTCCAGCTCGCACAGCATGGCCTCCCGTGCGTGGTCCGTCATCTCGCTGGAAGTACCGATGAAGGCCTTGAAGACCCCGCAGTCCAGACGTCCCTCATATATGGAGTTGACGGCATAGGCCAGACCCTGCCGGTCGCGCAGCTCCAGGAAGAGGCGGGCGCCCATTCCGCTTAAGACGTGATTTAAGACATCGAAGGCAAAGTATTCAGGGGAAGTGATTGGGGGCGCTTTAAAGCCCAGCACCATGGTTACCTGTCTTTTTTCGCGTTCTTTGGTGATATGACGCTTCTTGTAAGTCGAGGGCTCACCGGACGGCGGAGATGGTGGTTCAACCGATTCCGGAAGTCCCTCAAGGCATTTAAGTAGCTTCCTGGTCGCCTCTTTAGCCCGGACATCCCCGGCGAGGGAAACGACCATGTGGCCGGGGGTGTAGAATTTGCGGTGCCAGGCGGACAGCTCCTCGTCCTTGAGGCGGTGGATGGAACTTTCCCTTCCCTTGAGGGGCAGGCGGTACGGGTGTTTTGAAAAAAGCGCTTCCTCGCAGAGTTCCTGGCAATAAATCAGGGGTTCGTCCTTTCTCTGGGCGATTTCAATAAGGATATTTTTTCGCTCTTTTTCAATTTCGTCTCTTAAAAAAAGCGGATTTAGGACGCAATCGCTGAGAATGGAAAGTCCCCGCTCAAGGTGCCGGGAGATGATGCTCATGGAGAGCCCCATGGAGTCCTTGCCGGTGAAAGGCTGGAGGCTGGCCCCTATAAATTCAAGTTCTTCGGCGGTCTCCTCGGCCGTGCGGTTCCGGGTTCCTTTAAGCAGAAGTCGCTGCGTCAGGTGCGAGATTCCGCTGTTTTTTTCGTTTTCCGCCCGTACCCCGCCGTAAAGATAAACGGAGAGAGCCACGATGGGCGTGGAATGATTCTCCTTCACTATGACGGTCAGGCCGTTTTCCGCCCTGAAATAGGTGGGTTTGACCTCCATCAGTTAATCCTCCTTGGGAAGATAGGAGACGACGCTCAGGTTCTCCTTCTGAAGATACGTATGTGAAACCCGCATGATGTCCTCTCGTGTTACCGAGTAGAGCTTCTTGACGTAGCGGTCAGCCAGGGTGTAGTCTCCGATGATTTCAAAATATCCCAGTTTTTTGCTCTGACCTTCGACCGTTTCCTGCGAAAAAACAAAACGGGCCTCAGCGATGTTCTTGGCCTTCTGCAGTTCTTCGTCGGTGACCCCCTCGGCCTGGACCCGCTCCAACTCCTGGAAGATGGCCTCCTGGGCCGGTAGAACTTTATGGGGCTCCAGAACAGCTTCAATCGTGAAGAGGCCCGGATACTTCTCTACGAAGACGCCGGCAGAAATGCAGTTGACCAGTCGCTTGTTCTCCCTGAGCGAGAAGTTCAGGCGGCTGCTCTTCCCTTCGCCCAGGATGGTGGAAAGAAGATCGCAGGCGAAAGAATCTTTCGAGAAAATGTCGGGGACATGGTAGCCCATCATGAGGTGGGCGTTTTTAATGTCTCCATTCATGGTGTGCATCTTCAGTTCCTTCTGGGGGGGTTCGGCGGGAGAGGGATTCCAGGGGATTTCCCCCGGACGGAGCTTTCCGAAAGCATCTGAAATTTTCTCCAGGGCGTCGCCGGTGCGTACGTCCCCGACCAGGACGATGGCCAGGTTATTGGGCTTGTAGTAACTATGGTAGTAATCGGCAATGTCCTTCGCGCTGAGGCGCTTAATGACGTCCTCGAAGCCGATGATGGTGCGCTTGTAGCGGTGCTGGGAGTAAGCCAGGTCCATCAGGCGTTCAAAGCAGTAGGCGTCGGGCCGGTCCTCGTACATCTTGAGTTCCTCGGTGATGACCCGGCGCTCCTTGTCCACTTCCTCCTCGAGGAAGAGCGGGTTTAAGATCGCATCGGATTCTATCTCCAGGGCGGTCTCGAAGTAACGGCTGGGAAGGACAATCCAGTAGCAGGTGCAGTCGTATGAGGTAAAGCCGTTCATATAGCCGCCAAGGGAGTGTATCTCCTTGGCGATCTGCCCGACGCCGCGGGTCTTGGTATTCTTGAAGAGCATGTGCTCCACGAAGTGGGAGATCCCGGCGACCTCGTCGGTCTCGTCCACCGAACCCACCCGGGCCCAGATATTGAGGGCGATGACCGAGGCCGGATAGACCTCTTTGACAAGGATGGTGAGGCCGTTGTCCAGCACCTTGCGGGTGATATCGGAGGCCAGCCCGGCGTGCGGGGATTCGACCGTCTCTTTGAATTGAGGCCACAGGCCGCCTGGCGGCATGGTTTTAAGAAGAAAGTCGAGTTTAGGATTCATCGTTTACTCCACTGTTACACTTTTGGCCAAGTTGCGCGGCTGGTCCACGTCGCAGCCTTTGCGGTCGGCGATATAATAGGCCAGGAGCTGAAGCGGTATGATGGCCAGGATGGGGGAAAAGATGGGTGACGTCCTGGGGATATGGTAGAGGTGATCAACGTACTTTCGGGCCTCCGCGTCTCCCTGGGTCGCAATCCCGATGGTCACGGCCTCCCGGGCCTTGACCTCCTTGACATTGGAGAGGATTTTGTCGTAGACGTTTCCCTCGGTGATGATGGAGAGGACCGGGACGTTTTCATCTATAAGGGCGATGGGGCCATGCTTCATCTCGCCGGCGGCGTAACCTTCGGCGTGAATGTAGGAGATTTCCTTGAGTTTGAGCGCTCCCTCCAGGGCTATGGGGAAAGAGAGGTGGCGCCCCAGATAGAGAAAGTCCTGGCACTTGTAAAACTTCTGGGCCCAGGCCTTGACCGGGGCGTGTGAATTTAAGATGTAATCTATTTTTTGCGGGATGGAGAGGAGCTCCTCCATCGCACTTTTCAGGGCATCCTTCGAGATCTTCTCTTTCAGGCAGGCCAGGTGGAAAGAGAGAAGGTAGAAGGCCACGAGCTGGGCCACGAAGGTCTTGGTGGCCGCCACCCCGATCTCTATTCCGGCCCGGGTGTAGAGGAGGCCGTCCACCTCGCGGGAGATGGAGCTGCCCACCACGTTGGTTATGGCCAGAGTTCTGGCGCCCAGTCGCCGGGCTTCCTTGACCGCGGCCAGGGTGTCCGCCGTCTCCCCCGACTGGCTCACGGCGATGAGAAGCGTGTGCTTGTCAACGAGGGGGGAACGGTAGCGGAACTCCGAGGCCAGGTCGGTCTCCACCGGAATCCGGGTCAGCTCCTCCAGAAGGTACTTTCCCACCATCCCGGCGTGGTAGGCCGTCCCGCAGGCCACGATAAATATTTTTTTGATATTTTTAAGATCATCGGAGTTAAGGTTGAGATTTTCCAGGACGATTTTTCCCGATTTCTGGTATCGCCCGGCCAAGGTATCCAGGACCACCTTGGGCTGTTCGAAAATCTCCTTGAGCATGAAATGCTTGTAGCCGCCTTTTTCGGCCATCTTGGCGTCCCAGAGCACCTCGAAACTCCCGCGGACGACTTCCTCGCCGGCCAGAGTCGAAAGGCGCACGCCGTCTTTTGAGAGGACGGCCATTTCCTCGTCCTGCATGAGGAGGGCCTCCCGAGTGGAGGAGAGAAAGGCCGGGATGTCCGAGGCGATGAAGTATTCGCCCTTGCCCAAGCCTATGAGAAGCGGGCTTTCCTTGCGGGCGGCCACAATTACGCCCGGTTCCCTGACGGAGATGACTCCGATGGCGTAGGAACCCTGCACCTCGCGGAGCGCCTTCCTCACGGCCTCCTCCAGGGAACAGTCGTAGTATTCCTCGATGAGGTGGGCCAGGATTTCGGTATCGGTCTCCGAGCGGAAGCGGTGTCCCTTGGCCTTGAGCTTCTCCTTCAGGCCCAGGTAATTTTCGATGATTCCGTTGTGAACGACCGCGATTTCGCCTTTGCAGTCCGAGTGGGGATGGGCGTTACGGTCTGAGGGGCGTCCGTGGGTAGCCCAGCGGGTGTGCCCGATGGCGGTACTGCCCGAAAGAGGATGCTGCTTTAGGACGCTTTCGAGCCGGGCCAGCTTCCCCATGCTCTTGGTCTGTTCCACCTTGCCGTTCGGGAGGACGGCGATGCCCGCGGAATCATATCCGCGGTATTCCAGGCGCTTTAAGCCTTCCACCAGGAGAGGCACGGCGTTTTTTTTGCCGATGTATCCGACAATCCCGCACATAGGACTTTCCTCCAGGGATGAAGATGCGGCCCTAACTTCTCCCTGGAGTGTTATAATCCTGCTTTAGTTCGTCTTTTTATCTTCTCGCTAATTGCCATCCGGTCCGGACACATGATTCAATTTTGCTGCCTGTAAATTACCCGGCTGTAACTTTCCGAAAGGCTAGAAGTGCACCGCATGGCCCAGGTAGAAGAAGAAGGCTAAAGCAGCTACATGAAGGACCCACCAGTTCAATGAAAACATTTTAAACTGTGTCATGGTTACCTCCAGAACAGGTTGCCTAAATAATACACCAGGCTGATCGACACGAAGTGGATCAGCCACCACCCCATGTTCGGATAACGAAACGTTTTGCCTTTTTTCTCCTTGTCAGGAGCATAACCGAACATTTCAAGATTGAAAAGTGCCATCCCGACAAAGAACTTACTCCATAAAACCAGGATATCACCGAGAGTCGTCATCAGGATGAGCGATTTCAAAGTGGTTGGAGATGGCCAATGAACCACTGAAAAATGAGCCATCGTAACAGTGCCTACGATCACCAGAAAACCGTTTAATACATAGCCGTAAGCAATCGTCTTTTTAAATGAAAAAAGCAGAGGCACTACCAGAATGCTCAGGATAGCTGAGATGACGGGAACCATGTTTGATGAATTTTGAGAGGCTGGGTGGATTCGCAAGTGAAGCAGGAATCCCCCGAGAGAAAGCGTGATAAGGGCAAGCAATAAAATTGACCTGGCATAAGCTCTGATCGTCATGTTTCCTCCAAAATACTGACCAAAAAAATGTGTTAGTCTGACATTTTCTCTTTATTTCGTTAATGCTTGTAGGTATTTGCCAAATAATCCACCAACACTTTTTTCTCGGCCTCCGTTAACTGCGCCCCCTTGCCTATCATGTCGGTCACAGTCTGTTCCCACTGGTCGCGCGTTTTCCTGGCTTGTTTGGGTTTGTCGGCGCTGTGGCAGGCCGAGCAGCGAGTCTCAAGAAGCGTTGCGCCATCCGGGGCGGGCGTCGCCGACGGAGGCGCTTGAGCCGGTTTAGACGAGCCGGAATTGCAGGCGACCAGCAGAGCCATCATTATCAGCCAAGCCGCGATCAAAACCACAATTGTTCGTTTATAGCGGCCTGGTGTGATGTAAGCCTGCTTGACTGCACTTATTTTATTCATATCTTTTACTCCTTTCATCTAATCATTGGCGAGCATCGAATATTTTCCAGAGACATAGCGGGTGAACCGCCGTTTAAAACTTATACTCTATTCCCTGAATCAATTCCTTCAAATCCCATTCACGGATTTTCTTGCGGAATATATTGCCCGAAAGCGTAATGCACAAGGAAAACTTCTATCTTCCGGAGAAATTCCTTGCCATGCTTGCGGATTTTCACGCGCACACTGTTTTAAGCGATGGAACGCTTTCGGTCATGGAGCTGATAAGCAGGGCTTTTGCAGCCCGGTACAGCCATCTCGGAATCACCGACCACGCCGGAATCGGGAACCTCCAACGCCTGATCGAGGAGACCAGGCAGGAGTGCGAACTGGCCCGCGCTTTCTGGCCGATTGAAGCAATATGGGGGGTGGAGCTCACCCACCTCCCGGCTGGCGCCATAGACGGCGCCGCCAGGAAGGCCAAGGACCTGGGAGCCCGCCTGGTGCTGGTCCATGGGGAGACTCCAGTGGAGCCGGTGGAGGCTGGGACCAACCGGGCCGCCATCGAATCAGCCTTTGTCGATGTCCTGGCGCACCCCGGACTTCTAACCATTGAAGAGGGCCTCATGGCCGCCCGAAACGGCACCTTTCTTGAAATCAGCTCCCGCCGCGGCCACTGCCTGGGAAACGGGAACGTCGTCCGGGTGGCCCGTGAGACAGGCGCCTTTCTCATTATTGATTCTGACACCCACTCTTCGGGAGATCTTCTGAATCATGACATGGTCCGCAAGGTCGGTTTGGGGGCGGGCTTGACTGATGAGGAACTGCGCCAGGTCACAGAGGAGAACCCCCTGAAGCTTCTGGGACGACTCAATACCGGAGCGATAGAAACATTGTGAAAACCACCATAGTCAGTCACTGACAAGGAGGAGCGTTAGTGGAGTACAAAATGGACAAACTCACCGGGCTCTATGATGAAAAATCGTTTTTCATGAATCTGAATCAAGAGATATCCCGCGCCACCCGTTACAAGAGGCCGCTCACCGTGCTCGTCTTCGAAGTGAACTTTGACTGCTTCGATAAGACGTCCGACCTGCGCTGGAGCATCGGTTATTCTGTCTTCAAACAGATCGGGGCTCTACTCCAGAAAGTTTACCGGAACGTTGATATTCTGGGACGCTGCGAGGGAGACACCTTCGGGGTGATGCTTCCCGAGACCGCGCCTGAGGGAGGGCGGCTGGGCGCCGAACGTTTCCGCAAAGCCGTCGAAGAATACCGTTTTATCGGTGATGCAAAAAACGAACGGGTACAGTTAGCCGTGGACGGAGGCATGGCTTTCTTTCCGGCTCACGGAAAGAAAGCGCGTGAGCTTTTTGCCAGCGCCTACAGAGCCATGAAACTCGCTCAGTCAAAAGGGGGAAACCTGGTGGAAGAACCCCCGGAGATCCTCTATGAAGAAGGAAGCGACGAGCCTCCCCTCCCCAAAACCGCCAGGATGAGCTAGATGTTCGGCAAAATCTTTCTCTGGGAATACCAACCCTATCTGTGGGCTTTCTGGACGGCCTTCCTGGTCACCCTGTTCCTGACTCCGCAGTGGATAAAGCTGGCCTTAAGGCACAAAATACTCGACAAGCCGGGCGGGCGTAAAATCCATCAGGAGCCCATCCCCCTCTGCGGTGGATTGGCCATTTATGCGGGGTTCTTTATTGGAATTGGAGTGGCCCTTCTGTCGGTGGGAGGAAGACCCGGATTTCTGCCCCACAAGGCGGCCTTCTCCCTGACCGGCCTGTTCCTGGGACTCACTCTTATGCTGATTCTGGGCCTCCTGGATGACAGGTTTGCCCTGCCGGCCAAAATAAAGCTCCTGGGACAGATCGTCATCGCCTTCGTCTTCATTCACTTCGGCTTCAGCATTGACTTCATCACCCGTCCCTTCCATGGCCTTATTTATCTTCCCGAGTGGCTGGTCATTCTGCTCAGCGTCTTTTGGCTGGTGGGGATTACCAACGCCGTCAACCTTCTGGACGGCCTGGACGGGCTTCTGGCAGGGGTTTCGGCCATTTCCGCCACCCTGTTTTTCGTAGTGGCCCTCATGAAGGGCCAGTTTCTGGTGGCCCTGCTCATGGTGGCCCTGGCCGGATGTTCACTGGCCTTTCTCCGTTATAATTTCAACCCGGCGCGGGTTTTCATGGGTGACACGGGGAGCCTCTTTCTGGGAGCGGCCTTCGCCTCTATATCCATCATGGGGGCCCTCAAGCTGACGGCGACCGTGGCCCTGGCCATTCCCATCCTCATCATGGGGATTCCCATCCTGGATACGACCTTCGCCATTGTCCGCCGCTTTTTCAAAGGCCAGCCCATCTTCCAGGCGGACAGGGGACATCTTCACCACCGCCTCCTCCGCCTGGGACTCTCCCAGCGGGCCGCGGTCCTCCTTATCTACGCCATCAACATCCTGCTCGGCGTCCTGGGTGTCGTTCTGGCATTTTATGGGAAATAGCTTTCAGCCGATGGCTGAATAGAAAGGGAATAAATTTCAACCGCTATGAAAAAAAATAAAATCATGTCCATCTTCGGAACGCGGCCGGAGGCCATCAAGATGGCCCCGGTGCTCCTGGAGATGCGAAAACGGCCGGACCGGATTGAATCCATTGTCGTCGTGACCGGCCAGCACCGGGAAATGCTGGATCAGGTCCTGGCGCTCTTTTCCATTGAGCCGGATGTTGATTTGAACATCATGTTGGCCAATCAGTCCCTTGAAATGATCACCAGCCGGGCCATCGAGGGCCTCGAAAATGTATTCGGCAAGCTCAAACCTGATCTCGTACTGGTTCAGGGGGATACCACCACGGCCTTTGTGGCGGCCCTGGCGGCCTTCTACCACAAGATCGCCGTGGGGCACGTAGAGGCGGGTTTAAGAACCGACAACAAGTACGACCCCTTTCCGGAGGAGATAAACCGCCGCCTGATCACCGTCCTGGGAAATCTGCATTTCGCCCCGACGCCGTTGGCGGTGGAAAATTTAATGAGTAACGGGATCCGGGCTGAGGCCGTCTACCGGACTGGCAACACGGTCATAGACGCACTTAATCACATCGTCCGCTCCGGTGCCCTGGATGGATGCTCCTTCCCTCCGGGAACAGGCGGCCGCCGGATGCTCCTGGTCGAGACCCACCGCCGCGAAAACCTGGGCGCACCCATGCAGGATATCTGCGAGGGTTTGAAGAAAATAACGGGGGTTTTTCCGGATGTTGAGATTCTTTTCAGCGTCCATAAGAACCCGAAGGTCAGGGAGGTCGTCTATGGCGTCCTCCAGGGAGTGGAGCGGGTTCATCTCCTCGAACCGATGGACTACAGGAACCTCGTGTTCCTGATGAAGGAGTCTTACCTCATCCTGACGGATTCCGGCGGAATCCAGGAGGAAGCGCCGGCTCTGGGTAAACCGGTGCTGGTCTTAAGGAAGACGACCGAGCGCCCGGAAGGGATCGATGCCGGGACGGCCCGCCTGATCGGGACTGATCGGGAGCGGGTTTTCGAGGAGACTTCCGCTCTTCTTAACGATGCGGAAGCATACCGCAGAATGAGCCAGGCGGTCAATCCCTATGGAGACGGGAAAGCTTCCGGAAGGATCGTAAGAGCCATCCTTTTTTATTTCGGGATGGAACCCGATCGTCCGGAGGAATTCGTCCCCGGGAGGCTTACGGAATGAAGGAGGAATCTCCCTACCGATACCTGGGATTGGTGGCGGGTTTCGGGTTAACCCTGGTGGGCACGACCCTCCTCGGGCTGGCCCTGGGGCTGTACCTGGATGGGCGATACGGGACTTCACCCCGGTACACGCTGTTGCTTCTCATCCTGGGAATCGTGATGGGGGGCTACAACGGCTATAAAATGATTGAACCTTTGTTGAAGAGAAAAAAAAGTGGGCCGAATAAATAACGTGGAAAAGACGGTGCTGAGCCTCTCCCTCCTGTTTCTGGGAGCGGGGCTGATTCTTTTTTCACTGCTGGGCCGCTGGCCCCTGCTCGGGGGCTTCCTGGCGGGAGGCGCGATCGTCATAGCCGCCTTCGCCTGGTCGTCCAGGGACCTCCGCTTTTTCCTGGGCGCAGTCCCGGCCTCACCGGAGGGAGCGAAGAAGTCTTTGGGAAAGTTCCGCTTCCGTCTTTTCTTCAGGCTCGGAATCACTATGGTTTTTGTTTCGTCGGCTCTGGCCGCCGGGGCGGATTTTCCGGGACTTATCCTTGGAATCTGTGCTATTCCGGCCTCCCTTATGGGCCTGGCCCTAATCTGCCTGTTGGGCTATCTTCGCTTCGGAGGAGTCGAAATTGGAAGCTGCTGAATTCAGAACAATTCACCTGGGCTCCCTGACCGTCAACATCGAGACGGTCATCGCGTCCTGGATTGTCCTTTTCCTCCTGGCGATCTTCTTTTTCCTGGGCACCCGGAAGCTCTCCGAGCGTCCCTCGACCCTCCAAAATATCCTGGAAGTAGTCTATGAATATTTCCAGAACCTCTCCCGATCAATGATCGGTGAGAACGGCGAACGATATGCTCCGCTGGCCCTGGCCATTTTCTTCTACCTTCTTTTCAGTAACTGGCTGGGCCTCCTGCCCGAAGTGGCCATCCATCACTGGACTGTCTTCGCTCCCCCGACCCGGGACATCAATACGACCCTGGCCATGGCCCTCATCACTTTCCTGGCCTTTCACTACTTCGGGATCGCAAGCCGCATCGAGCAAATTGCCCACCGGGAGAAGGAAGCTGGATTTCTCGCCGTACGGGTGCGGGGTTTCCTGAATTATCTTGCGCATTACCTGCATCCCCTCCCGGATCTCTATCAGTCTCTTTCCCTCCCGCTCTTCCTGTTTATAGTGATTGGATTCGGATGGCTCTTTCTGCTTCTCAACGTGGTGGAGGAACTGGCCCGGGTACTGTCCCTGACCCTTCGTCTATTCAGCAACATGTACGGCGGCCACCTGATCCTGGCCTGCCTGGCCCTCCTGGTGGTGACCATGGGCTCCATGAGCTACCTGGCCGGGTTCGCCAGCGATTTCGTTCTTCTCTTCGTGCTCCTGCTCAAGGTTCTGGTCGGTTTGGTCCAGGCCTTTATTTTTTCCATTCTCACCCTCTCCTATATCGGTTCCGCCGAGGGAGAGGAACACTAAGAAGGAGGTCTCATATCATGGATGCAAAGGGTTGGTTACTGGTATTCTCGGCCATCGCAGCCGCGTTCGCCATCGCAGTGGCGGCCGCCGGGGCTGCAATCGGACAGGGTAACGCGGTGCGCGGAGCGATGGACTCCATCGGGAGGAACCCGGAGTCGCAGGGCAAGCTCATGCCGGTGCTCATCATCGGCCTGGCTTTCATAGAATCGCTCTGCCTTTATGCCTTCGTAGTCTCTCTGGCCCTGCTCTTCTTCAACCCTCTTATGAATTACCTTAAATAAAAGGCGGAGAACACTAAGATGGAGATAAATATCACCCTGGTGATCCAGGCGGTCAATTTTCTCATTGCCTTCTGGCTTCTCAAGATTCTCTATGTCTCGCAGCTCAAGCCGATCTTTTCGGCCCGGGCCGAAAAGATCGCCAGGGACATCGAGGAGGCCGAATCACTCCGCTCCGATGCCCTGGCCCAGAAGGCGGAATATGAGGCCGCTCTCCATGATGCCCGCAAGGAGGCCGGGGCCATCCTTAAACAGGCCGTTCAGTACGGCGAACAGACCAAGGCCGAGCTCCTGGGAAAATCAAAAGAAGAGGCCCGCCTGATCGTCGAAAAGGCACGGGCTGAGGCCCGGACTGAAAAAGAGCGTCTGTATATGGAGATCAAGAGCCATACGGCTGAGCTGGCCGTGGCCATGGCCTCAAAAATTCTGAAGGAATCCGTGGACCCTGAGACGCATCAGAAGATGGTCCAGACGTTCGCCCGGAAGGTAGGAAATTAATTGGAGCACGCGGTCGCCGAGCGGTACGGGCAGGCCCTCTTCATGCTGGCCCGGGAGAAAGGCATGATGGAGCAGGCCGCAGGGGATCTCGGGCGCGTCTGCGCGATCCTCTCGAAGCACCCTGATTTAAGGAAAGCCTTCGAAGCCCCGCACATTCCGGCAAAAGTAAAAAAAGACATCCTGTCAAAACTCTTCACCGGGAAACTCTCGGCCGAGGTGCTCAATTTTCTTTTTCTCCTGGTCGATAAACAGCGCGAGAACCAACTTCCCCTGATTGAGGAAGTCTACCGGAGGATAGTGGAGGAGTCTCTCAACGAAGTCTCCGTGGAGGTCACTACCGCCGTTCCCTTATCGCAGGAATCCGGGCGCCTCCTCTCCGAAAAGCTCTCCTCGAATTGGCACAAAAAGATAAAAATACTCCCGGTGGTCAATCCGGCCATCCTCGGAGGCGTCATAGTAAAAATGAAAGACATCCTCATAGATGGGAGCCTGCTGCACGCGCTTTCTATTCTGAAGGAGAGAGCGGCCGGCTCGCCGGACGGAACAGAAGGGAGCACGTGATATGCTGAAAGCAGACGAAATAAGCGACATTATCAAAAAAGAGATTGAGGAATACCAGCTCAACCTTGAGGAGATAAACGTCGGAACGGTCATTCAGGTGGGCGACAACATTTCCACCATCTACGGCCTCACCCAGGCGCGGGCCGGGGAACTCCTCGAGTTCCCAAACGGGGTTTTCGGTATCGTCTTCAACCTTGAGGAAGACACCATCGGGTGCGTCATCCTGGGAGACGCCTCGGGCATCAAGGAGGGGGACACCGTCCGGCGGAGCGAGAAGATCATCGAGGTCCCGGTGGGTAAAGCCCTCCTGGGACGGGTGGTCAACGCCCTGGGCCAGCCGGTGGACGGGAAAGGCCCCGTAAAGTCCGAAAAATTCCTTCCCATCGAGTCCCTGGCCCCCTCCGTGGTGGACCGCCAGCCGGTAAAAGAGCCGCTCCAGACGGGCCTGAAAGCCATTGATGCGCTCACCCCCATCGGGCGCGGGCAGCGCGAACTCATCATCGGGGACCGCCAGACCGGGAAGACCGCCATCGCCATTGACTCCATCATCAATCAAAAAGGTCAGGACGTCATCTGCATCTACGTGGCCATCGGCCAGAAGACGAACAACATCGCCACTCTGGTGGACATCCTGGAAAAATCCGGAGCCATGGAATACACCATCATCGTCGCAGCCAACGCCAGCGAACCCCCATCCATGCTATATATTGCGCCCTACTCCGGTTGCGCCATGGGGGAGGAATTCATGCGTGCCGGGAAGGACGTCCTCATAATCTTCGACGACCTCACCAAGCATGCCAAGGCCTATCGCGAAATTTCCCTCCTGCTCCGGCGCCCGCCGGGAAGGGAGGCCTTCCCTGGAGACGTATTCTATCTCCACTCTCGTCTCCTCGAACGCTCGGCCAGGTTGTCCCAGGAACTGGGCGGGGGTTCGATCACCGCCCTCCCCATCATCGAGACCCAGCTCGGAGACATCACGGCCTACATTCCCACCAACGTCATCTCCATCACCGACGGGCAGATTTACCTCATGACGGACCTGTTCTACCAGGGAGTGCGCCCTGCGGTGGACGTGGGTCTTTCCATCTCCCGCGTAGGCGGCGCGGCCCAGATCAAGGCCATGAAGCAGGTGGCCGGGCCCCTGCGCCTGGACCTGGCGCAATTCCGGGAACTGGCTGACTTCAGCAAGTTCGGCTCCGAGGACCTGGACAAGGCCAGCCGCGACCAGCTTGCCCGGGGCGAGCGCATCGTTCAGATCATGAAACAGCACCAATTTTGCCCCATGCCGGTGGCCGAGCAGATTGCCATCATCTACGCCGCCGTCAACGACTTCCTCGACGATATTCCCATTTCGGAGATCGAGCGCTTCGAGGAGGACTACCTGCGCTTTCTCAGGAGCAACTATAGACAGGCGCTCTCCGATCTCACAGAAAAAAAGGCCCTGGACGAGGCAATTCTCTCAAGTCTGAATGCTTCACTGGAAGAGTTTAAAAAGACTTTTGTGACCGCCTCTGAGGAACAGCCGATATGAAGGGCGGCGGCGTCAGATCCATAAAGGGTCGGATTCGGGCGGTAAGCGGTATCCAGCAGATCACCCGCGCCATGAAGCTGGTGGCCGCCGTCAGAATCAAAAAGGCGGACGTCCGGATGAAAGCTTTCGGCCCCATCTCCGCCAAGATGCAGGAAATCGTCAACGAACTGGTCAGCCAGATGGATGAAGTACTGCACCCCCTCATGGCCTGCCGAAAGCCGGGCCAAAACTACGGCATCGTGGTCATCACATCAGACAAAGGCCTCTGCGGCTCTTATAATCACAATGTCCTCAGGGAGGTCGAAACATACATCAACTCTCTTCCTCTCGAGAGCACTATTCGCATCATCACCGTAGGCCAGAAGGCCAGAAAGTATTTTCTGAAACAGAATGTCGCGGTTGAAAAGCATCTGGACGGCTGGAAAGCCACATATGAAGAGGCCCGCGACCTGGCCTCCCGGGCGATCGACTGGTTCATTTCGGGAGAAGTCGGAGAGGTCCGCTGCTTCTATACCAGGCCCGTCTCCGCCATCGTCCAGAAGGCCCTGCCGGAAACCCTTCTCCCGCTTCAGGGCGCCACTGAGAAGAAACAGCCCCTCCCTTATATTTATGAGCCGGAACCCAAAGCGGCCCTGGAGGCCCTCCTCCCCAGGTATGTCGAGGTGGTCCTGATGAGAATCCTCCTGGAGTCGCGGGCGGCGGAGCTGGGGGCACGCCTGAAGGCCATGACTAATGCTACCGAGAATGCGGAAAAATATGTAAAAGATCTCACTTTAGCCTACTTCCGTGCACGACAGGAAGCCATCACTACGGAGATCATCGAGGTGGCCAGCGGAGCCAATTATGCAGCAGGATAAAAACAAATTTTAAAGGGGTCGCGTCTTGACATTTGACAAATAAAATAGTAACGGGGTCAATTCTTGACTAATTTGTCAAATGTCAAGACGCGACCCCATCTTAAGGAGGAAAATATGGGCGCAGGCAAGGTGGTCCAGGTTATCGGATCGGTGGTGGATGTAGAATTTCCACCCAATGAGCTTCCCAATCTCTTCAACGCGATAAAAATCCAACGCGAGATGATGGCCGAAGGCGAATCAGCCGAGCTTTGGCTTGAGGTTGAAGGAGAGCTGGGAAACAACCGGGTGCGCTGCCTGGCCCTTGGAGTGACGGACGGATTGAGGCGCGGGATGGAGGCGGTGGACACCGGCTCCCCCATAATGATACCGGTAGGGAAGAACACCCTGGGGCGCATCTTCAACGTCCTTGGTCAGCCCATAGACCACCCGGTGGATTGGAAGCCGGAAAAGTTCTATCCGATGCACCGGCCGCCCCCTCCCTTCGAGGAGCAGGAGCCGACGACCAGCATCTTTGAAACCGGAATAAAGGTGATAGATCTTCTGGCTCCCTATTCAAAGGGCGGTAAGACCGGCCTCTTCGGCGGCGCCGGAGTCGGAAAAACCGTTCTCATCCAGGAAATGATTCGTAACATCGCCACCGAACACTCCGGCTACTCCGTCTTTGCGGGCGTCGGGGAGCGGACACGCGAGGGCAACGACCTCTGGCTTGAGATGAAGCATTCCGGGGTGATCGACAAGACGGCCCTCGTATTCGGCCAGATGGACGAACCCCCCGGTGTTCGCTTCAGGGTGGGACTTACGGGCATCACCATGGCCGAGTATTTCCGGGATGAGGAGGGACAGAATGTTCTCCTCTTCATAGATAATATCTTCCGATTCGTGCTGGCGGGCTCGGAGGTCTCAGCCCTGCTTGGGCGAATGCCCTCGGCGGTGGGCTATCAGCCAACGCTCTCGACCGAGATGGGCCTCCTCGAAGAACGGATCACCTCCACCCGGAAGGGCTCCATTACGGCGGTGCAGGCGATCTATGTTCCTGCCGACGACATCACCGATCCGGCGGTGGCCACCACCTTCACCCATCTCGATGCCACCACGGTCCTCGACCGCTCCATCATGGAGCAGGGAATCTATCCGGCAGTGGATCCGCTGGCCTCCACCTCCCGCATTCTTGAGCCCCGGTTTGTAGGGGACGAGCACTACGCGGTGGCCCGGAAAACCCAGGAGGTCCTCCAGCGCTACAAGGACCTCCAGGAGATCATCGCCATCCTCGGGGTTGAGGAACTCTCCGATGAAGACCGGATGATAGTGGGCCGGGCCAGGAGGATTCAGCGTTTCTTCTCCCAGCCGTTCTTCGTGGCCGAGACGTTCACCGGGCGGCCCGGCAAGTACGTCCCCTTATCACAGACAATCAAGGGCTTCCGGGAACTGGCTGACGGCCGCCTGGATCACCTTCCGGAGCAGGCCTTCTACATGGCCGGAAACCTCGACGAGGTGCTGGCCCAGGCCGAGAAAATGGGAGCGGAGGTGGGTTCCCGCACATGAAGGAGCGCAAGGGCCTCTACCTGGAACTGATGACGCCACAGGAGATCGCCTTCAAGGGAAGCGCCGAATATATCCAGCTTCCGGGCTATGAGGGGGAAGTCGGCATCCTCCAGGGGCATGCGCCCCTGCTGTCGCTTCTGCTCCCAGGCAAGATTCTCATTCGGGCAAAGGGAAAAGAAATCTTACTGGTTACCGGCGAAGGTTTCGTGCAAGTCTTAAACAACATGGTCAGCGTATTGGTGACCTCTGCCGTCCGTCCGGAAGGTACTGATATCGGGGAAAAAGAGCAGCCATAAAGTAATAGTTGGAGGAATATATTTTGGGAAAACTGCTTATAAACGGCGGGCACCGGCTTCATGGTATGATGAAAGCCAGCGGCGCCAAGAACGCCGCACTGCCGGTGATGGCCGCCTGTCTATTGACGTCAGGGGATGTTCACCTGAAAAAAATTCCAAGCATTTCGGATGTCTGGGTCATGAAGGAACTTCTGGAGGCCCTGGGAGCTTCTGTTGATTTCGACGGCGCGGGCTCGATGCGGATCAACGCCAGGGACGTGCATACCACCAGGACTCCCCACGATCTGGTGAAGCGCATCCATGCCTCGTTCGATGTGACCGGGCCTCTCCTGGCCAGGTTTCACCGGGCGGAAGTATCTCTTCCCGGCGGCTGCGTCCTCGGCTCCCGCCAGGTGGACCTTCATACCCGGGGATTCATGGCTCTGGGAGCCAAAATAGATCTCGGTTATGGTTTTTACAGGGTAGAGGCCAAGGAGCTGAAGGGCACCCGCATCTATTTCGACAAATCCAGCGTGGGCGCGACCAAGAACACCCTGATGGCGGCCTGCCTGGCGCATGGAAAGACCATTATCGAGAACGCCGCCAGAGAGCCGGAGGTGGTGGATCTGGCCAACTTCCTTTGCGCCATGGGTGCCAGAATTTCCGGCATCGGGACTACGGACATTGTGATCGATGGCGTGAAATCGCTTCATTCTCCGGCGGGCGAATACGAGATCATCTCCGACCGGATCGAGGCGGGAACCTTTCTGCTGGCGGCGGCCATCACCGGCGGCGATCTCCGCATCGAGGACATCTCCCCCTCCTTCCTTGATTCGGTAATCGAACAACTGAGGCGGGCCGGTCAGGAAATTGAGGCCGGCGAGCGCCACATCCACTTTCGCGGGATTCGCCCCATCCTGGGGGTGGACGTGACCACCATGCCCTTCCCCGGCTTCCCGACGGATCTCCAGCCTCCCATCGGCGCCGTGTTGACAACAGCGGAGGGAACAAGTATCATCAAGGAGACCATCTTCGACAGCCGCTATGCCTACGTGGATGAGATGCGGCGGATGGGAGCCGACATCAAAAAGATAGACGAACGCACAATCCTCATCCAGGGAGTAAGGCAGCTCACCGGAGCGCCGGTTAACGGCATGGACATCAGGGCGGGAGCGGCCCTGGTCCTGGCGGGCCTGGTCGCCGACGGGCAAACGGAGGTCGGCGGGCTTAAATACATTGATCGGGGTTACGAAAATATATCTGATAAACTCAACGCGCTGGGAGCTGATATCCGGCGGATCGAGAACAAGGAGTGAATGTTCATGCACATCGGAATTGACCTGGGAACGGCCAGCGTCCTGGTTTACCTTAAGGGGAAGGGAATTGTCCTTCGGGAGCCGTCAGTGGTGGCCATAGACAAGAACGACGACAAGATTCTGGCGGTGGGTGAGCAGGCGCGTCTCATGCTGGGCAAGACGCCGGCCAACATCGTGGCCATCCGGCCCCTCCGCGACGGCGTCATCGCCGACTACGAGGTCACCGAGGCCATGCTGAAATATTTCATCAACCGCGTCTGCGGCAAGAGACGCCTCTTCCGTCCCTCGGTCATGATCTGCGTCCCCGCGGAAGTCACCAGCGTCGAGAAGCGGGCGGTGGTGGAAGCGGCCATTTCCGCCGGCGCCAAGAGAGCCTTTCTCATCGAGGAGCCCATGGCGGCGGCCATCGGGGCGGGCCTCTCCGTGGATGAGGCCGGCGGCAACATGGTAGTGGACATCGGCGGGGGCACCTCGGACGTGGCGGTCATTTCCCTGGGAGGCATCGTGGTCAGTGAATCCATCCGGGTAGCCGGCAACAAGATGGACGAGGCCATAGTCCGCTACATACGAAAAACTTACAACCTTATGATCGGAGAGCGGACCGCCGAGGAAATCAAAATCAAAATCGGCTCCGCCTATCCCCAGGATGAGCCCCTGAGCATGGAAATTCGCGGCCGGGATCTGATAAACGGCCTTCCGAAGACACTAATCATCAACTCGGAGGAGATAAGGGGAGCCATGGAGGAGCCTCTCCTGGCGATAGTTGACGCCGTCAAGGCGGTTTTGGAAAAAACACCGCCCGAGCTGGCCGCCGACATCATCGATCGCGGGATTGTTATGACCGGCGGCGGAGCACTTCTGCGCGGACTGGATATGCTTCTCAGCAAGGCCACCGGCATGTCCGTCCGCCTGGCCGATGACCCCATTTCCTGCGTCGCCATCGGCACGGGGAAGGCGGAAATTTACAAGTTGTAATGAAAACTTCGCCTGTCTGAACAGGAGGACTTTTTTCCGGGGCGTAGAAATCGCACGCTCAGGATCTTTTGGGGAGTGGACGAATGGCCGGTTTGACCCTTGATGATGCAAGAAAATCTCCGTGGTACGCCGCGACAATGCTTGCGGCTCTTTGTCTTTCCGCCTTTATCCTGGGCCAGAGCCTCTCCTTCATAATCGCGCTCTTTCTTCAAACGCCTCCGCGTCTTCACCTTACGCGCTCGGAAGCTCCAAAAGAAGTCGTCGAAAGGCCCGTCTCCGAGATCATTGCCAACACGAAAATACTCTTTTCCCAGCAGGCGGCACCCGCCGCCAGCACAGCGCCCGGAGAAAAAGCTGCAAACGCCACCTCCAACTCCGCTCTCGAAAGCCTCCTGGAAGGGGCCGGGGGAGACTCGGCGATGGCGCTCCTGGGAACGATTATCAGTCCCGCGGTCTCGCTGGCCTTCATCAGCGCCGCCGACAAGATCTATTCCGTACACCAGGGAGAAAAAGTCGGCCGTTTTACCGCCATAAAAATAGTGAAGGACATGGTACTCCTGGTCAGCCTGGAAAAAAAGATCACCCTCAGGATGGATTTTACCGGGGATGGATCCGGAACTCTGGTGGAGACGCAGGGGGGGACAGTCGGAAGCGCTGTTGCCACTCCGGAGCAGCAGCAGAACATTAAAAAGTCCCTGAGCCGGAAAGATTTCACGGCCATCGCGGACAACCCGGACCAGATAGCCAAGGATATCCTTTTCACCCCGATTGCCAGGGACGGCAAGCCCTACGGCATCCAGATCAGCATGCTCGGTCCCGGAAGTTTTTTCAAAAACCTGGATCTCTTGCCGGGGGACATCCTGACCAAGGTCAACGACAAGGAACTTAAGACTCCGGAGGATGCCTTTCTAGCCTACCAGATGATGCGGAATGAGGACAACGTGAATTTTACGGTCGAGCGGAATGGGAATAATATCCAGCTCAACCTGCAATTCAAGTAACATCGGAAATACTAAGGAGGCTTTACATGCGCAGGTCACGCAGAAATACCGGGTTCACCCTTATTGAGATCATTATCGTCGTAACCATCCTGGCCATCCTGGCGGGGCTCATTATTCCCCGTTACGTCGGGAGAGTCGAAGAGGCCAGAAAAGTCAAGGCTGTCATCCAGATTAGAGAAATGATGAAAGCTCTCGAACTCTACCGCCTGGACAACGGCAAGTACCCCTCCACGGAGCAGGGTCTCCAGGCGCTGGCCGAGCAACCCACGTCCGAGCCTCTGCCGCTCAAGTGGCGGCAGTACATGGACAAGATTCCCAAGGACCCTTGGGGCAACGACTACATCTACCTGTGCCCGGGAACTCACGGAGCCCTGGATATTATCTCCATCGGCCCGGACGGCAAAGAGGGAGAGGACGATATCATGTCCTGGGATCTTCCCGAGAACTAAATCTGAAGTCCGCCTGCAAACTGCCTTAATTTCAAAACCGCGCAACCTGAAGAGTTAGTTTTAATGAGAAGATGCGCCTGGTGCTGCAAGGTATAATAAAAGGAACTTCCCCGCAATGCCGTGTGCCCCCGGTATTTGAACCTGCTTGCGCAGGTGGGCGCCTCCAGCCGGTACTAGGATTCCCCATTACGAGGCCTTCACATGACCGGCTAAGATCGGCTCCCAAGGTATCGGTGTTGGCTCAATACCTGGTGAGAACATCACGAGTCACTGCAGGGAAATCCCCTTGATTTGAGGATAACATAATTCCCCCTAAAATGCAACAGAACTTGCCAAGCAGGTTACTTTGTTCTGAGATACGCCTCTATGACGCTCCGGGCGATAGGGGCCGCCCATTGGCCGCCAAAACCACCGGACTGCTCCAGAAAGACACATACAACGATCTCAGGCCTCTCAAAAGGTGCAAAAGAGACGAACCACGCGTGGTTCCTGCCGAAAGGATTTTCCGGACAAGGCAGATTTTCAGCCGTCCCGGTCTTTCCCGATATTTCAACCAGAGGCGAATTGGCTGAACTTGCCGTCCCGTAAAGTACCGCGCCCCGCATTCCCCTCTTGATCGCTCTGAAATTTTCAGGAGAGACGGCGACTCTTCCCTTAATAAGACTTTTAAAGCTCTTGAGAACCTTCCCCCCGGGCTCTTCCACCTTTAAAAGCAGGGTGGGCTGATAAACAGAGCCGCCGTTGGCGACGGCAGATGTCACCACGGCCAGTTGCATCGGGGTGACTCCTAGAAATCCCTGGCCGATCGAGAGATTGACGGTATCACCGGGGTACCAGTCCTCACCGTAAGCCGCCTTTTTCCATTTTTCGTCCGGCAAAAGTCCCGGCGATTCCCCGGGCAGATCGATCCCCGTCAGCATCCCGAGCCCGAAGGAAGAGGCATATCGCTTCAGGGTCTCAATTCCGAGGGAGTGCCCCAGCCGGTAAAACACGACGTCACATGAGAGCGCAATGGCATCGTTAAAGTTGATGGAGCCGTGGCCGCCCCTCACAAAACAGTTAAACGGCTCCTTTCCGAGATAGAAAACCCCCGGGCAGTAAAATACACTATCCGGACGGCAGATTTTTTCCTGCAGGGCCGCCGAACCGGTGATCATTTTGAACGTGGAACCGCAGGGAAAAGAGCAGGAAATGACCCTGTTCAACAGGGGATGGAGCCTGTCGGAGATAAGAGTCCGGTATTGTTTTGAGGAAATTCCTCTCGCAAATAAATTAGGATCAAAAAAAGGATAGTTGGCCAGGGCCAGGACCTGACCGCTTGAGGGGTCCAGAGCCACCACGGATCCGGCGCACGGCTGGCCGTTTTTCCTGGAAATCATGCGGACGGTCTTCTCAAGACAGGCCTCCGCCACGCGCTGGACGTCCCTGTCCAGCGTCAGGTATACGTCGTTCCCCGGAGTGGAATTTTCCTCGGTCAGAACCTTGGTTACTTTCCCTCCAACGTCAACCTGGAAGAGTCTCTTTCCGGGTTTTCCTCTCATCTGCAGATCGTACTGCCGCTCAATTCCCTCCTTGCCGATAAGGTCCCCGATCCGGTAACCCTCGCTTGAACGGGTCTTCAATTCTCCCTGCGTTATCTCTCCAACATACCCGAGAACATGGGCTCCAAAAGCGGTCTCCACGTATTTTCTCAGGGGATAAGCTGAAAGATATACCCCGGGAAGGTCCGATAAAATCTCAGATATGCGGGCGACGGCTCCCGGATCGAGGTGCTCCATGACAGGGATCGGCTCGTAGGAGCTCTGGGCGAATTCACGAAGAACTCTCTTGAGCTTGATCGGGTCTATGTTGAGAACCGAAGACAGGGCATGTACAAGGCGGGTGAGGTTTTCAACCTGTCCGGGCAGTACCTCTACCTGAAAGGAGGGGCTGTTCCTGACAAGTATTTTCCCGTTACGGTCAAAAATATTGCCCCGGGGCGCCGGGAGTAAGAGCTCCCGGGTCATGTTCAATTCAGCCTGTTTCTGATAATAGTCGCCTTTTGTAATCTGCAGGTAAAAGAGCCTCCCGGCCAGGAAAAGGAAAAGAAGGATGACAATAATTCTAAGGCACAGGGCTTTTCTTGGCGATCCGCCGGAATTAAGTTCAGGACAGATCGACATTTTCTCTGTCATGGAATCCGCTCTATGATCTTTCATTCAGTAAATTTTCGATTTCCCGTGCGACCTGCTCATCCATGGTGAAACTCTGAGGGCCGCCGGGGAACAAGCCTTCTTCCACCTCGCTCCTGTATCGCTGAAAAGCCTCTTTTACAAGAGGATTGAGGTCGGCGAACTTTTTGGTATGCCGCGGGGTGAATCCGGAGAACATCCCCAGCATGTCGTGAGATACCAGAACCTGGCCGTCGCAGGAGGGACCCGCACCGATCCCGATGGTGGGGATTAAGAGCCGATCCGTTATTATTCCGGCAAGGTTCCCGGGAATGCATTCCAGCACTATGCTGAAAACCCCGGTCTGTTCGAGAGCCGAGGCCTCCTTCACGATCCTTACCGCCTCTTCCCTGGTTTTTCCCTGCACCCGGTATCCGCCCAGCAAACTTATGGATTGCGGCGTCAGACCGATATGCCCCATGACCGGGATGCCGGCCCGAACCACGGCGGCTATCTGATCCAGAGCCACAAGGCCTCCCTCGATTTTCACCCCGTCGGCCCCTCCCTCCTTTATCATGCGGCCTGCATTGCGAACGGCCTCCTCGTTGCCTGCCTGATAGGACATGAAGGGCATATCGGCGATGACCATGGCCTGCCTGGTCGCCCGGGAGACTGCCTTTATATGCGGCAGCATCTCATCCATCGTCACCGGCAGGGTGTTTTCATATCCGAGGAGCACCATTCCCATAGAATCCCCGATCAGTAAAATATCTATTCCGGCCTCGTCCATAAGCCGGGCCATGGGATAATCGTATGCGGTGAGTACGGATATTTTCTTTTTTTCTTTTTTCTTCTTCAAAAGGCTCGGGATCGTGACCTTATGTATATCCATTCATGAACCTCCAAATTCCCTTTTAAAATCCTCCGCCTCTGAGGCGTTGATGGTCCCCTTTTCCAAAGCCAGGTCAAGAGTGAAACGTCCCAGCAGTCTGTAAAGCGGAAGAAATTCAGGGACTCTATCAAGCAGATCATTAATATGAATCTTCACGGATTGGATATCACCCCGGGAGACGGGCCCGGTCAGCGCCCGGACCGGCCCGTGAAGTCTGATGTTCGTAAGCGTGCCAAGGATGAGGGGGTAGAGGGCGCGAAGCGCCGTATCGCTTTCTATTCCGGCCTCTCCCATGATCTCGATGGCTGAGGAAATCAGTGCCACCAGGTAATTGGAAGCCACGCAGGCGGCCGCATGATACAATGGCTTCGACTCGGAGGGAATTATGAAGGGGGTTCCTCCCAGTTCTTCAGCCAGGCTGAACCCCAGGGGAACAGCCTCTTCATCGCCTTCGACTCCAAAATAGGTGCCGGAAAAATTGGTAATGGCCGATTCTCTGGAGGCAAAAGTCTGAAGAGGATGAAGTGAAAGGAGGCGAGCACCGGATTTTCGCGCCGCTGACATGACATCGGCCGGCAGAACCCCGGAACAGTGGATGAGGGTGACCGGCCCGCTCAGAGCACCCGACTCTGCCAGGCGGCGCGCCACCTCCCCGATAATGCCGTCCGGGGTTGTGATAAAGATGAGGCCGGCGCCAAGAGCCGCTTCCCGGATGGTTTCAAACGCCTGGCAGCCTATGAAGGACGCGGCGTCAGAGGTATGAGCAAAGTTTCTCCCGGCAATTCCGGAGATCGGATACCCCCTGTTTTTCAGAATAAAACCAATGGCTCCACCTACCCGGCCCGGCCCGATAATCGCGACGGTATCCTTCACTCAGGGATCCTCCTATCTCGTCATGGCTTCGGCCGGTCTGAGTCGCGCCGCCTGGTATGCAGGAACAAGACCCGCAATAACACCTAAAAGCGCCGCTCCTGCCAATGAGATTATCAGGAGCCTAGGAGAAAGATAAAAGAGGGTAATTCCCCTCCCCTGCAAGGCCCGATCGTAGATCCCGGTGAAGATGGCTCCGCTCAGAGCTCCCAGGATCCATCCCACTATTGAAATCAGGAAAGATTCAAGAACGAACTCTCCCATGATGTCGCTCTCGGAGGCCCCCAGAGCCTTCTTAAGAGCTATCTCGTTCCTTCGTTCAAAAATGGCTACCAGCATGGAAATAAAAATGCACAATGCGCCCACCAGAGAGGCTAAAATGGCGCTCCCCACGGTTATGATGTTCCAGAGAGCCAGGCTCTCTTCCGCCTGTCTCTTCATTTCGTCCGGGGTGATTGTCTCGACGGCCGGAAGAATTCGATGAATTTCCTTTATCATGGCCCCGGGCTCCACCCCCGGAGGCATTTTGACCATGATGCCGGTCAGGAGTGAAGGACGATGAAATACCTCCTGAGCCAGGGCCAGGGGCAAAAAAGCCATCCTGTCTTCTATGGAGCCCGTTCTCTCAAGGACGCCGGCCACCGGAAATTGGCGGTGACGCAGTTTGAGGCGCCTCCCCGGAGAAAGCCCGAGGCTCCTGGCTACCTCAAAGCCGATGAGGGCGGAATCGTCCCCCTTCCTGAGCCATCTTCCCGAAAGGAGCGGAGGGTTTTCACAAAAAGCGGCTGTTTCCTCGGGAGGAAGTCCGACGACGACTTCGGGAAATCCCAGATAAAACATCTGGCGCTCCCGGAGCCTGGTGACCAGAAATGGAATGACGGCAGAAGAACTTCTTGTTTTTTTCAGAGCCGGGACACAGGATTCCGAAAGAATCCCCCCCCCGGCCCAGAAACTCACTTTCTCGCAGATAAAGACTTTCCCGGAAAAAAGTCGTTCCAGGTGCTGCCCCATGCTCCGGAATTTCTCGGCCATGGCACCGATGGAGAGAACTGAAAAAATCCCAATGGCGAAACCGCAAATTGTAAGAAAAGTCCTCAATTTTCTGTGCACAAGCTGCGCCAATACCTCTTGCATAGCCGTTGTATCTTCGTTAATAGAAATAGATTATCCTCCGCCACCTTGAAACCGCCGCTCCGAAAAAAGGGAAAAGGGACTTTTCATCAAATAGAACCCACAGAGTATGAAAGTTCTTTTCATCAACCCGCCCTACGAACATACAGTCGGCCGTTTTAAAAAACTGGCTCACCATGCCGAACCTCCGCTTGGCCTGGCCTATCTGGCCGGTTTTATCAGGAGTAAATTTCCTGAAGTTACCGTCGATATACTCGATGCCGCAGCTTTTGCCATGGATTTTGATGAGATTGTCTCCTTTATCAAAGGGGCCCGCCCGGATGTTCTGGCCCTGACCTCAGTGACGATGACCGCCAATTCGGTCAAAAAAATCGCCCGCACCGCCAGACAGATTCTGCCCGGGACGCTCTTCGTTGCAGGAGGAATCCATCCCACTGTCCTGCCGGATGAATTCTTCCCCGATGTGGATATATGCGTTCTGGGAGAAGGAGAATTCACCCTGGCGGATATTTTGAAAGCACATTCAGACGGGACCGATTTTTCGGTAATTCCGGGAGTCGCCCTCTTACGGGATGGGCGATGCCTGATTACCGGCGAACGTCCCTTTATTGAAGATCTGGACAGCCTGCCCATGCCCGCCTGGAACCTTCTTCCCCTGGACCGGTATGTCTATCAATATCCGCACCGGACGTCCACCCGCCGCTTTGCCTCCGTATTCACCTCCCGCGGCTGTCCGCACAACTGCACCTTCTGCTGTTCAAAACACGTTTGGAAAAGAAAAGTCCGCTTTCGAAGCGTTGAAAACATCATACGGGAAATCCGCGACTTAAGAGAGCGCTTTCAGGTCTCACTGATCCATTTTGCAGACGATACTTTCAGTCTTGACAGGGAGCGCACCATCGCCTTACTTAAACGAATCATGGCGGAAAAGATTGACATCCGCTGGTCCTGCCTGACCCGTGTCGATGCGCTTGATGAGGAATTGCTTCTCCTGATGAAAAAATCCGGCTGCGCAGACCTTCAGATCGGAGTCGAAAGCGGGGACCCGGACATCCTGAAAAGCCTTGACAAAAAAATCACCCTGGAGCAGGTCAGAGAGACCTTCCGCCTGGTAAAAAAAACCGGGCTCCGCTGTAAAGGGACCTTCATGATCGGAAATCGAGGAGAGACTCCCGAGACCATCCGGAAGACCATAGCTCTGGCCCTGGAACTTAATCCGACTCTGGCCGCCATCGCCATCATGGTGCCGTTTCCGGGCACGGCCCTCTTTGATGAGTACCATGCCAAAAAACAGATTCTCACCTATGACTGGGATAAATACCATGTCTATAAGGAGCCTGTCTTCTTCACCGAAACGCTGTCCCGCGAGGACATCATCGCTCTCTACAGGGAGGCCAACCGGCGTTTTTACTTAAGGCCCGGCAAAATCTTTTCCTATGCCCGGGACACCCTCCGTTCGGGGCGATATGATATTCTCATGCATTCCTTCTGGAACACGATGAACAAGATCTCTGGATGAGTGGGCGTAGGCCTTTCAGAGTATGGAAAAAAACATGTAAATGGTATATAATGATGATGCTATGAAACGATATATTAAAATTATGCGTCCGGGACTATCGCTGATAGAACTCTTATTCGCTATGGCGATCCTCTCTTCATCCATTCTTGTCCTGATCGGCATCTTCCCGACGATCTTCTCGGAAATCAGGCAGGGCAAGAATATCCTGCTGGGGACCCAGATTGCGCAGATGAAGATGGAAGAGGCTCTAAGCCAGGGCTTCGACGCGGTAGCCTCCAGTTCCGGTAACATTCCCAAGAACGCCCTCGTCAATGGGGTGATTTCGCGGGCCACTTTCAACTATTCGGTCGTCGTGAACACTATTTCCCCAAAGGTAAAAAAAATCACGACGACGGTCTACGAGACGGCATCTCCACTCAAATATATCAAACTGGAAACCAAAATCTATAAAGGGCCGTAGAGGTGCACTATGACAGGTAAAAAAGGATCGAGCCTGATAGAAGTCCTCATGTACACCGCCATCTTCGGCCTTCTATTCACACTCATCTACCAGTTTTTCAACCTCGGCGTCGGTTACTTCACGGCAGCGAGGGCCAATATCGAGGTGCAGGGCGGCCTCCAGTCAGCGGCGCACCGCCTCGCCCGGGAACTGGCCGAATCAAATCTCGCCACGGTCCGATTTTACCCGACCGCTTCCTCTCCCTCCGGAACGCCCAGCGGAGTCGTCTTCGCCTCCCCCCGCTTTATGTCCACCAGTGCGACAACGCCGAACAAGCTCGTCTTCGACACCTCCTCTCCCAATCCCACCGGTAAACCCCTCTGGCACAAGTACCTGTGTTATTATCTGGATTCCGATCCGGTCAACCGGGGATATTATTGCCTGATCCGGAAGGAGAAGGATCTCCCCGGATCCGGCTATTCCCTCACTCCGATCGCCACAACCGACACCACCCTCACTTTCAAAAACAGCAGCAGCCTTCCCAAGGAAACGGTGGCCTCCAATCTGAAAGCGGGGGGATTTACCATCTATTATGTCGCCGGGAATCCAATAGCCGTAGGGAATCCCATCACGATCAATTTCCAGTTGGAGAGCCTATCGAAAGGTAAGCGAAACACTCTTGAAAGCCAGATCTATGTCAATGTATTCAATTGAAAACGGAACGGCTAAGCAGCCTGGAGGTTTTGCCATGTATAGACGGGCTTTGAAACCACCGCGGGGGGGTATGGCTCTGGCCACGACCCTCATGGTTCTCTTCATCCTGGCGGTCATCGGTTTTGCGATCTGCGCCTTAAGCATCAGTAATCTCAGTCTGGTCAGCGGATACAAGAACTCCTCCATGGCCTACTACGCCGCACGGGCCGGAATAGCCGAGGCTTTCTACCGCATTGACAACGACAACAACTACGGGACTTCTTCCGCCGACTCCTTTACCGAGACGCTCTCCAATACTCAGTCCTACCGGGTGAATTTTGTCTCCGGCCCATACTATTCAGTCAACAACATGGCCGGCTCCGGGAGCGTCCATGACGGAGCCGGGGACAGCATTCCAAAGAAATTTGTGAGCGTAATCTCTTCCTCCACCGTCCGCGGGTCCACCGTCCGTCTTAGAGGCATCGGACGGCTGGGGATCCCGGGCGACGACTACGCCGTTTTCACCGACGACTTCGCAAACGCCTCCACGGTTATCGGGGATATTCGCAACAACTACACTGGAACCGGCACCGGCATGTCATTCACCAGTCTTTCAGGCACGGCTACCACGATGGCCGGCCCCGGCACCATTTCCATACAGAACGGGACCGGCACCTGTGTATACAACGCCCAGAGATATTCTGTCCCGGATTTGCAGGTGGCCAACCTCGTCTCGGCCGCCTCCTCAAGACCCGGTATTAATGTCTTTACGCCGGAGACCCTCCCCACTACCCTCGACGGCGCAACCTACCCCTATTCCTATGTCAATGGAGACGTCAACATAAACGAACTTACCATAAGGAACGGCGCCACGCTCTTCATAAACGGCACCTTCACCGGCCGGCTTGCCCTTGCTCTTAACACTGTTGCGAGCCGTAATGCCATATTCAGTACGGGTTCATTCACGATCAACGGCTCCAGCGGCACGGACAGCTGTTCCATACTTACGGCCGGGTCCATTCGCTTCAACGGAGCCGCTACTCTTCGGGGATTCCTGTACTGCAACGGTTTTTATGATCAGAATGGAACTTCGGACTACCGCGGAAACATCATGGTGAGAAACGGCGGCTTAAACGCCGCCGGCACCGACGTGACCTATGACCCTCAGTACATGGAAGCCCTGGGCCATTTTTTCCCGCCGGAGCTGGTTCGCTTCCGTCTTCTCACCATGGGGCAGATTTGAATGCCCCTCAGCAACTTGAAAAGAGCCCTCTCTTATGGTATATTAAGCGGAGGGAACTCAATGCAAATAAGGTTTTCTAAATCACCGCGCAGAGGCCTGGCCTTGGTAACGACCCTGATGATTCTTTTCATCCTGGCGGTCATCGGTTTTGCCATCTGCGCCATCGCCGTTCAGAATATCAACCTGGTGAGCGGATACCGGAACTCTTCCTCGGCTTATTATGTCGCGCGGGCCGGAATAAACGAGGCCTTCTCCAGGATTGACAACGATAACAGTTACGGAACTTCCTCCGCTGGCTCTTTTACCGAGACGCTCTCCAACAGCGAGTCCTACACGGTTAATTTCGTATCCGGCTCCTTCTATTCAGTCAACAACCTCGCCGGCTCCGGGAGCGTTACCGATGGAAGCGGGGACAGCCTCCCGAAGAAATTTGTGAGCGTCATCTCCTCCGCCACCGTCCGCGGGCGCACCGTCCGCCTTAAGGCCATCGGCCGGCTGGGATACCCTGGCGGCGACTACGCAATTTTCACCGACGATACCCTGAGCGGCGCCAATATTACCGGAGACGTGAGAAACAATTATAATGGCGGCGGTGTCGGAATATCCCTCACCACCATCATGGGGACAGCCATGACCATGGCCGCCTACGGTTCCATTTCAATTTCAAACCCGGGCGGCTCGCAAGTCTATGGCGCCAACCGCTACCCGGTCCCTGATCTGCAGGTGGCCAGCACTGTCCTGGGCGCCGCGGGAAGCAACGGGGTTCATGTCTATACGCCGGCGACCCTCCCCGACCCCATCGACGGCGCCACCGATCCCATCATCTATGTCAATGGAAACGTCACGGCCGGAGGCGGCGGCTTAACCATCAGGAACGGCGCCACTCTCTTCATAAACGGCTCCTTGACCATAAACGGGCGGCTTCAACTGGACACCACCGCCACCCCGAGCCGGAATGCCATTTTCTGCACCGGGAACTTCAGGGCCAACGGCTCCAGCGGTTCGGACAGTTGCTCCATACTTACCGGGGGTACCATCCGCTTCAACGGGTCGGCCGATCTCCGCGGATTCATGTACTGCAACGGATTCTTTGACCAGAATGGGAATTCCAGCTATATCGGTAACATCATGGTGAGAAATGGCGGTTTCTCAGGCGGAAACACCAGCGTGGTCTATGATCCCCAGTACATGGAGAACCTGGGCCAGTTTTTTCCGCCGGGAACGGCGCGTATGAGGATTTTAACCATGGGACAGATCTGAGAGAGCGATCTTAATCTCTCTCAGGAAGATGGGGCTTCCTTTTCAGGGCTTTCCTGCCTCAGATAGTAATTAACGATTACTTTCAGCATGGCCGCCGCGGGAACGGCCAGGAACATCCCCGTGAGCCCCATCAGCTCCGCCCCCACCATGAGAGAGAGGATGACCGCCAGCGGCGGCAGTCCGATGCTGTGACCCACCACGGTCGGAACTATTATCTTGCCCTCGGCCCAGTGGACGATCTGGAGGCTGACCAGCACCATCACCGCCACCAGGAACGGGTATTTGGAGAGAGCCAGGAAAAACGCCGGGATGTAGCTGATGGCCACGCCGACATAGGGGATGATATCGATTATTCCGGAGAAAAAGCCTATCAGGAGGGCGTATTCAATCCCCCACAGAGAGAGCACGACGGTAACCGAAATTCCTATGATCAGGCAGACCAGAAGCTGCCCCCTGATATAGCGGCCCAAAACCCGATCCATCTCCAGGATCAGATGGAGCCCCTCTTCCCTTTTCGACGGTGGAATAATTGAGAGAAAGGCGCGCCGGTATATTTCGACATCCAGAAGCAGGTAAAATGTCAACAGCGGCACGATGAAGATAAAGGCGAGGGAGGTCATGACCTTCACGGCCATGGGAATGCCCCGCTGAAAGATGCTGAAACCGGCCCGCTTGATGTCCTCGGTAAAATTACCCAGGTTGAAATTGTGGGCAATGTAGTCTCTGGCGGCCCGGGGAAGGTATTTGGAAAACCACTCTGAAAGGTTGGTAAAGGTCTTTTCCACCGCCTCTACCGTGAGGGGAAGGTTCTGGACGAAACGCTGGTACTCCTGGGAAATGAGGGGCATGACATAGGAAAACATGACAAAAAGACCGGCAAAGACGATGATGTAGGATACCAGGATAGATATGATCCTGGGCAGGCCGTTTTTTATGAGAGGAATGCTCCGGCCGCCCGGCAGGATGAGAGTCAGGTTTTTTTTGCAGAAATAATTTACCATGGGCGCCAGGATATAGGCCATGAGAACGGAAACGGCAAAGAGGATGACCACGTGCTGAATTTTTTCCAGGACCTTAATGCCGATGAATCCAAGAAAAATAAGCCCCAGAATATAGGCCGTTTTTGTTAATTTTCTGGACAGGTTATTGTCCTGTTGCACTTAATCCTCCTGTTTATTTCTGGGGAATAACCATGATGTTTACCGCCTCTATTTCGTGCCCCCCCTTTTTTTGACCCGTTACGCTGACAATATCGAAGAGCCTGATCTGGCCAAGCTGCATTATCTTCCCGGAACTCCTCTCCCTTATTAAAGTCCGCGCAGTGAGGCGGACCGTCACCAGGTCAGGTGGATAAATTTGAATTATATAAAGCAGGCCCTGCCTGGCATCAATCTGATTGACCTTTCCCTCAAAAACTTTTATTCCACCCTCGTCCCGGGATTCGCCATCATCATCCCCATTTTCCTTCTCATCCGGCGGAGCGATTGCGGTCATTGCATCTCCCTGAGGCGACGAAGGAGCGCCCATCAGCCCCGGAAGGCCCATGGAAGCGCCCGCAGAGCCTGGCTGAAGAAGCCCGCCTCCGCCCTGAAGAGGACCGGCAGGCGGCGCATTCCCGGAGCCGCTCAGTACCTCACCGATCACCGGAGAGAACATCGGGGCCGGCTGGGTCATGAGGGCCGGGCCCGATCCCCCCGGCATGCCACCGGGTGAAAAAAGAGGACCAGGCTGGGGAAGGGCCCCTGAACGGCTCGCAGCCATGGTGGCCAGATCGCTCATCCTGTCGGAAAGGAGAGGTTCGTCATTAAGGGCACCGGGGACGTGGACGACAACCTGTTCCCCGCAGGTAAAACTGTTAAGATTAGCCGGGAGACTCTGGCGGTAAAATTCAGCTTTGGGCAGGAATTTGACTTTCCTGAGATTTCCGTCCGCCTGCCGGATGACGACCATCTTCCCGCCGGAAAGAACCTCCTTAAGAGTGCCGGTGATCTGGGGTCCTCCAAAGGCCACCCCAAAAGAGAGGAGAAAAAGAACCCAGAAAAACCGAAGAGTCCACCTCACCGGACCGTCACCATTCCGGTGGCCGCCGTCAACGAGACCGTCGCCGTTTTTCCGGTCTGCAGGCTGGTCAGGGTGGTATTGCCGCCTGCGCTCGCCACCCCGTTTGCTGAAAAGGTAATCGTATTGGCCAGAAGGGTCCAGGTAGCGGAGGAAGGGATCCCGATTCTTTTAAGAACCTGCCCGGATGCATTACTGATGGCGTAACCCCTGGCATATCCCGGTGGATGAAAGGTGAAATCAACCGTGCTCCCGCCGGTGGCCACCCCTAACTGTCGAGCGTATTTGAGGTCGGAAGAAAGCTGGACGGCGGCCAGTCTCAATTCATTATTGGCCTGGCTGGCCCGAAACCTTGGGATGCCAATCATCAGCAGGGTGCCTAATATAGAGAGGACTATGAGCATCTCAAGAAGAGAAAAGCCTCTTTTCATAATTTTCTCATCCCCGCATGTCTCCGCTCCCAGTGCCTCTCTTTGGCCTGGCAGGCGTTGTTTCCTCAACTGCCGGCGCCTGGGGCACTGGCGGTTGGGTCGTCACCGGCGGGGTTTCCTCTCTGGCCGGTTTCAGTTCAGGTGGAGGAATGAAGGCCGGCCGCCTGGCCGCGGGGCTTATTTTCTTTATAAAAGCTCCGGGGTAGGTCACGGAGGGGATTGGTTTGGGTCGGGATGAAACTATAAGCAATACCAGCATGAAGGCGAGAAAAATCGCCAGGAGAGTAAATTCAAAAACGGTGGAAAACTGCGTCAGACGCTTGGGGGAGGTATCAAGAAGCGGCTTCTTTTCTGACACCAGGATTGAACCAACCTCCTCCGAAAGTTTTTCTTTTTCCTCCTTGGTCATGCTTCCTCCTTGAAAAAGTTCCTTTATTGCCCCAGCGAGCCCATATCCATCCAGGCTTTCACCTTGATTTTGCCCGTGGTGGGAAAATTAGGCGGCGGCATATTGACGAGTTTTGCATCATACTGGTAATCCTTGGCATACCCCGTGGCCAGGTTGTTTCCGCTGAAAGTACTGACACAACCCCGGTGCTTCTGAATTATCCCCCCGAAAATGTGGAGGGTGCCCCTGGCGACACCACTGTCATAATTGTTCACTTTAAAAGAATTATTCAAAGTCATGATGGCGGCGTCTATCTCGATGTCCCTTCTTATATCGGGATCCCTGCTTACAATGATATGCCCCTCCGAGACCATCCCCAGAACGTCGCGGGATCGATCGGCATAGATAATGTCGTTGGGAATCGTGATCTGGCCCTTGGCGGCAATGGTCATCCGGCCGGCCAGAGTGCCCGAGATGATCAACTGCCCGGTGGTATAGACGGTGGTGCCCGTGGCGGAAATGGGGACGTTATTGTCTGTGTGGCCGCCGCAGGTGACATCCATGTAACCCTGTGCGCCGGTGGCATGGAGCACGATGGTGACATTTCCATTATAAGTATAATTTGCCCGATCCTTGATGTTTCCGGTGTCCGTGGGAAGAGCAATAGAGGGCATCCCCCCGGCAAAGGAAAAATTTGAATCTTCATTAATGCGAATCGGTATGTCGGCAGCATAGCTGGAATAGTAATGGTAGTAGTAGAAGGGATCGGTGTAATTATGCCCCCCCTGGGAATAATAAGTAGTTTTATAGTAGGAATCAGTGTCGTTATGGCTGTCAACCCGCCCGCCGAACCTGGGGTTCCCGCTGATGCTGAAATAGCCGTTGGTGTGGGCATTGCCGCCTATGCAGTCTCTTGAAAAGAACCAGATGGTGTCTCCGCTGGCCCCTTTCTCGCTGTCCGTAAAATAGGCGAATTTGGCGAAGGACTCCGTCTCCACCCAGGCCACCAGGGTCCTCCTGAAGCTTCCAACCCGACCGACCGAGGTAGCCTGCCAGAGCTTGTAGATATTTCCGGGGTTCGAGGGAGAGGCCCATGTTTTCACGTTGTAATAGGAATCGCTTACGTTGCCGCGCGTCCAGTCATCCGGATTGGAGGATTCATTCTGCCCCCAGTTGTAGTCCACCGGCAACTCAATCAGTGCCCTGGCGATGCCGGAACGGGCCGCATAGTAGGCCTTGGTGGACATCAACTGCCCCGTGGCCGACTGGGATTCCGTCATCATGATGGAGACCAGCGCCATGCCGATGACAAAAAGGAGCGACATGGCAAAAAGAGTGAGAGCCATGGCAATACCTTGTCTTTTTGACGTCATGATTCCACCTCCTTTATCCCCATTTTAAAGACCGAGAACGGCGACAGTAGGGGAAATGGTGTAAGTCCTGAGTACATTCTGGCTGTCCACCTCGGATGAGGTGACGGTTACCGTAAACAGCTGGCTGCTTACATAGGTGAAAGAAAGGGTGATGGTCCCTCCCGGTGTTTGAGCGATCGGATCGTTGGTAATGCTGATCTGGTTCCCGTCGGCATCGAAGCGTTTCATCTCGCGATAGACGGTCCTGTTGGAAACATAGTAGCGCACCGTCTGGTAATTGGCGGCATTTTCATAGTTCCAGCCGGTGGTATAGGGAGTATAATTGGCGGGATTGGGCTCCGTGAAGGTGATGGAGCCGGCGGTGCGGGTATTGGAGTTCGGGCAAAGCACCGCGGAAGGAAGGATGGCCGGGCTGATACCGGGATAACCGGTGACTGAATTCGGATTCAGTATGGCCTGCTTCAGTTCGGAGGTGATGCAATCAGCTGCCGCCCTGGCATTCCCCTGGGCCAGAATTTTAACCTGTCCCACCTGAAGATAGTTCATTCCGAGGGTCAGGACGGAGATAACGGAAGTGGAGAAAAGCAGGAAAACGACGGCCGCCACCATGACCTCTGAGATTGTGAATCCGGTTCTTGTTTTGTTCATAGTCAGCCACTCCCTTATTATGGAGCCAGAAGACTTGAGATGGTAATGGTCTTAAGCCTGGACTTGGTCTCGGTCCTTTCAAACCACGAGACCTGGACGTTGATCTGCTGTAGCCCGGCGATTCCGTCAGGATTTGATGAACCCCACCACCTTCGGTAACCTCCGGGAATCTCAGGAGGATTATCGGTCTTGGGAGACGTGTCAATCACTATTCCCTCGGCCAGAATCTGGTCCAGCTTGCTCTGGGCCAGGAAAACCGCCGTCGTCGTGCCCCAGGCAGCCTTGTTTAAATTAAAGGCGCCGGGAAAGACACCCAGAACCGCAAGAATTCCGGCGGAAAGAATGCCCAAAGCCCAGAGGACTTCGATCAGAGAAAGCCCGGCCCTCCTGGCCCGGATTCCGTCAAAGCCAATCCGGCGCACTATTACACCTCCCAGACTAATTATAAACGATGTCTGCTTCTTTTACAACCTCATAATGGTCTAGTTCCCCAGGCGTGCTCCGCAGTTCGGACAGAACTTCGATCCCGCCGGGAATGAAGATTTACATCCCTGGCAGGCCAGGGCCTCGATCCTGGTTCCGCACGCGGCGCAGAATTTTGCTCCGGCCGGAAGGGCCGCCTTGCACTGGGGGCAGGATATTGAGGCTGAAGATGCAGGGCCGGGGGAAACTCCCCCGCTCTGAGATGACTGCATGGTCTGCTGTATCATCCCGGCCATCATCATCCCGGCCCCCATGCCGGCGCCCATCCCCATAACCTCGCCGCCGGCCCCACCGGGCTTTTCGGCCATGTCTCCGATAGCCTTGGCGGTCTTGTACTGCATGAAGCGACCCATATCCCCCACCGCCTTCATGGAGGTGCGCTCATCTATCATTTTCTGAACTTCATCCGGGGGCGTGATCGCCTGAATGAAGCAATCCCTCAGCTCCAGGCCGTACTTGTCAAAGTCGTCCTTCACCTTGATTTTCAGCGCCGCGTTAAGTTCGTCGTAGTGAGAGGCCATATCCAGGACGCTTTTCATCACCGAGCCCAGGAGGTCATTCAGCCTGGAGACTATTACCCCTTTCAGGTAGGAGCCCAGGGTTTCCATGGAGTACATGCCCTGAGTCCCCACCAGGGTGTTAACGAAGAGCTGGGGTTCGGCGACCCTCATGGAGTAGATTCCGAAGGCCCGGAGACGTACCATGTCGAACTCGGCGTCCCGGAAAACTATGGGTTCCTTGGTGCCCCACTTGAGATCCGTAAAAACCCTCTGGTTGACGAAATAGACCTCCGACTGGAAGGGGGTCTCCCCTCCGCTCACAAATTTGACAATTGATGAAAGGATTGGAAGGTTTCCCGTGGTCAGCGTGTACCTTCCGGGGCCGAATGCGTCCAGGGCCTTGCCGTCCCGGAAAAAAACCGCCGCCTGACTTTCCCGGACAATGAGCTGACCTCCCCACTTTATGTCCGCCAGGCCGCTTTCAGGGATCCGGTGGACCAGTTCCAATCCGCCGACATCAGAATATTCAAGAACATCCAGCCATCTGGGCACGTTACTTCACCTCCATCACGATTTTTTCTCTCTGACCGATCTGCTGGTCAAAGTTTACGATATTTCTTTCCAGCGCCATCAGTGCATCCGTGGCGTCACCTCCCGCCAGAGCCGCACTCAACGCCATGACCGATTCACTGATGGCGCTGACCTGGCTTAAAAGCAGGAGATCATACTCGTAAAGACGGTCAAGGTGGGTTTCATCTATTTTGACCGGATCGAAAAAACCGGTATAGCCGTATTCCGCCGTTCTTATTTTATCGGCCACTTTATCAATTTTACCGGTCAAACGGTCCAGCTCCGCGAGAAACTCAAGTTTTCCCTGAGCCACAAGGGGCCGGG
Organism: bacterium; assembly: GCA_043798715.1. Classification (GTDB taxonomy): domain Bacteria; phylum Vulcanimicrobiota; class JAZDOK01; order JAZDOK01; family JAZDOK01; genus JAZDOK01. The sequence continues at coordinate 49,424 of JAZDOK010000106.1, forward strand.
CTATTTCCTGAAGGCGTCCCCGCTCGCGGGAGAGCTCTTGGGCCAGGAAGGTCCTCTGGATTTTGTCGGCGTTTCGGCGGGATTCGCGCTCCTTGTAACCGGCGAAGCCCGGTACCTGCCTGGCCAGCTTTTCCAGATTGTTCTCACCTGCCCTGATATCTTCTCTAATATCTCCCAATTTCAATCCCTCCTTATCCAAAATAGTGAAAATGGACTTTTGATGAGTTAAAATTCTATGCCTCCGATTTTTCACCTCTGTTCAGGGCAAAATGGAAAAACATATAAATAAGAAAAACTCCGACCAGCCATCCGAGAACCAGTCCGTTTAAAACGCGCAGCAGGGTCACGGCCAGGGGAGTATGGAGATGGCAGAAAGTGTCCAGAATGTCTGCCTGGCCGATGCAGCCGATGAGAAGGAGGCCCCATATCCCACTTTCAAATCCAAACGAGGAGTAAGCGGACGCAAACATCAGGATGGGATGGCCCAGAAGAAATTCCTTGAGGCGCGGCCGCACCAGGAGCATTCTGTCCAGAAAAGACCGGAAGAGACGCTCAAAATCAGTCGTAGCCCCCTCAGGGGCGTTACCAGTCCGAATAATAAAAAAGATACCCAGGCCGACAGCCAGAAGAATCGCCAGCAGGTGCTTGAGAAGGATAGGTGTTTCCAGAATATCCCTTATCCCGCCGGATTCTTCTCCGTTGCGGGTGAAAAACAGGCAGGCCGTCAAAAGAAGAGGGACCAGCATCACCAGTTTTATGCCCCGGGCCTGATCTATCTGGAGAAAGAAGGTGGTACTGGAAAGAAGAGCGGCCACTATAAAACCTCCCATGAGGGAGAAAAGACTGATCCTGAGAAAAAGAAGGGTCGCCCTCCTGATGAACTTACCGACGGTCCCGGAACGACCCGCCTCTCTGAAGTACGGAATATGGAGAGCCATGGCCAGTGTGGGAGCGGAGATCGCCGAGATCAGCGCGAGAATCTTCCTCCAGAGCGGCAGGGCCCCGGCCAGCCAGGCTGCCGCAAATCCAAGTATAAAAAGACCCAGTCCTAACCAGCAGAAATTGTTAGGGAGCCTTATGAAATAATCGCTCAGGAGAAGTAAGAGAGCCCCGGCTCCGATGGAGAGGACGAGAAGGCTGAAAGGGTCAGGACCAAAATCCCCAAGAGGGGCTGCCCTTCCGAGAACAAACTTCTGTTTTTTGAGCGAATTTTCCAGGCGGCCGACGAGTTCCATGTTGGTCTGAAGGAGGTCTTTCCCCTCCTCGGCGACCGCCATGGGACGAAGATAGGCCACCCGGATGTTTCTCTCCCGGATGCCCAGCATGAACTTCTCAACGACGTCGTTGGAATCCAGCTTGGCCAGTTGCAGTGGGCCGATGGATTGGACCCGGACCGCCTTCCCGGCCAGGCGCAAACCCAGATAGCGGGAGCCCCGCTGTGTGAAGCGCACATCCGGCACCTCAACCAGGCCCAGACTGGCCCCCATGCCTTTAAGACCTTCGAGGGTATCATCCAGGCAGTTAGGATAGCCTGTTACCTCGTTATCCTGGCCGCCGAATACAATCGTTGTTACATCAGGTAAGCGGCTCAGAAAACGAAAATATTCACGAATGGAACTTGAGGTGAAAGTTTTTTTGTTTTCCGGTCTTAAAACAATTTTGAATCCACGTCCGCCCAGAAGTTTTACCAGAGAAGGCGAAAAACCCAGACCATACGAGGAGAAATCCCTGGGATCGGTCGAGACTTCAATTATATCGAGGGGAAAGCCTGAACTTTTTCCGATCGTGCCTGCAGTTTTTCCTCCTCCTTCCCAGGAGTGAACCCGGCCTGCACCCAGAAATATTGAGAGAGAACCGAGAACCTGACTTCTGGTCGCCTCGTCATACACGTAAACCAGGATAGTGTCGGGCTTGACCCTGCTTATGAATCGCCTGAAGCGCTCCGGGAGATCGCGTGAATTCAAGCTAAGGTCTCTTCCGAGCAACCAGCGTATCCGCCCCTCCATCTGCATCTTTTCAGGAGTGTCTTCGTTCAGGGCGATGGATGTTATCCCGCTGGACTTCAATTTTTTCAAGGCGGCAAAGAGATCCCAGCCCTGGGCACGGGCGGTGTCGACGAAGGAGTCGTAATCCAGGGCCAGCTCAACCGTGCGGTGCGAGCGCTCAAGAAGTATCCTTCTGAATCCTATTACTGCTGAAAATAAAAAAGCAAGAATTACCAGCGTCCAGAGTATCGTCTGTCTTTTCATGAAAAAAACAAATCCTTCCTCAAAGCGTTAGCCGGAAGTATTTCTTCAATTTGCAGCCTCAATCCTTTACCGGGCACCTCCGCATGCCGGCATGGGAGCGACACGGGGAGAGCGTGAATTTCGAATATAGAAGCGCACATATGTTATGGAATTGTGCAAATTGTGTAATACAAAAGCATCTTTAATGGTAAATAAGGGCATAAAGGCTTTTAAAAACCTTTCTCTGCCGGTGGGATTAACCTTCTCCTCAAATACCGTCTTGTTAAAAAAGACTCTCTTTCCTTTTTTTATTGCCTTGATGATTTTCAATCCAATCTCGTCAGGCAGCCGCCCGGCGAGAAGCTTGTTGAAATTTTCATAATTGTCGCCGGTCCGGTCTATACCGATCATATTCAGCCGGAAATAGTATTGCAGATAATCATCACAGCCAATACGATAGTCACCGATGTTATCCTGCTTGACTAAAATATAATCGCCTTTTGAAATTATATTCTCAGCCTCAAACTTTTTACAATCTTCTGCCGAGGGAACAGGCTTGTGGCAGGCTGAAATTACATTGAAATTCAATAAAAAAATCAAACTCGCCAGCACCATCAGCAAGATTCTTCCAAATTTGGAATATGAAGCAATGCCTCCCAAAAGCAGTAATATCCCTAATGGCCAGACATATATATAAGCATTTCTGACATCGATTAGAAAAATTGCAATTAAAAAAAATCCCGGCCAGGCTAAAGCGAGTATTATCTTTTCTCTGTGAGCGGACCAGAAATATTTCAACTGACGAAAGAACATATATGCAAACACTCCAATAATGGCGATTAATAAGTACTTCACAATGGAATTGCATCTGCTTTCAAATGGGAGGCAAATCTGGGATAAAAGTGCATTATTGACCAGTATTGAAAAAAAACTGCCGAATGCCTGTTCATTCCTGAAGTAGGCATTGTAATTAATCATTTCGAGAAATCTCCATAAATGATTGGCGGCTGAATCAAGTCGGTGCATACCAACTGTAGGGATAACGAAGGCAAAGAAGCTTAAAATGAAAAATCCAACCGTGGAAAAAACATACAGAATGGATTGAGCAACTTTCGTAAAAAAAACGTTTCTGTTCACCATTATATAGAGCACCATTATTCCCAGGAAAGGGATGGCTGCAATGCTGAAACCCACAGCCATGGCACTCGCTAAAGAAGAGAGAAATGCACCTTTATAGCCTGGGTAAAACACATATAATAACAGCGCCAAAATCATGAAAAAGTATGAAATCTGGTAAGGTTTAGTCAGAATATTAAAGATCCAGAAGCCATAACCAAATCCTAAAATTGCACTCGATAAGAAGGCGGATAAGGGATCTTTAAAAATCCTGATTTGAAGGGAATAAAACAGTAAAACGCTGGAGGCTCCAAAAAGGCAAATTAGAATCTGTGAAAGAAAAAGCAAGTCCGCCTCGCATTTAAAAAGCAAAACAAACCTGTAGAGCAGTAAAAAAAACGGAGTTTGAAATAAATGGCACCGGTTACCGCAGATAAGCTCAATGGGCGCTGTTGGATCCGTAAGAGCCTGTTCCAGATAATATTGATAAATTAAAGTTTCATTCAGGCCCAGATTGTCACACTCGATGAGTTGAGTAGGAAACAAATATCTGCAGAAATACAGATAAATCATTAACAGAATAAAACCCAGAAGTATGGATTTATTGATTTTTATCTTAGCAAACCATCGCGCGGCATATTGTGCGGCATAGTCGGTGCAGGAAGGTGTAGTAATTTTACCTTTCATTTCACCGGCAGCGAGCTCTACAGCCTTCTCTCGGCGATCTCTTCTTTGATCTCATTTATAAAATCCGCCAGAGGCCTGGGTCCGAGATCTCCCCTGGAGCGAGATCGGACGGCTACGGCGCCAGATTCCTCTTCACGCTCGCCGAGGATGAGCATATAGGGTATTTTCTGGACCTGCCCTTCACGGATTTTCATGTTTATCTTCTCGCTGCGCTCGTCAATATCGGCCCTGATGCCTTTCTCCCGGAGACTCTTCACAACTCTTTTTGCATAGTCATGGTTTTTGGAGGTGATGGGCATGACGCGGGCCTGGATCGGAGCCAGCCAGGTGGGGAAGGCCCCGGAGTAGTGCTCGATAAGACAGCCCATGAATCGCTCGAAGGAGCCAAGCATGGCCCGGTGCACCATGAACGGGGCATGCTTTTCCCCGTCTGATCCGATGTAGGTCACGTTAAAGCGCCCCGGCAGGTTAAAGTCAAACTGAATGGTAGGCCCCTGCCAGTGCCTCCCGAGAGCGTCCTTTATCTTGATGTCGATCTTGGGGCCGTAGAAGACCGCGCCGCCGGGATCGACGATGTATGGAAGATTATTCTCCTCAAGGGCCTCCCGAAGGGTATTTTCTGCGACATCCCAGGTCTCCGGGGTGCCGGCGAATTTTTCGGGACGGGTGGCCAGATTTATCTCGTACTCATTAAAACCGAATGATTTCATCATGAAACCGGCCAGGTCCACGCATCCGATGATTTCCTCCTTGAGCTGTTCAGGGGTGCAGAAAATATGGGCGTCATCCTGAGTAAATCCTCTCACCCGCAGCATACCGTGAAGAACCCCCGAGCGCTCGTAACGATAGACCGTCCCCATTTCCGCCATTCGGATGGGAAGCTCCCGATAGGACCGCCTGGCCGACTTGTAGATAAGAATGTGGAAAGGACAGTTCATGGGCTTGAGGATGTACTCCTGGCCCTCTACTTCGAGGCCCGCGAACATGTTTTCCTTGTAAAAGTCAAGATGCCCGGAAATCGTCCACAGGTGGGAGCGGGCGATGTGAGGAGTCGTGACAAGCTCATAACCGCGCCGATAATGCTCTTCCTTCCAGAAATCCTCAATTACCTTTCGCACCGCCGTCCCTTTCTGGTGCCAGAACACTAGACCCGGTCCCGCCTCCTCCTGAATACTGAAGAGGTCGAGTTCCCTTCCCAGCTTCCGGTGATCCCGGCGGGCGGCCTCCTCCAGGGCATGGAGGTGTTCTTCAAGTTCCTCCTTCTTATTGAAGGCTGTCCCGTAGAGGCGCTGAAGCATCTTCTTCTTTTCATCGCCCCTCCAGTAGGCCCCGGCGATGCTCAGCAGTTTGAAGGCTTTTAACTTTTTGGTGGAAGGCAGGTGAGGCCCGCGGCAAAGGTCGAGAAAATCTCCCGTCCGGTAGAGGCTCACCGTCTCGTCCGGAATCGCATCCAAAAGCTCCACCTTGTAGATCTCCCCGGCCTTCCTGAAATGCTCGATGGCCTCCAGTCGGTTCATTTCCAGGCGTTCAAAGGGAAGATCGGCCTCGATGATCCCCTGCATTTTCTTCTCGATCTTCTCAAGGTCCTCCGGGACGAAGGCGTCCTTTCGATCGAAATCGTAGTAGAATCCCTTTTCTATCGAAGGCCCGATGGAAACTTTTGTTTCTGGATAGAGTTCCCGGACGGCCGCAGCCATGATATGCGAGGCGCTGTGCCGGAGGATGGCCAGTCCATCCTCGTCTGCGGCGGTGAGAATGACCAGGCCGGTGTCCCCCGTCAGCTTTTTATCAAGATCAAGGATCTTGCCGTCCACTATTCCGGCGACCGCCGCTTCGGCCAGCTTCCTGCCGAGGCTCTCGGCCACCTCCCGGATGCTCACCCCGGATGGAAATTGTTTGACGAAACCGTCTTTTAAAGTAACACTTATCTCTGACAATCAGACCACACCTTTCTAAAAGGGCGCTCTTGTGCGCCGTGAAATGAGGTTCGTCTCAGGAATCATGAATTCCTTTCTGCATAACGTCCAGAATGGGGCTGCCCAGGATTATAAAGAGCGGGGCATAAGGTATGATATACCTCTCCTCTCCGGGATTCTGCAGGTAAACCGCTATAAGGAGGGAGAAAAACAACAGAACAAACAAGGATACATATTTTATGCAGGCGCGTTCCATGGGAAGTTTTCCCCGCCTCACCCTCCAGACGGCGACGATCGAAAGAACAAGGAAAAAAATGTTTAAAATTTTGAATAGTTGAGTCAGTTGATACCCCCGGAAAATATTCCCCCAGCGCGGAAACATATGGCTGTGAAAGAGCCTGAAAATGGATCTCAGATTGCGAAATAAGACTTTGGGATCCCGCTTAATGCTGTTGAGACCCATTTGGTAGTAATAGCGCTGGTCGTAAAAAGGCACATTTGTGACAATTCTTTTGTTCTCCGGGTAATCTATAGCGGCCGGGGGTACAAAGCTGTAGCCGTAGCCACCAAGGTGGTATTCGATTGATTTCGCCTCGCACCAGGTCAGCGCGAAATTCACCCCCCCTCCGGATGAGATCGATTTTTCCCTGCCTTTCGTGGTTGAAATATTAAAAGAAACCATCAGGAAGACAATTAACAGCACCGTGCTGAAAAAACTCAAAATGTATTTCCTGCCTAACCTGTGATAAAGCGCCCATAGTAAAAAAAGAGGGATGAACGACAGGAAGATTGGGCGTGTCAAAAAGGCCGCCGACCAGAGCACCCCTAGAGCGACTGCATTTTTAACGTTTTGCTTCCCGCAAACGAGAATATATAAACCGATGTACAAAAGTGGGATGAAAAGGTTTTCGCTCAGGACAAAGATATTGAGGTAGATAAGCGGATACCAGAATGTGGCTGTCAACAGCACGATTTGTGCAACTCTCTTTGAAAACAATTTCAGACTGATTCCATACAGAGCCCAGTTCGTCATGACTGAAAGCAGGGCCATGAAAACGATATAAATTCCGACCCGGTATTGGAGCATTCCCAAAAACTGAAGAGGCCTGTAGATCCAGCTTAAAAAAATATGAAAAAAGGGCGGCCAGTAAGTGGGGCAAAAAATTTCCTGCCCTTTGACCATCTGGCAGGCCCTTTCATCGTAGCCTCCCATGTCTGAAACCAGGTAATCCTGCGGAGTGGTGAATATGAAAATATATAAAATGCGGATAATAAAACCCAGAAGCAGCATGCAAAGTATAAATGGTTCCTCGGCCGCGAATTTATGTAAATTTGAAAGGAGTCTCTCAAAAAACGGCCATCGAAACAAAAGCACTGTAATCCTTATAAGAAGCAGAACAAGACTGAACAGGGCCAGGGCATACCAGAAGCGGAACGTCGGATCTCGAAATGTATTTTCGACCTCCGCGCCATACTGCATCCCACCGCTGTCCTCAATCTCCAGAATGATTTCGTTCTTGCCAAGCGAAACGTAATCCAGTACATTGACATCATAGCCGTCTACCCAGCCTGAATTTGAAACCTTGGAAAAAAGGCCGTTATCAAGCTTCATTCCGTTTATTCTCATGGAAAGAAGCCTGTCATCGGGAATTATCTTTACAGTAGTTTGCGAATACCAGTGGTAATCAAATGATCCCTTCAACACATGGATTCTCGTTCCATCCGACTTTAGAAAACCAAATTTATTCAGGGGAATAACTTTTTTTTCTTCCGAGAGAACCTGGAGCCCGTAGAATTTCAAGGCAGTCAGATGCAGCATCCCTAGTGCCAGAAAAAACAGAAACAATAGAAGAAATTCTATGAAAAATCTTTTTGCCTGATAAACCGATTGCTTATTAATCACGATTACGCGTCTGATTTCGTGTGGTTAAGCTTGTAAATTCACTTGAAGTCAGCCTTGTCGAAAGTGTAACTTAGATCCATGAGCAACTCGGCGTTCACTATCCTTCCCTCGATTGTAACCGGAGAAGACCACTGGTAACAGCTGGCCGTGAACCGGGCGATTTCGTCTTCATTGGGGTGATTTGAGTTCTTTTCAATTTTCACCCATTCGGTCATTCCGTTTTTATCGATAACGAACCTGAGAACCACTGTGTCGGACACTAATTGCTGCCCGGGCGGGAATATCGGCGACCTGTTGGGGCTGGCCCGGTAGCCGGAGACTATGTTGACAAAATTGGGAATCTTTAGAAGTCCTTTCCGGTCTTCATCAGCGTAACTGCTGTTTGGCGGAAGATATACCCTCAAAACTCCCAGGTTGGTACCGCTTACAAGTCCCCCGCCTCCGGTTCCTCCTCCTTGTCCGGGCCCGATCCCGGAACCATCGCCGGTCCCGGTTCCCGATCCATGCCCCCCTCCGGTCCCGGTTCCTGAACCAGGCCCGACGCCGGAGCCGTTCCCCGAACCCTGTCCGTTTCCATGGCCGCCGCCCGCGTTGGCATAGGATGAAGAAGCGGGCCTGGAGGCTGCCTGTGGCTGCATGGGAACGACCTGCGTGTTGTTGACAGGAGGGGCATACTGCCGGGGCGCCTCGGGCTGGACCATACTCTGGGGCTTATAGGCGATGGGAGCCTGCTCTTCGACGGGAAGTTCATTTTCCGAACCTCCCCCCCCTCCCCCGCCTCCGCCTTGCGCCTTAGACAGAGGCACCATCTCCACTTCATAGACTTCAGTGATGGCATCTTTATGCCTGACTTCATACCTGAAAATCGCAAACACGGTCAGGAGGACTACATGAATCAGAACCGCCATAATCATGGCGGAATGCAGGGCATCCCACTTGAATTTCCTCTTCGGAGGAACAAAAATACTGGCCCTGGTCTGTGTGATGTCGCGCTTGGCGGCTCTCCCCTTTTTTCCCATGTGCCTGCTCCTTATTCCCTCACAAAGTCGTAAAATCCGGAATTATATTCCTCAAAGCGAGCAAACTTTTTATTCCCTTTCGCACATATATTATAACACAAATGCCCGGCAAACCCCTTTAACCGTTACTTGTAAACAGAATGATTTATGAAAGTGATTCCATCCGAAGAGTGCGGCTCATCGCCTCGAATCACTTTCTTTACGGCCTCCATCTTTTCTTCCTTGGTGATGGCGACGGCGATGTCCCCCGAGAGCAGCAGTGTGTTCCCGTCGGGAATCAGAACATTATCTCCACGAACAACGGCCCCGATAATCGAATCGGAGGGAAGGACAAGTTCCTTCAGTGTTTTACCGGAAGAAGGAGAATCATCCCGGATGGGGATTTCGAGCACCTCGACTCCTCCCAGGAGGCAGAAACATGACATGACCCCCTTGTAGGCAACTTCCCGCTCGATGACGGAAAGAATGGCGTTGGTGCCGCTCGCCGTGGCATCGATCCCCAGCTTCCTGAATATATCCTCATTTGTCGGATTATTTACCCTGGCCAGAGTGAAGGGGACCCCGAATTTCTTCTTGGCCAACTGGCAGATGACCAGGTTGTCCTCATCGTCTCCGGTCACGGCGACAACCATCTTGGCCCTCTCCACGCCGGCGCTCTGGAGCGTTATGGGATCACAGGCATCTCCCTGGAGGACGACCCCGTTTGCCCCGAATTCATCGCTCATCACCTGGCATTTCACACGCTCTTTCTCAACGAGAACGATTTCCTGATCCGAGGCCAACAAGGCCTTGGACAGATAATAACCGACCTTGCCGCCGCCGGCAACGATAATCAGCATTTCAATAGCCTCCCTTGAGGGGATAATTGATCGCCGTATCACTGATGTCAAAAAGTTTTTTGACCTTTTCCATGCCTGAAGCCAGCCGGTCGTCCTGACCAAGCTTTACCGTTCCGAAAATCTGATCCCCGCTCTTCAATATGAATCCGGCCTCCGGGATGATCGGCTCATTGTCACGGATGACCGCCGAGATCCTGAATTCTCCGGGAATTTCCATGTCTGTAAGTTTCTTCCCATCTACCGACTGCCCACTCTTGAATTCCAACGCCATCGCCGTACCATTCCCCATCTGATAGGCTCTGAGGACTGAAGGAGACGTGAGGATGTTCCTGAACATCCTGGCTCCGATCGTGGTGGCGCAGACCGTGCTGAGTCCGAGATCGTGGTAAATGCTTGAGCGCCTGGGATCATAGACCCTGCAGACAACCTTGGGCACCTGAAATATGTATTTGGCCATCTGAGCGGCCATCAGGTTTGTATTATCCCCGTTGGTGACCGCGGCAAATGCATCGACCCGCTCGATCCCGGCTTTCCTCAGAATGTCTATGTCAATGCCATTCCCGAGAATTTTTATCCCTCTGAAGTCCTCAAGTCTGTTAAACGAGGTCGGAGAATTATCAATGATCGACACACTCCATCGGTCCGCCTCCATTAACTCTGCAAGGCGGGCTCCCTGTCTGCCGCATCCAAGAACAATGACCTTCGGCATTTTGGGTATCACTCTTTCTCTTTTATTGAACTCCGCTCCCCTTTTACATTAGCGACAAACCTGCCGGTTTATTCTCCTTTAAAAGAGGGAATCCCTGTACGAATAGATGGTCTGGTTGTTTCCCTTCGGTTCGGGCTGAACATGTCTTTCCATAAACGCTGTTGACAGAGGCCATGATTTTGATTAGAATGAAAATACTTCAAGGAAGGAGTTCAACCCATTATCACATTCATTCGCAGATTCCTGATTGGCGTCCTCTCCCTGGCAGTACTGGTGAATGTTTCCTTTCTCATTCTCGCCAAGCAGTCCTCACAGCACGTTGTTAAATCGGAGGTTCTTTATTCCGTGCTGATTCTCTCTGAACGGAAACCCGATGTCGTTTCTCTTAAGGCGCAGTTAAAAAAACGCGGATTGCCGACAACCACAATAGGAACGATGAAACGTTTTAAACCGGTTTTTGCCGGTTACGCAGTGGCAATGGACCTCCCCAGATCCTCCTCCAACAGGCAGATCGCCCGCTTTACTCTCCAGTATGGTTATCAGAGCAGCGTGCTTAAGCTGCCGAAAGACCGCGAACGCATCAAAATCGTCAAGATTTTTTCCAGAAGCAGCGATGCCCGGGTTGTAGCCGATTCCATATTCAAGAAAATAAAACTCAGATTTTCAGTCATCAAGCACTATAGAGAGGTTCCATGCTTATATTTCGGTTTTAAGGCAACGGGCCTGGATGTGGAAAAAGCCAGGGAATTGAAGGCACAGTTTGTCCGCCAGGCCGACGTTATTGAACTGGTGCCCGAAGCCAAATAATCTTTTTATGGGCTTTTGAACCTCTTATATTGCTCTGATCGTCCCTGATCATAAAATTGAAAAATGGGGTGTAACATGGAAAGTATCGGAGAACTGGACAAACTGAGCCGGGTTGAATTGCTGGAGATAGCCAAGACATTGACGATTCCAGGCTATCAACGAATGAAAAAACAGGAGCTGGTTTACCGGATCCTGGAGACACAGGCCGAGAACCAGGGGCTTTATTTCGGTTCCGGAATCCTGGAGCTACTGCCGGAGGGATATGGTTTTTTACGCGGCAAACGCTATCTCCCTGCAAACGGCGATATTTATATCTCCCAATCCCAGATCAAACGCTTCGACCTCCGGATCGGGGATACCATCTCCGGTCAGGTCCGGCCGCCAAAAAACGGCGAGAAATACTTCGGAATGGTCAAAGTCCAGGCCGTCAACAGTCTTGACCCCGAGCAATCCAGGCTGAGACCTCACTTTGATCAATTAACCCCGATATTCCCTGACAGAAGGTACAACCTGGAGACAAAGCAGGAGGAAATTTCCACCCGGATCATTGACCTGCTCTGTCCAATCGGGAGCGGACAGAGAGGCTTGCTTGTTGCGCCTCCCAAAGCCGGCAAGACCATCCTTCTGAAAAAGATCGCCCGGGGTATCACCACCAACCACCCCGATTCCATCCTCATCGCTCTTCTTATCGATGAACGGCCCGAAGAGGTTACCGACATGGAACGTTCGATCGAGGGAGAAGTTGTTTCTTCCACTTTCGACGAACCCCCGGAACAGCATGCCAGAGTCTCTGAACTGGTCGTCGAGAAAGCCAAACGCCTTGTAGAAATGGGCAAACACGTGGTAATTCTCCTGGACAGCATCACCAGGATGGCCCGCGCCTACAATTCAATCACTCCGCCGACGGGAAGAACTCTTTCCGGAGGTCTGGACACCACGGCCCTGCGGATGCCGAAAAGATTCCTCGGAGCCGCCAGGAACATTGAGAACGGGGGAAGTCTCACCATTATTGCAACCGCTCTCATCGAAACGGGAAGCAAGATGGATGACGTGATTTTTGAGGAGTTCAAGGCGACCGGCAACATGGAGATGGATCTTTCCAGGCAACTGTCGGAGCTTCGTATTTTCCCGGCCATAGACATAAAAAAATCCGGCACCCGCCATGAGGAGCTGCTGCTTCCGGATGACGACCTGAAGAGAGTCTGGCTTCTGAGGAGAGGTTTGGCCCTTCTGGGCGATCCGACCGAGATGACAAAACTCATGATAGACAGGCTTCAGAAGACAACCAGCAACAAGGAATTCCTTGCCACCATCACCAGGGAGACTCTTTCATACGCCAAAAAATTTTAATGGGGCGTTTTCATCTTCTCTGGGCCGACGATTGCGGCGAAATACGCGAGGCGGAAAAGTATTACGCTCTGGGACGCTCCGCACGTTCACTGGCAGAGCTCTCTTTGGATTCAATGATTCCGCTTCCCTCCGGATCCACCCTCCATTTGCTCCCCGGCCGGCTGCCGGTTGGAATTTCCGTGAGGAGCGGGAAAATCTGCACACTGGAGAGCCCGCCGGATGCCGCTTACCGCGGGAAAGCCCTTGCCGTGGCCGCCCTTCTCCCTCCCGGTTACCTGAGAACATTTCTCCCGGCCTGGAAGAGAGTTGGTAAGGATTACCTGCCTTTCAACGCCTTCACGGCCATTGCGTTCAGGGATGGACAGATATGGGCTGCGGCTCAGCCTGTTTCGGAATCCATCCGCTGGAACTGGTCCCAGTACGACTGTGTCGGGCTCAGCCATAAAATAAAGGAGGCACTGCGTGATTTTCCCGGGAATAGAATTCTCAGACATCTGTCCCGCTGCGCCGAAGAATTTCATTGCTATACCGCCCAGAACATCTTTTTAAACCGCTGGGAAGGAGGACTCCCCTCCTCTCCCTCGTGCAACGCCTCCTGTCTCGGCTGTATTTCACACCAGTCTGGTTCCCAACGACCGCCCGCCCCTCAGGACAGGATCCGCTTCATACCATCCCCGGAGGAAATCGCCGAATTGGGCCTTCGTCACCTGACCAAATCCGAGTGGAATATTGTCAGCTTCGGCCAGGGATGCGAAGGCGAGCCACTCCTTCAGTCGGAAATACTCTCAAAAGCCATAAGAACCATAAGAAAAGCGACCGGCAGAGGGACCATAAATGTCAATACCAACGGGAGTCTCCCCGGGGCGCTCCACTTGCTTCTTGACTCCGGCCTGGACAGCCTCAGGGTAAGCCTGAACAGCGCCGTTGAGTCTAACTACCTCCGCTATTTCCGGCCTTCAGGCTATACTTTCGGACAGGTCCTTCAGAGCTTAAAAGCAGCCGTGGACAAAGGAGGATTCCTCTCTCTTAATCTTCTTGTTCTGCCCGGGATAACCGACGGAAAGAAAGAATTTGCAGCCCTCGAAAACCTGCTTCAAAGCTGTCGGGTAGATATGGTTCAAATGAGAAACATGAATATCGATCCGGATCTGTTCTTAGACTTCATGCATCCGGAAGCGGATGAAGAACTTGGAATATCAAACATGGTCCGTTCCCTCGAAAAGGCGTTCCCTCATCTGAAAATCGGCACTTCGTCACCCTCTCTTAAACCCTGATTGCCGCAAGTCTCGCCCCTGCCCCGGATAAAAAATCCCGGCAGGCCGGCATAACTTCCTTCCTGCCAGGATAACATCCACTTGAGATAAAATCTATTACTCCGACATTTCTGCGAGGATCATGGTAATGTATTCCAGGCGGCCCTGGCGGATAATCTGTATCGCCAGCTTGTCACCAATTTTTCGGCTTGAAATCAGCTTGCGAAGATCATCCGGGGAATTGACCTTCTGATCGTCCACTTCGACGAGAACATCGCCCCGCTGCAGTTTAGCTTTGAATGCCGGGCTGTCCGGCACGACCCCGACAATAAGAACCCCGTCTGTGTTGGGCAACTTGAGGTACTTTGCAGTTTCCTCCGTCACTTCCTGCATGTGAACGCCCATGTAGGCCCGGGATATTTTCCCTTTGCTTATGAGCTCGTCCATAATCTGTTTAGCGGCGTTGATCGGGATGGCAAAGCCCATGCCCTGGGCTCCCTGAATGATGGCGGTGTTGATTCCAATGACTTCCCCGTTAATGTTGACAAGGGGCCCGCCGCTGTTTCCAGGATTGATGGAAGCATCAGTCTGGATCAGGTTGTCGTAATTCTTGCTCTCATCGTAAATCTTCCGGCCCCGTCCGCTGATGACGCCGGCTGTAACCGTGTGATCAAAGCCGAAGGGATTTCCGATGGCGATTGCCCAGTCCCCTACCTCGATTTTTTCCGAGTCCCCGAGCTGGGCATAGGGAAGTTTCCTGGCATCAATCTTCACAACCGCTATGTCTGAAATCCGGTCTTCCCCCTTGATCTTCCCCGAATATTTCTTTTCGTTGCTGAGAGTGACCGTAATTTCCTTGGCCCCGTGCACGACATGATAGTTGGTGAGTATGTATCCGTCATCAGTCACAATAATACCGGAGCCCCGTCCTTTAGTGGGGACCTCTTTGGCCGGAATGCCGGGAAACTGACTGCCGAAAAACCTTCTGAAAAATTGATCGTTCGGCATGTTTGGCATGCCTGACACCATGGCTACTGAGGTGGTGTCGATATTAACGACCGCGGGCTTGACCTTGTTGACAATGGTTGAAAAGCCTGAAATACACGAAGCCGATGACACCGCCGGCTGCGGCTGTTCACTGGCCCTGGCTTCCTTTACCCCGATTTTCTGGCAGTTGACAAACATCACGGCGCTGCCCAGCATGGCTCCAAGAAGAGCGCTTAAAAAATAGACTAGTGAAATTTTCTTCATTTCGGCATTTCCTTTCTTTTGTTTTACAGGGATTCCATGGGAATTGTCGCCCAGCGATCTTCCAGGTCGTAAAATTTCCGCAGTTCCTCCAGGAAGATATGGACGACAACGAAACCGTAATCCAGAAGTATCCAGACTCCTTCCTTCAAACCCTCAATCCTTCTCTCGACAAGGCCTGCCTCCTTGAGTTCCCGGGCGATGCTTTCAGCGATCGCCCTTGTATGGACACTGGTCTTGGCGCTGGCTATAACAAAGTAATCGCAAATGATTGAAGAGCGTCCGATATTCATGATGACGACGTCGAGCGCCTTTTTAGCCACGGCGATCGATGCCGCCTTCAAAGCGATGTCCCGATATCCCGATTCTTCTTCAGTTATTTTTTTTCACCTCCCAATAGAATATTTTCTCTTCGGGGAAAAATACCTTCCAATCCCTGACGGTTATCTTAAATAAGCTCCATATGGTCCCGCCCGCGTTTCCTGTTATAACCAAGTAAAGCACCGTGCTTCAATCAGAATCGTCTATCTTGTATAAAGTTGGGATTTATAAAGATATCGCTCAACCTCTTCGGGAACCAGGTAGGTGATGGGCCTCCCTTCTCTGAGACGCCCCCGGATATCCGTCGAGGAAATATCAAGGCCGGGTATTTTCAAAAATTTAATCTTCTGCATATGCCTGGTGTTAAACTCGCGGCAGCGCCTGTCGAGGTCCTCGGGAGACGAGCCCGGGCGGGTGACAACGATAAAGCGGGTGAGCATCTCCAGAAGATTATCAAAGTCGTGCCACTCGTACTGAATGAGTCCGTCCGCGCCGGTTATAAAAGAAATTTCCGCCTCCGGATGAAGAGCGTGCAAAGTTTCTATGGTCTCGGATGTATAGGAGACGGAAGGCTTGTCCACCTCCAAACGGGACACCCTGAAATACGGGTTGGAGACGGTTGCCAGGCAGGTCATGAGATACCTGGCCTCAGCATCCGCGATCTCCGGATCGTTCATTTTATGCGGGGGGGTCCGGTTCGGGATAAAAAGGACTTCATCCAGGGCAAATTCGATTCTAGCCTCCTGGGCCGCTAACAGGTGGCCATAATGGATTGGGTTGAAGGTGCCACCCATGACACCCAGGGTCCTTGTCATTGCTCACTCCTGCAAAGGTTTTTTGAAATATCATGCAGAAATACTAGAAATTGAAAAATTCTCCTTCTGAAGGAAATGCATGACGGTTTCTCAATCTGTCAGTATTATAGCAAATAACTGCATCAGACTCAATTCTCCGGTCATGGATCAGCGGAAGTGAAACCGGTAAAGTTTCCGTTTTCAGACTGCCCGTTTCTTTTTTATTTACTGCTCTTTTTTATTCTGTGCCTTACATTTAATGGAGACGCCGCCGCGCAGGAAAATACTTTCTCCACGCGCGGTCCCCTGCACTTCAAGGCCGATTCGGTCCGCTTTGCTTCTCCAAAAATACTTGCTCAAGGCCATGTGGAAATGAATTTCCGCGGCCTTCTCCTGAGAGCCGGCAAGATAGAGGTGGACAACGCCTCAAAAGAAGTCTTGGCCGCGGAGGGGGTTGTCCTCCTGGGCAATGGTTTTCAACTTTCCTCGGACAAGGCGTATTTCAATCTCCTCACTTCCAGGGCCGTTCTCTGGAACGCTGTCGGCTCCGCCTCAAACTTCGTTCTCAAGGATAAAGTCGTAAAATCGGAAATATTTTTCTGGGGGCAGGAGGTCGAGTGGGATGGAAAGCGCATTAAAATCATAAATGGCTCCTTTTCCACCTGCAGCCTTCGCCCTCCGGACTATCATTATCACGTAAACTCCAAGGAAATCAACATCTACCCAAGGGACAGGCTGGTCACTAAAAAAACTTCGCTGTTCCTGGGTAAAAAGCGCATCTATACCATACCTTCCATGGTCATCTCGCTTAAACCCGGAGGACAGCAGCAGCAGCAACTCAACCTGATTCCCCGCGTAGGGAACAGCCAATTGGACGGCTGGTCCCTTAGGGAGGGCGTCAATTACCTCATCAACCGCAGGGACAACGGGACCTTATTTCTGGACTGGTTCCAGAAAAGCGGGTTCGGCTACGGGATTGATCAGAATTATTCCTATAAAGACAGCGTAACCGGGGCTTTCCACTACTACCGTCTTGATTCCAGGATGCCGGATACCAGCCGCTATGAATTCAGTAATGCAATCAAGATAAAAATCCGGAAAAACATGGAGCTCAACTGGTTTTTCAGCTCAAACCAGAACCAGTATCCCGGCATCCTCAGTCCTCCGATCTATAATTCTCAGTTTTCGCTTTCGCACTGGACGAGGCGTTCCTTGTTTTTTGTTGGAAACTCAACTTACAACGCCGGCGACAATACCAATAATACTTTGAATTTTTTCCATGTTTACAAGTGGACTCCCGCGTTAACATCCCAGCTGGCTTTCGACACTTCTTCTTCAAAGAGTCTCTTTTCAAAAAGCGATCGCTGGCACTCCCTGGGTAAGCTGATCCACACCGGTCGGACCCTGGATGCAGAAATTGCCTATGAGGCGACTTCCGGGGACACGTCTTCCTATCTCAACCGGGAACCCGAAGTGACCCTGCGCACCCACCCCATGCTGATGGGAGAGGCCCCATGGACGGCCTCCGTCAGTGCCGGAAAGTTTCACCAGGAGCCTCTTGGTCTTAGAGTGGACAAAAAGACTCTCCATTTTGGTTTTCTCGATAAAGCATGGCCCGTTGCAAAAGGCTCTCTCGGCTTCCTCAATTTCAGGGGGAATTATGATCAAGGTTTTTTCAGCACGGGAGAGTCCAGATATGTGCTGGAAAGCAGCCTGGGACTTAGAAACCACTATAATTCGCATCTTTCGACCCGACTGGACTATAATTACCAGCAGCCGTACGGTTATTCGCCCCTGTGGATAGACGCCGTCGTCCCCTACGAAAATATAACGGGAAGCCTGGAGCTGAAAAACGGGAGTTACTGGAGGCTGACCTTGAATACCGGCTACAATATCCGCTCCCACGGTTATCAGAACCTTATTTCCCAGCTCAACCTTCGCCCACGCCGAAACTGGGACCTGACCTTCACTTCCGCCTGCGACCTTACGCGGGGACAATGGCTGAACGTGGACACCCAGCTGGGAGTCCAGTTGACCCCCACCGTGATGATCTCCTACTGGAACGTCTATGATCTTTTAAACCAGCGCCTGACGTACCAGGATTACTGTGTCACCAAGGATTTTCACTGCTGGGAGGCCCGTCTCTCATACCGGGGTCTCCAGAAGCAGTTCTGGTTTGAGGCGGTCCTCTCAGCCTTCCCATCGGAGAGCGTACACATCGGCGCCAACAGCCGCTCGCCCATCCTGCCCAACTACTTCATCACCAGGTAATTTCGGGGTTATCGGGAGCTACTGGGTGAAGACTTCGAAGCTGTAGATGTCGAAGTCCGGGTATTTGACGGGAGGAAACCCGGATGGATGGTTGAGGTCATCCGCCCCCTCGTAGTCCAGGGGGTACCATCCGGGGAGAGGTTGCTTTATCCCGGCATACTTGTCGATATACAAGGTATAGGCGCTGTTTCCGGTGATACCCGGCCCCCCCAGGGTGTCAATGGCGGTCCCGATGAGGGTCGCATTGTTGTCCGTCGTTACGACATTGGCGCTGAAGCGGCTGTAGGTGATCCACTGCGAGAAAAATATGCTGTTGTCGTTGACATTTACCTGGAAAACGAGCTTTTTCTTGTCGGGTGTGATAGTGCAGTAGCCGCTTACGGAGGTCACCTTCTCCCACTGGTAGCTGGATGGCGGAAGAAGGCGTTTGTGCCACCACTCAAAAGTGAGGCCGTCTCCGGCATATTTAAGAAAATCGGTAGCGGTGAGGGCGCCGGTGTCCGCGGCATCAATGGGATATCCCCAGGGATCGGCTTCATCCACCGTGCTGTTGAAAAAAACTATGTAATAGCCGTTACCGGTGGTGTCAATTTCGCCCTTAACGGTCATAATCATCGTCAGATACCGGGAGGCGGATGATGAATTTTCCGCCGGACCGGACGCGCACCCGCAACCCCCAAAAAATGCCCAAAAAAGGAGAAAAACGAACAAAACCGTATTCTTTATTCTACCATGAGTGACAGGCAAACCAATACCTCGCGTAATCCGGGTCTCTCACCCGGGGATATTTTACTCGGCGGTCTTTCCGCCGCCATGCTTCTTATTAGTTTCCCCAAACTGAACTTTTTTCCTCTTGCCTGGTTCGCTCTAATACCTCTTCTTTCGGCACTC
This sequence comes from bacterium, assembly GCA_043798715.1. Taxonomy (GTDB): domain Bacteria; phylum Vulcanimicrobiota; class JAZDOK01; order JAZDOK01; family JAZDOK01; genus JAZDOK01. Next base: position 68,776 of record JAZDOK010000106.1, read on the forward strand.
AGGGGAAAAAAACCGGCCAGTGCCTTTTTTTTCGGCTGGATCAGCGGGACGCTTTTCTTCCTGCCTCTCCTCCTCTGGCTTATGCCTGTCTTCCGGCCCATGGGCCTTCTGGGCCTTCTTCCCTGGTTTCTGATCGCCATATTTCAGGGGGGATTCTGGGGCCTCTGGATGCTCTCCGTAGCCTGGGTTGAGAAAATCAGGAAATTTCAATCTCCCTGGATACGGATCTTCTTTCCGGCTGCGGCCTGGGTGGCCCTGGAATGGGTTCGCTCACTGGGTCCGCTCGGCTTCCTCTGGGGAGGTCTGGGTTATTCCCAGTACAAATTTATTCCGCTCATCCAGATTTCATGTTTTACTGGCTTCTATGGCATTTCTTTTCTGATCGTGCTCTTCAACGCCTCGCTCCTTCTCCTGCTTGAAAATCTGCAGAATGATGAGAACCGAAAAATCCCTCATGCCTGCGTAGTTTCTTTTTATATCGTGATCGCTGTTGTCTGCTTCGGCTTTCTGAGGATGGCCACCTTTTCTTTCGGAAAGGCTGGGAGGCCCCTCCGCGCGGCTGTCATCCAGGTGAATATCGACCAGGACGTCAAGTGGGACCGCCGCTATTTTGAACAGACGATGGGTCTCCTGGAGGAGATGACGCTTTCGGCCGCCCGCGGGAAACCGGATCTTATCATCTGGCCCGAGACGGCCGTACCCTCGTTCCTTCTTTCCGATGCCGCTCTCTTACTTCGCGTAAAAGAGCTGGCCGGAAAAGCAGGCGCCGCCATTCTGACCGGTGCCCTCGAAGCCGAAAATGGTAAAAACTATAATTCCGTCATATTCCTCACCCCTGTAAAAGGAGTAGAAGCTGTATACCGAAAGATCCATCTGGTGCCTTTTGCGGAATACCTTCCCTTTGAGAAGTCCCTGCGCCGTTTCAGCGTTTGTGACCGCATCAGCAATTTCTCATCCGGGAGTAAACTGGCCGTCTTCACTCTTGGCAGCCTTTCTTTCTCTCCCCTCGTCTGCTTCGAATCCATCTTTCCTCAACCGGCCCGCAACTGCGTCCGAAAGGGAGCCGAAACTCTGGTGGTCCTCACGAACGACGCCTGGTTTGAGAAGACTTCGGCGGCGGAGCACCATCTGGCCATGAGCGCCTTCAGGGCCGTGGAGAACGGGGTTTTTCTTGTTCAAGCCGCCAACACCGGCATCAGCGCCTTCGTGGACCCCTGCGGGCGCATCATTAGAAAGAGTCCGCTTTTTGAGCGCCTCATCCTGGAGGCGGAGTTTCAACCCTGGCAGAAAAGCTTTTTTTCTTTCTACACCCTCGTCGGGGATCTTTTTTCCATTCTCTGCCTCCTGTTGGTATTGGCCGTCCTTATTTCAGGACGCCTGGAAACGTCCGGGAAATGAAATCTTCTTCCTGATCCTGGAGGAAGTGAGCCTTCCCGCGTAGTATTTAACCTGAAAAGGAGCGGTACGCGATGAGTTGGTTTCAAAGCGAGCTGATAGGAATCTTATGGGCCGTCGGATACGCCCTGATGGTTCTGGTGCCCCTGACCGTTATTTACAAGGCTCTCAGCACCTACGGCAAAAAGAAGTTCCCCTTCGTCTCGATTATAATTGACAAAACCCGCTTTTGGCTTTATCTGGAAGTCAATCTTCTGTCCCTGGCGATGCTTTTTTACAAGCTGCCCGATTTCCCCGGCCGGGCGGGTTATCTGGAAACAGTGCTCAAGATCATAATGGTCGTACTTGGAATCCTCGTTATTGAGGGTTTCCTGGGCACTACCTTCGACTACTTCCTCTCGCTGAAGAAAGCCACCCAGGTTCCCAGGATTCTAAAAGACGTGAGCAAGGGCATCCTTTATACCATCCTGGCTTTTATCGCGCTCCAGACCTTCTTTAAAATCAATCTCACGCCCCTCTTTACAACTTCCGCCGTCGTCTCCATCATTCTTGGCCTGGCCCTTCAGGAGGTGCTTGGAAATCTCTTTTCCGGCCTGATTCTGAACCTCTCCCGACCTTACTCCATAGGAGATATGATCAAGGTCGGCACCTGGCAGGGCCTGGTTGATAAAATTGACTGGCGGGCCACCACCCTGAAAAACGCCCAGGACAACTACGTTATTATTCCCAATAACATCATCGCCAAGACTGAGATTTTGAACTTCACCCTTCCCTCTCTATCCCAGGCCCGGGAACTTTTTATCGGCATCCACTACCGCCACCCTCCACACCTGGTGATGAAGATCTTCCACGAAATCGCCGCCCAGACTCAGGGAGTTCTTCCGGATCCGGAACCAATCTCTTTCATTGTGGAATACGGCGACTCGGCCATCAAGTACAAAATCAGGTTCTGGATTGAGGATTTCAAAAAAGCTCTGAACATTGAATCCGATATCCTGGATAAGCTATGGTACCGGTTCCTCCGCGAACATATAGAGATCCCGTTTCCGATTCGCAGCGTCTATATTAAAGAGAAGGAAATAATCGAAGAGGATCTGGAAGAGAAAAAAGCCAGGCTCAGGAAGATTGACTTTTTGAATAAGATTCCTGATGAAAATCTGGATTTTTTGGCTCATCGCATGAAACTACAGGTTTACGCCAGGGGAGAGGTTGTCTTTAAACAGGGCGATCACGGCGATTCCTTCTATATACTCAAGCATGGGCTTTTGCGCCTGGAGATAACAAATCAAGAAAATGTAATCGTCGTGGATTCGACCTTTACGCCGGGAACGTTCTTTGGTGAGATGTCACTTTTAACCGGCCAGCCCCGCAGCGGTACTATCGAGGCTCTCGAAGACAGTGAACTCCTCATGCTCATCAAAGATGACTTCCATTATCTTCTGGATGACAATCTGGAGCTGCAGAAACTGATCAGCCATGTCATCGCCGAACGTGAATCCATCAATAGAGGGAAAATGCAGGAGGCAACCGTCGCTTCTGAAGCAGCCAAATTCGACGAAGAGGCCGAAAAGAAGAGAATTGAATCCTCAAGCGATAGCTTATTACAGACTATCCGCAACTTCTTCTCTTATTAAGCAAGAGTATTCCTCCTGTTATCTCCGGCAGGAAGGCGCCGGGTATCCGCTGAGGAAAGAAGGCTGAAAAATGCAGTCAACTCTCTTAAGACTCTGGACTGAGATAGCTCCGGAAAAGGAATCATTGCTCAGGGATGCCCTTTCCGGGGAATATGACCCGCTAATCCAGTCCATGAAGAAATCATTCGCCGATGCCCTCCATGTTTCTCCAGTGCAGGGAGAACTCCATGGAGGCGAGCTCTTCCATAAGAAAGGAGACTTTTTTTTCTACCGGATCCCTCCTGAAAGAAATTACATCGAGGCTGGAGGTGTCTCATCTGCGCCGGATTTTAAGGATAAATTTTCGTCTTTTTCAGAAAAAATCAATCAGATTATCTCGCCCGGAGAAGGGAGCTCCTGGAAGGAAATTCAGCAGGCATCCCTCCGCTTTCAATGGCTCCGCCAGATGGCTTGCGAACCCACTTTTTCCCCCGATGAAATGAAGGCGGCCTTCCTCTTAAGAGACGGGGACCTTTTCAGGCTCTTAAAACAGATTGCCGCAGGAGATCCAGGAACTTCGGGTGAAGCCTTTGAAAAACTTGAAGAGGCGGGCCTCCTCAGAAGAGATGTTAACATCTACTGCCGAAAGACAAATGCCCTGGTGACCACTATCTCCCTGCAAAGCGGGTGCGGGGAGGAATCCGCAAGGGGTTTTAAATGTTTTGTCTGCGGTCGGCCCGTTATGGAGGAGAGAGTTGAAAGAGCCACCAGCCTCACTTCTCTGGGCCAAAATATGCTGACAGGCCCCAACTGGCTCGGTATTCTTCTTGTTAACAGCATCCGGATTTCCATGACCGGCAACGCACATTTTCTTCTTCTGCGAAATAATGGCGATGAATTTTCATGCCTTTTTGTCAACTTCGGCCAGCAGGTCATTCAGTTTTGTATCAAAGACACCCCCTGGAAACTTCAGGATGTCTATTTGATTTCGAAATCCAGAACTTTTTTTGCGCCTGATTCAGTCTGCCTGCTCTCCCCTGAACCCCTCTCAGGGGAAGTGAAACGTTTCCTCTCAACCTTCCAGGGATGGAGGGCCTTTTCCCTGGAAAATCTGGAAGAAGATATCGGGGAATTTTTTGAACAGAAGATGGAAATTGAAGCTGGAAATCTCCTTGTTCCTCTGGAGATGCTCACGCGGGTGGACTTATGCTCTATGCTGGCGGATAGTTTTCTGGCAGCTCCGACGGAGGAAGAGAGCCATCCATCGAAGGAAGCCCCTTCGCCGGCAGAAAAACAGCACCAGGCCGCAGAACGGGAAGATAATGAATTTTACCAAGAGGCCTCTTTTGCCCTGGCTGCGGCCAATGCGACCAGAGAAATCAAGGAACGGGGCATTCCCGCATCCCTCAATGCTCTTGAAAAAATCTTGCTGAAAATCAGGCAATCGGGGCCCTTCGACTGTGCCCTCTTCGACCTGGAGGGCATTCAGTTGCTCCAACCATCCGGTCTGCCCGACGCGGCAGGGCCGGCCGCCGTGGAAGTCAACCGAAATATTCAGCGTTCTCTTGAGGAATGCAATTTCCCTCGCCACGAGTCGATCAGTCTGATGGGACATCCCGCCGCCATCCACCTCTTCGATGTCCCCGAAGGTGTTTTCCTGGTTATGGATAAACGGCTCCATCCCACCGGGGAACGAAAACCCGCCACTGACGATGGGGCGGCCTCCAAGGACGCTCTTCTTAAAAAAGTTTTGGAAGATCTTCTGGCGCCTGAATTTGTTCGGGGGAATCTAGTCGTGACGAGGGACGGCCTTCTGATAGACAGCCTTGTGAGAACCGAGGAACAGATTGACCTTCTGAGCGCCATGGGAAGTCAGATATTTTCGGATAACGAAAAAAATTTCAAGAAGCTGGCGGGAGAGACCTTAAGGCAGATGATCATCCGCATGCCCCAGCTCGTTCTTTCGATCATCCCGATCGACGAGGAGATCCTGCTCATCACTCTGCTTCAATCAGTATATACCCGGGACGTGCTTTACCGGGATCTTCCGGCAGCTGCCGGAAGGCTATCTTCAATTATGGCTTGAAACTGCGGGCATGCCGGAAAAACAGCAGGCTGGAAGAGGTTTAGTCCATTATGAAAAGAGAAAAAAAAACGGGGGAGAAAGCGGAAATAAAAGCCCCTCTTGCCATACCGGGAACCGTCACCTGCCAGGGCAATGGATTATTTTCTCCCGACGTAAATATTCCGAAACTTTTTCTCCTTCTTCTGGGCGAAAGGAAACGCCTGGCGGATGAATGCGCCCACCTTTCGCGCGAAGTTACGGCCTTCTCCGAGATGACCCAGCTTGCGGTAGGAACGCTCGAACAGGATGATATCCTTAAAAAGATACATGAAGTCATCGAAAGAATTCTGAACCCCTCCGCATCGGCGGTTTTCCTCTACGAGGAGGCGGGTGAAAGATTCGTGCCGATGAGTGCCAAGGGCTTGAGCGATGATTTTTCCAGAAGAATCTCCCTGAGCCTCTCTGACCCTCTGATTGAAGAAATGATGGCTCTGGTCCGCCCGCTTAATGTTGAACAGCTTGAGGATCGCTCGCCGATTAATCTTTTTCAGGCCGCCAGCCGTGAAAAGATGAAAGGTTTTCTCGGCCTGCCAATTATGATCCAGAACAAGTTCCGGGGTCTGATTGCCATCTTTACGCCGGAAAAGGCAAGATTCACCCCGGATGAAATTTCTCTGTTTTCAACACTGGCAAGCCAGGCCGGCGTATTTCTTGAGAGCGCCGCCCTTTATAAATCGGCCCTGAAGCAGCAGCGCCTGGTGGAACAACTTCTCGGGAAGGTGATCCAGGGGCATGAGGAAACGCGCAAAAGTCTGGCTATAGAACTACACGACAGCATCGCCCAGTCTCTGGTTGGCATCAGCACGCGTCTCAATGTCTGCCGCATGATGCTCAAAACCAACCCGGAGGAGGCTGAGTCGGAACTCGCCCGCCTTCAGGAGGTTCTCAGCGAGATGATCCTGGAAGTGCGAAACATCATGTTTGCCCTGAGACCCTCGACCCTGGACGATCTCGGCCTCATCCCCACTCTTGAGACTTATTGCACCCGCTTCGAAAAAGAACATGGAATCAGGGTTCAACTGAATGTGAAAAAGAATTTCAGGAAGCGGTTGCCGGGTGCGGTCGAAACGACGGCCTACCGCCTGATCCAGGAGTCACTGAATAATATCTGGAAACACTCCGGAGCCGGAAATGCCATGATCCTTCTCTCCATCAGTCCAACCGCGCTCTCTATCACGATCTCCGATGACGGAAGTGGTTTTAATATTGCCGAGGACATCTCGAACAGGGACTCTTTCGGCATCTGGGGAATGAAGGAGCGTATCTCCTTCCACGGCGGAACTTTCACCATCCAGACCCAAAAGGGAACCGGCACCACAATTTCGGCGAACATCCCCATACCCAGGGCAAGAAAGACTCCTTGATTTTCAAGGATATTTGACTTCTTAACTCCCTGTGAATGAAGGAAGGATTCGATGTCTCCTCGAATTCATTCATATCACTTCCTTAAATGAGCACGAATGGAGAGGGATCGAACTTATGGATGAAAAAATCAAGATCCTGGTCGTTGACGATCATACCCTGGTAAGGGAAGGATTCGCCAGGCTTCTGGAAATGGTTCCGGATTTCGAGGTTCTCGGCCAGGCGGCCCAGGCCGATGAGGCATTGAATTTTCTGGAAGAACAACAAGTGGACATCATCCTGATGGATATCCGCCTGCCCGGTGTCAACGGAATCGAACTGACCAGGACAATCAAGGAAAAATATCCGGCCATCGAAGTCATAATTCTCTCCATGTATGACGAGGAAGAATACGTGTCGGAGGCGGTTCGGGGAGGAGCCTCCGGCTATGTCCTCAAGGATATTTCGCCGGAGGAATTGATACGGACCATCCGGGTGGTTCACTCCGGCGGCTCTCTCATCAACCCGTCACTGGCCCGCAAAGTCCTTAAGAGCCTGGCGGGGGGGCATAAAAAATCTTTTTCCTTGAAAACATCAAAGGAACTTAAGGGGCTTAGCGAGCGGGAGCTCCAGGTGTTGCAGCTGGTGGCCGACGGAAATTCCAACAAAGCGGTAGCTGTAATTTTGATGATCAGCGATAAAACGGTAAAATCCCATCTGCGCAACATCTTCAGCAAGATGGAGGTGAATGACCGGGCCGAGGCCGTCGCCTGCGCCATGCGAAAAGGGCTGGTGGAATAGGCGCTTCCAAAAGGGCTTTTTGAAGGAATATTCATCACATAGTTGAATTTTATGATATCCATTTGCGAGACAGTATTAGAAAATAAAGGTGAGGTTAAGAAGATATGCCTGAGCTGACAATCGGACAACTTATCAAGGATATGGAGGACAAGAAGGAGATCATCCTGGACGCCGATGGGAAACGCGCCAGGAAACAGCACGATAAAGGGAAATATTCCGCCAGGGAGAGAATCGATCTTCTCCTCGATCCTGAAAGTTACGTGGAATATGACGTCTTCGTTGAGCACCGCTGTACCAATTTCGGGATGGAGAAAGTAGCCATCCCTTCCGACGGAGTTGTTACCGGCTACGGCACGGTTGACGGGCGGCCGATCTTTGTCTTTTCCCAGGATTTTACCGTTACCGGAGGCTCCCTTGGGGAGGCCCATGCCCAAAAGATCGTCAAAATGCAGGATATGGCCCTCAAGATGGGGATTCCCCTCGTCGGAATCAACGATTCCGGCGGAGCCAGAATCCAGGAGGGCGTTGATTCGCTGCGCGGCTACGGCATGATTTTCTTCCGAAATACCCGCTCTTCAGGCGTCATTCCGCAGATTTCGGTGATTCTGGGACCCTGTGCCGGCGGGGCCGTCTACAGCCCGGCCATAACGGATTTTGTCTTCATGGTGGACAGGGTCTCCAATATGTACATCACCGGCCCCCAGGTCATCAAGGCGGTGATGGGAGAGGAAGTAGGCCTCGAGGAACTGGGCGGAGCCGAGACCCATAACTCCGTCTCCGGAAACGGCCAGTTCATCTACCCCTCCGAGCAGGAGTGCTTCGCCGGTGTCCGGAAACTGTTGTCCTTCCTCCCGGCCAATAACCTGGAAGATCCTCCCGTGGTGGTGACAGAGGAAGATCCCGGCCACATAGATATGGAACTTCGGGATATCGTTCCCACCAATCCCAAGATGCCTTATAACGTCAAGGATATCATCTTAAGGGTGGTGGACAGCGCCGACTTTCTGGAGGTCCATGCCCTCTTTGCACCCAATATCGTAGTGGGATTCGGCCGCATCGGAGGGCAGACCGTGGGAATTGTAGCCAACCAGCCACAGGTCCTCGCCGGTTGCCTGGACATCAATTCTTCCGATAAGGCCGCGCGCTTCATCCGTTTCTGCGACTCCTTCAATATTCCCCTGGTCACCTTCGTGGACTGTCCCGGATACCTTCCGGGAAAGCAGCAGGAGCACGGAGGGATCATCCGCCATGGGGCTAAAATTCTCTTCGCCTACTCCGAGGCGACGGTTCCCAAGATCACCATTACGCTTCGGAAATCATACGGCGGCGCCCACATTGCCATGTGCAACAAAGATCTGGGGTCCGATTTGATGCTGGCCTGGCCCCAGGCGGAAATTGCCGTGATGGGCGCCTCCGGGGCAGTCAACATCATCTTCCGCCGCGAAATCGAGGCCGCAACCGAGCCGGAAAAACGCAGAGATGAACTCATTGAGCACTATGAGCGCATGTTCTCCAATCCCTACGAAGCGGCCAGGCGCGGCTATGTGGATGCGGTGATCAAACCGGAAGAGACTAAAGGTCGAATCGCCTCCGCTCTGGCCATTTTCAAGACCAAGCGGGATCCGGCTCCGACCAAGAAGCACGGCAATATTCCTCTATAAAGGACAGCAGGAGGCCTAATTCATGTCGAAAGCCAAGAAAAAAAATGGACTCTCCCCCGAAATCGAGGCCGTCATTGCCGCCGCTCTGACCCGCTATTTGAAAGACGACAAGCTCTCCTTTCAGGTGGTCTCGATCAAACCCGTTCAAACCGGCCAGATAAACCTTTGGGCGCTGACCGGCCGCCAGGAAAACATGCGCCTTCCGTCATCCGGAGGGCCTGCTGCCAGACATTGATGCAACAAACAACAAATCCATGAAAGAAATCAGGAGAAATTATGCCGCGAAAATATCTCATCAAGGTAAACAATAAAACGTACGAGGTGGAAGTCACCGAGGTAGGCCGGAAGCCGGCCTTGACTCCGGAACCGATCGCAGCGCTGGCAACCCAGCGGCCGATCGCCGTTTCCATCCCTCAGATGTCGACGGCCCCGCCCTCAAAATCGCAGGGGACTTTCGTAGACGGTCAGAGAGTTATCCCGGCCCCGATGACCGGAACGATCATCAAGATCCTCTGCCGGAGCGGACAGGAGATCAACGAAGGGGATGTCGTACTCAAACTCGAGGCCATGAAGATGGAAACCGACCTGGCGGCCCCCTTCCAGGGGCGTATAAAGGAAATTCTGATCCGGGAAAAGCAGAGCGTCAGCGCCGGAGACCCCTTGATCGTCATGGAATAAAAATTTTTAAGCAGAAACGAATAAGGTGAAGCAATGGATAAAAAGAAGATGAAACTGAACAACAACAAGCCCGGCGGCAAAAAAATCGCCTTTACCGAGACAGGCTTCCGGGACGCTCACCAGTCTCTTATCGCAACCCGGATGCGCACGGAAGACATGATTCCGATGATCGAGAAAATGGACCAGGTCGGCTACTGGTCTTTTGAGATGTGGGGCGGGGCCACCTTTGATACCATGCTGCGCTTCCTCCATGAAAATCCGTGGGACCGGATCCGCATCTTCAAAAAATACGCCAAAAACACCCATCTCCAGATGCTCCTCCGGGGCCAGAACCTGGTCGGCTATAAGCACTATGCCGACGACATTCTCGAACACTTCATAAAGAAAGCTGCCGAACTGGGCATTGACGTCTTCCGGGTCTTTGACGCTTTAAACGACATACGTAACATGGAAAAATCCATCAAGACCGCCAAGAAGACCGGGGCGCTGGTCCAGGGATGCCTGAGCTACACCTTGAGCCCCGTACATTCCATTGACGCCTTTGTCAAATTCGCCAGGGATTTGAAGGACCTTGGCTGCGACATCATTACCGTAAAGGACATGGCCGGTCTCATATCCCCCTCGGCCGCTTATGAGCTCGTCTCAAAGCTCAAAAAAACGATAGGCCTCCCCGTGTGTCTCCATTCACACTGCACCACCGGAATGGCGCCCACCTCCTACTTCAAGGCCGCAGAAGCGGGAGTGGACATCCTGGACTGCGCTATCTCCCCCTTCGGTTCGGGAACTTCCCAGCCTCCGACCGAGACTATGGTGGAAATGATTAATGACGCGGGTTTTCAGCACTCCATCGATCGCTCGCACTTTCTCGAGATAGCCGAATATTTCCAGGATATAAAAGATACAGTCTATAGCAGCCTGATTACTCCCGTAGCCGAGAGGGTGGATGTTCGGGCTCTCGTCTATCAGGTACCGGGCGGCATGCTTACCAACATGGTCAGCCAGCTCGAAAAACAGAACGCCCTCGAAAAATTCGAGGACGTCCTCAAGGAAATTCCCAAGGTCCGCGCTGAGCTGGGATACGTGCCCCTGGTGACCCCCACCTCGCAAATCGTCGGAATTCAGGCCACCATGAACGTACTCTCCGGCGAGCGCTATAAGATCATCATTC
>JAZDOK010000021.1:0-2402 GCA_043798715.1 bacterium
AGCTATTGATCATCGGCTGACGAAAAAGCAGATGGACGAGCTGCGGGCTTGTTCCTCCCGGGCCCAAATCACTCCCAGCAGCTTTGTCAACGTTTACAACTGGGGAGACCTCAAAGGGAATCCCGCAAGATGGATGGAAAAGTATTTCGATGCCTTTCTCTATGTAGCCAATTGGGGCACCCGCTGGTTCATGCTGCGCGTACCGGAAAAATTGCTCGACCAGCAAGTTGCAGCGCCCTACTGCTCCGGCGAAAGCTTTTCCTGCCGCCGGAAGGATGACCGTGTCATCCTGTCTTTTCAATCGGAGGATGAAGACCACGAAGGGGAGGGAGGGGAGGGCATGTTGGCATCGATCATACCGGTACGCGCCGACCTCATGCACGGTGATCATCGCGCCCTGTACCTTGGCTGGCTGTTAGCCGTGCAATCCGGGGAGATTGATGCAGACGTGCCAGAGCCCCTCGTTCCACCGGGACTCGGTGACTTGAATGCCTCCCTCGCAGGCTTTGCCGATTTCCTGCGCATCGACGACGATCTCATTGCGGCGGCAGCGGAGCGCAGCCCTCGTGGGGTCGCCCCTGTCTCCAAGGCGGAAATTGACGCCTGGGTCCGGAATCTTCCCGGCGAGGAGAAAGATGCACTTCTGGCAAGGCTGGTTGATGGCGAGGCCCAGCATCTTGCGGCCGAGCTTCATCGCCGCGTCAGGGAGATGCGCAGTGCGGCGGGGCCGGCAGGAAGCCCGCGCAGAACTGCGGGCGAAATCATGGCGCGGGCTCAAAACCTGGCTGAGGCACGGAAGAAGAAAGAAACTGAACAACGGGCACGGGATAAGGTCAAACGTGCGCTGGATCAGGCCGAAAAGCGTAAGAAGCACCTGGCATCGCTTGTCGGAAAGGAGGAAATTTTGTGGGTAAAAGTCGCCAGTCTCATCGCCGCCAGGCAGACCAGTTGCTACGACGAAGCGGTATCCCTTCTCCAGGACTTGCAGGCCCTTGCCGATAGGGAAGGCAAGAGCTCCGAGTTCTCCAGGCGGATGACGATCCTCGCCGGGGAGCACACAAGAAAGCCCGCTCTCACGGACAGATTCCGCAAAGCCAAGCTCGGGGGATAATGACGACTCTTTCCCGGCAGACCTCCTTTCTCTTCCGCCGCTCAAATCGACTTGAGGCTCTAAAAGGGGACCGGAAAGGGCAATGGGGTATCCGTATCAGACCAAGTGGCGCGGCAAGTTCATCCCCTTTCGGTTGCCCTGTCATAATTTCCTGAAAGGAATGTTAGACATATCAGCGCGGTTGTTGTAAAGTTCATACCGAAATGAACAATGTGACGGGGATGCCAATAATCCGGGAAGCGTCCACCTTTTTTCCAATCAGCGCAAGTTGTTAGGAGCCATGAATAATGGGCATAAATGAAGAATCTGTCAATGTCCCCTGGAAAGTTACACCTGATAAAATCCGGGCTGTCATTGAAAGAATCATAGAAATCAGCGCACCGCGTAAACTCATTCTCTTTGGATCTTCTGCGCGCGGAGATGTGCATCGCGATAGCGACCTCGACGTGATGGTCGTGACGAGTGACGATATCGAAAATGCCCGAAAGGAGAGTATCCGGATTCGCAGGGCGCTAAAAGGATTGAGGATGCCGATGGATATCCTGGTTGTAACGGAGAGCAAGCTCAGGGAACTCGGCGATGCACCCGGATTGATCTATCGGGAAGCTATCCGGTATGGGAAAGTTGTCTATGAACGCCACACCTAAAAAACAGCATCATCCCTCACCCGGCTTATGGTTGAGGCATGCGCGTAGTGATCTCAATCTTGCCAGAATTGCCATGGATCACGACATCTTGCCCGAGCAAATTTGTTTCCATACTCAGCAGGCAGTAGAAAAGGCTTTCAAAGCGGTGCTATTGTCTGCGGGCGTCGATTTTCCATACAGTCACGATCTTGAAGAACTTCTGGACACACTGACAGATGCAGGATTAAAAGTACCGGACTTCCTTCAGGATGTTGGTATTTTGACACCTTACGCCGTGGAAACACGCTATCCGGGCTTTTGGGATGATATATCCGAACATGATATTTCGGATGCCCTATCGCTGGCCGAAAAAACAATCGCTTGGGCGGAAAAATATATCCTTGGCGTAAAAGCATAAGATGCCTCTATGATTGAATAGTCGCGGCAACAAGGAATTTGGGGTAGTGTCAGTGTGCTGTCGTACCTGGTCTTGCCATGTGACAATATACAGTATCCCTTTCCCAAAGCTTGCAGGCCCTTGCCGACAGAGAAGGCAAAAGCTCCGAGTTCTCCAGGCGGATGACGATCCTCGCCGGTGAGCACACAAGAAAGCCCGCTCTCACGGACAGATTCCGCAAAGCCAAGCTCGGGGGATAATGGCGACT
>JAZDOK010000030.1:0-67124 GCA_043798715.1 bacterium
CAGGGCATCCCAACTCACCGTGGTATATGAATCTCCTTCTCCCGGAGTCATCACCAGGAGAACTTCCCCCTCAGCCCCGTTCAACCGCCTGATCCTTATCTCACCATTGAGCTTGTAGGTAGTCTCCGTCTTTAGTTCGCCGGATTCCGCGTCCGTTTCCCGGGCAACCACGTCGCCCGTACCGTCCGTCTTCCAGATCATGGACACGGTCTCGGAGAGAATCGCGACCCAGTCTCCTGCCTCATTTTGAACAAGAACGGTGGAACCTTGTGCGGGCTGGGCATTGATTGTTCCATCAGAGTTTCTGGTTATATTTGATCCGTCTGAGAGCTCCGCCGTTAAAGTCCCGTCCTTCTTCAGGGTGAAGATATATCCGTTCTCCCCGTTCCGGAGAGTGCCGTCCAGCCGGAGTTCCTTAAATGAGCCGTCGGCTTTCTCTTCCCGGACCGTTCCATTAACGAAGAGAGTCGTCGTGACTTTCGCATCACCGCTTCCTTCTTCAACAATCCGGGTGCCGTCGGCAAGAAGGCTCTCGACCTTGTTTTCGGCCTGCTCCTCCCTAACCAGGCTCCCGTCGAGCTTGTAGTGGGTGACAATCGCTCCGCCGAATCCGCTGCCGTATTCCACCACTTCCCCGTCTGCTTTCCAGACGGTGTATTCATCCGTTCCTTCGCTTCTGATGGAGCCGTCGGAAAGGGCGGTGTAGGCCGAGCCTTCCGCCAGGGTCACAACGGGTGTTTCTTCTGATATCGTCACAATAGTGGAGCCGTCGGCGAGTGTCACGGTCTTGGTGCCGTCCGAGGCCACCTCCAGCTTGCTTCCATCGGCATGGGTTAGAAGCGAACTGCCATCGGCTTTTTCAACCAGTGTGTCCCCGTTCACCTGCTTTGTCGTGGTTGTTCCCGCCGCCGGGTCGTATTGACTGAATTTTCCTCCGGCCTCCCTTATTTCCCAGCTCCCATCGGTAAACTCAGTCTTCATGCTTCCCAGAGAATCCCAGGAAAGAACGATTCCGGAAGACAGATTGACGACATACCAGCCCTGGAGGGAAAGCTGCTCTGCGGGAGCCTGAGCATTCGCCTGCTGGAAGAGCCGGCCGTATTCATCTCTCTTTAAGATGGAGCCGTCATGGAAGGTGGTGGTGATGACCCGATTGGCGTCCTCTGTGACCATCGTGTCATAGTCGCCGAGGGTCTCGTTCCAGTAGGCGGTCGTTACTTTTCCGGAAATTTCCCAGGTGAGCTTTATCTTGACCCCGCCGCGGGCAGTCTCCGTTATAATCGTCCCATCGGCCTGGTACGTGGTCTTTATGCTCCCGTCCAGCTTCTCCTCGATGGTGACGCCATTGTCGTACTTTGTGGTTCTTGTGCCGTTCGCCTGGTCGGTGGTGACTGTTCTGTCTGAGAAGTAAGCGGTGGAGAGAAGGCCGTCGGAACTTGTGACATCGAGAGGAATCCCGTCCATGTTGTAGCGGCTCCTCGTTCCGTCGGCGCTGAACGCAAGATACGTGCCATCCGCCAGCTTGTTGGCGGTGATGCCGTCAGAGAGGGTGATCGAGAGGATGGTGCCGGAGGAATCAACCAGGCATGTGGAGTCGTCTTTCCGGTAATATGCCACCCTGCCGGAGGAGAGGTAATGCGTGTGGATCAGCTTTCCAGTGGAATCGAAGTGGTCCTCGCTCAATACCGTGACAAGATCGGTGTCGTAGTGCTTTCTTGATGTGATGATCTCCGAAGTATTGTATTCCTCGATGGTCTTTGCATCGGACGAGACTGTCTTGCGAAGCGTTCCATCGGGCCTGTAATACTCCATCGAGCTGTCTGCGTTGGTGACAACGTAAGAGCGGTCGGGGGAATAGATGGTGAGGCGGTCCTCAGAGAGGACTGAGAAGAGGACGCCGTTCGCATCGAACTTGGCCACGCTCCCATCCGTGCCGGTGGCATTGTAACAATTGAGGGAGGCATCCCAGGAGGCGGCGGTGCCGTCGGAAAGAGTGATGGAGAGTAGTGCGCCGGAGGCTGATTTAGCGGTAATACTGCCGTCGGGATTATAGATGGCAAGAGAGCCGTCAAGTGCTTTCTCGGAAAGAAGGGTGCCATTGGCACTATAGGTGCTCACGGTGCCGTCGGCGGAAAGGGAAGCAATGGCACAGGACTCAGAACTCAGAACCCAGGACCCGGAAGAAGAGGAAGAAGAGAACCCAGAACCCAGAACCCAGAACTCAGAAGAAAGAGTAAAGAGGAGACTTCCATCGGCCTGAGCCTCCACAGGGTAGTTCCAAGAGCCGGAAGAAGATTTGGTAAGGAGAATTTCAGAGCCCGTAAGGGAGGACGGAATGGTCCAGCGAAGAGAAATATCGCCGGAAGTAAATTCTTCCTTGATTGTGCCATTCACATAATTCGTGGTGGTTTTCTCGGCAGTATAGAGAATCTCGGTGCCGTCGGCCAGAGTCTTCCTGGTGAGGACACCTGTCGCATCGTAATACAGCGTGCTGCCGTCCGTGCAGGAGGCGGTCTTCGTTCCATCAACATGGAAGACGAAGGTGGTGGTAGCGCCATCGGCCAGGGTTTCGGAGACCAGGCGGCCCTCGCCGTCATAGAGAGTGATGGAGCCGTCTGCGGTGACTCTCCGCATGAGAAGGCCGCCGGCCCGGTAGTCCTCCACCTTCCCGCTCTGATAGGTGGCGGTGTAGGTATCATCGGCATGATAGACATAATCTATCGTGCCCTCGGCAGGGTCGTTGGTTACATGAAGAATCCGGCCCTGGTCGTCATAGACCCGCTGTGTGCCATCCGGGTCGCTTTGGTGAGACTGAGTGCCATCAGCTCGGAATTCCTTTACCGTTCCAACCACATAAGTCTCAATCCTTGAGCCATCCTGGGTATACGCAATATGAGACATTGGGCCGGAGGTAAATGTGCGAAGATCGGGTGAGCCGTCCGCTCTGTATGTCGTTGTGATGCCGTCTGCCTGAACAGCAAGATAAGTGCCATCCGGCTGAAGAGCGGCCAAGGTGCCGTCCGCAAGCTTGAGCTCTATAATCTCGCCTGCGGCATCCTTTTTCAGCACACTCCCATCCGCCTGATAGACGCTCTGCGTCCCATCGGGATGCGCCACATAAGAAACAGCGCCCCATGAGTTATAATGCTCCGTATCTCCGTTGGGAAGAAGCTGTGTCGCGAGTTTCTCCTGGGAATCCAGAGTCTTGACGACAAAATCAGGGATAATAATCTTCAACTCTTTTCCCCCGGCATCCGCCAGATGAATATTGCCGTCCAGATCAAAGTAGCCGGCAATGTTGCCCGAGAGAGTGTTCGCTGATTGGACATGCCAAAACCATTGGCCCTCGGGCCAGTACCTCAGATCTATGCGGGTGAAATCAGGAAGCACCATCGTCTTGTAACACACGTCAATGTTGAAATATTCCGCAACTCCGCTCAGGGTCTCAATTCTTTCTATGCTCCCATCCCGGCGGTAGAACCGCGTAAGGCTCTCCGTCTTCACAAACCAGCTCGAAAGCCTGCCGTCGGATGTATATGTCGTTACATCCCCATTGCTGTAATTATTCGTCCAGGTTCCATCCTCGTTTTGAACCGGGGTTCCGGAGGAGGTCTGGATGATGAAGGCGCCGTCCGCAGTCCTGGTCGCGGTGCTCCCATCAAGATTGGAGAGGACAACCGGCGCGACATCCGGCAGGCTCTCCCTCTGGACGTTTAATTCCTCTATACTCCCATCGGAGTATTCCACCCGCTTGGTCCCGTCAAGACGCCAGGTGGTCACGCTGAAATCAGTTGGATTCACGATGACAAGGTCGTTGTTGGAACAGGTGAGCAGGAAGACCCCTTCCATGGTCCTATTCACCCGCAGGCCCAGGCCCCGGTTGCTTACGTCATACGCATAAACCTTCTTGTCCAGATCATAAACGATCCAATCGCCGTTGGGAAGAGTCCAGATTTCTGCTCCATCCGAACGCACTATTTGTGAAAGCCCGTTCTTGGCGAGGGACTCGACGGAGAAGTCTGAATG
Organism: bacterium; assembly: GCA_043798715.1. Taxonomy (GTDB): domain Bacteria; phylum Vulcanimicrobiota; class JAZDOK01; order JAZDOK01; family JAZDOK01; genus JAZDOK01. The sequence continues at coordinate 4,027 of JAZDOK010000030.1, forward strand.
GCGGGTGGTGACCACGCCTGAAATCTCAGTTTCAGCAGACAGCGAATGAGAGAAGAAATATTGCAGGTTGGGAAGAATGAAGTACTGGTTATCGAACGGCCGGCAAAGAATATTCTTCGCTTCCCCTCCTGAATAATCGGGATCAACGAAGCGGGTGTAGACATCATGTATCCACCTGCCTGAATAATCATGACTCAATTCCCACAGGACGCCCCGGTCTGCATTCAGGCGGACGACTTCACCTCCTGGGGTGGTCCAGACCTCAGAGCCGTCAGAGGCCACCTCTATCGTGAGTGATGGATTCGAGAACACCAGGGAGCGATCGGAGTGGACTTCCAGGTTGATTCCGTTGTGCTCTGCGATAAGTACCTCGTTTTCACCAGTAGTGTAGGGAATGACGTTCCCCTCGATATCTTTCAGAGTGATCGTGCCATTCGCTGCAATCTCCTCCTGGAGCCCGAACCTGTACTTTATAACCTCCGTCATGTCGGGTTTAAAGAAATCCTGGGTGACCCAAGGATGGTGGTAGGGGTCATACCCCCGGTCTATCCGCAGTGTTCCGTCTGAGAGCTTCTCTGAGGTCAACACCATGCCGCCTGCGTCGTGGGCGGCGTTCCAATCGAGCCCTCCGTCAGGGCGGATGGTTATATTCGTCCCATCCTCCTCAGTCCAGGTGGTGACGCCCGTGTGGGCATACTGCACCTGAAGACCGTTCTGGGCGGTGTAGGTGGCATCCAGGTTCGAAGCGATGCTCTCGGTGACGCCATCCGGCAGATTTCCCGAGAGGAGACCGGAGGCGGGCCTGAGCATGGAGGAGCTTCCATCCCACAGGGAGCGGCGGGTGAGGCCGTTGACGGCCTCCTGGGTCATGGAGAGGTCGGGATGGATGACGACATGGATGTAGTAATAGTTCCCACCGGAGCTCCAACCGTACTTATTGAAGTTCAGACCGCCGTCGGGGAGCCATTGAACACCGAAGTCGCCGTGTCCGTCACCTCCCCAGCCCCAATCCGGCCAAAAATGAGTTCCATCGGCCAGGTTCCAGGTCTGGAAGGCGTCCCCGCGAAACTCGACCGTAAGATAGTCGGGCACGACCAGCGTCCACTTAACTTCATTATATGTTCCGTCCCAACCGGCGCTCAAAGTCGAACCGTCAGGATTGGAAACCGTGACGACGCCGTTGCTTAAGGTTGTGGAAATGGAGTTGCCGCCTGCATCGAGGCTGGTGTAGCTGCCGTCCGACAGCCTTGTGGTTACAATGCCATTTGTCTGCTCTATATTTAAGATGGTGTTCTCCTGGCCCTTGATGAGAAGGCCGGTAAAGTAGAGGCGGGTCGTGGTTCCATCGGAGGCCGGAATCACGAGCCTCTTATGGTTGACGTAGGTGCAGCCGTTGATGGGATTGTTGTTTCCGTCCACCACGCTTGCGGTTCCGTCCGGATGAAGGGTGGCGGTAAAGACGACCGCCCCGGATTCTCTCTTCGTCCAGATGATGATGTTGTCGGGTTGAAGTTCCTTGGTGAGGCCGTTTGAATACTCCCAATGCCAGACGCCGTCGGAGGTAAATGTTTTGGTGACGCCGCCCTGCTCAAGGACATTGCACTGGAAAGTGCCGTCGGCACTATATTCCGAGACGCTGCCGTCAAAAAGGGTGGCCTGGTAGCTTCCGTCCGGTTGGAGGGTGGCCTCCGTCTCGCCCAGTACCTCGTGGTTGGCCAGAATCTCGATCCCGAGAAGGGTTCCCTCGGAATTGAGATGCCTCACCGTGCCGTCGGAATTATACACGTCTTTCTTTCCGTCGGCGAAAAGAATCCATTCAAGGCTTCTCTCCGCATCATCGCTCCGGGAGACGATGTTGACGTGGGCATTCTGGTAGAACTTGATTGAGCTTTGAGAAATGATATATTTCTCCCCCGAAGGCTGAATCGTGATCGTTCCGTCCTGAGCTTTTGAAGCAGTAATGGAAGAGCCGTTCGCCTGAGCCGAAACCACGCTGCCCTGCACTTCCACCCAGAGGGAAGTGCTTCCCAGCTCATAGCGCAGAGAGCCGTCGGATTTGATTATCTTCTCGAAACCGGAGGCCAGGGTCAGGCGGTTCTCAACAAAGATTCCGTTTTCATCGTAGGTCGAGATGGAGCCATTGTTGAGGACGGCGGTGAAGGTGCCGTCGGGATTTTGAATAACCTCCACCTCGCCCGGAGCCGTGAGCTTGAAGAGATTCCCGGCAGAATCCTCCGCGGTGATTGAGCCGTCGAGAGTCCGCTCCAGCATAGTACCGTCGGTATTGTAGAGCACAAGGAGGTTTTCGGCCAGGTGCCGTTCGGCCACCGTGCCGTCCGCTGCTACCGATACTGTGTCGCCATCGGCATAGGCAAGAAGGAGGCTCCCGTCAGCCTGGAGAGAGGCGGCAGGGTGCCGACCGAAAATATCGGTCGCGGTAAAAATGCCGGAGGCCGATCTTGTGATACTCGTGAGATCCGGCAGAAGATATTCTTCGACACCCGAGGCGTCTTCCTGGAAGGAGACCCCGCTCAAGAACTGCCGATCTATCTCAAAACGCGAGAGGTCAAAGTCGGTCCAGGCGTTGCCTTCTGCAATACGGACCCGGCCGTCTGAGAGGATGGCTCCCTCGCTGAGAGCGCCGTCGGCTGAAATGTCAAATGTCAAGACCTGATCGGTCCAGGTGGTGACACCGGAGGTCAAGACCAGGCAGGAGAGGCCGCTGGGAGCGGTGATGGCCAGGCTGCCGTCTTCGCGGTAGTCCCAGGTAAGACCTTGGGCGGATGGTTGGAAGGAGGTCCCGTCGGAGAAGAAGCGGGTGATCTCGCCTGAGGAATCCTGTCTCACCAGGAGAGCGCCCTGGGCGGTATAAGTCTCCCGATCTCCGGCGGAGTAGCTGATGACCCGGCTGTTATCATTGTTGGTCGCGATGGCGGCGGAGAAGCTGAAGGGAAGCGTCTCGCTCAAGAGGTTCCCCGAGGCGTCGTATTTGCGCGTCGCGCCGTCGCTGTAGAGGCGGGTCTCAGACCCGTTCCCGTAGTGGAGGTAAGTTACGGTGATTCCGTCCGACTCAGATTTTGCGATAAGACCCGCGGCGTCATACTCCGCCCTGGAGCCGTCGGGGTGGGTCAGCTTCTTAGTCCCGTCGTGGAAGTATTGCTCCACGTCGCCGTTAGCTTTCTCATAGCTGGTGATTGAGCCTCCGGCGTCGGTCGTCTTTGAGCCGCCGTCCGTCTCGTGCAAAATTGAAGTTCCGTCGGAGGAAAAGAGCCGGTAGCTTCCGCCGGAATAATCGGTGCGGGCTATGAGGCCGTAGGTATCATACTGCTCGACGCTTCCGTCTGAGAGGCTCCTGGTGAAGCTCCCGTCCTGGTTGTAGGCATAGGTTGCCGTGCGGCTGTCGGTCAGGCGGGCGCTCGTGACCTGCCCCGCGGCGTTCTTCTCCTCCCAGCTTCCGTTCGGATGAGAGGCTCTCGTCGTCCCGTCGGCCCGGTGGAGTACTACCTCACCGCTCCCGAAATGCTCTTCCGTCGCCCCGCCGGAAAGAGACAGGGTGTATTTGCCGTTCTGAATGAAATCGTTCAAACGATTAGCGATGAGGTTGGCCTGGGTGTCCACCCAGGCAAGCTGGGATTGCGTGGTGTAGTAATAATTGAGTTTGACCCGGGCCGCCTCGTGGATGGAATCTTTGGCCAGTTGCAGATAGTCCGTCCTCCCGTGGCGTATTCCGCTCTCAAAGTAGAAGGCGATGTAGTACTTGTAGGCGGTGGTGGCCCCGGAGACTCCGTTCATCAGCGTCCAGGACAGGTCTTTGATCCCCTCTGAGGTGGTATTGGCGGGGAGGGAAAGCAGGCCCAGGGTCGTGATCATAGCCCCGGCCTTGGTGGCTACCCAGGCGAGCTGGGATTGGGTGGTGTAGTAATAATTTAGTTTGACCCGGGCGGCCTCGCAGATGGAGTCCTTTCCGAGCTGAAGATAGTCGGTCCTCCCGTGGCGTATTCCGCTTTCAAAATAATAGGCGATGTAGTCCTTATAGGCATCGGTGGCGCCGCCCACCCCGGCCATTATCCCCCAGGCGGCATCGTGGATGAGGGTGGAAGTCAGGTTCTCCGGAAGAGCCACCAGGCCCAGATTGGCCATGATTTGAGAGGCCCTCTGGGCCACCCAGGCGATCTCGGATGCGGTCGTGTAGGTTATTGAAAGGGTATCTTGGGCCGCGACGTGGATTGCGTCCCGAAGGACGGCGAGATGGTCGCTTCTTCCGTGGCGGAAGAGGTTTTCGGCGGCCAGGGATACGGCCTCCCTGAAAGCTTCCGTCTCCTGGGCCAAGGCGGAGGAAACGGCGTCGTTAAGCGCCTGTTCGGTTATCCCGGCCGGGAGGTCGCTTAAGCCGAGGCTCTTGAGAATGAAGTCGGCCTTGTTGGCCACCCAGTTGAGCTGGCTCTCCGTGGTGTAGTAATAGTTGAGCTTGACCCGGGCGGCCTCGTGGATGGAGTCCTTGGCTAATTGCAGATAGTCGGTTCTTCCGTGACGCATAGCGCTCTCGATATAGGCGGCGATATAATCCTTGTAGGCGTTCGTCGCTCCTCCCGCGCCCTGCATGGCCCCCCAAGCGGCTCTTGAGATAAGATCGGAAGAGACTCCTTCCGGCAAAGCGATGAGACCCGCGTTCTTGATAAGACTTTCGGCCTTGGCGGCTACCCAGTTGAGCTGGCTCTGGGTGGTGTAATAACAATTGAGCTTGACCCGGGCGGATTCATGGATGGAGTCCTCGGCCAGTTGCAGATAATCGGTTCTTCCATGCCGCAGGCCGTTCTCAAAGTACCAGGCGATGTAGTCCTTGTAGGCGGCGGTGGCCCCGCCCTCCCCGTTCATCACTGCATAAGCTGCGTCGTTGATGGCCTGGGAGGTAACTCCTTCGGTAAGAGGAACCAGACCCAGATTGGCGATTATTTGAGAGGCCCTCTGGTCCACCCAGGCTTTTTCTTCGGAGGTCGCATAGACCCGGTTTAATTTTACGGCGCCGGAGCGGCGGATGGCCTCTTCGGCCAGGGAGAGATAGTCTGTCCTTCCGCCTCTTAAGCCCTCCTCGATGAGGCGGGCGATCTCGTCTTTGAAAGAGTCGGTGGCCTCGGGTTCATTCGCCAGAGCCGACCAGGCGGCATCGTGGATGCCCTGGGAGGTGAAGCCGGAGGGAAGAGACGGCGGCGAGGCCGGCTGGGAGGCAAGCAACCCCAGGGTCGTGATCATAGCGCCGGCCTTGGTGGCCACCCAGGCAAGTTGCGAGGCGGTGGTGTAGTAGTAATTTAGCTTGACTCGGGCCGCCTCGTGGATGGAGTCCTCGGCCAGTTGCAGGTAGTCCGATCTTCCGTGCCGCAGGCCGCTTTCGAAATATGAGGCGATGTAGTCCTTGTAGGCGGTGGAAGCTCCGGAGACTCCATTCATCACGCTCCAGGAGGCATCGTGGATGGCCTGGGAGGTGACCCCGGAAGGAAGAGCGATGAGAGAAGCAGCATTTGTTATGGCTGAGGCTTTTTCAAAGAGCCAGGCCGCCTCTTCGGAGGTGGTGTATCGGGTGTTCAATACTTCTAGCGCGGCCTCCCTCAGGCACTCCTGGGCCAGAACCAGGTAGTCAGTGCGACTCTGGCGGATCTTGCCCTCCATCAGCGAGACAATTTCATCTTTGAAGGCAGTTGTAGCTTCGGCGACTCCTTCCATCGCCGCATAGACGGCGTCATGGAGAATCTGTGAAGTGAGGCCGGAGGGAAGAGGGAGAAGCTCCAGGAAGCGGAGCATGCCGTCGGCCTTGTCGTGCACCTGCCCCGTCTCCATCCCGGGGAAGGCGGCGCTGATTGATTCCTCAACCAAGGCCTGGAAGTCAGTCCTGCCGTGACGAAGTTTTGACTCGATGCTCCGGGCGAGGGAAGTGTCGCCCAGGGCGGCCGCTTTGAGGAGGTCTGAGGTGATGCCGGTGGGAAGGGCCACCAGTCCCGCCAGATTGAGGAAGCTCTGCGCCTTACTCGCCACCCAGGCCAGTTGCGAGGCGGTGGTGTAGTGGTAGTTTATGGTGTGCTCCGCCGCTTCACAAATGGCATCATTGGCCAGTTGCAGGTAATCGGTTCTTCCGGCCATGAGACCGTTGTAGGTATAAGTACCGATGTAGTCTATATACGAAAGGCTGGCTCCGGAAACGCCGTCCATGAGCTGGTGGGCGGCGATGTGGAGGCTATCCTGCGTCGCCAGAGGCGCGGGCGGCTCCTCCTGAGAGGGCGGGAGATCTTCGAGGAGGGAGGCGTCGTACTGCCTGATTTCTCTCGTCCCGTCAGGCTGGATGACTTCCTGGTAGGTGATGCCATAGAGTGAGTTTCTTTCATCCGTGATGGTCTGCGTCAGGCTGGTACTTATGAGCGAGATTCTACCGTCGGGCTCGGTCACCCGGATACTTCCATTGTCGGTGAGGGACAGGCTGCCCCCGCCTCCGGCGGGGTAAACCGCGTCAAGAGCATCATTGGGCAAACGGGTGACGGTGACGCCCGAAGGGAGTTCATAGACGATTGTGCCGGAGGTATGTTCAGTTTGCCCGGCGCCATAGATGATGCGGGTGAGCCCGCCGGGGACCGAGCGAATGGAGGAGATGAGCTGGCCCTGGGCGTTGTAGAGAGCGTTCCCGCCGTCTGTATGGGCGACGGACCAGGTGTCGTCCTCGTTCTGGGTGGTTATCGCCCCGTCGGGATGGGTGAAGGAGACGGCATTCCCCTGTTCATCCAAAGTGGCCACCGAGGCGTCCAGATTATAGAAATACTCGCTTCCGTTGTAAGGGGTGTCGCTTAAGCCGAGATTCTGGGCGATGGTGCGGGCCGTGCCGTCGGCCAGGGTGACGATGAAGGTTCCATCCTGCCGATAGACTGCGGAAAGGGCGTTGCCATAGCGGTCGACAGCGGAGATCAGGCCCGACGTGCTCATAGTCAGGGATAAAGACAGCCCATCCCTGAGAGTGATGGAGCCGTCGCTGTGAAGAGTTTTTTCGATTCGGGTAAGGCCGCTCCCGGAAGTCATAGTCAGAGTCAGATCCGGCTTGAACACGCCTTTCCGGCCGTCCCGATAAGTGAAATGAATGGTGCCGTCCGCATCCTGGGTGGCGTTATTACAGAGCGTCCCCTGGCTATCCTGAACGACCCTGCTGGAGAGAACTTTCCCATCTTTGTCAAGGGGAATGATGACCCCTTCGGGGAGGTGCACTTCCTGGGAGCCGTTTATCAGGATTTCCCGGTAGATTCCATTGAGAGCTTCCAGGCGATAGTTTAAGTCGAGGTCCAATTCGCCGCGGAGGATGGTGGAAAAATCAACGCTCAAGGTGCCGTCTTCGAGGCGCTCGGTGGGGTAGTTGTGCCCGGCAAGGTCGAAGGTGATGAGGGCGCCGGATGAAAGCTGGTAGGTCTCGGCGCCGTTTGGGTACCTGGCCAAAATAGCATCCTGGGGTGTTAAGACCAGGCGCCTTCCGTCTTCGGTGAAGACGATCCTGGTAAAGTCGCTCTTTAAGATGGTGTAGGAACCGTTGGCGTTCTGGATGACCAGGCTTCCTTCGGTATCTTTGCCGGTGTTAAGGCGATGCCCGGCGCTATCTAAAGTGCCATAGTATCCATAGTATCCTACGCTGCCGTTCGGATCCAGGCGAGTCACAGTTCCATTGGGCTGAGTCCAGACGGCCACGCCGTCCGCAAAGTGCTCCACGTTTATGCCATTGGGAATTTCTATCTTCCAGTTCATGTTATCCCACAGGGTGTAATGATAACCTCTAGTGTCGGTGAAAGTCGTTTTGCCATCCTGATAGAGGGCGGAGAGTTCGGTGCCCTGGGAATCGCTGACCTGCACGGAGGTTTTGTCGCTGCTCAGGCTGACGCTGAACCCATCGGGATGCTGAAAAAGAATTGTGCCGTCGAGGTTGTGTCTTCGGGTTACGCCATTTTGGGCGGTGATTGTATAAGAGCATAGATCCGCGGCGAATGTGGCCGGAAGGCCGTTGTAATAAGCCGGTATAGTGATCGAGCCATCGGCGTTGAGCCAGGAAGCAAGGTATTTACCCTGGGAATTATAGGTGCGGATGGAGTTCCCTTCGATTTTTGAAGTGAAACCATTGGGGAAGCTCCACTCCTGGTAACGGTAAACGCGGTTGATATCTCTTTTTTCAATCCCGAGCGATGAAGCGGTGGTCAGAGTAAAGTCGTTCTCATTGATGGTTGAGACGGTGGCGTTGTGGTTTATTATCCGCAGGGTATTATCATCAATCCGGGAGGCGCTGAGGATATTTCCATCCTTGTCCACAGCCTGAACGAGGTTTTTTTGAGCATCCAGGTCAATACGGGTCATCTGAGGGGTGATGAGGGAATAATGGCCGTCGGGGAGGATGGTCTTTTTGATTCCGTTTCTTAATAAAATGTTCTGAGTATGGTCCGTTTCAATGGTAATCCGGGCGAATTCATTTATTTCGTATCCCCAATAACCCGGCACTCTGCCACGTATCTCGATTTTTCCATCATTTGACCTGCTGCACTCCAGGTTCTGGCCATTTTGCAGAGAGGCGTGGAAATATTCACTCTCTTCAAGCTTTAGGATGACTCCCCGGTCGAGTAACACGGTCTCCCGGAGTCTGTTGCTGTCAACTTTAAGGCTGACGGAAAGAGCTGGATACTCATCTATGGTGATGGTCCCGTCGGACTGAAGGTGGCTCGCAATAGAGCCGCCATTGGCATCAAAAGTCTGGACAGAGAGTCTGTCAGGGCTCAAGAGGGTCTGTAGATTTAAAAGAGAGTGAATCTCCATCCCGTTGTCCGTTCTTAATTTGAGAAAAGTGCCTGCGCCGGTAACATACTCTATGCTGTAATCCGCGTTGAGATAAGTGTGATGATTGTTGTTATAATACTCATATATATGAATTTTGTTCCCGACGACCTCGCTCTGAAGTGTATGGCGTACATTGTTCGTAATTTTTTGGGTCCCGGCCTCGGCATTGTTCCAAGACCCGTTATATGGTGCAATCGTGCCATCAGCCTCGACGTAGCTCTTGGTGCCGTCGGGCTGGGTCCAGATCTCGCGGCCGTCTTTCCGGTATTCCACCTTGAGGTTGGATTGGGTGAGCACCTCGCGGGAGAGATCCATTTTGAGAGTGTGGATGAAAGAGCCGGAGGTGATGGAGATGGAACCGTCCTGGTTGATGGAAGCGGAGAGGAGATTGTCGTTCGAATCATGGGCGGCCTCCTGGGGCAGGGTCCCGTCGGCATTGAGGAGGCAGGTGATGGTGAGAGCCTCCGCCGCCTCGGTATCGCTGAAGGCGAATTCGGAGCTTCCATCCTGGTGGATGGTGCGAGAAAGACCATTGGAGGAACTTCTGATGATGGATAGATCGGTATTGAGCGTGGTGAAGGTGCCGTCCTGTTCCGTGATTTTGATCCCGCCGTTGGCCAGGATGATTGTGGCAAGAAGATTGTTTTGTGAATCTCTTGTCTCCTGAATTGTTCCGTCGGCATTAAGAAGGGTGACGACGCCGTCGGCCTGGGTGTATGTCCTGATGTTGTTGGCCATGATGACCAGCGAAAGTCCGTTTTCGGCGGAGGTGGCGAACTGAAATTCGCTCCGGTTGAGAATGGTGGTGGTGGTGTCGGAATAGCCAAGGCTGATCCTCCCGTCTGAGAGTATGTCGGCGGAGACAGCCTGGCCGGCTTTTTCCGCCGTGGCGGAGGTGCCGTCGGAGGAGATTTCTACGGTTGTGCCGTCGGGCAGAGCCCATCTCTCTGAATTGTCGGGCCTTACCAACCTCTCAAGGCTGGAGGCGACCGTCGCGGTTATCCCTTCGGAGGAATAGGCATAATCGAAGATGCCGCTTCCGTCGGCCTCCTCCCAGCGGATGAGGCGATTTTCCGAGTCATAGACTTTCTTTTCGCCGCTGGAATAGGTTACCTTACGCAGATTCCCGGCCAGGTACTGGGTGCTCTCCCAGCTTTCGTCGGGGTAGGTTATCTTCGTGATGCGGCCCTGGGAATCGTATTCCTCGATTCTTCCGGTGGAGAAGGTGATGGAGTAGGCGCCGTCCTGACCGTAGGCATAGATCTTGATTGTGCCGTCGGAGAAAACCTGTTTTGTGAGCCGCTCCTGGGTATCGAAGTACTCGACGGCAATGTCTCCCGAGGCATAGAGTTTTCTGGCGATTGTTCCGTCGTCTCTTCTGGTGATAATAATGGAATCAGCCGAGAGGGTGCTTTCTTTTCCGCTCAGGAAGAAGGCGGTGGCGCTGCCGTCCGAGAGCCAGCGGAAGGCAAGCCTATCGTCCGGGTCGTAAACTTCGTGGGAGCCGGCCAGATATTTTTCCTCAAGGCTTTCGTTGGGGCGGTAAAACTCTATTGTGCCGTCCATATTTTCAAGGAGGTAGCTTCCATCGGAGAAGGTGGTCTTATGGACGTCACCGGAGAGATATGAGAAGATGGTGACATCGGAGCCCTGAGGCCCACCCTCCGGATAGGACAGGCTCCGAGAGGCGAGGAGCCCCGCCGTATCGTAGGTCTCGGAGGCGACTCCGGCGTAGGTCTGAGTGACACTTCCGTCCTGGTTGTAGGTGAGAGCGAGATCCTCTGAGGAAGACTCGGTGAAACTGAGAAATCTTTCGCCGGCGTCGAAATTAAGCTCTTCGTTTTCTCCTACCTGCGCTGCGCTCAGGGTGTGGTCCGATCGGAAGTCATAGACCTCCCCGGAAGGCGCCGTCAGGCTGTAAGTCCCATCCTGGTTGTAAGAGAAGGTGTACGTCTCTTCGTCTTTCGTCTCCGAGACCAGCTTAAGGTCGGTGTTCAGCACTTCCGTGAACCCGTCGGGATAGGTGATGGAGAACCGGCCGTCCTGGGTCACGGCAAAATGCAGTACTTCTCCGTTGGGCAGGTAAGCCCCGGTCAGGTTCATCTGGGCATCATAAATCCTGTAGCTCCCATCAGGGAAATCAACCCTGGTCGTCCCGTCCTGGTTGTAGGTGTAGCTGGTGACCAGGTCGTTGTTATTTTCGTCTTTTACGCTCCAGGAGGTGAGACGCCCCAGGGTATCATAGAACTCCTCGGCCCCGTTGGAATAGACAGCCGTCCTGGTCCCATCCGAGTTGAAGGTGACAGTGGCGGAGTTGCCGCCGCCGTAGGTGTAGGCCACCTGGGTGAGGACGCCGCCGGCGTCGTAGTATTCAACCACCTCGGGGTGATTTTCGGTGGCCTCATAGGTTCTGGTGTAGGCGACTCCCTCGTGCGGGTCGGGGGAATCCACATACGTGCCGTCCGGGGAGGTGATGCCGATCAGGTTGCCCGAGGCATCCCGGGTCTCGGTCCTCCCCCAGGGCTCGGTTATGGTTACCGTGCCGTCCTGGTTGTAAGTGTAGTTGGTATAGTGATAATTAGGATGCGACCTCCAGCCGATTTTTCCATAGCCGTTGTCCCCCTCGCCGCGACCGCCGTCCAAAAAGAGCCTTGCCCACACGTGGTTGACGGCGCCGGCGCTAAAATATTCCAGGACGTTTCCCGGAAAGAAGACTCGCCAGCCGTACGAAGTGTCGTACTTAAAGACGTTGTTGCCGATATGGGATTCCTGTAACACTCCCCCGGCGCTGTAGTAATCCACCCGCTGAAGAGAGGACTCGCCCGGTGGGTAGGTTATGCTATAGGTTCCGTCGGGATTATATGAGATGACCCCGCCTCCGGCGGGGTTCGCCAGAGTCCTGGTGGTGAGGCTGCCGTCGGCACTGATTTCATCTGTCAGACCCGCAAATTCCAACGTCCTGGTTCCGCCGGAGTTGAATGCCTGCTCGAAGAGGATGTTGTCGTCGGCATCCTTTATCTGGGTGAGTCTTCCCGCGGTGTCGTAGAGATATTGGCAGCCGTCGGCGGATATATATTTCTCTATCGTGCCGTCGGAGCGGAGAGTTATACTTCCTCCATCGGGCAGGGTGAGAGTGCGCGTTTCGGAATTGAATTGGTACTCCACCGATGCCGTACCGGGCAGGGTCTGGGAAGTAAGGCGCCCTTCGGCGTCGAAGTGGAACTCCGTGCCGTTCGGAGTCGCGACGGTCCTGGTTCCGTTTGCGCTGTAGGAAATCGTCGTCCCGTTCGGATAGGTTGCCATAATGAGTCTTCCGAAGTCATCGAAAGTCTCGGAGGTGCCGCCCGGGTAATTCCTCTCCACGATGATGCCGTATGAATTGTAGGTCTCGGTGGAGAAATCAGTGTAGGTCAAAACGGTGCTTCCGTCAGCGAGATGGTCGGAGTGAATTCCGCCGGCGTCGAAGCTCCCGAGGAGCTGACCCAGATTGTCGTAGATCTCGAAGCTCCCGTCGGGATGCGTAAGCGTCGCCAGGGTGCCGTCGGAGCGATAACATGAGACGTCCCCATTCGCATGATAAATCACTTTTCTCCCGTCGGGGAAAAGGCGTTCAGTGAGAACTTCCTGCTCGTTGAAAAATTCGATGGAGCCGTCGGCATAGAGCCTTTCTTTCAAGCTTCCATTGCTGCGCCTCGTTTCCGCCTCCCCGGAGGGCGAGATCATGGTTAAGCCTCCATCCAGAAGCTGAGTTTGGAAGCTGCCATCCGGGTATACGGTTCCAGAGATTCGCCCGGTGGGATTATACAGAGTGAAGGAGCCTCCGACGTAGTTTGCTTCCAGGGATCCGTCCGCCCGCATGGCCTGGATGGTTCCGTCCATATTTCCCAGGATGTATCTTCCATCGGAGAAGGAAGTCTCACGGACGTCATCGGGCAGGTATGAGAACGTCGTGACGTCCATCCCCTGCGGCCCGCCCGAAGGGTATGACAGGCTTCTTGAGGCGAGGCGGCCTGCTGTATCGTAGGTCTCGGAGGCGACTCCGGCGTAAGTCTGAGTGACACTCCCGTCCTGGTTGTGGGTTACGGAAAGATCCTCGGAGCCCAGGAATATCTCGGAGGTATTGAATGAAAGCTCCCGATTCTCTCCTACCTGCACCAGGCCCAGGGTATGATCCCCTCTTATGCCATAGGTGGTTCCGTCGGGCCCCGTCAGGCTGGACGTTCCGTCCTGGTTGTAAGAGAAGGTGTAAGTCTCATTACTTTTTGTCTCCGAGATAAGCTTAAGGTCGGTGTTCAGGACTTCGGTGAATCCGTCGGGATAGGTGATGGAGAATTGGCCGTCCTGGGTCACGGCAAAATGCAGTACTTCTCCGTTGGGCAGGTAGGCCCCGGTCAGGTTCATCTGGGCATCATAAGTTCGGTAGCTCCCATCAGGGAAATCAACCCTGGTCGTCCCGTCCTGATTGTAGGTGTAGCTGGTGACCAGGTCGTTCTCTTCTTCGTCCTGCACGCTCCACGAGGTAAGCCTGCCAAGAGCGTCATAATTTTCCGCAGCTCCGTTGGAAAACACAACTGTCTTCGTTCCGTCGCTGTTGAAGGTAACGGTGGCGGAGGTACCGCTGACAGCGGTGTAGGTCACCTGGGTGAGGACGCCGCCGGCGTCATAGTATTCAACCACCGCCGGGTGATTTTCGGTGGCCTCGTATGTCCTGGTGTAGGCGACTCCCTCGTGCGGGTCGGGAGAGTCCACGTACGTGCCGTCCGGGGAGGTGAAGCCGAGCAGGTTGCCCGAGGAGTCCCGGGTCTCGGTCCTCCCCCAGGGCTCGGTGGTAGTTACAGTGCCGTCCTGGTTGTAGGTGTAGTTGGTATAGAGATAATTAGAATGCGCTCTCCAGCCGATTTTTCCATAGCCGTTGTCCCCCTCGCCGCGACCGCCGTCCAAAAAGAGCCTTGCCCATACGTGGTTGCCGGCGTCAGCGCCAATGCATTCTATGACGTTTCCCGGAAAGAAGAGCCGCCAGCCGTACGAAGCGTTGTATTCGTACTTAAAGACGTTGTTGCCTACATGGGATTCCGTCAACACTCCCTCGGCGCTGTAGTAATCCACCCGCTGGAGAGAGGACTCGCCCTGTGGATAGGTTATGCTATAGGTTCCGTCGGGATTATATGAGATGTCGGCGCCGTTCGCCAGAGTCCTGGTGGTGAGACTGCCGTCGGCAGCCATTTCATCGCTAAAAGCCGCAAATTCCAACGTCCTTGTCCCGCCGGAGTTGAATACCTGGTCAAAGAGGACGTTGTCGCCGGCATCCTTTATCTGGGTGAGTCTTCCCGCGGTGTCATAAATATATTGGCAGCCGTCGGCGGCTGTGTATCCTTCGAGAGTGCCGTCGGAGCGGATGGTTATGCTGCCTCCATCGGGCAGAGTGAGAGTGCGCGTCTCGGAATCGAATTGGTACTCCATCGGCGTCGTACCGGGCAACATCTGGGAAGTAAGGCACCCTTCCGCATCAAAGCGGAACTGGGTCCCGTTCGGAGTCGTGATAGTCCTGGTTCCATCCAAGCTGTAGGAAATCGTCGTTCCGTCAGGATAGGTCGTCCCAATGAGCCTTCCTGAGTCATCGAAAGTCTCGGAGACTCCGCCGGGGTAATTCCTCTCCGCGATGATGCCGTTTGAATGGTAGGTCTCGGTGGAGAAATCAGTGTAGGTCAAGACGGTGCTCCCGTCGGGAAGATGGTCGGTGTGGATTCCGTCGGCGTCAAAACTCTGAATGAAATTCCCGGCGGCATCGTAGAGATCGAAGCTCTCGTCGGGATGGAGCACCTTCTCGAGGGTGCCTTCGGAGCGGTAGTAAGAGATGTCCCCGTTCTCATGGTAGATTTCTTTTTTCCCGTCGGCCAGGCGGCGCTCGACGAGAACTTCCTGCTCGTTGAAAAATTCTACCCGGCCGTCGGCATAGATTTTTTCTCTCAGACTTCCATCGCTGCGCCTTATCTCCACGCCACCTGAGGATGAAATCGGAGCGGAGCCGCCGTCCAGAAAGTGAGTGAGGACGCTGCCATCCGGGTACCTGGTCTCCGAGATCCGCCCGACCGGGTCGTAGAGATTGAAAGAAGCGCCGAAGTAAACTGTTTCCAAACTGCCGTCCGAACGGTTGGACTGGATGGTTCCATCCTGGCTTTCGAGGAGCGCTCTTCCGTCGGAGAAGGTGGTCGTTCTGACGCCATCCTGGGAATAGGCGAAGGTGGTGACATCGGAGCCCTGCGGCCCTCCCTCAGGGAACGGCAGACTTCTTGAGGCGAGGCGCCCCGACGTATCGTAGGTCTCGGAGGTTCCCCCGGCGTAAGTCTGAGTGATGCCCCCGTCCTGGTTGTAGGTGACGGAAAGATCCTCGGAGCCGGACTCGGTAAAACTGAGGAATCTTTCGCCGGCGTCGAAATTAAGCACTTCGTTCTCCCCTGCCTGCACCAGGCTCAGGGTGCGGTCCGATCGGAAGTCATAGACCTCCCCGGAAGGCCCCGTCAGGCTGGATGTCCCGTCCTGGTTGTAGGAGAAGGTGTAAGTCTCATTACTTTTTGTCTCCGAGACGAGCTTAAGGTCGGTGTTCAGGACTTCGGTGAATCCATCGGGACAGGTCATCGAGAACTGACCGTCCTGGGTCACGGCAAAATGCAGCACCTCGCCGTTGGGCAGGTAGGCCCCGGTCAGATTCATCTGGGCATCATAGATCCGGTAGCTCCCATCAGGGAAACCAATCCTGGTCGTCCCGTCCTGGTTGTAGGTGTAGGAGGTGATCAGGTCATTGTTGTGTTCGTCTTTTACGCTCCAGGAGGTTAGACGCCCCAGGACGTCATAATTCTCCGCGGACCCGTCGGAATAGGCAACCGCTTTCGTCCCGTCCGAGTTGAAGCTGACGGTGGCGGTGACGTCGCTGGAGGTATAGGTAACCTGGGTGAGGACGTTGTCGGCGTTATAGTATTCAACCACCGCCGGGTGATTTTCGGTGGCCTCGTAGGTTCTGGTGTAGGCGACTCCCTCGTGCGGGTCGGGGGAGTCCACGTACGTGCCGTCAGGGGAGGTGAAGCCGAGCAGGCTGCCCGAGGCGTCCCGGGTCTCGGTCCTCCCCCAGGGCTCGGTTATGGTTACCGTGCCGTCCTGGTTGTAGGTGTAGTTGGTATAGAGATAATTAGAATGCGCCCTCCAGCCGATTTTTCCATAGCCGTTGTCGCCCTCGCCGCGACCGCCGTCCAAAAAGTTCCTTGCCCATACGTGGTTGCCGGCGCCGGCGCTAAAGTCTTCTATGACGTTTCCCGGAAAGAAGAGCCGCCAGCCGTACGAAGCGTTGTATTCGTACTTAAAGACGTTGTTGCCGATATGGGATTCCTGGAGCACCCCCTCGGAGCTGTAATAATCCACCCGCTGGAGAGAGGATTCGCCCTGGGGGTAGGTTATGCTATAGGTTCCGTCGGTGTTGTATGAGATGACGGCGCCGTTCGCCAGAGTCCTGGTGGAGAGGCTGCCGGCGATGGCCATTTCATCGCTCAGGTCCGCAAATTCCAACGTCCTGGTTCCGCCGGAGTTAAATACCTGTTCGAAGAGGACGTTGTCGTCGGCATCTTTTATCTGGGTGAGTCTTCCCGATGCGTCGTAGATATACTGGCAGCCGTCGGAAGCGATATATTTCTCTATGGTGCCGTCGGAGCGGAGGGTTATACTGCCTCCATTGGGCAGGGTGAGGGTGCGCGTCTCGGGATTGAATTGATATTCCACCGGGGTCGTTCCGGGCAAGGTCTGGGATGTAAGGCGCCCTACGGCATCGAAGCGGAACTGGGTACCGTTCGGAGTCGTGATGGTCCGGCTTCCATCCAAGCTGTAGGAAATCGTCGTCCCGTCAGGATAGGTCGTCACATTCAGACGGCCCAAGGCGTCAAACGTCTCTTGCACTCCGCCTTCGAAGACCCTTTCAGCTAACGTCCCGTCCGTACGGTACGTCTCCACCGTGTTGTCGGTATATGTCTGGGTCCTGGTCCCGTCCTGCTGGTATTCCATCGTTATGTTGCCCGAGGCTGATGGAATGACTTCCCGGGTTAGTCTTCCGCTCTCGTCGAAGTCCTGTATCTTTCCGCTGGACAGATACAGGCGGCTCACCGTGCCGTCGGGACGCAGTTCCCGCTGGGTCCCGTCCGGCTCCACGACTTTGGTTATGGTCGTTCCGTCCCCGGCGTAAAATGTGCTCCGGATCCCCTGGAACGGCGGCCCCTCCAGGGTCATGGGGATATCCTTGCGGCTCAAGGTCCCGTGAGTTTCACCGTTGGCCCCGCCCTCGGCAGGAGCCCGGTAATATTCTTTTGTCCCGTCGGGCCGGGAGATACACTCGCTCCCGTCCTCAAAGTAAGTGTAAAGTGTGACCCCGACCCCTTCTTCCTCTTTCCCTATAAGCCTTCCAGAAGGTGCGTATGGGTCCATGTTCTCATCCGACTGGTAAATTTCACGGAACCCCCAGCCCTCTTTGATATAGGTCCCGTCGGTATTGAAGGTGTACTGAGTGTCGTCAGCCAGAGTGATCCGGGTGAGCGTCGTTCCGTCGTCGGCGAATACCTCGATAACTACGGAGGCATTGTTGGGATTGCCGCCCTGGGTGTAGTAACGGGCCATGAGGCTCCCCCGAGTCTCCCCCTCCCCGGGCGCACGGTATTGCTCCGCCTTCCCGTCCGGATAGAGAATGGCACTGGTTCCATCCTCCTGCCTCTGTTCAACCCACAACATGTTCTCCGAAGCGTCTTCCCGGAAAGTCAACCCGGCCGAGGCGTATTCTTTATCTCCGTTTTCAAAATATGTGACCTGGAAGCACTCACCGGTCACCTGGCGGAAGGCGCTGACCCGGCCCTGGGAATCAAACTCCTGATATGATCCGTCGGAGTATTCTTTTTTCCAGAGGTAGCCGCCTTCGGAGAGCTTTTTGTAGTATTCTTTAGTCCCGCTGATGGAGGGGTCGTCCACCACGTAACTTCCGTCGGTGTTATAGATAAGAGTGACGACCTGGCCGCCCGGATACTCCCGGCGCATGACCCGGCCCTGGGAGTCGAAAAAGCTCAGCAGCATCTGCGAATCGCTGGAACGGATGAGCGTTCCCTCGATGTCATAGCGAGCGACGCCCTCGGAAGAAAAGACTTCCCAGCCGCCTTCGGAAAGGTAACTTATGGTTCTGGTCTCCTGGCCTGACGCGGTGTACTGGAAAACAGGGCCGCTCTCTATCATGAGGACGCTCTCCAGAGGCCCGCCCGGCGGGAAGGTAACCTGGGTGAGGCCATTCTCCGAGGTGTAGGTGCCGCCCTCTGGAAGGGATAGGACGGCCGTGCCGTCCGGCTGGACGGTATAGCCCAGGCCTGAAACCACTTCTCCAAAGAAGGAGCCGTCCTCCTGCTGAACGGCCTGAACGCCCCCGGGCAGGATCACGCCCAACAGGTTGTTCTGACCGTCCCTGATATATGAAAGGCCCAGGTTGCCGGCGGCGATGTAGTTCCCGTCGGGGAGGCATCTCATGAAGATGCCTCCCTGCTCCGTGTAGAAGTTGATGTGTTTATCGGGAAGGAACTTCAAGGAAAGATGACCATCCGCCGTGTAGGACTCCACGGTGAGGTCCGGATAATACAGCTCATAGGTTCCGTCGGAGCGGGTGAGGCGGATGGTTCTTCCTGCGGCCTCCTCCATAGTAGAAGGCGGAGGAGCGCTCCCCTCCCAGTTCACGGCAAGCGGCGTGCCTTCATTATCTTCTCCCGAAAGAGAGAGCGCGGCATTGTCCGCGCCGGGGGTAATTTCAATTACCCCGCCCACAATGAGAATGCTGAGAGTCCCGCTTGATTCCAGAGTCCTTATGTAAGTGCTGGGCGCCCGGCGACTTGCGGAAAACAGCTCCGGATAGATCTCAATCTCATAGCCGTCGGGATGACTGATTACGAAAGTGCTGTCGGGAAGCTGCTGCGCCGAAACGGCATAGCCGCCCAGGGTCGCCGAGACCGCCCCGCCGGGGGAGACCGTCAGCACCAGGTCCCCAATGGCCCCGGAGGTGTCCCGGGACAGGCCCAGCAGAATACCGGGCACCGTCCAGATCTCGGTCGTGTCGGAGAGAACTTCCTTTATGACTCCGCTCGGGGCCGACGTCTCCGTGCTCCCGTCGGAGCGGTAGGCGGTGAGCATTCCCTCGGGAGAAAGGCGGGATAGGTGCACCCCGTCATGGTCGTATTCATCCACCTGCCCGTTGGGCTCTCTTACGGTATAGCTCCCATCCGCATGATAAAGAGTGGTCACACCCTGCGGGTCTTCTTTTAAAACGAGTTTCCCCCCGGCGTCGTACTCCTCCCGGGTGTTGTCGGGATAACGGATCCTCTTGCCGCCGCCCTCAAAGTAGGTATATTCAGTGTGGCTGCCGTCCGGCTCTACCTTCTCTATGATCCGGTCCTGAGAGTCATAGAGGGTCACCACCCCCGAGGTGGAGACCTCCACCCGGCTGGCGTCGTTTCTCTGCAATATTCCGCTCAAAGTCACCGGATCGAATGTGTAGGACTCTCCGTCAACTTCCCGGACCGTAAACTTCCCGTCCTCAAGAATACTGACCACCAGGTTTCGCCCCGCGGAGTCCTTCGCCTCGGGAGAGGATCCGGGAAGCCGGGTCAAGGTTATTCCGCCCGGGAGGTAGTAGGTGCTTGTTCCGTCCACCGCCCCTTTCCTGATGCAGCCGCTCGCCGAGGAGAGGTACTCCGTGCCGTCCAGAGTCAGGAAGGCCACCCGACCGTCCGGGTAGTAGGCCACCAGCTTTCCGTCGTACTCCTGAAGGGCCGAGAGGGTGACTCCTTCTACATCATGGGCCGCCACGGAGCCGGAGGCGCTGATGGAGACCTCTGTCCCGTCCGAAAGAGTGAATATTTTATTCCCGTCTGAGGATGAAAGGATCTGCACCCCGTTGGGGATGTACCGCTCCAGGTCTCCCGCCGTTGAAAGAAGGCTGAAGGAAGAGTCGGAATTGGTGATCCGGATTGTTGAATGCTCTTCGTCCTCCCAGGCCAGCGTGAGTGCATTTTCAGCCGAATCCGTGCCGGAGAGGGTATTATCAGCCGCAACCTCTATCGTGTTGCCTTCCTTTGTCTGCCACTGGATCCTTCCATCACTAAATTCGGTCTTCTGCACCCCGTTTCTATAATATGTTACGAGGGAATCGGCAAGTTGAAGCGAAACAGGGGCGCCGTCTTCGGCATAGGTGTGGAGCCCGCTCTGGGTGTCATACCCCTGCCAGGTGCCATCGGACTGCTGAGAGGCAATAGATTCGTCGGGAAGTATAATGGAGACGATGTTGCCCCCGCCGCCCCGGAACACGATTGAACCTTCTGAAAGACGAGTCTCAACAGTGCCGTCCGCATGGCACACCAGAGCCGTGCTCCCGTCCCGGAGGAAATAGCTGGTGTCCCCCCCGGGACTCTTGCGGGAAACAAGAAGGCCCTCTTCGTCGTAGCGCTCCTCGGTCCCGTCCGTATAGACACACAGCCGGCTGCCCTCGGGATAATAGGTTACGGTGTTGTCGCCTTCCGGAAGGGTCAAAGACCCATCTTCATTCTCGTGAATGATGATCTCCTGCTCCCCGATTCTCTCCGTGATGTGCTCGTCTGGAGTGTCTATGAAAGTGACCTGAGTTCCGTCGGGAGCGGTGAAGACCATCGTGTTCTCCGGAAGATCCTGGATGGAGAAGTCTTCCCCCGTCTCCTTTCTAAGGGTCAGGGTTCCATCCTGGTTGGGGAAGATGAGCAGGATCTCGCCGGAGGGGCGCTGTTCCTGGACAAGGCCCTCGGGCGTGGAGCACCACCGCCCCCGGTCGTTGTAAACGGGGAGGTTGGCCGAGCCCTGGCCCGGAATGTACAGGGCGGCCGGGCCCCAGTCCCTGGCCCCGAAGGGAGGCGGAGATCCTCCGTTTCCACCCGGAGATTGAAAATTGAGCCTTTCTTCGAACTCCGTGCGGTACCTTTTGTAGGCCAGATAGGCTTCCAGAGACTCGATCATATTCATCCGTCGTTCCCCCTTGTCGAAAATCTGCGGAGGGCAAAATGCTTATTTTTCCCCTCACTATTAACGTACGGATGTTTTTTTCAAAATATCCAGAATTTTTCAGGTTGAAGATGTAAAAAATGCGATAACGGTGCCGTAAAGAATTTATTTTTGAGAATTTTTGGCTCTACGTAAACACCGGGTTTGCGGCACGTCCAAAATTGGCCAAAATTACGCAGCAAATCCCCTATCCCCTTGACGACATTGCAAGCGGCGTGAAAATACTATTGTGCCGGGATCTATCATTCCTCTTACCCTGGGACTTGCTCTGGGAATCTGGGCGGGCGCGGAATCTCACCTGGAGGCCGCTCCGGCCTTTGGTTTGAGTCTCTTTTTTCTCGCCCTGGGAATCGGGCTTGCCGCCGCCGGGAGGAGAGATCCCGCTTTTTCGAGGATCCTCATTCTTGTCCTCCTCACGGCCGGCACCTTTTTCGGGGGAATCTTCCTTCGCCTTGAGGCCGAGAAAAAAACACTCCGCGATGAACTCGCCCCCTGGAAGGAGAAGGAAGTCTGTCTTGAGGGCGTCCTGACTCAAGACATGAGGAAACTGGGACGCGGGAAAGCCTTCCTGCTCCGGGTGGAGGGCGTGCAGGGCGCGGAATGCCTACAGAAGTTATCCGGGCTCATCCTGGTCCGGCTCTATCCGGAAGAGACGGATTTTTCAAACAAAGCCCCTGTTGCTCTTTCTTCCCTTATCTTCGGGGCCCGCATCTCCGCCAGGGGGATCTTAAGTGAGCCTTCCCGGGCCACCAACCCGGGGGAATCAGACTACCGACTCTCCCTCAGGCGACAAGGGATAAACTCCATCCTGACCATAAAATCTACAGAAGACCTTTTGATCCTCGGCCCCGGCGGCGGAAATCCCCTGTGGGCTTTTTCTTATGCCGTTAAAAGAAAGCTTTATGAAATCATCAGAAAGGCCCTCCCCGAGCCCGATGCCTCACTACTCATCGGGATCCTTCTGGGAGAGCCGTCGGCCCTTGAGGAAGAGCTTCTATCCGCCTTCAGGGGCACCGGCACCCTCCATCTTCTGGCGGCCTCGGGCCTCAACGTAGGGATCGTTATTCTCTTCTGTCTGGGGCTCTTCCACCTCATGGGAATCAGCCGCAGATGGGCGTGCTTCTGGGCGCTCCCTCTCATCCTGTTCTATACCCTGCTGGCCGGGGCCTCCTCTTCAATCGTACGGGCCGCCATCATGGGCGCGATGGCTTGTCTGGCGGTTTTTTTCGAGCGGGAAAACGATCTTCCCGCCACGACCTTCCTGGCGGCTTTTTTGATGCTGATCATGAAGCCCTTCTGGCTCTTTGACATCGGGTTTCAACTGAGCTTTCTCTCCGTCTTTTCCATCCTCTGGCTCACACCGGCCCTCAACAGATACTTTTCCGCTCTCCCACCCTGGCTCTCGATGCCGCTGGCCGTCTCGCTGGCCTGCCAGATAGGCCTCTGGCCGCTCCTGGCATTCTATTTCAACCAGTTCTCCCTCATCGCCCCCCTGGCCAACCTCCTGGTCGTGCCGGCGGCCTCGATCCTCCTTCCGATGGGCCTGATCCAGGCTGTTCTCGGGGCCGTCTTTCTCCCCCTGAGCTATCCGGTTGCCGGGCTCAACTGGCTCCTCATGCAGTACCTGGAAAAGACCGTACGCTTCCTCGATCGCCTCCCCGGAGCCGGCTTCAGCCTCCCCACGCCTCCCTTCTGGGCGACGCTCCTCTTCTTTGGCTTGCTGGCGGCTCTCATCCTGATGGAACAGAGCCGCCTTCCCGTCTCGCGGGAAGCGGCCGTTCTTATCGGGCTCTGCCTCCTGGCCGCCATCCTCTGGTGGCAGGCACTCAAAGCTCCGCCTCCCATGGAGGTCACCTTTCTGGACGTGGGGGAGGGGGAGTCCACCTGTATCCGGATGCCCTCGGGAGAAACCATACTTATTGACGGAGGTCCGGCCAGCCGCTGGCTGGACCGGGGAGAAAAGACCGTCCTTCCCTTCCTCCGGCGGAGAGGAGTCCGCCTGATCGAGAGCCTCATCATCACTCATCCCCACCAGGATCACCTCGGGGGCATCCCGGCCATCCTTGAGAAAATTCCGGCGGGACGAATTTTCTCCAACGGGGAGGATTCCTCTCTTCCTGCTTTCAGGGCCGTACAGTCCCTGGCCGAACGGGAAAAAATTCCCTGGCAGACGCTCCGCTCCGGACAGAACATCGCCCTGGCCGACGGAGCTTCCCTCCTGATCCTGAATCCCTCCGAACTTCTTCCCCCCGAAGACCGAGAGGAAATCAATGACAACTCCCTGGCTTTCATCTTTAAGTGGCGAACGATCAAAATTCTCTTTGCGGGGGACATCGGGCGGCAGGTGGAAAAAAAGATCCTCGCCTCCGGCATGCCCCTCGAATGCGATCTCCTCAAGGTGGCCCATCAGGGCAGTTCCGGCTCCTCGGGATCGGAATTTCTAAGGAAGGCTCGCCCCCGCTACTGCGTCATCTCCGCCGGCAGGAAAAACCGATTCAATCATCCATCGCCGAAGACCCTGGAGCGCCTTAAAGAGGCCGGAGCGTTCATACTGAGGACTGATCGTGACGGGGCCGTCACTCTCACCAGCGATGGAAAGAAAATCCGAATCGCCACCATGCTGCCCTGATTTTGAGTAGGGGCGCCCCGCCGAAGGCCGGGCGCCCCAACATCCGGATCTATCAGGCGACGCGAAAACCAATGAAGTTGGCTCTGTAAGAGGGAAGATACCTGTTGCGCCCGGCGCAGCGGAAGTTTACCCTGGCGCAGTTGTTCCAGGAGCCGCCGCGGACGGCCCTGAACAACCCCATCTCCGTATCGGAAAACCAGTCCGAGCACCACTCGGAGAGATTTCCGGCCATGTCCCTGACGCCAATTAGGGATTTAT
The DNA here is from genome assembly GCA_043798715.1 of bacterium. Lineage (GTDB taxonomy): Bacteria > Vulcanimicrobiota > JAZDOK01 > JAZDOK01 > JAZDOK01 > JAZDOK01. The sequence goes on from JAZDOK010000030.1 coordinate 27,845, forward strand.
CCCCTGAAATGGAGCCGGCAGGGAGAATCTCGTTAAAGCCTTCGTTGGGAATCGAGTAATTTTTGAAATTGCCGTTGCAATTCTCCTCTTTCCATTCGTACCCCCATGGGTAGGTTCTCCCGTCACTCCCGCGGAAGGCTTTTTCCCATTCCGCCTCCGTCGGGAGGCGAAGTCCCATCCACTCACAATAGGCATTGGCGTCATTCCAGCTTATCATTACCACCGGGTAATCGGCGACATCCGGGTGAAAATAGGTCCTCCAGCTCACTCCGGGTTTCCTGGTTATTTTCATGGATTTTGATAAAAAATCATATTCAGCGCAATAACCCCAGCCCTCTTTTTCTGCGTCGGTTACATAGTTTGTTTTATGCACAAAGCGATAGAACTGGGCGTTCGTAACTTCGGTTTCTCCGATATAATATTCGCCAAGTAGGACCTCGCGCTTTGGGGTTTCTGAATCAAAGAGGGCTCTGTCTGCCAGGCAATCATATTCCAGGGTTTCCTGGTATGCGGCCTGTGCCTCGTCGGAGGTCGAGCCCATGTTGAATTTACCGGCAGGAACTTTTATCAGCTTTGAACAGTCTTTCCAGGTGAACACTTCGGAGGCCGGAAAAGGCGCCAAAGTCGCAGACGGCGGTTTTTCAGGCGCAGAGGCGGACGAATTTTCTTCTGCAGTGGCGCGTCCACCGGGATTAGAAACAAATAAAGTCAAAAATAATAAAAGTATGATGATTTGCAAAACCGCAGACGGCAACTTTTTCATAAATCCATGCTCCTGAATATTTGCAACTATTATATACGATTACGCATCATGATGACAACAGGCGGTTAAACGGATTAATAAGTTTTCTGCACATTTCGGGCGCAGCGGAAGCCCGCGAAGAAATACCTGAGATTCGGCAGGTAGGACATCCGGGCGGCACAACGGAAACTGTCCGGAGAAGTATTTACCCAGGAACCTCCGCGCAGAACCCGGTAAGAGCCGGCAACGGGGCCCCTGGGGTTGGAAGCCGGTGAGCCTACATAGCTCTCCTCGTACCAGTCGGCGCACCACTCGGCGACATTCCCAGCCATATCCAGGTTCCCAAAGGGGGATTCTCCCGTGGGGAAGCTGCCGACGGGCATGGTCCCGGCCCCCTCGAAAAGATTGACCTTGCCGGCTGATTCCGTCTTAAAGGAGTTGCAGCACCCATCGGCCCAATCCGGCCCCCAGGGATAGATTTCGCCGGAGGCCCCGCGTGCGGCCTTTTCCCACTCCGCCTCCGTCGGAAGACGCAGTCCCGCCCACTGACAGTAGGCATTGGCATCGTTCCAGCTCACCACGATCACCGGATGATTGGCGGTGGCGGGGGCGGAGAAGTTCCTCCAGGAGATCCCGGTTTTCTGGGTCAGTTTAGTTATGCCGTCGAAGGTTTTTTCATAGACATAACCACAGCCTTCAATCTCAGCTTCTGTTTTGTAGTTCGTCTCATTGACGAAGCGCTCAAACTGCTGGTTGGTGACTTCCGTAAGACCGATTTCATACTCGTCTAAATGGACCGTGTGCTGGGGCATTTCGGATTCATACTTTTTCCGTTCGCTCGTTTTTCCGGCTTTTTCCCTCTCCCGGATGACGGTATCGATTTCCTGTGGAGCCGAGCCCATTTTGAAATTGCCGGCCGGGATTCGAATGAGGCGGGTGCCGTCTTTTTCATTGGTCGTGGCGAGGCTGGTCGTGTTCAGGTTGCCCCGCACAAGTTCCGCTTTTTTCCGAATGGCGTCACATAATTTCCCCTTCTCGGCGGCGTCCCCTTCGCAGTCGAGGCTCTTTTTCAGAAGGCCGTCATACCGGGTCAGTATTTGTGTCAGTTCTCTTTTGCTGGAGAAAGCGGCGGTCTCTTTATCCAGATCTGATAGTTCCAGGTAGAAGGGAAGGAATTTCCTGCACTCCCCGATTTGTTTTCTTAGAGTCTCCCGGAGTTCTTCGTCCCTGGTCGTGTAGGGGTCGTCGGAGCTGAAGTCGATCTGGAGAGATTCCAGGGCTTTTATCCGTCCCTCAATGGAGGCATTCGTCCCGGTTGTTGTCGCCGCCGTCACGGCCTCTTCAAATTTACGCGTCCGCGCGAACCAGGTGCACTGAGGTTCCAGTTCCCTGATTTTAGTTTCGATGGTTCCCTTGAATTTTTTATCCTCATTGGTGGAAGAGCCGTTTTCCTGGCACTTTTTCAGGATGTCTATAAAGGCTTTTTGCTTTTCGGGCGGAGTGAGACGACTGTCTGCTTCGAGGTTGGCGTATTCCTCTTTGAAGGCCTGAAGTTTCTGATAACGGGCGCACGGGACTTCAAGCTCCTTAATTTTTTTTCTGACAGTTTCGCGGAGTTTATCGGCTTCTATAATATTGGGAAGATTATCTTTATATCTACTCAGGAGATCTTCGTAAGCCGCTTTTCTGTCAGGAAATGAGAGTTTCGCATCGGCATTAAGTGATTGACAAGCAATTTTGAAGCTTTTAAGTTCCTGCTCTTTCTTTCGGGCCTCCTCCAGCCGCTGCCTCTCGGCCTCTTTTTTCAGGGCCGCCTCCTGCTTCTTTCTTTCAAGTTCCTCTTTACGGGCCTCTTCCAGCTGCTGCTTTCGCTCCAGCTCCTTCTTACGGGACTCCTCCAGCCGCTGCTTCTCGGCCTCGTTCTTCAGGGCCGCCTCCTGCTTCTTTTTTTCCAGCTCCTCTTTACGGGCCTCAGCCTGTTGCTGCTTCATCTCCAGGTCCTGCTTCCGGGATTCCTCCAGTTGCTGCTTCTCGGCCTCGTTCTTCAGGGCCGCCTCCTGCTTCTTTTTTTCCAGATCCTCTTTACGGGCCTCAGCCTGTTGCTGCTTCATCTCCAGGTCCTGCTTCCGGGACTCCTCCAGTTGCTGCTTCTCGGCCTCGTTCTTCAGGGCCGCCTCCTGCTTCTTTCTTTCAATCTCTTTTCTGCGATTATCCGCTTGCTGAACAGCCTGGGCGTCCCCGCTCTTTATTCCCAGGTCTTTCTGAATTTCCGCCCGGAGTTTTTCGTCCTCTTCAGTGTAGGAATCGTCGTCGCTGTACTTCTTCAGAAGCGCTTCCAGTGCTTTCTTTTTTTCGGTGGGTGGCAGGGTCTTTTTTGCTTTCAATGTTGAAAATTCCGACTTGAAACTTCTCAACCAGTTGGACCAGATGGACTGGTTTCCCAGAAGCTCAATCTTTCCCTTGATATCTTCCTTGAATTTTTCATCTTCTTCCGTGTGCGGGTCGTCGTCGCCGTATTGCGCAAGAAGCTCCTCATAGGCTTTTTTTCTGGCTTCAGGCGAGAGGTTTTTATCGGATTCCACTGAGCTCACGTTTTTCCTGAAACGATTAAGCCAATCCGCCCATATAACCTGATTCTCCAGGTATTCCATGTCATTCCTGACGTCTTCTCTCAGTTTTTTGTATTCATCACCCTGGGGAATTTCTTTCAGAAGCTTTTCCAGGGCCTTTTTTCTGTCAACCAAAGGCTTTGCGGAATCTGACATAATGGCGTCGTATTCATTTTTAAATTTCTCCAGCACTCGATCTTCCGGCTTTACCGCCGCAGGAAGGCTTTCGGCAGCAGGAGGAGGCGCGGCGGCCGGAACTTCTTCAAGGCTCTTGGGTGGAGGTTGGCTCTGGGGTTCGGCAGGGCCGGCCTTGGCCATCTTCACGATATCTCCGGGCTTGGGATTGCCTGTTTTTTCCAGGACAGTCCCCTTGGAGATTCTCTTGGAAACCGAATTAATCTGCATGAGGCCGATCTCGTTAAGTTCGACATCGAGGAGCTCCTTGGTGTCCGGATCCCGGAGCTCCTTCCCCTTTGAAAAGATGGTCAGGCGTTGTCCGGCGGAGATTTCTCCCTCACCCATATTGACGGTGACGATACCCTGATCCACGTCCACCACTTTCCCCTCAGGTTCCGCCCTGACCGCGTCAACAAACTTCCGCAGCAGGCTCAAAATCGCCTTGTCCGTAGCTTTGCCGAGGATGGATTCCCTGAATTCCGTCATCCCGAAACTCTGCCCGGACATACTGGTGCTTGAAGCCGTTTCTTCGCCAATCCCCTTTTCGGCAAACTCAATCGCGCCCGTATCGGTATTGATCAGGCGGGCATCGATGGCCACCTTAGCTTTTCTGGTCTTTGTGTCAAGGGTGTTCAGAGACGTGTTTGTCGAACCGAAGAGGGTTAGAAGCGAGCCGATTCCTGTACTGGATTCGGCAATGGAAAATTCAGTAACTTTGCCCGTGATCAGATAGCGTACGCCCATGACCCGGCCGACTTTGGCGGCCGTCGCTGTATCTAAGATCCCGATTCCTCCCAACCCCTGCTCCTCGAGGACTTTTTTGAGATGTTCCCGCTCAATGACAGTGAAAGCATTGCTCTTGACGAGCTCGGTCACGAAGGAGTCGGCGATCCCCTCGCCTGGTTTAAAATCGCCGCTCCACCACTTTTTCAGCGAACCGTCTTCAAAGGGAAGAACGGCGATTTTCGGCCTGGCCGCGTGGACTCCGAAGAAGGATAGCGGCAGGAGGAGGAGGAACATGAAGAGCAGGATTCTCGTTGATTTTCCAGTCAAAAAAGAAGGCACCTTCCCTTGTTTTTTACTCGCGCCCCCGCTCCCCGCCATCGGCGGGGCTGAAAAAGCAGAGGACGCCGGTTAAAATTCCTGACTTCTTTTTCTTCTACGTGGGATAGGGATGTCCTCCATCTGGAACGTTCATCTTGACTTCCGCTTTTTTTTCTGTCTGAAGAGGGCTTGCTTACCTCTTTACAAAAAGGAAGGATTGTAGTAGATTCATATTAAATTATGATTTTGCATGCATTTTCTGCGGAGGGGATTTGATGTCAGAATTTTGGCCTAAACTCCGGCGATATATCCAGGAAAGAGATGTGATCACTTTCCTGGCCCTCTTTGCCGGGATTTTTCTTCTGGATATTCACTATTTCGCCTGCGATCTCACGCCCGATGACATTATGTATGCCCAGGATACGGAGAACGGACCCATCATAAATCCAGGTTCGTTCTGGCGTTCTTCGCACATTCTGTGGAGTGTCACCACATTTTTCTTCCACCGGCTCTGGCAGTCTTGTGGATATTCAGGCGGCGCCATTCTCCCGATGCAGACTTTGAGTATCATGTACACGGCCCTGAGCGTGGGAGTTTTGTTCCTGATCCTCCACCGGCTGACCAGAGACTGGCTTGTCTCCGTGGTGATGGCTCTGACGTTTCATTTTTCAGCCTGGGTCTGGCAGGCCGCTCTGCACCCGAAAATCTATCCAAGCGCTGTTTTATTCCAGCTTCTGGCCATCTATTTTATATGTTTCTCGACCCCGGGGAAGAGCCGGGGCCCAATTATGGGGGGGCTTTGCCAGGCGCTCTCAATTCTCCACCATTTCGCGACAATCTTCTTCGTGCCGGCCCCTCTGGTCTTTTTCCTTCTGCAGAAAACTTCGTTAAAGACGAAATTAAGGGATGCCGGTCTTTACCTGGGCTTTTCGCTTTTTCTCTCGTTTGGTTTTATATACTATGCCTATCGGGCCCTGATTCATTGCGATCCCGGGCCCCGGCTTTCGTTTTTTATCGATTGGCTGATCATGAGAAAAGCGACGACGGGGGCCTTTGTAGCTCAACGCAACCTCTCGGAGTATTTCCGATTCCTCAACGAGCAGATCGTCGGAAATTTCCCTCCGCCGGCGGTCACACGTCCGGACTGGATGCCGACGATGACATACGGGGCCACGGTGAAACGCGGGATCTACGGCTCTTTCTTTCTGGGACTTCTTGCCGTTCTGCTGGGCCTGCTGAGTTTGGCCGCCGGCAGGATCACGGAGAAAATGAGACCCCTGAGCCGTCCGTTTCAGCACGTTCTTGCCTCATGGAAGGCAAATCTGGCGTATTTTTGCTTTTTTGCAGCCGGCCTGCTTCTAATGCTCTTTGCCTTTTACGTGGTGGACCCGCACAATGGCCTCATCTTCATAGTTCTGGCCCCGTTTTTTCTACTCCTCGGCCTGTGCGTGGCTCCGCTTAAGATCCCTCAGCCCAGGAGCCTTTTCCCCTGGTTTTATAACGGCATAATCAATGGCGCGCTGGTGGTGCTCATGCTTCTGGTCATCAGAATCAATTTGGCCAGCGGAATCTATCCCAGCAGCCGTATCGAAAACAATGTGGAGCTGACGCGGGTCCTTTCTCTTAAGAAGTATTTGAGAAGCGATGATGTCATAGTCGTCCTGGGATTTTTCCCCGACGCACGGTATTTTCAATATTTTCTCGGAGCCAGGGTAATTGAAATTCAACTGCTTTTTCAGTGGTACAACAAGAACAGCTCCGTCTTCGGCCCCCCCGTGGATCCCTACCTCAAGTTGGGCGAGATTATCAACGAGGAAGCCGGGAAACACCGGGTCTTTCTTTATTCCAGCCTGTTTCGGCCCGAGATACCCATGATGATACGTCAGTACCCGCCCTTCATGGGCATGAATGCCGAGCGATTCAACAGTTTCTTCAAAAAAAATTATCGTCTAATCTTTTACCGGCAGGCCGATCCCAATGCAATTTTATACAGGCTCGTCCCCAGGAGTGGAAATATATCCCTTCTATGTGCTATAAAGTAAGTGGAGGACTTCGTATGACCAATGCCTACAGCCTGGAACTTACAAATAGTTGTAACAACCGCTGCATCTTCTGTGCAACGGATCATCACATCGCCTACCGATCCATGGAGCAGCTTCGTTTTGAAATCTGCAGGGCCCGGGAGAGCGGTGCCGAGCGCCTCGACCTGTCCGGCGGCGAACCCACCATTCACCCCAGGATAGCCGATATCGCCGCCATGGGCAAGCGCCTGAAATTCGACCTCATCTATCTCAAGACAAACGGCCGGAAGCTGGCCGATATTAACTTTCTTAGAAAATTGATTGATTCGGGAGTCAACGAGGTCCTGATCGCCCTTCACGGCCACAACTCAGAAGTTCAGGACGCCCTGACCTGCCGCCCCGGTAGTTTCGACGAGGCGGTACAGGGCATCAAGAACTGCCTGATCACCGGAGTGAAACTGGCCACCCTCTCCGTGGTGACTACCATGAATTATAAGTACCTTCCGGAGATTACAAAATTCATGTTTTCCATGGTCAAGGATCATCACGCCTTTGCCTACTGTTATCCTACGGCCAGCAGCTACAATAATTTCGACCAGATAGTGCCTTGGTATCGTGACGTTCAGCCATACCTGCTTGAGGCCTTAAAGCTGATTGAATCCTACAATTCCACTTCCAATCTCGACAACATCCCTCTCTGCATCATCCCCGGGTACGAACGGTACTGCAATTTTCTGACGACGGGGGGAGATCTGTGCCACCCCATGCATGAGTATGGGCCCCGCTGTCAGGAGTGCCTCTATTACGCCATCTGCGACGGGATGCCTCCAACCTACACCAGGTCGCGGGGTTGGGATGAGTTCGTACCTGTGACCCAGCCCCGGGAGGCCGAGACCGAGGCCGAGACGCCAAAAAAAGTCGTGGTGGAGGGAGACAAGGTGCTGGCGCTTTGCGAGGCTTTTGTCGAAAAAAGTTTTGGAGGAGTGATCTGGGATCGCAACCACATAGTGATTCTGACTCCCCGGGGAGTTGAATTGGTCAAGCATTTCGACGGGCGGACGACTCTGCGCGAAATCAGGGAAAAATACGGGGAAAAGGCTCTTAATTTCGCTGTTTCGATGTCACAGAAAAATTTTGCTCAAATCTGCAAACCATTAAAACAGCCATGGGCGGTTACCAATTCTTTTTCGTATATCAATTCCACGAAAAAGCCGACCGTTAAGACCGGTGATGACGAATTCGAATACAGCATGTACCAGCCGCTCTCTCCCTATCCCCTGGTCAGCCTGGCCTGACGCGGGATGCCGCACAGTTTGGGAGAGTCCTACGGGGTGAAGCGGTTTTTAATGATGCTCCAGAGGATGACATAGAAATCCACCCAGCGCAGTTTTTTGCCCTCGGCAATTGAACGGGCCGTGTAATCGATGGGAATTTCGAGAATCGGAATCGCTTTTTTTTCAAATTTTGCCGTAATGTCCGCGTCCAGCTCAAAGCCCTTGAAAGAAAGGTCAATGCTGCGGATGGCCTCGCGCGTGAAGGCTTTGTAGCAACTGCAGACGTCGGTGAGACGGGCGCCGTAAAGCATATTGTTGGCCATCGTGAGCGCCTTGTTGCCGTAATAGATGGCCCTCCTCATGTTCCGGCAGGTGCCGAGGAATCGGGAGCCGTAGACGACGGAAGCCCTGCCGCTCCTGATGGGATCCACCAGGGCCGGGTAGGCCCTGGGGTCGTATTCTAGATCGGCGTCCTGGATAATGAGGATCTCCCCGCTTGAAAGCTCGATGCCTGCTCTGACGGCGCTTCCCTTGCCGCAATTACGTTCCAGCCGGTGGTAGAGGATGGGGTAGTCATGCTGAAGTTCGAGGGCCACCTCCCCTGTTTTATCGGTGGAGCCGTCGTCCACGATGACGATCTCAAAAGCCATTCCAACCCTTAAAGCCGAATCATGGACGCGCCTCAAGACTTCGCGGAGGCTCAGGGCCTCATTGAAAACCGGAATGAGAATCGAAAGTTTCATATAGTCATTCTATCAGAAAAAGCCCTGGAAAGGCAAGACACATGACAACAATAAGGGCGACGCATGACAACAAAAGGGGCGACGCATGCGTCGCCCCTACTACCTTAGATTTCGTTCTACCTGGTTAACTCCGGATGTACTCGTCCCACTTGTTGAACATCTTGTCGGTTGTCTTGGCCTTGTTGACCGTCACATCCTGCTGAATCTCGAAGATCTTTGTCTGCGTGTCCTGCAGGATTTTCCAGCGCTCCATCTGCTGCTTCTGAGCATCGGCCTGCATCTGAATGCCGACTGTCATGGCATTGTTGTAGTCGTTCTGCTGTAGCTGGGTTGCTGAGAAAATGTTTGAGAGCACTCCACCCATCTTTTATTCCTCCCCTCGTTTATTGGGATCCTCTGGATCCCTTTCTTGTTCCTAATATCACGCCAAAACGGAAAAAGTAAAGGGGGGGTGATCCGGCGCTCAGGTTTTCAGGGCTTTAAGGGCCGCCTCCCGCATCAGGGAGAGAGGGGGTTTTCTCCCTGTCCAGATCTCAAAGGAGCGGGCGCCCTGGTGGATGAGCATTCCGAGGCCGTTTGAGGCGTGGAGGCCCCGCTCCCGGGCCTCCCTGAGAAGGCGCGTCTCAAGCGGGTTATAGATGAGATCGAAGACGAGAAGCGAGGGATTTACTTCTTCCGGGAAGGTGAGCGGCATTTCATCCGTTCCCGGATACATACCGAGCGGCGTGGCATTGATGAGAAAGTCGGCTTTCCGAAGATCCTCTGCCAGGATCTCTTCATCCCGCCGGGAGGACTCTTCTGTAAGAAGAGAGGGAAATCCCGACAGAAGATCCCTGGCGAGGGCCTTTCTTTTTTCCTCGTTGCGGGAAAAAAGATAAATTCCCCCCAGCCCCCGGGAGGCCATGGCGAAGGCGACGGCCCGGGCGGCCCCTCCGGAGCCGAGGAGCAGGGCTCTCTTCCCTGCTATTTCCTCCCCGACTTCCTCATTCCAGGCGGCCAGGAATCCGCCCGCGTCGGTATTCTCCCCGCGAACTATCCCCCCCTCAAATACGAGGGTGTTGACCGCCCCGATTTTTCGGACCTCTTCCGGTATTTCGTCCAGAAGAGGAACGATTTTTTCCTTGTAAGGTACGGTGACGTTGAGCCCCCGCGCCCCGAGAGACTTTAATCGGGATATGAGGTCTGGCAGGGAATTTTCGCTCACGGGGAGGGACAGGTAGAGATATGGAAGACTCAGGGCTTTGAGAGCGGCGTTGTGAATGAATGCCGAGAGGCTGTGCTCAAGGGGCCAACCGACGATTCCTAAGATTTTAAAGCCTTGCGGGAGGTCGTTTAATGTCATCAGGCTATCCATTTTACGACAATTGCAACCTCATGGTCGGAATCTCCCTCTGTTCTTTCTGCGTAATTTGTGGTTTCACATTCCTTTTTCTAATATATCCCAGAATCCCGGGAAGGATATGTCGGTGCATTCGGCGTCCTCGATGAGGCTCTCTCCCTCGGCGGCCAGAGCGGCGATGGCCAGGGCCATCGCGATGCGATGGTCGTTGAAACTTTTAAGACGGGCGCCTTTCAGACGGACCGGGCCTTCCACCGTGAGTCCGTCCGGGAATTCCTCGATCCTGGCCCCCATTTTTTGAAGCTGGCCCGCGATGGCGGCAATGCGATCGCTCTCCTTCAGGCGCAGTTCCCGGGCACCCCGTATGCGGGTCAGGCCCCGGGCCTGGGTGGCCGCGACGGCCAGGATGGGGATTTCGTCTATGAGAAGGGGCACTATCCCGGAGGGAACATCCATTCCTCGGAGGGAGGAGCTTTCGATCTGGAGGTCTCCGGAAGGCTCCCATTCAGCCTCCCTCATATTTGAAATGGCGATCTTTCCGCCCATTTCCCGCAGAATGGAAAGAAAACCGGTGCGGGTGGGGTTGAGGCCGATTCCCGGCATACTGAGGCGCGCTTCCGGCAGTATGGCTCCCGCCGCCAGGAAAAAAGAGGCCGAAGAGAGGTCTCCGGGGACGTGAAAACAAGCCGGGTTTAAAGAACCGCCATTTTTGACAAGAATTCTTCGCCCGGAGCCGCTCAAGTCCGTCTCAAAGGAGATGGCCCCCCCCATGGCTTTCATCATCCGCTCCGTGTGATCGCGGCTTGTTTGTTTTTCCACTAGAATGGTCTCCCCCTCGGCCATGAGGGAGGCCAGTAAAATCGCGGACTTTACCTGCGCCGAGGGGAGGTCCATTGAATATTCAAGACCCCTCAAGCTTCCACCCCTTATGGAGAGAGGCGGAAATTGGCCTCCATCCCGTCCGTCCAGGCGGGCCCCCATCCTCCGGAGGGGTTCGGTTACCCGCCCCATTGGCCGGCGATTCAGGGAAGAATCTCCGGTTATGACGGTGAAAAAATCCTGCCCCGAAAGGATCCCGCAGAGGAGACGCATCGTCGTCCCGGAATTTCGGGCATCGAGCACCTCCCGGGGTTCCTTAAATCCGTGGAGACCGCCTCCAAAGACTTTGAGCGATGTGCCGGAGGTCCTCTCAATTATGATCCCCAGCTTTTCCAGGCATTTCGCGGTAGCCAGGCAGTCTTCCGATAGAAGGAAATTTTCAATCAGGGACTCGCCTTCCGCCATCGAGGTGAGGAGGAGGGCCCGGTGCGATATGGACTTGTCGGCAGGAATAGGGATCTCCCGATCCCATTTTTTACCGGCTCTTATAATTTTTCCCATGTCGGTCGCCCTCTTCAGACTTCCAGGATGACGGGGACGATAATCGGCTTACGTTTCGTCTTTTCATAGAGAAACCTGGCCAGAGTCTGTTTTATGGAATTTTTCAGGACTAAAAGATCGGTCTCTCCCCGGCTGCCGCTTTTTTCAAGGGCCTCCCGGACCTTCATCCGGGCCTCTTCCATGAGTTCCTCGCTCTCCCTGACGTAGACGAAGCCGCGGGATATGACTTCGGGGCCGGATAGGATGGCCCGGCTCTGCCCGTCCAGGCTCACGATAGCCAGGCAGACCCCATTCTGGGATAGAAGACGGCGCTCCCTGAGGACCGCCCTTCCGATATCCCCGATGCCGAGGCCGTCCACCAGGATGTCCCCGAGCGGTATTTTCCCGCGCAGCCGGGCCCCTTCCCCGGAGAACTCCAGGACATCGCCGTCTTCCAGAAGGAAGATGTTCTCAGGCGCAACTCCGGTTTCTTTGGCGAGTCTCCCATGGTGAACCAGGTGGCGGTACTCCCCGTGGACGGGAACGAAGTTCTTCGGCCGGATGAGCTCCAGGAGCTTCCTGAGCTCGTCGCGGCTGGCGTGCCCGGAGACATGGATCTTGGGTCCGATTTCTTCGGTGACTTGTTCGGACTTGGGGGCCAGATTGTAGATGACCTCCGCCCCCAGGCGGAAGAGGAGGTTGATGTTGTTCATTACGAGGGTTTCGTTTCCTGGAACCGGCGTAGCCGAAATTATGACCGTGTCTTTTTCCTTGATGGTGACCCACTTGTGGCTGCTGGTGGCCATCAGGGTCAAGGCCGACATCGGCTCCCCCTGGGAGCCGGTGGTGATGATGACCAGCTCTTCGTCCGGGCAGGAGGCAATCCGATCTACGTCGATGCGCATATCCGGCGGGAGCTTGAGATAACCGAGTTGAGTTGCGATCTCCACCGTCTCCAGCAGGCTGCGCCCGATAAAGCAGATTCTCTTCTTGAAGAGGTAGGAGACGTCCACGATCTGCTGGATGCGCGGGATAGAGGAGGCAAATGTGGTGGTGATGATTCTCCCGGGCGCTCCCTGAAAGACGGTCTTAAGGGTCTCCCCCACCACCCGCTCCGAGGTGGAGTGCCCGGGGCGCTCCGCGTAGGTACTGTCGGAAAAAAGGAGGAGGACTCCTTCATCCCCCAGTGCCGAAAGGCGTGCGAGGTCGGCGGTTTTCCCATCAATGGGGGTCTCGTCGAATTTGAAATCGCCGCTGTGGACTACAGTGCCCAGCGGGGTCTTCACGATGAGACCCACGCCCTCGGAGATGCTGTGCACGGCCCTGAAAAACTCGACTTCAAAGGCGCCGAGTTTCAGGGTATCCCCTACTTTAATTTTCCGGAAATCCGGCTTTTCAAGCTCCTCGAACTCCGTCAGTTTTCCTTCGAGGAGCCCCAGGGTGAGTTCGGTCCCGTAGATGGGCACGGAAAGCTCCGGCAGAACGTAGGGCATGGCGCCGATGTGATCTTCGTGGCCGTGGGTGAGGATGATCCCTTTCACCTGATCGGCGTGTTCGACCAGATAGCTGATGTCCGGTATTACCAGATCCACTCCCAGCATCTCATCGGTGGGAAACATGAGTCCGGCGTCGATAACCAGGATGGAATCCTCGTAGTGAAGAGCGAGCATGTTCTTGTCGATCTCACCCAGACCGCCGAGGGGGACAACCCGAAGGGTCCCCGGGGGCGGGAGCGGAAACGGGGACGCACCGAGGTCGTCGCCCGGCAGGGAAGAAATAAGACTGTTACTGATGAGGCATGATCCGCCCATTATAGGAGCATCCTTTCTTTTTTGAGCAATTCGGCCAGATTGGCGAAGTCCGTCTCCATCGTCTTTCTTAAATTGACGTTATAGAGGGCTGCGGCCGGATGGTAGAGCGGGAAGAATACCAGCCCGCCTTTGCGGACAGCCCTCCCGTGCATCCGGGAGATGGTCTCCTCCGTTTTTAAAAGGGTGGCCAGTGCATGGTTCCCCAGGGGACATATGAGCCTTGGACGAAGGAGGGCCACCTGCTCCCTCAAATAAGGGAGGCATGTTTCTTTCTCCCCCGGCAGGGGATCGCGGTTTCCGGGGGGGCGGCACTTGACCACGTTGGTGATGAAGATTTCCTCCCTCGCCAGGCCGATCTCCCCCAGGAGTTCGTTGAGCAGTCTTCCGGCGGCGCCGACGAAGGGCTTTCCCTCCTCGTCCTCCTGGCGGCCGGGTCCCTCTCCCACCATCATGAGCGAGGCAGAGGAGGAGCCGTCTCCTGGAACGGCCTGGATTCTTTCACCGGAAAGGCCGCATTTTCTGCAGGCGCGAATTTTAAGAGCAATTTTCTCTAAGGCGGCGGATTTTTCCATGTCAGGCAGTCGAAGAGGCCATCAAAAGATGGAGTTCCGTCATTATCTTTCCGAGGGCGGCCTCCTGGCTTTCCGTGGCCGGAAGGAGCGGCGGGCGCAGCCCCCCCGCATCAAAGCCCCTGAGTTTAAGCGCCGCTTTGACCAGGATTGGGTTGGTGGTGGTAAAGAGGCCCTTGAAAAGAGGGAACAGCTTGAGGTGGAGAGCCGTTGCCTCCCCGACCCGGCCGCTTTCGTGGGCATCCATCATGGCCCGCACCATCTCGCCCGCGACGTGGGTGGCCACGCTGATTACCCCCGTGCCACCCACGGAGAGGATGGGCAGGGTCAGGGAGTCGTCCCCGCTCATGATCCTGAATCCGGGAATACTCCGGGTCTTCTGCGCTATTTCGCTTATCTGGTCGAGGTTTCCACTGGATTCCTTTACGGCGATGATGTTCTCAATTTTCGCCAGGGAGGCCAGGGTATCGGGGGTGATGTTCATGCCGGTGCGCCCGGGAATGTTGTACACGATGATGGGGAGGCGGGTTGCGGCGGCCACCTGTCGGAAGTGGATGATGATGCCCTCCTGGGGCGGCTTGTTGTAGTAGGGAGCCACCACGAGAGCGGCGTCGGCCCCGGCCTCTTCGGCGGCCCGGGTGAAGTTGATGGAGTCTTTCGTTGAATTGGTGCCGGTTCCTGCGATGAGGGCGCCCCGCTTCCCGACGACGTCCCTGATGGTGCGGATGAGCTTTATTTTTTCCTCTTTGGTCAGGGTGGGGGATTCCCCCGTCGTACCGGCCACCAGGATTCCATCTGAGCCTTCGGCCAGGAGCATTTCCGCCAGTTCCGCCGCTTTTTTGTAATCCACCTCCAGGTTCCCGTCGAAGGGGGTGACCATGGCGGTGATGATTTTCCCGATCTGCATCATGGGTTCTCTCTCCTTTTAAGATTCCTCAGAGGGTTTTTCGCCCGATGGCCAGGCCGATGAAAACTCCTACCAGGGCGGTCATCGAGCCGATGCCAACAAAAAGCGCATAGAATATATAATTAACCGAAAAGCCGGTCCAGCCGGAGGAAGAGCCACGCCCCAGGCCGATGAATGGCATGAAGACCGTGGAGACGATGAGGCCCGCCAAAAGACCTATAACTCCCCCCATCACGCATGAGAGCAGGGTGCGGAAGGAGGGTTTCTTAATCCTCCGATAAAAAACAGCCAGGAGCAGAAGAAGAATCCCTCCCCCGGCCAGCCACTTTAGAACCATAATCAGCACAGGGATCTTTTCTCCCTGCCGCCGGATTTTTCCTGCGTCGTCCGAGGAGACCGCTTGAGGAGGGAATTTGCACTGCGGGGAGAAATAACATTTCGAAGAAATTTCAGAATAAGGAATGCAGGAGCCGGTGGAATTTTATTTCCTGTCTCGTGTGTTCTCATTTTAAAGAGGAGGTTCGCCATGTCGGTCACCATGAAAGGGAGGAGCCTGCTGTCCATCAACGACCTGAACCTGGAGGAAATCGAGCAGATATTCAAGACCACCGAGTTACTCAAGCTTAAGTCCAAGATGGGCCAGCCGCACCCGCTCCTGGCCGGTAAAACCCTGGGAATGATATTTGAGAAATCCTCCACCCGCACGCGTGTTTCTTTTGAGGTGGGGATGTATCAGCTTGGCGGCTACGCCCTCTATCTTTCCTCCTCTGATCTTCAACTGGGGCGGGGGGAGACAATCGCTGATACCGCCAGGGTCCTGAGCCGCTACGTGGACGGGATAATGGCCCGGGTCTTTGCCCACCGGACAGTGGAGGACCTGGCCTCCTTTGGCGTCGTTCCCGTCATCAACGGTCTCTCCGACTCCGAGCACCCCTGCCAGGCGCTGGGAGACCTCTTCACCGTGCTGGAGAAAAAAGGACGCCTGCGGGGACTCAAGATGGCTTACATCGGGGACGGGAACAACGTATGTCACTCGCTCCTTCTGGCGGCCGCCAAGGTTGGAATGAATATTTCCACCGCCCACCCACAAGGGTATTTTCCCAATGAGGAGACTGTGCGCCTGGCCCGCCAGATTGCCGATAAGACTTCGTGCCAGATATCCATTGATACGGACCCCCTGAAAGCCGTCGTGGGGGCCGATGTCATCTATACCGATGTCTGGACCAGCATGGGACAGGAGAAGGAAAAAGAAGAGCGCCTTAAAGCCTTCAAGGCTTATCAGATCAAGAACGAACTTCTCGCCATGGCCGCCTCCGAGGTACTTGTCATGCACTGCCTGCCGGCCCACCGGGGAGAAGAGATCACCGATGAGGTGATGGACGGCCCCCATTCCGTGGTTTTCGACGAGGCGGAAAACCGCCTCCACATACAGAAGGCCATCATGGCTCTTCTTATAGGCTGAGAGCCCTCGCCTTCCGGCATGTCAGCCGTCGTTGTAAACAGATAGGAATTGGCTGCCGGCATGTGGAACTGGAAATGGATCGTCATTGATGGAGGCGTTCTATGAGAATAAAATTCTGGGGCACCCGGGGCTCGATTCCCTCGCCCGGCGAGAGCACTGTGAAGTACGGCGGAAATACACCCTGCGTCGAGGTGCAACTCGCCGGGGGCCAGGAGATAATCATCGACGCCGGAAGCGGAATCCGCAAACTCGGGAAGGCCCTTATGGGACGTCAAAAAGGCGGAGAGATATACCTTTTTCTGACCCATCCCCACTGGGATCATATCCAGGGGTTTCCCTTCTTCGAACCGGCCTACCTCCCGGAATGGCTCATCCACTTCCACGGTTGCACCGTCTCCAATCGCAAGATGCAGCAGATCCTGGGAGATCAGATGGAAGGCGTCTATTTCCCCATTGTTTTCAATAACCTCAAGGCCCAGTTTGAGTTCCTGGAAGAGTGCGATGATGAGATCGCCCTGGGAGACAGCCGGATTCACTTTATCCGCCTCAATCACCCCGTCCTCTGCCAGGGTATGCGTTTCAGTGAAAACGGCAAATCCTTTGTCTTTATGACGGATAACGAACTGGATTCCAACGTAGAAATGGCCTCCTGGGAGGACATGGTCGACTTCATCAAGGGAGCCGACCTCCTCGTGCACGACGCCCACTACACGGATGAGGAAATTAAGCACCGCCGGGGGTGGGGCCACTCCTCCTATGTCCGGGTGCTGGACCTGGCCCGCGACGCAGGAGTGAAGGCACTCGGCCTTTACCACTACGACCCGGATCGAACCGACGAGCAGGTGGACAGCATAGTGGAGGACGCCCGCCGCCGGATCCGGGAGGCGGGATGGTCCTTTTCCTGTTTCGGCGTCGAGGAGAGCATGGAAATCAAGCTGTAGCATGAATCAGAAAAAATTTATCACGGAGCTTATCGCCCGCTTAAAAAGAGCTCATCCGGACGCCGCCATCGCGCTTCACTATTCCAACCCGCTGGAAATCCTGGTGGCGACGATCCTCTCGGCCCAGTGCACCGATGAGCGGGTGAACCTGGTCACGAAGGATCTCTTCAAAAAATACCGCACGGTCGGGGATTACGCCAGGGTTCCCCAGGAGGAGTTGGAGGGGGACATCCGCTCCACCGGCTTCTTCAGAAACAAGGCGAAAAACATCCGGGGCGCCGCCTCTTTGCTTTTAAACGAATTTAACGGGGAGGTCCCCCGAAGCATGGAGGAACTCCTCCGGCTTCCGGGCGTGGCCCGAAAGACCGCCAATGTCGTCCTTGGCAACGCCTTCGGGATTGCCGAAGGCGTGGTGGTGGACACCCATATCTTCCGTCTCTCGCACCGCCTGGGACTTTCAGAGGGGAAGACCCCCGAGAAGGTTGAAGAGAACCTGATGGCCCTGGTGCCGCAGGACTTGTGGATCCTCTTCGGGCACCAGCTCATCTTCCACGGCCGCCGTATCTGTCACGCCCGGAAGCCTCTCTGCTCCGAGTGCTTTCTCTCCGACCTCTGCCCTTCCGCCTTTAAATTTTAAGCCGCAGGTTCTTCTTTTGTCTTCCGCCGCCGTGTGATTCCTGTTCGGAGTGACTCCAGGTAAGTATATATGACCGGCGTGATGTAAAGCGTCAGGATCTGGGAAAAAAGAAGCCCCCCTACCACGGCCACGCCGAGCGGGCGGCGGGATTCAGACCCGGCCCCGAAGCCGAGGGCAATGGGCAGGGTCCCCATCAGCGCCGCCATGGTAGTCATCATGATGGGACGGAAGCGGATGAGGCAGCCCTCGGTGATAGCCTCCAGCGGTTTTTTCCCCTCGCTCCTCTGGGCCTTCAGGGCGAAATCAATCATCATGATGGCGTTTTTCTTGACGATGCCCACCAGCATGATGATCCCCACGAACCCATAGAGATCCAGATCCATGCGGAAAAGGAGGAGGGCCAGGAGGGCCCCAACTCCCGCCGCCGGAAGACCCGAGAGAATGGTCAGGGGATGAAGAAAATCTTCGTATAGAATGCCCAGAATGAAATATATGACCAGAACGGTCATAAGGAGGAGGAACCCCAGTCCCTGAAGGGAGTCCTGGAACGCCTGGGCCGTGCCCTGGAAGCTGGTGTGGATGGAGGGGGGAAGGGTCTTTATGGCAAGTTTTTGGAGGGCCGAGACGGCGTTTCCAAGGGAGGCGTCGGGGGCAAGGTTAAATGACATTGTCACGGCGGGGAGCTGCCCCAGGTGGTTCACCGAAAGAGGCCCCAGAGACCGGCTCAGAGCGGCCACGGCCTGAAGCGGCACGAGCCGGCCGCTTTCGGAGCGGATGTAGAGCATCGAGAGGGTGGATGGTTCCATCTGGTATTCGGGTTTTAATTCGACGATGACCTGGTATTGATTGATCGGACTTAAGATGGTTGAAATCTGCCGGGAGCCATAGGCGTCGTAGAGGGCCGTCTCAATCTGCTCCGCGGAGACGCCCAGTGCCGAGGCCTTGTCTCGATCTATTTCAATATTCACCTGGGGATTCTTGATCTGGAGGTCGCTCGTCACGTCCACGAATCCGGGAAGATCCCGCATTTTACCCTCCAGGATCGGGATGTACTTGTAGAGTTCCTTCGTGTCCGTGCTCTGGAGAGTGAACTGATACTGGCTCTTGGTCATGTGCCCGCCGATGCGAATCGGGGGCGGATTCTGAAGAAATACCTGGATCCCGGGAATCAGGGCCAGTTTCGGACGAAGTTCCCGGATCACCTGGTCTGCGTTCAGGGCGCGCTGCGAGCGACTCTTAAGACGGATGAAAAAACGACCCGTATTGGAACCGGTCACGCTTGAGGAAATAGCCGAAATATTCGGATCCGCAAGGAGGATGCCGGCGGCGATCTTCTGACAGAGGACCATGGAATCAAATGAAATTCCCTGAGCCCCTTCGGATATACCCATGATCAACCCGGTGTCCTCGCTCGGAAGAAACCCCTTGGGCGTTACGACGAAAAGCCAGGCCGTGGCCAGCAGAGTAATCATAAAGAACAAAAGCGTCGCCCACCGGTGAGCCAGGACGGCCTTAAGAGTTCTCTCATAGAATCGGAGCATTCCCTGAAAAAAGCGCTCCGAGATCCGCTTGAAACGGCCCTGTTTTTCCTTACTCTCCGGCCTGAGATAGCGGCTGCAGAGCATCGGGGTGAGGGTCAACGAAACAAAACCTGAGATGAGAATGGCCGCCGTGATCGTCACCGCGAACTCGTGCAGGAGGCGGCCCAGAAGGCCGCCCATGAAGAAGACCGGGATGAAGACGGCCGCCAGGGAAATAGTCATGGAGACTATGGTGAAGCCGATCTCCCTGGAACCGTTGAGAGACGCCTCAAAAAATCCTTCTCCTGATTCCATGTGACGCACGATGTTTTCCAGCATGACGATGGCGTCGTCCACCACGAAGCCAACGGAGAGGGTCAGAGCCATAAGGGATAGGTTGTCCAGGTTGAACCCCATAAGGTACATCACCGAAAACGTCCCCACGATGGAAAGAGGCAGAGCCAGACTGGGGATCAGGGTGGCCGTGAGGTTCCGGAGGAAGAGAAAGATCACCATAACGACCAGACATAGAGCGAGCAGAAGGCTGAACTTTACGTCCCGGACCGAATTTTTGATGGGCTCGGACTTGTCATAGAGAATCTCAAGACTTACCGAGGCGGGCAGTTGGGAATGGAAGATGGGCAGAAGTTTTTTTACGCCGTTAACGACTTCGATGGTGTTTGTTCCCGGCTGGCGCTGCACGGCAAGCATAATGGTGCGGGTTTCATTGTGCCAGCTCGCCACCTTGTCGTTCTCCACACTGTCTATAGCCCGGCCGATGTCCCGGAGTCGCACCGGGGATCCTTTTCTCCAGGCGACAATGTGGGAGTTGTAGCCCGAGGCCCGGGGGAGCTGGCCGCTGGCCTCCAGGGTAAAGGAACGGTGGGCGCCGTCCAGAGTCCCGGCGGGAAGGTTGACATTCGCCTGCTGGAGGGAGGCGACCACCTCGTCGATGCCGATTCCCCGGGCCGCCAGCGCCCTTGGATCAAGCTGGGCGCGAACAGCATACTTCTGCGAACCGAAAACCATGACCTGAGCGACGCCGCTAACCATCGAGACACGCTGGGCGATAAAGGTCTGGGCGAATTCATCCACGGCGGAAAGAGCCAAGGTGGGAGAACGCAGCGTCATGAAGATGATCGGCGAATCGGCGGGATTGACCTTCTGGTAGGAGGGGGGATTCGGCATATCCTGAGGCAGTTGTCGGCCCGCCTTGGCGATCGCCGCCTGGACGTCCTGGGCCGCCGCGTCAATGTCGCGGTCGAGGTTGAACTGAAGGGTTATCTCAGTGCGGCCCTGGGTGTTGATCGAACTCATGGAGTCTATGGCCGCGATGGTGGAAAACTGCTTTTCCAGCGGAGTGGCCACGGCGGCCGCCATCGTCTCCGGGCTGGCCCCAGACAGGCTGGCATTCACCGTGATGGTCGGAAAATCAACTCGGGGAAGATCGCTTACCGGCAGCATCTGGTACCCGATGAGCCCGAAAAGAAGCAGAGAGATCATAAGGAGAGTGGTAGTGACGGGATGCCGGATGAAGAACGCGGAGATGTTCATGGGGATTTCTTTTCGACCGATTTCCCTTGTGCAGGCTCAATAATCTCAACCGGCACTCCGGGAACCAGCCGGAGCTGGCCTTCCGTAACGACTATCTCCCCGCCGATGACCCCCTTCTCGATGACAGTTTCGTCATTTAAAGCGTCCCCGGCGACGACCAGTCGATACTCCGCCGTGTTATCGTGCTTTACGACGAAGACATAGGAGCCCCCCTGTCCTTTCTGGATCGCCTCCGAGGGCACCACGACGGCATTCGGACGGGTGGCGAGAGTGAGGATGACATTCACGAATTGTCCCGGCCACAGGCGATTTTCCTCGTTGGCGAAGGTTCCCTTTAGAAGAATGGTTCCCGTGTCCCTGTTTACCTCGTTGTCCACGAAGGTGAGCACCCCGCGCTCCGGCGGACCCGGATCGCCGTCGAAAAGAGCTTCCACTTTGAGCTTTCCCCGCGCCATGCTTTTCTTGACCTGCGCCAGATCCTGCTCGGGGATGGAAAAATTAACATAGATCGGTCTTATCTGGTGGATAACCACGAGAGGCACGGTGTCGTTGGCCTTGATGATATTTCCTTTCTGAATAAGAAGGGAACCGGTTCGACCCTCCAGGGGGGAGTGGATGGTGCAGTATCCAAGATTGAGCCTGGCGCTTTCCACCGCCGCCCCGGAAATCGCTACGGCGGCCCTGGCACTCTCCACGGCCGCCCGGGAAGCCCGAATACCGGCCCGGGCATTTTCTACAGCCGCCCGGGAGGCGATCACGGTCTGTCGAAGCGACTCGGTTTTGGTGCGATACTGATCGTACTGCTCCTGAGTGGCGAATCCCTTCTGTACCAGTGAGGCATAGCGGCTCTCCTCGACCTCGGCGTTTTTGGCCTGGGTAATATCGCGGCTCAGGGCCGCCTGGGCCTGGTTGAGCTGGGCGAGATTCTGATCAAGATTTGCCGAGGCCTGTTGAACTGCCGTCAGGTCTTTCTGATTATAAGCTTCCGCCTGGTGAAGGGAGGCTTCAAAGGGGCGGGGGTCAATGGTGAAGAGAAGAGACCCGTTCCGTACGATCTGTCCTTCCGTGAAATAGATACCCGTCAGTTCCCCCCCTGCCTGGGATCTGACTGAGACTGTAGCCTGAGCCTCAACGTTTCCGATTACACGGATCTGCACCGGGACGGTCTTGGTGAGTGCCGTGGCAGCCGAGACCGGGACAGGGGGCTCTGCTGGCTTTTTACGGTTCCCGTCGCGGGCGCAGGCGCTTAACATCAGCAGACAAGCCAGCCCGAGGACCGGCAGGGTCAACAGGTTTCGTCTTTTCATCTTCAATGGCTCATTCTTTGATTTTAGCTGGAAATATTTCGAGATGGAGAAAAATCTTCCTCTTTAATAAACACAGGAACCTTTTATTTGCCTGCGCTTGACAAGGGAGAAGGCATCCGCTACCATGAAGAAATGATGAATAAAATCCATTTTGACCGATCAGGATCACCTTTCTTCAGTAGCTTATCCGGCGCTTTTTTCCTGAGCGGGCTCTTTGTTTTTCTTCTGGGCTTCCTCATGTTTTTTCCTGCAAATGCTGCTCCTTTTCCGTCTCCCACACCCCTTCCCTATACCCCGAAAATCCGGGAAGTTTTTGTCCCGCTCCCAATAGAGCTTCCGGCCCCGCCGGAGATTCCGCCGGATGTGCCCAACAGGACGCTCACCGCAGATGAGGCCGCCCGCATCGCCTTAAATAACCAAGCCGACGTGGCGGTGGCGCAAAGCAACCTGGCGGCGGCACAAGCCAGGACCCTGGAAGCCAGGGCGGGGGAAATGCCAGCCCTCGGGATAGGAGCCGGGTATTCATCCGTCAACGCCTCTTCTTCCGGAAGCGGCGGGGGGAGCAGCCAGTCTTTTATCGGAGCGGGCGGAGGGTCCACCACCGCCTATAACGGCTACCAGGTCAACGCCACCGTGCGCCAGCTTCTGTTTGATTTCAATCACACGCGCGAGGTTGTGCGAAAGTCAAAGGAACTGGAAAAAACCTTTTCTTCCGCCCTCTTAAAGGTCCAGTCGGACCTCGTCCTGCAGGTGAAGATGGCCTTTTTCACCTGCGTTCAGAACGTCCGCCTCGTCACTGTTTTCGAGAAGAATCTTGAAAATCAGAAAACCCACCTCTCGCTTGCCCAGGAGCGTTTCAAGGCCGGCGTGGGGCTTCCTTCCGACGTCGTCCGCGCCGAGACGGCCGTTTCCGACGCCGTCTTCAACCTGACCCAGGCCCGCACCAACACCGCCGTCGCCCGGGTCAATCTGGCGGTTTACATGGGAATCGATCCCAGGACGCCCCTTCAATTGTCGGAAGAGCCTGAGCCCGACGTGGAATCCAGCGACGCCAATGCCCTTTTTGAGCTGGCACTTCGTAACCGACCGGAAATTAAGGAGGCCATGGCCTCTTTAAAAGCCAGCGAGTCCTCGCTCAAGGCCGCTCACACTTCGAATGCCCCTAATATTTCCGGAAGTGTGGGATGGCTCGGAAGGGATAACATATTCCCTCCGGCCAACGGCGCTTTAAGCACCGGCGTAACCATGCAGTGGAGCCCCTTTGACGGAGGTCTTACGCCGGGTCTGGTGCATGAGGCCACAGCCGTAAGATCAGGCGCCGAGGCCCGGCTTAAAAAAACGCGGCAGGATGTCCTCTCCGATGTAGCCCGGGCTTATCTTGTGCTTCAGACGGCCCGTCAGCGCCTGGAAATGTCCGAAGCGGGAGTTTTCAATGCTCAGGAGGCTCTGCGTCTCATCGAGGGACGGTACCAGGCGGGCGTGGGACTTCTGCTTGAGGTTCTGGACGCTCAGAACGCTCTTCTTACGGCGCGCACGAACCGCGTCAATGCCCAATCCACCCTGGACCAGGCTAATGCCGCCCTGGCCCGAGCCGTGGGCCAGAATCTTTCAGACTCCCGCTGACCGCCTCATCCTCTCCGCCATGAGGAGACCCACGATCGTCTTGCCGTCGCGGATTTCTCCCCGCTCAACCATCTCCAGGGCGGCTTTCAGTGGAATTTTCTCAACTTTTATGTTTTCATCGGGATCGGGGTGACTTTCTCCGATCTCCGCATTTTCGATAAGGAAGAGGTGGAGAATTTCACTACAGAAACCCGGAGTTGAATAAAAGGAGAGGAGCTTCTGATGCCGCCCTCCGACAAGCCCGATTTCCTCGCGCATTTCCCGGAGGAAGGCCGTCTCCACATCCTCCCCGGCCTCCAGCCTCCCGGCCGGGAGTTCCCAGAGAACTTCCTCCGCCGGTTTTCGGTACTGGCGGATGAGCACGACTTCACCGCCGGGGGTAAGTGCCACTCCGCAGACCCCGCCGTTGTGCTCTACGATTTCCCGCCGGGATTTCAATCCGTTGGGCAGGAGCACGGTATCCACTCTTAAATTGAGGACCTTCCCCCTGAAGACTTCCGTGCTGTTAAGCGTTTTTTCCTCGTTTGTTCCCACTATGCCTCCTCAAAAACTAAAACAAAAGGGCTCCCCCGCGAGGAAGCCCTTACTGTCAAAAACTCATTCTACGGTCTTAGAACATTCTGGGCGTATACATCATGCTCGGGAAGGACATCATCATTCCCAGTCCCATTCCACCCAGCATTCCCATGCCCATTCCCATTCCCATGCCGCCCATAGAGCCCACTCCCATGCCGCCAAAGCCGCCCAGCGTGGTCGCAAAGCTCATTCCAAGCATCGCGAGGGCGCTCACCCCGGTTATGGCCGTCTGGACCTTCATCATTTTTTCCAGGCTCTGATACTGATTACACCCGGAAGGATTGCAGTTATAGCTGCCGCTCGGATAGGAAGGGGTCTTAACCGGGGGCTTATCGCCAAATCCAAAGAACCCTTTGATTCTCTGCCAGATTCCCTTGTGGACAGGTTGACTGGGTTGCTCTCCGGAGGCGGGCTTATCGGCCGGAGGCACCGGAGTTTGGGGCGCGGTCGGGGCGGACGGCTGTGTAGGCATATTGCCCGGAGCCAAGATGGCGCCGTCCGGCATGATACCGGAGGACGGCCCCCTCATCAGGGGCGGGCTGGGCATCTGCGAAAGAAATGACTGGTATGGGGGGATGTTATAGCATAGAGGAAGAGTCGCGGACTGCTTCCCGTCCCCGAAGGAGATGGAGTCACTTCCGACACATACGCCTTTTTCTCCGAAGGTGTTTATCTGCCCATTCGGGAGCACTTCCGCCTTGTGGAGCGTCACGACGGGCTTGCCATCAACTCCGGGGGCGGTGGTGGAGGCACAGATGAGGATCTTCCCGTCCGGGAAGACCACCTGCGAGAGGTCCTGGTTCTTTGAAGTCATCATAAAATCGAAGCTCTTGGAATACATCTGGCACTCGTTGCCGGCTGCATCCGTAAAGACATATTCCTTTTCCTGTCCGGCGGCGCTTTTTACCTCGGAAACCTTTACCGGGATGGCCGCGTCGGGCTTCCGCTGGTCATAGGCGAAGGCCGTTCCGTCCGGCAACTGCTGAAGCACGATGGAATTGGGCAGGCAGGTGTAGGAGGATCCGTCTGCGGCTCCAACCCGCTCCACTCCGCTCACGGAAAGAACCGGCGCTGTCGGCCCGCCCGGAACCGGCGCGGGAGCCGGCGGCACGGGGGCCGGAGCGGGAGGAGCTGGCGCAGGAGCAGGCGGCGCGGGAGCCGGAGGCGGCTGAGGTGCCGGCTGAGGGCAAGAAGGACAGACGGGCTCTCCCGGGCTCTCCACCGCGTGCGGCACCATGTAGGGCAGGGGCATGATCATCTTGATGCCCTGGGGATTTGTATATTGGAGGGATTTGTTATCAACATACACGTTGTCCGGGTGGCCGTCTGTCTCCCTGGCCGTCCCGTCCGTCTTTATGGAAAGGCGCTGGACATCACTTTTGAAGTGCATGGAATCCGGTTCCCGGTAGTCCGTCCTGGCTTTTATGGTGATATCGCCGTCGTGCTGGATTTTCTCAGTGATGGTCCTGGCCTCGTTGGTGACTTCAAAACGCAGGGTATTGGAAGAAACTGTGTAGGTGCTGTTCTCGGCATCCTGGAATCTGAAATAATACTGGCCTTCCGGATGCTCTTTAAAAGATTCCACCTCAAAGAAGTTCCCCGTAGCCGGGTCAAAGCCGACGGTATTCCCCTCGGGATCCCGCTGCATCAGCATGCCGTTCGGAAGAGCCACTTTCAGAGTCCCATCGGGGAATTCCTCGCGCGCCATCCCGTTTGGAGCCCTGGTGACACTGCGACCGTCCGGACACATGGTCGTCTCGTTATCATTCTCCAGGAAATCAGTCAACTGTGTCTGGTGGAGAGAATCATTCCCTTCGAGATCCTTCGAGATCCCCTTGTGCTGCTCCATTCCCTTCTGGCCGGCTTGACCGGTATGGATGGCCGACTGCAGGGCCTGGTTCTGCTGGAACCGAGTGATATCAAAATTCACGGGGTTTATGCTCATCTTAATTCACCTCGCCAACAGTATAACAAATATTGCATAGCGCCGCAAGGGAGGAGCCCCTCCCTGGTGTTAACAAAATGTTAACTTTTCACGAGAAGGAAAACCCTCCCGGGAAAGATAAAACTTCTTTTGGGAGGGAATGAGAGTTGGAAAAAAAAGCTGTTTTCATCAAACTGGGAGAATTTTGCGAGATAACCGGAATTCCCGAGGAGAAGATCGAGGAATACCAGGATAACTTCGGCGAACTGCTTAATCTGAAGCGGGACAGCCGTGGGAACTGCCGATACACCACCGAAGATGCAGAGAAGTTCAGGCGCATCCACAACATGGCCGTAAAGGGTCTGTCCTCCCGGGCCATCATCCGCCTCTTCCAGGTCGAGCCGGAACAGAAAGCCGGCGCCCCATCTCCTGCAAAGGCCGCCAGCGACGGCCTCCGTGCCGCCCTCGTCGAGAACCTTCTCTCCCGCGTTTCTGACAGGATTACAGACCGTCTCTCTGATTTCAGCAAGAACTTTGAAACACGACAGACCGATGCCGTCCGCCGCCTGGCCGGAATAATGGAAACCCAGGTCCAGATCTTCTCGAATCTCAAAAACCTCCAGGCGGCCATAGAAAAAAAACCTGTCCGCCCCACAACTGCCTCAACCGTGGAGCCTGATGCCTTCCGCCTGTTTGAAGAAAGAATCAATACTCTTGAATCAGGGCATGAAGAGGCCATTGGAAAAATTTCCGCCCTGGTCTCCGAATCCCGGGAGCAGATCCTTTCGGCTCTGAAAAAAAACAGGGAAGAGCTTGAAAAGAAACTGCGAAGCAGAGTGGAAAATTCTTCGTTAAACCGCTCTGATGCCACCCGCCAGATGGAGGAAAAGCTCGCCCTTATGGAATCGGAGAGGCAGGATATGGAGGACAGAATCTCGACTCTCATAGACGAAAAGACCGAACTGGAACGGGTCAAGGAGCGCCTCGAAGACCTCCTGGAAGAGACCGACCGGGAAAAAAGCCGCAAGAAGAGCGGATCATCGAAGGAAGATGCTTCCAATGAATCCCAGAAGAACGGCGAAGACTACCGGAAGGTCTATGAGGAGAACCTGCTGCTAAGGAAGGCCATCGAGGAGCGGGACCGTGCCATCGCCGAACGCGACCTGATCATTGACGAATTCGCAAGTCAGGAATGGTAGAGCCCCCCCAGGTGTCCTTTGCAAAAAACCGTATAAGGAGATCGCGGGAGGGCCGCCCCCAGTTTACCCACGGGACCGGGTCGTCGTTTTTACTAAGATAGGTCCAGTAACAACGGCACTTCGTGTGAGTACGCCCGGGAAGAACCGGGTGCAGCGGCGGAGTAAAGCCCGCGTAATCCGGGTGGCCCAGTTCAATGATCTTACCGTCCAGGGCGCGGCAGAGAGGACAGGTATCATCATCCATCACCGCGCAAAATTGGGCCACAATGGAAAACTTCCCGTCAGACTTTTTGAAAGATGTTTTTGCCGCCTTTCTGGCCGCCAGCCGCTCGGCTCGATATTTCCTCCTCGCCAGCATGATAAAAATTAAAGACGAGGCTGACAGGATAAAGAGCATGAGAAAAAGGGGCCATCTGGAGAAGATCGTCTCCATGTTATCTCTCAAGAATGTCTTTCAGTGAGTTTCTCTGTAGATCCAGGATGCGACGGATCCCCTTCTCTCCAAGAGCCAGCATCTTATTGAGATTTTCCCGCGAGAAAGGCTTCTTCTCAGCGGTGCCCTGAATCTCAACGAACTCGCCATCGCCCGTCATGACCAGGTTGAGATCAACCTGGGAGCTGGAGTCCTCCTCATAATCAAGATCCAGGATCTCCTCCGCTTCGAGCACGCCGACGCTCACGGCCGCGATCTGCCCCTTTAAGGGCAGCTTCCGGATGCGCCCCCCCTGCACCAGGGTGTCCAGGGCCTCTACCAGGGCCACCATGGAGCCGTTGATGGCGGCTGTCCGCGTGCTCCCATCCGCCTGAATGACGTCGCAGTCCAGCCAGATTGTCCGCTCCCCCAGGGCCGCCAGATCGACGGCTGCGCGAAGGGATCTTCCGACCAGCCTCTGAATTTCATAGCTCCTGCCGGCGGCCCTCCCCCTCGTGACCTCCCGGGGCATCCGGGTGAGCGTGGAGCGCGGCAGCATCCCGTATTCGGCTGAGACCCACCCGCTCCCCGTATCTTTCAGGAAGGGCGGAACTTTTTCCTCGATGCTGGCGGTGCAGATGACGCGGGTCTTCCCCGCCTCATAGAGAACGGATCCTTCGGCGCTGGGGATAAAGCCCCGCGTGATCAGGATCGGACGTAATTCATCGTTTTTCCTGTTGTTTTCTCTAATCATGGACACCTCAATGCACTTTTTGGACTGTTTTCCCCTTCATTTTCCTCTCAGGAGGCGGGCTCTCCTTTTTTTCGAGGGCGAGCGTGCCAAGGACATCCAGAGCAAAACCCTGGGGGACCTCAGCGATTGAGAGGACCGGAAGACCAGGATAAATTCCCTTCAGAACCCTTTTTAAATGCGGTCTCACCTGCGGTTGAACCAGTAGGGCCAGGGGAGGCCGTTGCTCCTCAAGGTGTTTTCTGAGAGAGCGGAGGATCTCGGAAACATCCTCCTCCCCAAGAAAGAAGTCCTCGCCTCCGCGGGCATGCTGAATGGAATTGATCATCCGGCTTTCCAGTTCCTCCTCTATGAGAAAAACGCGCAGTTTGCCCTCCTCGGAGAGATGCGAAAAACAGATCTGCCTCCCCAGGGCCAACCGCACCAGCTCCGTCAGCATATCCGTCTTCTCTAACTCCTCAAGGTGGTCCCCCACCGTCTCCAGTATGGTCACCATGTCGCGGATGGAGACGCGCTCAAAGAGGAGGCCCTGAAGAATCCTGCGCAGCTTCCTCAGACGGAAAGTGTCCTTGATAAAATCCTCCACCACGACGGGATGGGTCAGGGCCAGGCGCTGCAGGATGAAGTGAAGTTCCTGAAGACCCAGAATCTCCGGAGCATGATTCATGACGACTTCCTTGAGATGCGTGAGGAGAACATTCAGCGGACCCAGCAGGAAGAGCCCCATCTGCTCCGCCTGATCCCTCTCGGAAATCTCAATCCACTTGGCACTCCCGTGAAAAGCCGGCTCCACGGTGATCCATCCCTTGATCTCCCCCAGCATCTCCAGGGATCCAAGGGCCATCAGCCGGTCTAAAAACAGCTCTCCCTGGGCCAAAGGGCTCTCCTTCAGATTGACGACATACTGGTTCGGGAGAAGCTTCAGGTTGTCCCTGACCTGGATCCCCGGGGTAATGAATCCTGTTTCCTGCGCGATCTCCTGCCGTACTTCATCCAGGCGCGCCAGGAGAGGCGCTCCCCGGGCCGGATCCACCAGCGGCAGAAGCTGGGCGCCGATTTCAAGACAAAGCAGATCCCTCGAAAAAAGCGGATCCGATCCCGGATCGGACTTGCCGTCAAAGCGGATATCCACTTCTCCTTCGAGTTTCCATCCTTCATTGGTAAGGCGAAGCAGCACCTTCTGAACATCGGCCTGGAGAACGCCACCCATGCCCGCATACAAAAAGGCCTCTTTGCCTTCCTCCCTGGTCAGCTTGAGGTATAGCTGCTGCCCGCACTCCCCTTGCGACCAGGGCACAAACGAGGACTTAAGCTCCTCCGGACTGAAAAAAAGAACCTCCCGGGTCTCTTCATCTATCATTTTCAAACTCCCTTCGGCAACTTTTGGGTTAACCTAAAACTTTGTTGTCGGACCACCGGACCTAGAACCTGAAGCCGAAAGAGAACATAACCCTCCCGCTGCTCAGGTTCGCGTTATCCGGAACCGAATACGCCAGGGGGAAGGCCACATCAAAATCCCAGTTCTCCCCCCTCAGGCCGATAATGGGCGCAAACCCCGTGAGGAGATCGTATGCCTTTCTGTTAGCCCCCGAGGCATCCTTTGTCTGCCGATCGGAATAGGCCACGGAACCCCACAGAAGTCCGGTTCTAAGTTTCAGTCCGCTTACGGGCTCCGTCAGGTAATACTTAATCCCCGTGCACCACCCCATCTGGGTGTTCCTGTCGGAGGCATCCGAAAAAGGAACGATCCCCAGCCCCGCCGTAAAGACAAACTTGCTTCCCACCTCGGCATTCAATCCAATTCCACCGTAGGGAATCCCAATTCCAATACCGAATTCGGACGTCCGGACCTTGGTACGGGCATCAGCCTGTATCCCTGAAAACACCAGGATCAGGGCAACCAGAAGAATCAAACTCTTCTTCCGCACGAATCTCGCCTCCTCGAAAAACAATAATATAACGGGTATATTAGATCATGGTCTCTGAATTCCCTTTTATAAGGAATTCGCCGGCCCGCCGGGAGGACTTCCCGCCCCTCCTGATGGTGACATCAGATTCCGGATCTCCCGCCAGAAGGTGCGCACGGCATACCCTGAGCGCAGAAAGGTCAACATGGTCAGGACTTTAACCGTGTGGACTACGATCAGGGTGGTCCGGTTGAAAAGGCCCGGATGCTCTCTCCACTGCACCCGGAAGCGTTTACTGTTGAACGAGTCGAGACTGTCCCCTTCCACCAGGATGAGGCCCAGCATCGTGAGCCGGGCAGGGTACAGAAAGCGAAAAGGATAGAGCCAGGGGATATTGTGGAAGGTCACCGCGTCGAGAACCAGATTCAGCCTCTCCTCGGAAAGGAACTCCTTTAACTGTTTCCTGATGATCCGGCTCGATTCAATCCCCTCGACCAGGCAATTGTAAAGACTCGGCCTCCCCTGGGTCGCCTTGAAGGCATCATGCCATAGCGCGGCGATGCGCACCAGGTTCTCATCGATCAAACCATCGGGAATCCGCCCGCCGTCACGCAGAGATAAATAGGAACAAAGCGCATATTCCTCCACGTTGCACACATGCGTGTAATCATGCCCGGAGTCGAGCGATTTTTTCATCCACTCCCGGCCCAGTTCGATGGCCCTGGATTCCCCTTCCGGCAATACGGATGAAGCTCCAAACGGAGCGGGAAATGGTGACTTCTGAAGACAATTACCTGCTCCCATATTCTGATATCTCCTGTTCGCCCGGGCATGTAATTACACGTATTATATCCGACATGACCGCCCGGCACAAGACTTATACGCAACTTTTTGGCTTTTAAGGAGGGGATGACGGGCCTTAAGTAGAATGTTTCCGGGGAGGTGGTTGAATTCATGGAATCTATAAAAGTTGCAGAAAATGAACTGACTATCGAGGAACTGCTCAGGCTGATGGTGGAAAAGGGAGCCTCCGACCTCCATCTTAAAGCCGGCAGCTCCCCAATGCTCCGTATTGATGGTGAACTGTCCCCCGCCGGTTACGAAATTTTTCCCGCGTCCACCGTGCGCCGCCTCATCGAAAGTATTCTCACCGATCAGCAGAAGGCTGAATTCGTCGCCGAAAAGGAACTGGATCTGGCTTACAGTATTACAGGCCTATCCCGCTTCAGGATCAACGTCTATCTCCAGCGAGGCACCTGGTGCGCAGCCATCCGTATCGTCCCCGCCAGGCCCTTCACCATCGACGAGTTGAAACTGCCCTCCATTCTTAAGGATCTTTCTATGAAACCCAGGGGACTGGTCCTGGTGACGGGGCCGACCGGATCGGGGAAATCCACCACCCTGGCCGCGATGATTAACCATATCAACGAAAACCGGCGCTGTCACATCGTGACCGTGGAAGACCCCATCGAATTTCTCCACCAGGATAAGAACAGCGTCATCTGCCAGCGCGAGCTGGGTCCCGACACCCACTCTTTTACCAATGCCCTCCGCCACGTTCTGCGCCAGGATCCCGACGTGGTCCTGATTGGCGAGCTTCGGGACCTGGAGACGACGGGAATCGCCATCACAGCGGCGGAAACCGGACACATGGTGATGGCGACCCTGCATACCAACAGCGCTCCCGCCACGATCGATCGCATCATTGACATTTTTCCCCCGCACCAGCAGGCGCAGATACGCATGCAGCTCTCGGTGACAATCGAGGGAGTCCTCTGCCAGACCCTCCTGCCAAAGGCCAAAGGTTCGGGAAGGGTGATGGCCATGGAGCTTATGCCCGTAACCCCGGCCTTGAGAAACATCATCCGCGAAGGGAAAACCCACCAGATCCCCAATCTCATCCAGGCTGGAAGCCAGTACGGGATGCAGTCACTGGATATGTCGCTTCGATTCCTCCTGCAGCAGGGGTTGGTCACCTACGAAGAGGCCCTCTCCAAGGCATCCAATCCCGAAGAATTCTCCCGCCTGATAGGTCATCAATAAGTAAAGGAGAAATAAAATGCCGCTGAACTACCTGGAACTCTTCAATACCATGGTGGATAAAAAGGCCTCCCGTATGCACCTGATCCCCGGGAGCCCGATCATGCTGCGGTCAATAGACAGTTTCGCTCCCATGGACCCCACCGTACTCATGCCGCAGGACACCGCCTCTTTTGCCGAGGAAATTCTCAGCGCAGCCCAGAAAGAGATTTTAAAGTCAAAAAAAGAGCTCAATTTCACTCTCAGTGTCCCGGGGCTCTCCCGCTTCCGGGTCAACATCTTTACTCAGCGGGGCTCCATCGCCGCGGTAATCATGACCAACCCCCCTAAGCCGCCCACCATGGACGAACTCGGCATCCCTGAGGGAATCAGGACTCTCGTCTCCAATCTACGCTCCGGACTGGTCATTATATCGGGTTCCCGCGGCAGCGGAAAATCCAGCACCATGGCCGCCATCCTGAACCATATTCTGGAGATGCGCTCCTGCCAGGTCGTCACCCTCGAGAACCCGATCGACTTTCTCTTCAGAAACCGGAAAGGAGTCATATGTCAGCGCGAAGTCGGCACGGACACTGAATCTTACGAAACCGCCTTCAAATCGCTGATGCACCAGGGGGCGGACGTTCTGGCTATCAACGAATTCAACTCCTATGAAATAGCCCGCAACATATTGAATTTAAGCGCCGGGGGGATGCTGGTTCTGGCCATCGCCAGCTCTCCGTCAGTGCTGGTGCTCCTGGAACAGCTTGTGGATCTTTACCCGCCGCACCTCAAACAACAGGCGCAGACCCTGCTTTCCGTGAGCCTCGAGGCGATCATATCCCAGACTCTCCTCAATCGAGCCCAGGGCGGGGGTCTGGTGCCCGCCTTTGAGATCTGCATCGGAAACGGGCACGTCCGCAACCTCCTGCGCGAGGGAAAAATCTTCCAGATTCAGTCAGTCATCGGAACCACCGGAAGAGAAGTCGGCATGATCAGCCAGGAACAGGCCCTGCGAGGCATGGTCAAGAAAAACCTGGTTACCCAGGATGAGGCGATCTCCAAGGCCGCCCGCCCGGAGGAATTCAAAAAAATGCTCTCCCTGCCATACTAGGCTCATCATGATAGATATCAAAATCGCCAGAAACAATCCCGAAACCATTGTAAACGCACTCAAGAGGCGCCGGATGCCGGCCACTGTGGTCGAGCAACTGGCGGCTCTGGATATAGAGCGAAGAAAGCTCATCGTCCAATCGGATGAATTAAAACAACTCAAAAACACGGTCTCCAGGGAAATCGGGCACCTCAAGGCCAAAGGAGAGGCGGCCGAAGAGCAGAGCCTCCGAATGAGAGGCGTCGGCGAGGAAATAAAGACCCTTGAAGAAGGCCTCTTTCTTATTGAAAAGAAGATTAACGAACTCCTGATGTCGCTCCCCAACATCCTCCAGGATAACGTCCCTGACGGGGAGAGCGAAAAAGACAACGTGGAGATCCGCAGAGTTGGGGACTTCCCCAAGGCGGATTTCACTCCCCTCCCGCACTGGGAACTCGCCGAAAGACTGGGCATCATTGATTTTGAACGCGGCGTCAAACTTTCAGGCACGCGCTTCTATGTGCTCAAGGGAGCCGGAGCCCGCCTCCAGCGCGCCCTCATCGCCTGGATGCTGGATCTGCACATCTCCCGCCACGGCTACACCGAGGTCTATCTCCCCTTCATGGTGAAGGAAGAATGCATGTATGCCGCCGGCCAGCTCCCTAAATTCCGGGACAACCTCTACCACGACGCCGAGGAGGACTTCTGGTTAGTTCCGACGGCTGAAGTCCCCGTGACCAATCTGCACCGGGATGAAATAATTGACGGGAGCCTTCTTCCACTCAACTACGTGGCCTATACCCCCTGCTTCCGAAGGGAAAAGATGTCCGCTGGCAAGGACGTGCGGGGCATCAAGCGGGGCCACCAGTTCGACAAGGTGGAGATGTTCAAGTTCGTTCATCCTGCGACTTCAAACCAGGAACTGGAGAAGATGGTCTTTCACGCCGAGGAAGTCTGCCGCCTCCTCGGGATTCCCCACCGGGTCATCCAGCTCTCAAGCGCCGACGTCGGCTTTTCTTCCTCGCTCACCTTCGACATCGAGATGTGGGCCCAGGGCTGCGGGGAGTGGCTCGAAGTCAGCTCCTGTTCCAACTGCACCGATTTTCAGGCGCGCCGGGCGCAAATCCGCTTCAGGGAGACCCCGAAATCCAAGCCGGAATTCGTCCACACCCTGAACGGCTCCGGCCTGGCACTTCCGCGCGTCATGATCGCCGTCATGGAAAACTACCAGCAGGCGGATGGCTCGATCGTCATTCCGGAAGTCCTGCGCCCCTTCGCCGGAGGAATGGAAAAAATCGGCTGACCGTGAATTTCAGTCCCTCGCCGGGTTCTTCTCGAGGACTATTCCGAAAACTTCCAGCAGAAGCGGATCGTGGCGATCCATGGAGAGCTGCAGGAAGAGCTTGTTGAAATCTTCACGTGATTTTGACCGGTCCCACTCCTGAAGCTGATTGTCATAATCCTCGACCATCGAGAGGATCCTGGCCGCCAGGGGAATGGCATCCCCCGAGATTCCATCAGGGAAACCGCTGCCGTCATAATACTCATGATGGTGCTTTACGGCGGCGACGGCTTTTTCCAGAATTTTAATCCTCTGCAGGAGATTGGCGCCCTCCTGGGGATGAAGAAAATCCACGTCATGGCGCCCCAGGATCCCGGGTCTCAACCTCCCGATATCGTGAAAATAGGCGGCATAGAGCAGGTTTTCCATGTTTTTCCCTGACATTCCCCACTCCCGGGCGACTGCGGCGGCCAGGCGGGCGATCCGGAAGGTGTGTCCCCTCCCGGATCTTTCGATCGACTCAAGTGCGGAGACCAGGATCTCGACTACGTGGACGAAAAAATTCTGAAGCTGATTCCTCAGAAAGACATTATTGAGGGCCACGGCGGCCTGCTGGGCCAGGATGGTCAGGTACTCCTGATCCTCGCCGGAAAAAGGGATGTCCCCGATTTTATTGACGGCCTCGACGCATCCGAAGACTTTCTCGCCCCACTTGACCGGCACCGCCAGGATGGATCGGGTCTCAAAACTGGTGGCCTTGTCGACCCCCTTGTAATGGCGGGGGTCCTTGTTGACATCCAGGATAATGAGGGGCTCGCGGTGGAGGATACACCAGCCGGCGATGCTGTTTTCATTCAAGGGCAGGCGGATCTTCCGGATGACCTCCCCCAGTTCTCCCGCAGTCTGCTTAAAGTAGATTTCATTCTTTTCTTCGTCCAGAAGAAGCATTGAGGCCCGTTCGGAATTACAGACCTCCTTGGAGCAATTGATGATCTTCGCCAGAAGTTCGTCCTGATCGGTTGAAGAAGAAAGCTCCTGCCCCACCCGGCACAGGCGCTCAAGCACGTTCGCTTTTGAATCCTGGTCGGACACGGTTTCCTCCATATGATAGTTCATTCCGCCGTCACCCGGCACAGTTCCTCGTAGGCGGTTACCCCCTTGGAGACCTTGAGAAGTCCGTCCTGATGCAGGGTCCTGAGACCCTGCTCACGGGCCAGGGCCATGAGTTGGGACGAGGGAACCCTCCTGATGATCATGTCCCGGAGTTCATCGCTCATAATCATCAGCTCGTAAATACCCATACGACCTGAGTACCCGGTCCCGCTGCAATTGTCACAGCCCTTGCCCTTCTTGATAGTCAGGTTATCCATGGGGATGTCGTTCTTTTTGAAGATCTCCAGGAGATCCGGGAAGGCCTCGAAGGGCTCGGCGCACTTGGAACAGACCTTGCGGACCAGCCGCTGGGCCAGAACCCCGATGCAGGTGGAGGAAATGAGAAACGGTTCTACTCCCATGTCGATGAGGCGCGTCACCGAACCCACGGCATCGTTGGTGTGCAGGGTTGAGAGCACCAGGTGACCGGTGAGAGCCGATTCCACGGCGATGGTGGCCGTCTCCTTGTCACGGATTTCTCCCACCATCATCACGTCCGGGTCCTGGCGGAGAAAAGCCCGGAGCGCCCTGGAAAAATCCAGGCCCACCTTGTTGTTGGCCTGGACCTGAATGACTCCTTTCATGGTGTACTCGATGGGGTCCTCGATGGTTACCACCTTGGTGGTAGGGTCGTTAATGGCTCCTAAGGCGGCATAGAGGGTGGTGGACTTGCCGGAACCGGTGGGGCCGGTCACCAGGATAATGCCGTTGGGCCGCTCGATCAGCTTCTGGAAGCCGGCCAGGTCCCGGTCGGAAAAACCAAGGGTTGTAAGCTCTATTTTCATCCGGCTGCGGTCGAGAAGACGCATGACTATGCTCTCCCCGTAGTTGGTGGGGACGGTTGAGACTCGGATGTCCAGGTCGCGATTGGCGACCTGCATGTGAATCCTTCCGTCCTGGGGAACCCTCCGCTCGTCAATTTTCATATTGGACATGATCTTGATCCTGGAGACCAGGGCGGGAGTGATGGCCTTCGGGAGGTTCATGATCTCATGGAGGACGCCGTCAATGCGGAAGCGGACCAGAAGCTCCCTCTCAAAGGGCTCTATGTGGATGTCGCTGGCCTTCTTGAGCACCGACTCGGAGATGATCTTGTTGACCGCGATGATGATGGGCTGGTCAATGACGACATCTTCCTCCCCAGTCTCCTCGTCATCCTTGACCATCTGCACGACCTGTTCGCTGAGGTCCTTGAGCACCTTGTCCTTCCACCCCGCGTCCGTGCCGTAGACCGTATCAATGGCTTTCTTTATATCATCAGGCGCCGCCAGGACCGGCTCCACGTCGTAGCCGGTTCTCAGCTTCACGTCGTCAACGGCAAAGATGTCTATAGGATCAACCATCGCCAGGGTTATTTTTTTCTCGATTTTTCCGATGCAGACAAGCTGGTAGCGGCTGGCCATCTGCTCGGGGATGATGGTGGCCGTTTCTTTGTCAATCTCCACCTTGGAAATATCTACATACCGGACCCGCATTTTTTTGGCGCGGTTTTCCATCTCCTGCGTTTTTTCATCAGATTTTGGGCCGCCTTCCTCCGCAGGGCCCTCCTGGGCTTCCCCGGAGACAGCTTTTGTCTTCTGGATGGCCTCTTCCAGAGTGACAGCCTCTTCCTTGACCTGCTCCTCCGCCTGCTTGAGTTCCTCCGGAGAGGCAATCCCCAGACCGGCCAGAAGGGTGTTTAATTTAGATTCTTCTGCCACTGCATTCTTCTCCTTTGCGCCGGCGGGACGAGTTAAGAACTTTGAACCATGACTGCGCTCTTGAAGGCTTCAAAGACCGCGCCGTCAAAATGTCCCGGCTGCATTCCGTCCATTATTTCCAGGGCCTTCTCCAGGGAAAAGGCCTTTTTCTGTCCCTGCTCGTCCCGGCGATAGACCCTCGGGGTGGTGAGGGCGCTATAGACATCGCCCACCGCCATGATTCTTGAGAGGAACGGGATCTGCTCCCCCTTCCACCCATCCGGATAGCCGGAGCCGTCCATCTTCTCGTGGTGATGCCGGACGATGGAGGCCAGTTCGCCCATTCCCGGCACTTCGGCGAAGAAGTTGGCGCTCCAGACGGGGTGCTTTTTCATTATGTCAAATTCCTCGGGCGTGAGCTTTCTCGGGGCGTTCAGAATCTCCTGTTCGATGAAAATCTTCCCCACGTCGTGGAGTTCCCCGCCGAGGCTGAGCATGTCCATCTCTCTTTTCCCAAGTCCCAGAAGCTCCCCGATCTTAAGGGACATCTCCTGCGTATGGAGACTGTGCGCAAGCGTATAACTGTCCTTTATATCCAGGGCGCGGTTGATGCAGCGCATGTAGGACTGCTGGCGCTCGGCCAGGACTGCGTTGAATTTTTCGATGGTGCGCTCAAGCGCTGTCACTACCTTCTGGTTGTAGCGAGTCCCGCTCCCTGCGCGAATGCGCTCCAGAGCCTCGGCCCCGCTCCGGTTGCGGCAGTTGGGATTGATAAGCTCCTGGTAATCATCGGCCACCTTGAGGATCTGGGCCTCGATCGGCATTTCATCATAACGTTCTTTCCCGAGGAAGACGATAAAATTCACCTGCCGCTGGAGGTTGTGCAGCGGTCCAAGTATGTCGCTGCTGTATTTCCAGATTTTTGAAAACTCCTCGGACTCTTCCGGAGCCAGCTCCTGTCCGCTGCGTTCCTTCTCCACCAAAGTTTTAGAAAGTGAGATCTTCCCGATTTCATGAAGGTAGGCGCCGGAGATGATCTCCTCGCTCACCATGGGACAGAGCATCTTGGACATTTCCTGGGCCAGGATGGCCGTCTGCTTGCAGTGCTCTATCTGCTCCGTCCCGCCCGCCGCCATGTTCAGCTTGAAGATCAGGTCCAGCATGATGTGGTCCACTTCCTCGCGGCGGGAAGAGCGGAATTTTTCCCTGGTCAGGGCGTCCTGCCCGCTTCCGGGAGATGTGTCCAGAAGTGAGACCCGCTGATCCAGAACGTGATTCATCTGTACCAGAAGTTCCGGATTCTCCCGCATGAGTTGCGAGAAATCCTCCCTCATCAGGCGGAAGACTTCCACCTCGTCCATAGTCTTCACAGCCGCCGAGCGGGGCTGCCCGATGAGAAGCGCCATTTCGCCGAAGACCTCCCCGGGATCGAGGACCGCCATCACCAGCTCCTCCCCCACCCGATCCTGTGAGGCCTTGACCACCTTCACGTGGCCGGAGTGGATGATGTAGAAACTGTCGCCGGGGTCGCCGTCTTTAAAAATGACCGTATCAGGCGGATAAGAAACCAGCTGCACTTTCCCGGCGATCTGTTCCACAATCGAGGAGGAAAGCGAGTAAAAAAGCGGAGAATTTGAGATGATTTGG
>JAZDOK010000036.1:0-19385 GCA_043798715.1 bacterium
GCCGGAGACGGCGGCCACCACTCCTCCAATGGAGCTTGAGCGATTCCGGAAGGCGGTCACCGCCTGCCGGGAACAGCTTTTCTCGCTGGAAAAAGAAGTCGCCGCAGACTCCGGAGACAATCTGGCCATGATCTTTGAGGCGCAGCGGCTTTTTCTTGAGGACCCCTCCTTCCTGGACGAGGTTGAAAAGCACATCACCCCGGGAGGCGAAAAGACCGAAACGGCCCTCCATTTCGCCCTTCAGAAAATAAGGGAGAACTTCTCTTCCGTAAAAGATGAGTATATCAGCGGAAGATTCGACGATCTTCTGGACGTCGCTAAAAGGCTTGTTCGGCAACTCTCGGGCCGGACAACGGCCCCCCTGGAAAACATGGAAAAACCGGCCATAATATTTTCTTTTGAATTTCTTCCCTCGCAGATCGCTCAGATGGACGGGAAAATGGTTCTGGGACTTGTCTCTGAAAAAGGCAGCCACAACTCCCATGCAGCCATTCTGGCCCGGGCCCGGGGAATTCCCGCCGTCTTTGGAGTCGCCGGAGCCCTGTCAGCCGGAAGAGGCGCCGAAAATGCCATCGTGGACGGCGGAAACGG
The DNA here is from genome assembly GCA_043798715.1 of bacterium. GTDB lineage: Bacteria > Vulcanimicrobiota > JAZDOK01 > JAZDOK01 > JAZDOK01 > JAZDOK01. Next base: position 592 of record JAZDOK010000036.1, read on the forward strand.
ATTTGCAATCCTTAATCCCGACGAAAAAACATCAAGCCGCTACCATAGGCTGATTGAGGAGAAGAGAACTCCGCCGCTCTCCATCAGGACCATCCCTCCCGGCGATCCTCTAATGAAGGACGGAAAGAAGATCACCCTTCTGGCCAACGCCGCAAGTATCGAAGAGGCCCGACGCGCGCTGGAAGAGGGAGCGGAAGGGATTGGACTTCTGCGCTCGGAACAATTCTTTCTCATGAGCCGGAACATGCCGGAGGAAGAGGCCCAAACTGAATTCTACCGCTCTATCCTGGCCCTCTTCGCCCCCAGGCCGGTGACCATACGGACCCTGGATATAGGCGGCGACAAAATCCCCGCCTACATCTCTCTCCCTAAGGAGGAAAATCCCGCCCTGGGCCTAAGGGGCATCCGCTTTTCACTCGCCCGGAGGGATATTTTCAAATCCCAGCTTAAGGCCATCATCATGGCCTCCGCCGCCGGGAAAGCGCGGATAATGCTTCCCATGGTCTCCGCCATCGAGGAAGTAATCGCCGCTGCCGCGATTATCGAGGAAGCGGCCTCCGAATGCAGGCGGGAGCAGCCCGGTCAGCCCCGCCTTGGCGGGGGATCCCGTCACCGCCTACGGCGGGATCACGCCAAAGGCGAAGACAGAATGCGAGAGATATACTCCGCCCCGCCTCTGGGAATCATGATCGAGACCCCGGCAGCGGCTCTCACGGCCGAGCGCCTGGCTCCGGCCGTGGACTTCTTCAGCATCGGCTCCAACGACCTGGCTCAGTACACCTTGGCGGCGGACCGGGGGAGCCTTCTCACCGGCAGCGGGAAAGATTATTACCACCCGGCCGTCCTGAAACTCATAAAAATTACGGTCGAGGCGGCCGGAAAATTCAACAGGGAAGTGAGTCTCTGCGGAGAAATGGCCTCGGATCCGGCAGCAGCGGTGCTTCTGGCCGGTCTCGGGCTTAAGGTCCTGAGCGTCAATCCGGCCGGCCTCCCCGCCGTAAGGAAGGCTCTCGCCTCCTTCGATTCAGCCGAGGCCTTAAAACTCGCCGAACGGGCGCTTTCCTCCACGGGGAGTGAAGAGGTGGAGCGTCTGCTTAAGGACGATCCGCGCCTGGCAAGGGAGTGAAGCTTTCCACGATATCAAGCGCCTCCTGCCTGATCCGCCCCGGTGAATTTTTGGGGTAGTTAGCCGTCAGGATAAAGACCACCGTCCCATCCAGGACCACGAGCTGTTTCACCTCGGATGGCAGCAGCAGCATCAACTGCTTCCCCTCAAGGGATATCCGTGCCGCCGGCATTCCCTTGAATTTAAGGTCGCGCTGGAATGATATAAGGCGTATTTCTTTCTCCTTCTTGAACTGGTTTCTGATCTCCTCAAGAAGCATGGGATATGAATCAGCGGAGGAGAGTTCCTCTACTGAAATCGTAATGCTGGATAGAGCCGGCTGATTTACAAAACCGGCCAGAACGGAGGGCACCCCGGACGGGGTTGACACTTCCCAGCCTTTTCCGAGCTTCAGCCTGAAACCATAGACCGTATCCTCGTAGGTGTTTCCGGTGAGGCGGTATCCCGGATCGGCGGAATTGACCACGAAAGACCTGCCGCCGGAGCTGTACCTTAAGATTTTTACGCCGAGATTTCCGACCGTCTGCTGGATGGCCAGCCCCGAGAGAAAGAAGCTGGCAGGCTCCATGGAGGCCTCATAAAGCCTTATATGGAGGGCGTCCACCATGGAAAGTCCAAGAGAAGGATCCATGGACTGCCAGGCGCCGGTGAAAACCTCCACCCACATATGATAGACAAAGTTACCGGTGACATAAACCAGGCCCGAAATTACCCTGGACGGAATCCCGGCCGCCCTGGCCAGTGCCGCCAGAAGCAGCGAGTGCTCGGTGCAGTCCCCCGTGCGGGTCCTGAGCGTTTCGCAGGCCGAGGCAAAACCCGTGGCCAGATTTTTCTCCCGAACGTTCCTATAGACCCAGTAAGAGAGTTTTTCTGCGGCCAGGACTGCGTTTTTCTCCCCTCCCACGATAAGAAGGGCCTGTTTTTTGATTTCCGGGTCATCGCACTGAATGAAGACATTCGGCTCCAGATAGGGTTTCATGTCCGGGTTTTGAACGGGTAGAAGAAGAGAACGCCCGGGGTCTGCCTGCCGGGCCTCTGTCGTAAGTGTCACCTGCTTTTCAAGACCTGAAGGATAGACTCTCTGGACAGGCGGGTGTTCCAGTATGGGTTTTAAGTCTCCCCGCATGAAATAAACCTCCATGGTGGCCCCCGTCACCCTCCTGGCATGAGGGACCCGGGAACTGGAACGGATCATTGAGCTATAGCCCAAGTCCGCTACAACATCCATCTTCTGGGCATCCTCAGGGGACGTCTTCTGGGATCTTATGGCCAGAAGATCCGCATCTTCCTTGAGAATCGTGCCGTCCGGAGCCATCCAGGTGAGCATCTCGATCTGGGGATACTCCTGGTGCCTTGTGCGAAGCAGAAATGCTTTTGTCGGCTCATTCCCAATCTCAAGCTCCGCCTCACGAATGACGGAAATGTCGACGAACGTAATTTTTTGAAGCTGGACGTCAAAAATCTTGAATTTAAAATCCTTTCCCGTCCGAAGTCCCGACTCCAGAATTTTACCATCCAGAGCCTCAACAAAACAGGTGTCTTCATCAAGCTTGAAACTTTTGACCCGCCTGGAACGGCCAATTGTTTCGACTACTTTTAATACGCCGTCGCGGAACCGGCCTTCCAGGAGCCTGTCGTCTCTGGATACCCTCTCCCTGATTAAAAACGAAATGGGGCGAAAATCCTTTCGTAACAGAACTCTGCTGGTCGAAGACTCTTCTATGCGGGTCCCAAAGCGTTGAAATATTTTTTTAGTCTCCTCCCTGATCTCCCTGGCCGGCTGACCTTCATAAGAAAGATCCCTGATAATATGATGGATGAAACCGATCTTTTCTTCCTGATCGTACAGGTTATACCAGGCTTCCTTTACATAATTTCCGCCGGCGATTCCCCCTTCTTTCGGCTGAGTCTTTACGATACAGGAGGAAAGGCATGTTCCCGCGCAGAATAGTAGGAGCAAAAGCACTTTAATAGTCTGATTTTTTCTCATGCCGTAGATGTTCATCCCGGTGGAGGGAAATCCTCTTTTCCTCTCCGTCCGGGATTGGGCGTTTTTGTTAAGACGCTCTTAAACATAATAATGGAGGAGGCGCTTTCGTGATCGATCTGGTTAAAAATTTCTCGATTATCGCACGAAGAATGAAAAAAAGTGTCATCCGCGAGTTGCTGAAACTTACCAACAAGCCGGAAATCATCTCTTTTGCCGGAGGTCTTCCCGACACCAACTCTTTTCCCCAGAAAGAGATCCTGGAGATCGCCAAAGATGTTCTCAGCAAGGACTCCCGCATCGCCCTGCAGTACGGAGAGACGGCGGGGGATCCCCGCCTGCGCTCCGAACTGGTGAAACTGGCAAAGAAAGACGGGGAAAATATCACCGAGGATAATATCCTGGTAACAGTAGCTTCCCAGCAGGGTCTGGACATGCTCGGAAAGATCTTCATTGACCCCAGCGATCCCATTCTGGTGGAGCTGCCCAGCTACGTGGGGGGGTTGCAGGCTTTCACCTGCTATGGAGCCCATATGGTCGGGGTCCCCATGGATGACGACGGATTGATAGTGGATGTTCTTGAGGAACATCTGAAGCAGTTGAAAGCCCAGGAGGAACACTACAAATTCATCTATGTCGTTCCGGATTTTCAGAATCCCTCGGGAGTCACCCTGAGCCTCGAAAGAAGAAAGAAGCTCATCCGGCTCAGCCATGAATACCACGTTTTAATCATCGAAGACACACCTTACCGCGAATTGAGATTCGAGGGGGAGAAGCTTCCCTCCCTCAAATCCCTGGATACCACCGACAACGTCGTCAGCCTCCATTCCTTCTCAAAAATTTTAACCCCGGGATTAAGAGTAGGCTGGGTTGTGGCGCATCCTTCCATTATTAACAAACTGACCATCGCCAAGCAATCAATCGATCTGTGCACGCCTCCCCTCTCCCAGGCCATCGCCTATGAATTCATGCACCGGGGCCTGCTGGAAGGACATATTGAAGTGATTAAGAAAGTCTATAAAAAGAAAAGGGACACCATGCTCGCGGCTCTTGAAAAGCATATGCCCAGGGTTGAGGGCCTCAGGTGGACCCATCCCCAGGGAGGGCTCTTCCTCTGGCTGGTACTGCCTGAGGAGATCAATGCCGACGATCTCTTCCCGGAGGCCCTCAAGGAAAACGTGGCCTACGTCACGGGCACGGCCTTCCACTGTGACGGCAGCGGTCATAACACCATGCGCCTTAATTTTTCCTATCCGAGCGAGGAACAGATCTGGGAAGGCATCAAGCGCCTCGCCCATGTCATTGAGAAAAAACTGCTCGCCCTCCATGTTGCCTGAAAGGCGGAGAGGCTGAAAAAATGCCTTTATTTACAACATAATGCCTGAATCAATGGACTTTATAGACAAAGAGAAATGCGCCGCGCTCCTGGCTGCCAATCCGAGAGACGTCGTCCTGAACGAACGTCTTGCCATCCTTTTGAGAAATTTCGGCTGCTTAAATGAGTCGGTCGAACAGATGAGAAAGACCCTCGAAATGGATCCTCTCGAGGCGCGGCACTACCGGCATCTGGCCGAGATCCTGCTTTTGAAGTGCCAGGCCCAGCGGGCGGGGGACCTCTGCCAGAGCGCGCTTAAGTTATTTCCCGAGAGCCACCACTTTTACCGCATCCTGGCCGACTCCTATCTGATTGAGGTCATTTCCAGGACCCTCGACGGGGAGGCCAAAAGGCAGAATCTCTATGCAGCGGAAGAGACTCTCAAGAAAGGTTTCCATCTCAATGCCCTAGATGCCCAATTGTGCGCCATCCAGGCCAAGCTGTGCCTGATGCAGAACGATGAGATTGAGGCGACGGACTACCTCCAGTGGGCACTGGAATCCGGCCTCCCTTTCATTGGAGACCAGATCGACGTTTTACTCTGCATCGGAATCATCCACTCCCGCCAGGGGATTGTCAAGGGGCTGGGCGAGAGCATCCAGAAGGGATTAGCTTTGTTTTCGGAATGGACGATGCCACACTACCTGCAGTTGAGCGGTCTCAGGGAGCACCTCCTCCTCATGGCCGAGATGTACCTGAACAAGCCGATTAAGCCCAAGCCTCTCAAGGCCGTTTTCGATGAATACGGCAAACTCATTGCCCAGGGAGTTCAGGATAATCCCGGCTCCAGGATTTTCCGGGAGAGCATCCTGGGAATGGTGCAGAAAAGAGCCGCCGGTGACATCGAGGGCGCCGTTAAGGAACTAAGGCACGTGGTGGAACATTTTGACTCCCCCCCTCAATGCGTCTTTTATCATTTCCTGAAAAAAACCAGCATCGAGACCATATTAAACGTGATTATAGGGGACCTGTTTCTGAAAAAAGGCAAGAAACGGAAAGCCATGATCTACTACCAGAAGGCCCTCAAGGTTTCCCCCCGTGATCCTGCCGCCCGCAGCCGAATGGAGGAAATGTAGCCTTCCCCTATTCCTAATCCAATTCAAAGATTGAGTTGATGCCTTGATTTTATTGGGCGATCTTGAAGAGCTTTGCAATTTCATTGTCCGTAAACTGCAATTGTTTGAAGACGCGCTTGCAGTAAACGGGGTCTAAGCTTTTTTTGCCCATTTGAACGGGAGCCGAAAAGCGCTTGCCCTTGATGGCCCTTGCATAAATTGCGTGGTCGGTGGGTCCTTGCCTGACAAAGGAAGCCCCGCCTTGTTCGAGCAATTTGATAAGCTGTTTACTCGAAAGGGAAGGAATTTTAGGCATAATACGGAACCTCATGTATTTCAAAAGGCCGAAGCAGCAATCCCTTTCTGCTTCTTTTGTGCCATTCCGGCTCTGTATCCTGTAAAAATTCGATTACTTCTTCGGTGGCTATTGGGGCAACAACCGTATTCGGGTGTTCTTTGATATCCTCAAGGTATAACGCTATCGCTGTTTGAAGGTTTTTCTCTACTTCCGGCAGGTCTGCACCTCTGGCGGAAACATTCAACTCAAGACAAATAGCCACGTATTCGAACCTGCTTTTTCTGACCAAAACGGTGAAATTGTTATTCATGATTTTCCTCCTACTGCCCGGTATCCAGATTATACTTCATTTTATTCTTTTTTTCAAATAAAGAATAATTGGGGACAGGCGCGAATATGCTTTATAGGGGACCTGTTTCTTAAAAAGGGTAAGAAACGAAAAGCCATGATCTACTACCAGAAGGCCCTCAAGGTTTCCCCCCGGGATCCTGCCGCCCGCAGCCGGATGGAGGAAATGTAGCCTTCTCCTGAGAATTAAGAGGGGCGGGCTCATAGCTCAACTGGACAGAGCACCTGGCTTCGGACCAGGGGGTTGAGGGTTCGAGTCCTTCTGGGCCCGCCAGACGGTTTAAATATGAATCGAGCTAATCTTCTCAAAGCGGGACTTCTCCTCATCATTGCGGGCCTTATTTTTCTTCTGCCCCCGGCCATGAAAAAGATGAATGCCGCCTCCCTGTGCCGGAGCGCCGATTCTCTGGCCGCCGCCTGCGAATGGCAGGAGGCACTTTCAAAATACTCCATGGCCCTGAGCCTTTGCACTGATTATCTTCCGGCCCTGCGGGGAACAGGCGACGTCTTACGCAAACTGGGCAACCGGAAAGCGGCTACTGGCGCATACGAAGAGGCCCTGAAAAAACACCCGGGGGACAAAGATGTGCGGCTCGCCCTGGCCGCCATACTGGTGGAAAACAAAGAAATCTCAAGAGCCCGGGAAATCCTGACAGACCTGGTCTCAAGGCGCCCGAAAGATCCGGATGTCGCCCTCGCCTGGTCCTCCGCGCTCTCCTCATCCGGGCGCCTGAAGGAAGGGGTCGAAGCCCTGGAAAAAGCAATTTCCGCCAACATCCAGAATGCGGAACTCCATTACCGCCTGGCCGTCCTCCTCCAATCCATTCCCGGTGCCGCCAGCCTGAACAGGGCCATAGACGAATACCAGCAGGCCCTGAAGTGGAACTTCAGGATGAACCGCTCCTCCTGGAACCTGGCTGAACTTTACCGCCGCCTGAACAAGCTCGACGAAGTGATCGCCGAGTGCCGGCTGGCCCTGGACAGGGCCCCGAACGACATCGCCGTCCTAAACCTCCTGGGAATGTCCCTTTACGAGAAAGGAAGTCTTTCGGAAGCCGAAGCGATTTTTAAAAATATCACCGCTCTTGATCCGGACTTTGAGGACTCTTACCTGAGCCTGGGAAGGACACTTCAAATCCAGGGGAAGGATAAGAAAGCGATCTCAGTCTACAAAACAATTCTAAAGAAAAATCCCTGCCGATCGGCCGCCCTCAGGGACATGGGCAATCTGATGCTCCGGGCGGGACGCAGGGAGGAAGCCATCCGCTGGTATAAAAAAGCCCAGCGCTGTGATCCTGCGGATCAATCCTTATGAAATAAAAAAACTTACCTGGGGAAGAGACTTTTAAACCAGCATTTCAAACGGCCCAGGAACGGAGAATCATTCCCCTGCAGGAGGCAGAAGCTGCGGCATCGCAATTTCTGCATTTCTCCCTCAAAGGTCTTCAAATCGTCACAGCGGCTCTTATCCTTGAAGTAAGCGGGAAGATAGTACCCGAGGCCGGCATAGGGATTGGAGTCATCCCAACTGCTGGCGACGTAATAGTCCAGGAAATTCTTCCGGTTCGTCTCCGCCTCAAATTTCCCGGGATCAGCCTGGAGGGGCGATCCCGGCTCTATCTCGACGGTGAAAGCCCTGACCGCGGTCACATTCTTGAAATGGCGCTTAAGATTGAGCATGAGCGCACTGGTTGACTCGGCATCATCCTCAGTCTCCGACCCTCCAGCCAGGTTGAAATAGACTTCCGTGCAGATGCCGGCCTCTTCGAGAAAGGAGAGCGTCTCAAAAACCTCCTGATTGGATGCGTAATTGGTGCGATTGAGTTTCCTTTCCCGCTCGCTCCCCGAGGACAGCGTAAGGATCAGGGAGGAACTATCGAGAGGGAAAGTACCGGCGAAAGAGTCGATGAATTCTCTTGTCGGAAGGCCCCAGCTCTCAAAGACGCAGCCGATGTTAAAGCCCCAACCCTTCAGTTTTTCAAAAAGCTCAAGGTAATAAACCGGATTGCCCGGTTCCGGGTCAAAGCTGATGTGAAAACGCCCGAAACCGTATTGCACGGCCTCCTTCACTGTATTGACAACGCTCTCCTGAGAACGGAATACCGGCGTCTGTCTCCCGGAGGTGAGGCGATGGGCCTCGCTTCCGCCGCCGCACCAGGAACACGAAAAAGGGCAGCCCTTTCCGGTCTGCAGATAATATGTCGCAACCGGCTTTTTCCTGCATATTTTTTTTGACTTATTACGCCCGTAGAAGTATTCGGGCCCGGGGTGCATCCTTATGGTCTCAAGATAGGTTTCATGGTTCATTAACAGGGAAAAGTTGGCATAATTCAAACGATCCAGGTCTTCCGCCGTGGCGACATAACTCTGAGGATTGCTCGTTATGACGCCGTCTTTCCTCCAGATCAAGTTGGGCACCGGCGAAAAGTCGCTCTTACCCGCCTTCAACAAGCGCATGAGCAAAAGAAGCGGAACTTCCCCGTCACCCCTGATCACGCCGTCCACCTGAGGAAATCTCTTCAGTATCTCCTCGGGGTAGAAGCTCGCAGTAAAGCCGCCGATTACCAGTAATTTATCCGGGAAGGCTTTCTTGGCCTTTTCCGCGGCCTCGAGCACGTCATAGGACTGCTGGTGGTAGTAAAGATCCAGGCCGATAATGCGGGGGTCCGCTTCGGCAATGAAATCGTATAGCGAAAACTTCCTGTCTTTTTTCAGCTCCACCCCCAGGTGAAGAATGCGGGTCTTGTGGCCCTCCCGCTGTAGAAGATCGGCCATGGAGAACATTCCGGTTGGGATGATATTGATGAAGGAGAATTTTCCGAAAGGCCGGTAAAAATTACAGGATTTCGGCACGTGCAAAAGGAGACAGTCCAGTTTTTCAGGAGCGGTTGATTTCTTCAAGACTCACCCTCCCCGGAATAGGCTCCCCCGCCTGTTAAAACAGGAGTTTTATTCAGAAACTGCGCCACCTGCTCCAGCGGCTTTCTTTTGTGCTCCACTCCTTCAGATTCAACGGGGTAGCCTGCGCTTAGAATGATGTCGATTTTTGTGCTGCCTGGAAGGCCCAGGGCGCGCTTGACCTTCTTTTCATCGAACCAGCCCAGCCAGCAGGTCCCCAGCCCTTCCTCCGCCGCCTGGAGAACAAAGTGCTCACCGGCGATGCCGATGTCGATCAACGAATACAGGGTCCCCCTGAAACAGGAACCAAGCGCGGCCGCAAAAGAAGAACGCTCGCTGACTACAACGACCAGAACCGGCGCTGTGCCGGCGAAGGCATTCATTGAATAGATGCCTGAAAAAGCGGCCTCCGACAGCCTGTTTTTCTGCTCGATGTCATCCACCACGATGAAACGCCATGGCTGCGAGTTGCAGGCCGAGGGTGAAAGCCTGGCCGCTTCGAGGCAGCGCAGAAGAACTTCCCTGGGCACGGCCTCAGGCAGATATTTTCTTACACTCTTTCTCTTTCTTGCCAGTTCCAAGAAGTTCACGGTTATTTACTTCCTTTCCGTCCCGAAAAATACCTTCTTCTTAAGGCAGGAAGCCCCGGATTTGCAGGAGATATCCTGCTCTTTCCAGAAAAGAGAATTCATCTGATTTTTGAAAGGAGAACTAAATGGGAAGCGTACAATATGGAGCCATGCAGGCGGTCAAGAATTGTGTCCGCCTTATAAAAGGAGAAAAGGCCGTTATCATCACGGATCTCAATGCCCGCTTCATCGCTGACGCCCTGGCCGCCGAAGTCGAGAAAATATCTCCCGGAAACTTGAAGATGTTCGTCATGGAGGATTTCGGAGAGCGCCCGGAAGACGGTTCCAATCCTCTCCCCTTCCCCGCGGAGATCGGCGAGGCCCTGCGAAAGGCCGACGTCAGTTTCTATGCCGCCGCCGGTAAAAAGGGAGAATTGAAATCCTTCCGGATCCCGATGCTCGACATCGTGGAAGAAAACAAGCCTTTGCGCCACGGCCACATGCCCGGCATCGACCAACTTCTAATGGAGACCGGGATGTCGGTTGACTACGCCCAGGTACAGCGGCTCTCCGCCCGCCTGGTAGAAATCTGCTCCAAAGCGAAAGCGATTACCGTCACCACTCCGGCCGGAACCCATTTTACCGCTTTTTTCAACCCTTCGTGGAAGTGGAAAGTCAGCGACGGACTGATACGCCCGGAGGACTGGTCCAATCTGCCCGACGGCGAAATCTTCACCTGCGTCTCCGGCATCCCGGAAGGTGTTATCGTGGTGGACGGAGTCCTGGGAGACTTTTTCAGCCATAAGTACGGACTTCTCGAGAAAAATCCGCTGACCATGACCATAAAAAATTCACGGGTCGTTGAGGTTAAGTGCTCGCGAGCCGACCTCCTTGAGGAATTCAGGCAGAACATGAAACAGGATGAAAATGCGGACCGGATCGGCGAATTTGCCATCGGAACCAATGTCGGCCTGGACCGCCTGGTGGGCAACCTGCTGCAGGATGAAAAATTTCCAGGAATTCACGTGGCCATAGGCCACGGATACCCGGAAAAAACAGGCTCGGACTGGAAGAGCGACGCCCACGTTGACGCGGTCCTAAAGAACACGACCATCGTCGCGGATGGGCTTGAAATAATGAAAGACGGCGTCTTTTCCATAGCCTACTGAGATGCCCGGCGACTTAGACATGGAAAACCTTAAGATAAGCTACTCGGGAATCAGGGGAATCTACCGGGAGGGCCTGGACGAGGAGGTCGCCCGCCACTTCGGGGAGGCCTTTTCCAGGTTCTGCCTTCGCCTTTCCAACTCCCCGGTCCTCCTCCTGGGCAAGGATACCCGCCCTTCCGGAGAGGCCCTCAAGCACGGCCTCATCGAGGGGCTGACCACCTGCGACTGCATCCTCGGCGACCTGGGGGTGGTGCCCAGCCCCACCCTGGCAATCTACCTGGCGAAAGCCAACGGCGACGGCGGCATCATGGTCACAGCCAGCCACAATCCCCCTGAATGGAACGGCTTCAAGTTCTACTCGGGAGCGGAGTCCATCATCCTTGATGACGCGCATACCAAAGAACTCATTCGCATCTACCGGGATGTCAAAAAGCACCCCTCTCCCCCGGCGACGGGGCCTTCACAGACCATCGTAAATCTCAACGAGGCGGCCCTCCGCCTCCACCTGCATCGTGTTCTCAGTTCCTGTAATGCCGGCCTCATCGGAAGCGAAAAACTCAAGGTCGCAATTGATTCAGGGCAGGGGGCCGGAACCCTCCTTTCCCTTCAACTTCTGGAAGCTCTGGGCTGCGAGATCGTTCCGGTGGAAGTGAAACGCAATTCCGAACCCATCCCGGCGAACCTGACCGCCCTTTGCCGGGAAGTGCTTGCACATGGCTGCGACGTCGGTTTCGCCCAGGACCTGGACGCCGATCGCCTGGCCCTGGTTTCAGAGAAGGGAGAGGCGGTCGGAGAAGAATACACGCTGACCCTGGCCGTCCGCCATCTCCTGGAAAAGTTCCGCTCCGCCAGGCCCGTCGTAGTCAAAAATTCTTCATCCACCCACCTGATCGATCACTTGGTGAAGACCCAGGGAGGCGAGCTCCACGAAGTCAAGGTGGGTGAAGTCAACCTCTCCCGCGCCTTTATCGAGCTGATGAAAGAGCGCCGCCTGGCCTTCGGCGGAGAGGGAAACGGGGGCGTCATATTTCCTCCCGTCGGCTATACCCGGGACAGCCTGTCCGGTATCGCCCTGATCCTGGAGGCCCTGGCCACCCGGAAAAGGCGTCTCTCCGAACTGGTCTCCGAAATGCCCCGCTTCACCATGCTCAAGGAAAAAATCGTCATGCCGGAGCGAAGGAAAGCCGAGGCCTTTCTGAAAAAATGCCTCAATCTCTTTCAAGGACAGGAACATCTGAAAGTCGTCCGCTGGGACGGCATCAAGGTGATATACGCGGACGACTCATGGTGTCAGGTCCGCCAGTCGAACACGGAACCCGTCGTTAGAATCATCGCAGAATCGCAGGATCCCGCCCGGGCCAAAGAGATCCTGGATGCAGTGCTGAACGCGTAAAGAGGCGCTTTAGCCGGACTAAGTATTGATTTTGTAGACGAGGCCGTCCTGCAGCTCTTCTGGCTGAATTTCAATCAGGGAGAAATCCGGGAGTATTTTCTTCTTGAACTCCGGGCCGACCTCCAGAATATAACCGAAGGGGCCGTTCTCGGAAGTGCTGATAAAGAGTCCGGGCGTGTCCGGCTCTGAGGAGGCCCTCCCCAAAGTGCCGTCATCATTGAATTTGTTGCCTGCGTCCTGCACCAGGTAGGCCGGAAGAGGCACAAATTTATTCGAAGAGTTAGTGCAGCGCGGAGGTATAACGAGAACAAGGTCGCCTCTCCTTATGTCGGCGAAGGAAGACAATCTGCGACCAATTCTACCGAGCTGCTGCTGCAGTAAAACCAGCGACTGTTTGTAGTTGGCGTCCACCCTCACTCCGCCGAGCATAACGCCGGAGCCTACATCCACCTCTATCACTATCACCTTCCCTGTGTTTTTCTTTATATTCACCACCCGGGCTCTGATTCCTGCTGATTAATGATGCAAATCATGAAAAGGATCTTCCTTCCAAAAAACGAATCAATTATGATTATTTTAATCAGCCCGAGTAGATAAAAATGACCTTGCCGGCCTATCTTAAGCTTTATAAAGAAGATCGTCTCCATCAAAAAATCGACCAGGCCCGCCGAATGATGGAATCCTGCTCCCTGTGTCCCCGTTCGTGCGGCGTGAACCGGCTGAAAGGAGAACAGGGTTTCTGCAAAACGGGGCCGGAGGGATATGTATCCAGTTTCGGTCCTCATTTTGGGGAAGAGTCTCCTCTCGTCGGCGCCATGGGTTCGGGGACCATCTTTTTTTCCTCCTGCAACCTGGGATGCCTTTTCTGCCAGAATGACTCCATAAGCCATAAAAGGGAGGGAAAGGTAGTTTCCGTAGACGAACTGGCCTCAATCATGCTGTCTCTTCAGAAAAAGGGGTGCCACAACCTCAACCTGGTGACGCCGACCCACCAGCTCCCGGCCATCCTTCAGGCCCTGGAACTGGCCGTCCGCCGGGGGCTGGACCTGCCTGTCGTCTGGAACTGCGGCGGCTACGAATCCCTTGAGGCCATCGCCCTCCTCGAAGGTATCGTGGATATATACATGCCGGATTTCAAGTTCTGGAACGAGGCCGCATCAATCAATTACTGCCGCGCTCCCGGTTATCCTGAGGCGGCCAGAACATCCATTGCCGAGATGCACCGGCAGACGGGCCCACTTCAGATGGACGAACGCGGCATCGCCGGGAAGGGCCTGCTCATCCGCCACCTCGTCATGCCCGGAAATCTCGCCGAAACTGAGAAGATCCTGGAGTGGATCGCAAGGAAAATTTCCCCCTATACCTACGTCAACGTCATGCCCCAATACCATCCATGCTTTAAAGCCGGGGAGTATCCTGAATTGTCCCGGCGCATCACCCAGGCGGAATACCGGCAGGCCCTTTCTTATGCCCGGGGAGCGGGCTTAAAAAGACTCGACCAGGATCTAAGCCCCGCCGGGAGGCCGCGTTTTCCCGGACAATAAAACACAAGGAGAAAATCCAATGAATCTAAGCATCGATTACAAGGAAGGATCACTATTTGAAGCGCACGTTCGCGGACACAGGGTTCTGGCCGACCAGCCCGCTTCCGCGGGCGGGAGCGACGCCGGACCGACCCCCGGCGAATACTTCGTCATCTCCCTGGGGACCTGCATCGGCACTTACGTGGCCGCTCACTGCCTGAAACACGGCATCCCGATCGAGGGGATGAAAATGGAGGTGGAGTGGTCCAAGGAAGCATCCCCGAGCAGAATTTCGGAAATGACGGTAAAAATCATAATGCCCCGGGGGATCCCTGAGGAAAAAAGAGCCGGTATCCTTTCCATCGCCGGCCGCTGCATGGTTCACAATACCCTAACGACCCCCCCGGAGGTCCGGATAGAATTACTGTAGGGGCGTATCATTATACGCCCCTACCAATGCGCATGATTATACGCCCCTACCAAGGGCGTCCCGCCGAAGGCGGGGCCAGGCAGGATTTTCTTTTTCCAGCGGGAATGAAAACAGAATCAGGAGGATATCATGAACCGGACAAAGAAATCGCGTCTTCCCAATGTTTTAGAGCGCCTGAGGGACAACATCAAGAAAAACAACATCCCGGATGAAAAAAGGGACGTCCCCATTGAATATGAGCTTAATCACCTGCACTCCTGCTCCCAAATCGCCCAGCTTCTGGCTTTGAAGAGGGGCATCACGGCTGAGCTGGTCGGAATTTCAGCAGCCATGCACGACTTCGGCCGGATCCTCTACGGCAGGAACGAAAAACACGCGGAAAAAGGGCACCTCCCGGCCAAGGACCTTCTCAAGGATATGGGTATCTTCTCCTGGCCGGAGATAGAGACGATTTCCGGCTCCATCAAACACCATAGCGAAAAAGAGATTTTCGGCACCAATCCCTACGACGAACTTGTGAAGGATGCCGACGTCCTCGACTGCTACCTGGTCAGCCTCGAAGTCGTCAAGGAGTCCCACAAGAAAAGGTTGAACAAGGTTTTCGAAGACCTCGGAATCAAGCGCACTTTGTAGAAATTCCCGGGCCGGAAGAATTTGCGGGAAAAATTAACATTTTGTTTACATTTTCCGGGCGCTCTTCATTGACTTTCCTTTCCTGTAAAATTATAATGAAGATGCACGGCGCCATGGCCGAGGCGATGATTTTATGATGAGGTGCCTGGTATGATACTTGATCCCCTGGGACAGAAAACCTCTCTTGCTCCCGGAACCCCTCTTAAAGCTGAGTCCCCCCCGCGTACTCAGCCCGGAGAGGAACAAAAGCCCCTCCCCGAGGAAAAAGTCACACTCGGCGCCGCTCCTCTTCAGTCCACCTACCGGGAGCGTTTGAAAGCCGTCAACGTTTACACCTCCCCTGAAGATGAACTGCGCCTGCACGACGGCTTTGACAGCGCGCGGGATATCGTGGGGCTCCACGCCAGCGAGGGCAAACCGGACGAGCCATACCGCTTTCGGATTGACGTCGCGTATCTGAAAAGCGGAGCCGAACTCGGCAACCTGGACGCCTATCTCCTTGTTTCAGCAGGAAAGCCCGGCTCCTCCAAACTGCCGGACTCCCTGCCCGGGGAAAGCCAGCCCTGGAACATCGCGGTCAAAGCCTATGACCAGAAAAATTATGCGGTGACCGACGAGCAGGGCGCCCTCCGGAACAACGCCTTAAGAGATCTGAAATTCAACTCCCTGGACAAGTGTATCGAGTTCTCCCTGGACAAGGAGGTCCTCAGAAACCGCGGATGGAAAGACGGGGAGGCTCTCTCGCTCCAGGCATTCACCACCAAGGATAAAATCGGCCAGGTCACCGACTCGCTTGATTCCCCTGCTTCAAAGCCCTGGGAGAAAAAAGATTCTCTGACATACTCCCTCAGCACCGGGCAGGACAAAAACCAGCCCGTTCAGGGCTCACCCTGGAAGAAAGACATCGTCTATTTTGTGCTCACCGATCGCTTCGCGGACGGAGACAAGACCAATAACATGGATGTCAACAAGCAGGACCCGCGGAGCTACCACGGCGGCGACCTCGAAGGTATTATTAAGAACCTGGACTATGTCAAAGGGCTCGGCGCCAGCACCATCTGGATTTCACCGACCATGAAGAACCAGACCACTTTCATTGATTCCCAGGGCTACCACGGCTACTGGCCTGTTGACCAGTACCAGATGGATCCGCACCAGGGCGATATGAACAAGATGAAGGAACTCGTCTCAAAGGCCCATGAAAAGGGACTGAAAGTCATTTTGGATCTTCCACTCAACCACGTGGCCTGGGATCATCCCTGGGCCAAAGACCCGGCCAAGCAGAACTGGCTGCACCATATCGGAGACATCAAGGACTGGAATGACCCCTGGCAGGTTGAAAACGGAAATATGTACGGCCTGCCGGACCTGGCCCAGGAAAATCCGGAGGTCAGCAAATACCTCATCGACATGTCCAAGAGTTGGATCGACAATACCGGCATAGACGGCTTCCGTCTTGACGCCGTGAAGCATGTCCCCCATTCATTCTGGAAACAGTTTGACCAGGCGATCCGCGAACATGCCGGTCCCGGCTTTATGCTGGTGGGAGAGGATATGGACGGACGCCCTTCCCACCTGGCCTCCTACCAGAAAGATGGAATGTCGTCTCTCTTCGATGTCCCTCTGTATTTTACCATAAAGGACTGCTTCGCCTACGACGGCAGTATGCGCAATCTGGCCAATCGCCTCTCCGAGGCTGACAGGGTATATGAGAATCCCGACGCCATGAGCGTCTTTCTTGACAACCACGACACAGCACGCTTCCTTACCGACGCCGGGGGGAACAAGGACAAGCTCAGGCTGGCCCTGGCCTTCATGATGACCACCAACCGCATCCCCACCGTCTACTACGGCACCGAAGCAGGGATGGAGGGCCGCCTCGAACAGGCCGGCCAATGCGGTCCCGAGAACCGCAAGGACATGGAGTGGGACAAAAATCCGGACCTCCTCCGCTACTTCCAGAAGCTGACCTCCATTCGGAACGAACAAGCTCCGCTCCAGCGGGGCGCCAACCTGGAAATGTGGCAGGACGACCAGGTCTATGCTTATGATCGCAAGTATTTAAATGATGAAGTCATCGTAGCGCTGAATAACGGGAACCAGGGATCTTCCCGCTCTATTCCCCTTCGGGCCGAGTCCGAAATTAAAAATGGAACCACTCTTGAAAATCTACTTCGACCCGGAGATGAGGTCGTGGTGCAGAACGGCCGGATCAACGTGGACATGAATTCCAGGGAAGCAAAAATTTACGTGGTGAAAAAGTAATTTTCAACACAGGCTGTGTATGAAAAAAGTTGTTCTCCTTCTCGGCTTACTTCTTCTCATACGGGCGGCTGCTGTGGCTTCTGATTTTTCTGAACAGACCATCTATTTCATTTTAATAGACCGTTTCCATCGTGGCGAATCGGGTGCGCCGCCCCCGGCACAGATCTCCTCCCCCGATCACTCCGAATGGAAGCTCTACTGGGGCGGGGATATTAAAGGAGTCGCCGACAAGCTCCCCTATATCAAGAGCCTCGGGACCACCGCCATCTGGCTGACTCCCGTCTTCGACAACACCCGCGATCTTTACCGGTATAAATTCGGGGATCAGGAGGAAAAAATTTCAGCCTACCACGGCTACTGGGCGCGGGACTTCACGGCCGTGAATCCGTTTTTCGGCATTTTGGAAGACTACCGGAACCTCGTTAACAAAGCTCACGGGATGGGCATAAAGATAATATTTGACATGGTACTGAACCACACCTCGCCAGTCGGCCAGGGTTGTGACGGGGCCCTCTATGATGGAGAACGACTTCTGGCATCCTATGGAAAAGACCCTGATAATTGGTTTCACCACCGGGGCAGTATTGATTTTTCCAAACAAGATCCCGGGGAGTGGCAGGACAAGAACCTATTTGATTTGGCCGACCTGGCCCAGGAAAATCCAAAAGTTGCGGAATACCTTATTCAGTCCGGAAAATTCTGGGTGGCCCAGGGAATCGACGGCTTCCGCCTTGACACCGTACGCCATCTCCCGTCGGCGTTTGTCCGCCGTTTTGTTGAAGAAATGCTGGAAATAAACCCCAACCTATGGTTCTTCGGCGAGTGGTCCATGGGCGGTCTCTGCTCCCCCGAGGCGGTCATGTTTACAAATGAAACCGGGGTGAACCTGATTGACTTCACCCTGCAGAGCCTGCTGTTGGAGGTCATAGCTAAAGACAAGCCCTGCCGCCTGCTCCCGGATTATCTTAAGAAAGACCTTTTAATCTCCCATCCCGAGCGCCTCGTCACTATCATTGACAATCACGATATGCCTCGTTTCATCTCCACCTGTCGCCAATACGGTTCCGATGAGAGACTGGCCCGAAAAAAGACACAGGCCGCACTCCTTCTCCTCATGTGCCTGCGGGGAATTCCCTGCATATATTACGGCACGGAGCAGTTCCTTCATAATGATACTCCCTCCACCTGGGGAGTAGGGGGCGAACCTTATAACCGCCAGATGATGGAACGCTTTGACTCCGGCCTGCCCTTTATAACCAGCATCAGAAAACTGGCTCAACTGCGCCGGAGCAATGCCGCCTTGCGAAAAGGCCTCCTCAGAACCCTGGCCCTGACCCCGGACGCCTGGGTTTTTGAAAAGCATGCCGGTAAAAATGCCGTCCTTGTAGCCTTTAACAAGGGCAAAAAAACAAGTATCGAATTTCTGGCGAATCCTCGCTGGAACGGCAGGATTCAGGGGATCCTCGGTCCTCCCGCAACATTTCATCAGGGGAAAGCCGTCCTGGACCTTCCACCCTGGTCATGCCGGGTACTGGCGCTCCCCTGATAGGCCCTTCCGCTCCTCAGGCACCGGCTTTCCCCTTACGCTTCCATCGGTCCCTTTTGCCTGAGATAAAATTGGTTTTAAGAAAGTATTTACAATCAAATAAATTCGGTGTATAATGCACATATGGATACTAATTTAGATATCAAAATGAATGGGAAACCCCTGACTCCGGCGATTCA
>JAZDOK010000054.1:0-2325 GCA_043798715.1 bacterium
CCCTACGGGTGGGCGTACTCCGGTCCTATGGGTCAAATCCTGAATCCCGCTCTTCTGGGATTGGACCGCACCCAGGACCTCTACCGGGCCACCACTCTTTGCGGGGCCTGTAAGAGTGTTTGCCCTGCAGGGATCGATCATCCAGGCATCTTCCTTTATTACCGAGCCCAGGATGTGCTTGGCGACCGTATTTTCAAAGGGAAAAGACGCCCCTGGATAGAGGAAAATTTCTTCAAGGTGTGGGCCCAGGCAGCCAGCCGGTCCTGGCTCTGGAACCTAGGAGTTAGGATAATCCGCCCTTTCTTGAACAAAGACGTCCACGAAGGGGTGATCAGCAAAGTCAAAGGTCCCTTTAGCGGCTGGTTCAGAAGCCGGGATCTTCCTGCCATGGCTAACAAAACTTTTCGTGAGCGATGGAAAGAAATGAAAGGTTAAGGTTGCATCCCGGCCGTTTTTGTCTTCGCCGCCTGCCCTTTTGCCCGGGCAACGATAAAGCGGTTCTGAATCATCAACTCATTTGGAGATGAACCTATATTTCAAACACACAGTTCGGAGAGGACAATGACCCAAAGTGCTCGCGATGAAATCCTTGAAAGATTGAAGGCCGCCCCAAAGAAGGCCATCCCTCCTCGGCCAGCCATGCCCCCCTTGAAGGAACTTTTCTGGAGCAAAGAGGAGATGGTGCAGAAATTCTCCGCCTACCTGGCTGAGGAAACAGGGATTGTCTATCGGGTACGGGACAACCAGGAAGCCATGAATAAACTGGCCCAAATCGCCAGAGAAGAAGGGCTGGAGCAAATCATGGTTTCAACGGATGAGGTGGTTGCACCTTTAAATCTTCCGGAGTGGGGGAAAAGAAATAACATCCGGGTCCTGACGCCCGGGGATTTTTCCGATCGGGAGTCTTTCAAGGATGCGGTGTTCGAAAAGGTGCAGGCAGGGATTAGCGGGGTTGATTTTGCCGTGGCCGAATCAGGAACTGTAATCCTGCTTCATCACAAAGATCAGGCACGATTGGTTTCCCTGGCCCCGCCCCTGCATATCGCCATTGTCCCCGTGGAAAGAATCATTCCAATATACGAGAGCGCGGTTGAAAAGGTTTTCAGCCAAAGAGAAAAGCTTCCCAGCCAAATCTGCTTCATCACCGGCCCCAGCATGACCGCGGATATCCAGGCCACTCCCTTCAAAGGCATGCACGGTCCGAAAAGGCTGATTGTCATCCTGGTGGGGTAAGCCAAGCAGGAGAAGCCCCGAGGACATGAAAAGCGAGCCGCCACTTTGCCGTCACCTGGGGCAACCCCAACGCCCGCGTATAGATGTGTAGGCGCGCTATTTTTTGACCCGGCGGAAGTCGGGTTTGCGCTTTTCCATGAATGCCGTGACGTATTCCTTGTGCTCGGGACTCCGGAAGCAACGCTCGATCGCGAGGGCCTCGAAATGCATTGCCGTTTCCATCGTGCCTTGCATCCCGGTGTATAGAGCCCGGCGCGTCAATTCCAATGAGGTCGGGGAGCACTGGAGCATCTCCCCCGCGATCTCGCGCGCCTTCGCCATCAGTTTGTCCCCCGGCACAACGTGGCTCACCAGCCCCATTCGATGACACTCCTGGGCCGTAAATTGACGCCCTGTGAGCATCATCTCGGCGGCATTCGAGGCGCCGATTAAACGCGGCAGCAGATAGGTCGAGCCCAGTTCTGTGATGAGTCCGACGCGTGGGAAAATAACGCCAATCTTCGCTTCCTCAACGGTGATCCGAACGTCAAAGGGGAGAATCATCGTACATCCGATGCCGAGCGCAAAGCCGTTGATGGCCACGATCGTTGGCTTGGTGAGGCTTTGCATTAAGCTCGGATAGAACCAGATGCGTTCTGCGCGCCGGGCGGAGCGGCCGGATTCGCGGTCCTTGATGTCCTGCGAAAATCCGCCGATATCGGCACCGGCACAGAATGCGCGCCCCGCGCCGGTCATGATGATCACGCGGACTGCGTCGTCGGCATCCGCCTTACTCATCACGTCCACCAGCTCGTTGCCCATCGTCGGCGTGTAGGCGTTGAGCTTGGAGGGACGGTTGAGTGTCACCGTCGCGATCTCGTCCGCAACTTCGTAGAGAATCGTCTCGTAAGCCATCGCAGCAACCTCCCGCGAGCGCGGATGCGCCGTTTCCTACCGATGTTTTTCGAGGAAAGCGAAGCGCTACGCCCGCTTCTTTTTTTATTACCATCGCCCTGCCTACCAGCTGGCCCCTTGCGGGTGCAGGCCGATGGTGTTAGATCGAAATTCCCTTTTGAGTAATGTGAATATACTTGGAAGGCAATTGTGGGTCAA
>JAZDOK010000104.1:0-2587 GCA_043798715.1 bacterium
TGTCCAGAACCGCGGGGCCATCGTCGACATCAGGAGGAATTCCGTGGTGGAAATTCCCGCTGAAATTTCATCCCGGGGAGCGGAGAGCCTTCCCTTCGGGGCGCTCCCGCCCAGTGTCGCTCCTCTCATTCGAAGCGTAAAAAACTACGAGGATCTGACCATCCAGGCCGCTGTGGAAGGCTCAGCCGTGCTGGCCGCCGAAGCCCTCACCGCCCATCCCCTGGTGGCCCGCGAAGAGACGGCCTGGAGCCTTCTGGCCAGGATCCTGGAAGTCCACGGAGACCTGCTGCCCGCCGGTTTCAATAAAGGCCTGAAAAAAACTTAACTTACCATCCTCCGTCGCCTCCGCCGAAGTCTCCGCCCCCAATGTCCCCGCCGCCTCCCCAGCCGCCGGAATCATCGGAAAAGGAACTCCCGCCGGAATCCTGATTCTTCCAGGCATCATCCACCTGGCTGCCCTCAGATGTGCCGGAATTGGTCATCCCGCTGTCTCCCTCGTGACGGGAATTGCGCATCATGTCGTAGGCGGCATTCCCCAGGAAGGCGCCGCCCAGCCCTCCGAGAAGCCCGCTAAAAAAGCCTCCGCCGCCGAGGCCTCCTCCCGGTACTCCCGCCGGTGCATTTCCGCCCTGGACGCCGCCGCCTCCAAAGCTGCCGAAAAGAGCCTTGATAAGGCGCGTGACTACGAAAATGCCGAGCAGGATCATGCCCCCAAGCAGGAGCGCATTCATAAGATTGAATCCGCCGCTTCCGGCACTCCCATGCCTGGCGGACGAGGACACGGCTCCCGGTTTTACGGAGGCCGCCCGGAACGTCTCTTTCACGATGCCGACGGCGGCGATGAGTCCCGCGTCATAGTCTCCCGCTTTGAAATTGCTGCCCAGGGCGTTCTTGATCTGAGCCACGGTAGAGGCGGGGAAAATTCGGCGGGTCATGTCCCCGATCCTGAGCCCGAACTCTTTCTCCTTGACGGCGATAAAAATCATGAACCCCTGGCCGTTCCGCTCCCGGAAAGCCTTATCCGCGGCCTCCTTGCGGGAAACGTCGCCCCGGGTATCCACCGTGACGACCCAGAGGTCTTTTCCTGTCTTCTCCTTTATCAGGCGGGCGGTGTCTGTTACCTGGGCAACGGCCCCCTGGGAGAAAATTTTGGCCCCGTCCTCAACCGGCGCCGCGGCCAGAGCCGCCCGGCCCGAAAAGAAAAGAGAGCACGAAACCATAACTAAAATCATCAGTCCCGAAAATTTTCTCATTTTAATAATCCTCCATCTCGCTCCTCATGACCCTTTATTCAATGATCATGGAACTTCCTTAAGCACAATGCTCTTTCACCGATTGTTCCGCATTATCGCGTCACCGGAGCAACTCCCGCATCGGGTCGTCCTCCGGAAGGACGGTAGGCGTCGTCTTCATAAGATCCAGCACCTCTTTCGGAAGAAAATCCTGCCTTATGACCACTTCATAGACGTGCTGATCAAACCAGTCATCGTACATGGTATAAAAGCCTTTTTCACCGGTATCCTCGCCCCAGCTGTTTTCCACCAGCCACTTGCGGGGTTTCCCTCCTTCCAGGTCCACTCCCAGAAAAACCATTGCATGGCTGACCACTGTGTCCTGGTAGAGGACCCGCTCGATTTTATTCATCGAAAGATCAACTCCCAGGAGGTCTTCGTACTGGCAGATTTTCTCGGATAGAATTCCGCTCTTCTTGTCCACCTGCTTTCCGACATCGGCTCCGAACCAGACCGGCTCGTTTTTAAGGAGAGCGGCCAGGACATAGGTCTTCAGGTCTTTGATATCCAGGTTGGCGAAGGTTATGTTGGGGATATCCGCCATGTTGCGGTCCAGGTCAATCTGATAGAGCCTGTTAAGGGGCCAGAGGGGGTTGCTGTAGAGGCAGACATAGGCGTCCAGCTCCGCTCCGATTTCTTTTTTGAAAAATTCGAGAGGGGTATAAACCCTGACAGGATTTGTTTTTTCATCTTTATCTTCGCAGCGGAATTCGAATTTTTCAGGGGGATTGCCGAGGAAGATTGACAGAAGCCGATATACATCGGAGAGAATATTCTCCTTGGCTCCCAGGAGCTCGGTTCTGCTCTTCCCTTCCTGTTTCAGGTTTCGGAGGCGGGCGGCTCCCTGCCGCAGTTTGGTGGAAAGAATTTTAAGCATTGCGGCGGAGTTGTTGCTGTTGTAAGTCTCCTGCATGGCGTCCCTTGGGACGAGGCCGTATTTTTTAATGAGGGCGACCGCGTAGTTCCACTGACCCCCGTCGGGAATCGGGTCTTCGAGCAAAAAGCGAACCTTCCGATTCCTGACGTCCAGATCGGCCGTGGCCATGATGGATTCCAGGAACAGGTTGGCTTTTTCCATCTTGTCCCAGAAGTAAAGGTAGTTCTGGGAGAATTCAAAGCTCTTCAGATGGTATTTTTTCATCATGGCCGGGCGCAGAATGTTGAGCGCTGCGAACATCCAGCAGCGGGCCGATTTCTTCTGGTCGGTGATCTTCCCGGTGGAAATTTTGTTGGAAAAATAATTATTGTGGCTCGAAAGAAGCTCACGGTTCAGGACCAGATCGCCCAGGGGATTG
>JAZDOK010000090.1:0-50320 GCA_043798715.1 bacterium
TGCTCCCCGATTCTCTCCGTGATGTGCTCGTCGGGAGTGTCTATGAAGGTGACCTGAGTCCCATCGGGAGCGGTGAAGATCATCGTGTTCTCCGGAAGATCCTGGATGGAGAAGTCTTCCCCCGTCTCCTTTCTAAGGGTCAGAGTTCCATCCTGGTTGGGGAAGACGAGCAGGATCTCGCCGGAGGGGCGCTGTTCCTGGACAAGGCCCTCGGGCGTGGAGCACCACCGCCCCCGGTCGTTGTAAACCGGGAGATTAGCCATTCCCTGCCCCGGAATGTACAGGGCGGCCGGGCCCCAGTCCCTGGCCCCGAAGGGCGCCTGAGATCCTCCGTTTCCACCCGGAGATTGAAAATTGAGCCTTTCTTCAAACTCCGTGCGGTACCTTTTGTAGGCCAGATAGGCTTCCAGAGACTCGATCATATTCATCCGTCGTTCCCCCTTGTCGAAAATCTGCGGAGGGCAAAATGCTTATTCTTCCCCTCACTATTAACGTACGGATGAAATTTTCAGAATATCCAGAATTTTTCATGTTGAAAGTGCAAAAAACGTGATAACGGTGCCGAGAAAAATTTATTTTTGACAATTTTTGGCCCGACGTAAACACCGGGTTTGCGCCACGTCCAAAATGAATTCAGAATTCATAATTCAGAAAGTGGTTATTCCCAGTCTTTAAGGGCGCCTCGAAGCCTTAAAATGGCCTGAGTGTGAAGGCGATGAGTGGAAGTATAGGAAAGATCCAAAACTTTTCCGATTTCTTTAATGGTGCATCCCGCAGAGTAATAGAGGGCGACGACCAGCTTTTCCTGCATCGGGAGCCTCTTCACCGCCCGGGTGAGGCAGAGGCGAAGTTCTTTATCCTGCGCCACAAAATAAGGATCCACCCGGGGATCGGTATCAATCAGTTGCTCGCCGTCCTTTTTAAGGACTTCCTCCAGGGAGAGGATGGCCAGGCTGTTGATCTTGGCGATGAGAATATGGAAACGATCAATACTGATGCCTAATTCCCGGGCGACCTCGTCGTCCGTCGCGCTTCTACCGAATTTTTCTTCCAGAGCGCGATAGATTTTGGAGAGGAGAGATGCCTGTTCCCTCAGATTGCGGGGAGCCCAATCCATCGTTCTCAGCCAGTCCACAATGGAACCCCGGATTCGAAGATAGGCCTGGCGTTTGAAAATTTCCGGTTCTTTTGAAGAGTAACGCAGGATGGCATCCATAAGCCCCAACATCCCCTGCTGAACTATTTCCCGGTACTCATATTGGCAGGGAAGGCGCACCGACAGTCTGCCGGCGATGTGTTTCACCATCCAGGCATATTCCCTCGCCAGGCGCCGGATTTCGTCTTTTGATTTGAAATCCCCGCCGTTTTTCCCAAGCTCACCGATTTTCTTATAGAGCTTCAGGGCTTCTTCCTGAGGGTAATAATCGGAGGTCAGCATTTATAGATCCGTCTTTCCATTCCCCCGAAAGTGTCTGAGGAGCGCATCGGCTATCTCCTCATCGGCAGGAGGAAATTCGCCTCTTCGAATTTTTTCTTTAAATTGAGCAATCCTGGCTTCATCCACTTCCGGTGCGTCATTCACCTCTTCCTGGATAATTTCCAGGATATCCTCCCCCTTCAAGGGAGAGGATATCGGTTCCGATATTTTTTTCTGTTTTTTCCCGGCCCTCCGGACTTTTTCGTCCTTAATCGGAGAAAAAGCCGTCTCTCCTGCTTTGCGAGGCTCACTGGGATCGATCTTCATGGGTGCCCCCTTTTTTTATACTTTGATGTCGAAACAGATCCTGGAAGAGAAGGCGGGCGATACCTATCCCCCCGCTGTCGGCGGCAAGATTTCCCCACTCATCGTTGAGGAGCGAGGAAAAAAGCTTCTCACCGGGATTATCCCCCCAGAAGGATCCTCCAAACTGGCTCCGCACGTTCATCTCCTGAAAAAGAGAGGAGAGGAAGAAAGATTCCATCTGCTGACAGGCTTTCCATAATGCTTTTTCTTCTCCCGCTTTTTCCTTCAGACAGGCCCGCAATTTCAGTTTAAACTCCCGGGCACGCCCGAAGTTGGTCTTCACATGAGAAGATTCACAGGTAGAAGCCTTCTTCCCTTCCATAACTATTTGAGTATTCATAAGTTCTCCAATTCCGCTCATAAGATCTCCAGTTCCGCCTTCAAAGCCCCGGCTTCCTTAAGGGCCTGCAAAACACTGATCAGATCCCTGGGGGAGGCACCCAGGGTATTGAGAGCATCCACCACCTCTTTCAGGGAAGACGTCCGCGGGATCATGACGACCGGCGCCCCGTCCCTCGGCCTTATTTTTATCTCTTTTTGCGGATCCAGGCTTGTCTCCCGGATGACGATTTTGATGGTCCCGTGCGAAATCGCCACGGGGGAGAGCCTGACTTCAGAACCGATAACGACCGTTCCGGTTCTTTCATTGATGACTACTTTCGCCCGATCAGTTACCGGGATCTCCATTCCTTCGAGCTCAGCCATGAAAGCAAAAGTATCCGTTTTCAGCGGGATTTCAGCCTCCACCGTTGCCGGATCAACCACCCGGGCTACGCTCGGGCCCCACCTGGTATTTATCGCTTCCACCAGCGCCTGAGCGGTGGTAAAATCAGGTTGGTTGAGAATCAACGAAATGATCCCATTTTCTCCAACGGGAGTGCTCATATCCTTTAAGATCAGGCCGCCGTTGGGGACTCTGGCCGCCAGGCCGTACTCCCTGGGATAGTATCTCATCTTGCCGGCCTCCCCCAGAGAAAGCGGCCCCTGAGCGGTGGCAAACACCTCATTATCGGCTCTGCTGAGATTGGCAAGGAGGAGAGTCCCCCCGACCAGTCCGGTTGCGTCTCCCAGTGAAGAGACAACGACATCCACGCGATCTCCTGATTTGGCGAAAGGAGGAAGCTTGGCCGTCACCATGACCGAAGCGACGTTTCTTAGTCTCAGATTCTGGGAAGAAAGGCTGCTCCCCATATTGATTCCCATCCTTTGAAGCATATTAGCCGTCGCCTGGTTGGTCTGGAGGGAACCATAAGTGTCGCCGGTGCCGGCCAGTCCGATCACCAGGCCATACCCGATGAGCTGGTTGTCGCAGACGCTTTTCAAGCGGGCAAGATCCCTGATTTTTACTTTAAGGGGCTCCCCCATGGCCGGGCTGAAAACCATCAACCAAAAGACCGCCACCAAAATAATGGCAGCGGTATGGAATACTATCGCCTGTCTTCTGTCTCCTGTTTCCTGCATTCTATTTCCCATTTTTATCATCTCCCTCAGAAGAAAATTTGAAGAACCTGCTGAATGAGGCCCGGCTTGCCTTTTTTAGGGAGGGGACCGGTATACCGAAACTTCAGTCCCATAACCCGGTTTGAGAGAACGGTATTGTCTCTTGCAATATCCTGAGGACGGACGAAGCCGGTGAAGGCCAGAGTCTGTTTTTCACCGTTGACCACGACTTCTCTTTCTCCTTCCAGAGCCAGATTTCCGTTGAGCAGAACTTCCGTCACGACTGCCGAAAAGGTGGTCTGAAAGCTCTGATTTGTGTTGTCGTCCACATTGCTGATGGAGCGGTAGGAAGAGTCCAAAGAGCGGGAAAACACGTCGGAAAGGATGTTGCTCAGCCACTCAATACCCGCCTTGGATTCCTTTTGAGAAGAGGCCCGCACCCGCTGAATGACCGCCGTGTCCATTTTGACGACGACCGTAAGGATATCGCCGACATTACAGGCAACGGGGTCTGCATAGATGCTTTTGCCGGAAGGGAGGACGGGTTCCGCCTGAACCGCCTGCCAGACCGAAAGCCCCAGAAGCAACAGGAAAAGAAAGAATTTCTGTATTCTATTTCTCATTTTCATCACCTCACAAATACCTTTACCCGGCCGGAATCAATCACCTGAGCCTGAAGATCTTTTTTAAATGCTTCCGTCCTGACTTTCATGTAACGTCCCAGACAGCCATCCTCCATAGCCTGCCCGGTTGCGGTCACCGACACTCCTCCGTTCATAAGCTCAATAACGACAGGCTCCCCGGCTTTGATAAGGGGAGCCGACAGAAGCATGGAACGCAAAAGAACCGTCCCGGTCGGGAGGCTGTAAGCGGCTTTCTTCCGCTCAAGGTCCTCCCTTTCCGAGAGAAGAGAAGATGCCGGAAAGTCCACGGCTATTTTCTTTCGTTCCACGTTCTCCGGGGATAGATCATCGCCCCTCTCTATTGTTTTGCTGGTCACTAACACTTCCCTTAGAGGGGTGATTCGCCACCCGACATAAACATTTCTGATCATCTTGTCGTTCTCCAGAACCTTAAGAAGAACATTTACAAAGCCTTCCCGGCGGAGCGGAAGAGGCGCTTTCGCCTCAAGAATCTTCCCACCTGCCGGAAGCCCGGAAGGGGCATAGAAAAGAGACAGGGACACTTCATCCGCCCGCTCTCCCAGGGCCTTGAGAAGGCACTGTCGGCTTGCTTCGACCACGTCAGGGAAGGCTGCCTTTCCGCTGCCGGCGCCAGATAATAAAGTCAGCATAATTCCTCCCGCGATGAGGAGAAAGAGAAATTTTAAAGGTATTTTCATTTCATCTCCTCCTACCTTCGGATGTTGACGGCTTTGTCCAGCATCTCGTCGGAAGCCTGAATGACCTTGGAATCGGCCTCATAAGCCCGCTGCGCCTTGATCATATTGACCATCTCTTCAACCACCCGGACATTGGACATCTCCAGGTAGCCCTGCTCTAGGTAACCCAGTCCTTCAGTGCCGGGAGGCGCCGTCTGCGGTTGGCCGGAGGCGTCGTTGGCCAGAAACAGATTTTTCCCGAGTGCCTCCAAACCTGCCGGGTTGACGAAATTAGACAAAATGATCTGTCCCAGGTATTGCTGGGTCGAGCTGCCCTTGATCTGGGCGCTCACGATCCCGTCCGCCCCGACGGTAACCTGAGTCGCATTCTGGGGGACGACGATTTCGGGAAAGAGCAGATACCCATCGGAGGTCACAAGCCTTCCTTGGCCGTCTTTCTTGAAGGAACCATCCCGGGTATAAGCCATGGTTCCGTCCGGGAGCTGGATCTGGAAGAAACCGTCTCCTTCGATCACCAGGTCCAGGGGATTTTCAGTCTGCTGGAAATCCCCCTGCTGGAAGAGTTTAAAAATGGCCGAGGGCTTCGTCCCCAATCCGAGCTGAATTCCGACGGGTGTGACCATTCCGTTGATCATCGGGGAACCAGCCAACCGGCAGGTCTGATAGAGAAGATCCTGAAATTCCACGCGGCTCCGCTTATAGCCCGTCGTGTTGACATTGGCGATATTGTTGGATATGACGTCAATGTTCAACTGTTGAGCCAGCATGCCGGTCGTGGAGGTGTTTAATGAATGCATCATGGCATTCCCTCCTTTTTCTTTCTTTATTCAGTTTT
Source organism: bacterium (assembly GCA_043798715.1). GTDB lineage: Bacteria > Vulcanimicrobiota > JAZDOK01 > JAZDOK01 > JAZDOK01 > JAZDOK01. The sequence continues at coordinate 5,401 of JAZDOK010000090.1, forward strand.
AGGCTGCTTCCGTCGTTCGGCAGCCGGGCGGCCTCTGCTCAGCAGTCCAGCCGCTATTTGAGTCTCCCCAGGTCGTTGACTGCCTTGCCCAAAAGTTCATCCGCCGTCTGAACGACCTTCAGAGCGGCTTCATAGGTGCGGGTCGCTTCTATCATGGAAACCATCTCCCGGACCATTTCCACGTTGGAACTCTCCAGGTACCCGGAAAGGACCGTGCCGGAAAATTTCTCCATTCGAAGCGTTTCAATCTCCTCGCCGTCCACCACCACCTGGCCCTTTTCGGTGAATTCCACTTTCTTCCCGGAGATTTTGATGGGGCCGTCCTTTCCTAAGACGCGACAACCGTCTCCGGTCGTAAGAAATCCATCAGAGCCAATCTTAAGATCCCCCCTCCGGGTGCTTTTAACCCCCGAGTCGTTCTCTACGACGAAGGACCCTTCCCCGGCGATGGCCAGATCCAGTAAGTTACCGCTCTCAACTAAAGAGCCCGGCGTCCGGTCCAGGTACGTTTCCTGAAGTTGCACCGACGACGACGCATTTCTCGCCTTGTCGGCCAGGATTAGAGGAAATCCCTTAAATATCGGAACCGCTCTTTTAAAAGCGCCGGTGTTCAGATTGGCCAGGTTATTGGCGATGATATCCTGTCTTACGGTCTGCGCCTCGGCGCCGGCTGCGGCAAGTCTCATGGCGTTTAACATTTGTCACCTCCTTTCTTTAGAAGTATGAAGTATGAAACCAGAGCTTAGATTTGCATCCGCATCACCTCCTGATAGGATTCAACCAGTTTGTTGCGGATCTGGAGAAGTAACTGAAGGGATATATCCGCCTCCTCCATCGCGAGCATCACCTGATGGATCTCCACGTTCTTCCCCAGCGCCAGATCCTCGATGGAACCGGATGCCTTCAATTGCAGATCGTTGACCTGGGACAAATAATTCTTGACCAGGTCGCGGAAGCTGGTCTCGGAAGTGCCATTAAGCTGTGTGGATAGCCTGTCTTGGGGAATTCCGGCGGCTTTTACGGCATCTGCGCTCATGCTTCCTCCTTCAGCGGCCCATCTCCAGCGCTTTCAAGGCCATTCCCTTGGCTTCCTGAAAGGCGGTGATGTTGGCCTCGTAAACTCTGCCCGCCATGATGAGATTGACCATTTCATTGACCAGGTTCACATTCGGAAGAGAGACGTACCCCCTGGCATCGGCTTCCGGATGAGAGGGGTCATATATGAGGCGGGGCGGGCTGGGATCTTCATCTATCCCCTTGATTTCCACTCCTCCTCCGAGAAAGGCCCCATCGGCATAGCCGGCGGGACGGGCCATCGTCCGTAAGAGCTGTCTCCTGAATGGCCCGCCGCCGGAGGTCCTGGTTGTTTGAGCGTTGGCCAGGTTGTTGGCGATGATTTCCACCCTCGTCCGCTCGACGTCCATGCCTCCCGCGCTGACGGCGAACGATGAAAAAAGACTCATTAAACTTTCCTCCCTTCATTGATGATCAGGCTCAACTGGCTGAATTTCCTTCCCGCAAACTGAGTCAAGGCATAATAGCGGAGTGAATTTTCCGCCAGGCGCGCCATCTCTTCATCCAGTTGAACGGGTCCCTTAAGGGGCCTGACTTCCGTTTCCAGATGCCGTGAGGGCTCTGGAGAAGATGTTTTCAGGCGCGTAGAGAGAACATCGCGGAAGACCAGATCGGAGGGGCGGAAATCCGGGGTGCCCGCATTGGCGATATTGTTTGCAATCATCTGATGGCGGGCGACCAGAAAATCCAGCGCCTCCTTGATAACACCGATACCACAATCCAAACTACTTCACCTCCTTGAATCAGGCCGTCGACCTTCGCGACCAATTTCCTCTTCCTTAGCTAACAATAGCGATCAATCTGGACGCCCCTGGACCCTTCTTCTCCGCCCTGAAATTTGTCAAAGGCGGCACGGCTCTCTTCTTGAGCAGGCCCTGCGTCTTCCTTCTCACCTCCTTCCAATACAGCCTCAATCTCGGAACGTTTATTGAAAGGATTTTCTTTCTTTTTTTCGGCATCTTCCTGAGGCGGACCCTGAGGAGATACATATTCCCTGAAAGATTTTTTATTCTCTTTCCCTTCCGCTTTCCGGGAGGGATTAATTCTCTCCGTCTCCTCCAGGCGCTGCAGATTTCGCTCCATGTCAAGGGGATTCAAGCTCATCCGACTTCCTCCTCTTCAGGCGGCGGCGTCCCCGTATCAATGGTAATCATACCAAATGACTCCACCTGCATCTCCGGGATAACCTCCGCATAAGAAAGTACGGTGAGATAGGGAATGACTCTTTCAGTCAGCCGCTTGAAATGCATACGAAGACCGGGAGAGCAGAGTACGACGGGATGGAGTCCCCGGTTAGAGACTTTCTGCACTTCCTCCAGGAGACTTTTGTATATCTTCCTCAGTGAATGAGGGTCAATCGCAGCATAGGCGTCCTTCTCCGAACGCTTGATGGCCTCAGTGATCATCATTTCCAGGCGGGGATCCAGCGTGATGACTCCCAGGTGGTTCTCCTTAATCTGATGCTGCTGACAGATGGTCCTGGCCAGAGCCTGACGCACATACTCGGTCAGGAGATCGGGATCCTTGATGGTTTTTCCCTTATTGGCCAGGGTTTCCAGCACCACCACCATGTTCCTGATGGAGACCCGTTCTTTGAGAAGATTTTGAAGCACTTTCTGAATTTCCCCGACGCCCAGAACACCCGGTATCAGCTCTTCCAGGACCACTTGATGACTCGGCTTAAGCCTGTCCATGAGACGCTGGACGTCCTGCCGGCTCAAAAGTTCATCGGCATGCGAGCGGACGACTTCGAAGAGATGCGTGGTGATCAGGGTCATCGGGTCAACCACGGTATATCCCCTGGTCTCGGCAAGCTGTTTCATTTCCTCCTCAACCCAGAGCGCCGGCAAGCCGAAAGTCGGCTCCCGAGTCTCGAGGCCATCAATTTTTTCGGCAACGCGCCCTGAGAGTATGGCCAGCACCTTCCCCGGCATGATATCCCCCCTGGCCACCATGGCGCCGTATATCTTGATAAAATAGGCATTCTTATCCACCGTAAGACTGTCCCGGACCCGGATGGGAGGGACGATCAGCCCCATCTCAGTGGCGCACTGCTTTCTTATCCGGGTTATCCGTCCCAGGAGATCCCCTCCCTGCTGAGGATTGACCAGGGGGATCAGAGCCATTCCGATTTCAAGCTCCATCGGGTCCAGTTCCAGAAGCGAGGTGAAACTTTCGGGAGCCTTGACATCCTCCTCTTCCTTCTGCTTTTTTTCCTCCGAATCGGCTCTCTGCTGAAGGGCATAGGACAGGATTCCCACCGCCACTCCCATCATGATGAAAGGCAATTTGGGAAGCCCCGGTACGGCGGCAAAGAAAAGGAGGAGCCCGGCCGCAATGGCCAGCGCCCTGGGCCTCGCCAGAAGCTGGGTCGTCATTTCTTCGCCAAGATTGCCCTCCGATGCCGCCCTCGTGATTACGATTCCGGTGGCGGTGGAGACGAGCAGAGCGGGAATCTGTGTCACCAGCCCTTCTCCGACCGTGAGCAGCGTGTAGGTCTGAAGCGCCTGCGTGAGAGACATGCCTTTCTGGATGACACCTATGATGAAACCTCCGAAAATATTGACGAGCACGATAATCAAGGCGGCAATGGCGTCTCCGCGAATGAATTTGCTGGCGCCGTCCATGGCCCCGTAAAAATCCGCTTCTCTTTCGAGAATATTGCGGCGGCGTTTGGTCTCGGACTCGTCAATGAGACCGGCGTTGAAATCGGCGTCAATGCTCATCTGCTTGCCCGGCATCGCATCGAGAGTAAATCGAGCCGCCACCTCGGCCACTCTCTGCGCTCCGTTGGTCACCACGACGAACTGGATGACGATCAGGATGATAAAGACCACCATCCCGACGACGTAATTGCCGCCGACGACGAAATTGCCGAAAGCGTTGATCACCTCGCCCGCATAGGCGTGAAGCAGGACAAGCCTGGTCCCGGTGACGTTAAGCCCCAGGCGGAATAGAGTGACGACCAGGAGCATCGAGGGGAAAATGGAAAACTGAAGCGGCTTGTCTATGTACATCGAGACCAGCAGAATAATCAGCGTCAGAGTGATGTTGAAGGTGAGGAGGAGATCCAGAACGGCGGGAGGGACGGGAATGATCATCATGACCACCACGCCCACGACGCCGACGGCGGTCAGGATGTCGCTGAATTTCCCAAAACGTCCGAGGGGGGTAAGAGCAGCTTTTAGCGTCACTTCATCTCCATCCCTTTAAGCGCGTAGATATAGGCGATGACCTCGGCGACCGCGTGATAAAGCGAGGGTGGGATTTCATCGCCCACCTCCACCGTCCTGAACAGGACGCGGGCCAGTTCCCGATTCTGCAAGATCGGGACGCTGTATCTGGCGGCTGTCTCTATAATCCGCCTGGCCAATATCCCTCCACCCTTGGCGACGACCCGCGGGGCCTTCATCGCAGGCTCATCGTAACGCAGGGCCACCGCCAGAGCAGTCGGATTGGTTAGAACGATACTTGACTTCGGCACTTCCTGCATCATTCTTTGCATGGCGATTCGCCGCTGTCTCTGCCGGATATGGGACCTCATGTGGGGATCGCCTTCAGACTGGCGAAGCTCCTCTTTCAGTTCCTGTCGGCTCATTCTGAGATTCCGCTCATACTCCCATCTCTGATAAAAATAATCCAGAACGGCTATGGCCGCCCAGAGGCCGGCCACCCGAATTCCCAGGTCGAAGGCCATACGGCCGGTGACCATCAGCGTCTGTGCGGGGCTGACATGACTTAAGCCCAGCAAAACGGGAAAGTCTTTCCGGAGGGTCACGTAGACCACGTATCCAATGCAGATCAGTTTGAGGAGAGACTTTAAGCATTCGATGAGCCCCCTCACGGAAAAAATCCGTGAAAAACCCGCCATCGGATTGATTCTTTCCAATTTCGGGAGAAGCGGGTACGCCGTCCAGAGAAAGCCCACCTGCGTCATATTCGAGACCAGGCCGACGAGAAAGATCACTCCCATAAACGGAAGAAGAAGAGCCGCCAGCACGTAAAGAGGAGTTGAAAACAAGGCCTCCGGAGAGAAGGTTGAAAAGGCCGAACTCCCCAGATGTTTCAGGGAGTTTTTCATGAATGAAGTGATGACGCCGATGAATGAGGCGCCCGCATAATAGAAGAGTATAAGCCCGCCCAGCCAGGTGGCAACCGAGTTCACCTCCGCGCTTTTAAAAACCTGCCCTTTTTTTCTGGCCTCCTCGCGTCGTCGAGGAGTCGGCGCTTCAGTCTTGTTCTCTTCCGGCATTCAGTGCATCCTTCCCATCATCCCCAGTAAATCTGCAAATCCTTGCTGAACCCGCTCCGAAAAAACCGATAAAACCAATCCCAGACTGAGTCCAAGGATATAAAGCCCGATTAGAATTTTCACGGGGAATCCTACAATAAAGACGTTGATTTGCGGGATGGCCCTGGAGAGCAGTGCCATCCCCAGATCCGTTAGAAAAAGAGCCACCAGGGTCGGAGACGCCAGCATCAGGGCCGTCACAAACAACCCGGACGTCGCTTTCAGAAGATCCTCCATGAAAGCCGGGGGGAGAGTGAAAGAACCGGCGGGAATCAGATGGAAACTGTCTCTTAAGGCGCGAACAAGCCAGAGATGACCGTTGATGGCCAGGAAAATCAGAAGCGCCAGAACGTGCTGGTACCTTCCAATGAGCGATTCCTGCGACCCCGTCCCTGGTTCTATCACGCTCCCCAGGATAAAGCCCATCTGCATATCCAGAATCTGGGCCGCCATCTGAAAGGCTAAGAATATAAAGAGAGCGATAAACCCGATTATCAGACCCACCAGCAATTCCCTGGCGACCGTCAGGGCCAGAACCCAAGGCGTGTTCAGAGGAAGGGCCACGTCTTTGAGAAAAGGGAATAAAATAAAAGTAAAAATGGCCGAAAAACCGATCTTTGCAGCCGTGGGAATTTGCCGGCTTCCGAATAGAGGCGCAACGAGAAAAAGAGCCGTGACCCGCACCAGCGCCAGAATATAGGCCGCCATTTTGTGAATCAGTATTGCCGAAAGCTCCATTGACCACCTTACTTTGCAAATTGCGAGAGATTTCCCAAAATCCCGCCCGTAAAATGGATGCACAGACTGAGCATCCACGGCCCAAAGAAGAAGATGGCGGCAGCCACCGCCAGAATCTTGGGGATAAAAGCGAGGCTCTGATCCTGAATCTGAGTCACCGCCTGCAATATACTCACGGTCAGCCCGACAATAAGACCCAGACCCAGGGGGGGAAGACAGAGTAAAAGGGCCACCGTCAGCGCCTCTTTCCCCAGAGCTATGACCGATTGTACATTCATTTTCAGTCTCCCCCTATCTGAAGCTGGTCAAGAGCGATTTAACCAATAGATCCCAACCATCCACCAGAACGAACATCATCAACTTGAAAGGAAGCGAGATCATGACGGGCGGAAGCATCAGCATCCCCATCGAAGTGAGGACACTGGCGATGACCAGGTCTATGACGACGAAGGGAATAAAGAGTGCAAAGCCCATCTGAAAAGACGTTTTTAATTCGCTGAGGACAAAGGCGGATAGGAGAGTGTCAAAAGGGACGTCTTCTTTTTTCGGGGGGACTTTCATATTGCCGACTTCGTAGAAAAGCAGAAGCTCCTTCTTCCTGGTCTGTTTGAGCATGAACTTGCGGAGAGGCTTAAGTCCCTGAGTGAGAGCCTGTTTTTGATCCAGTTTGCCGGCCAGGTAGGGAGAAAGACCTTCCTGGTACATCTGCATCCAGGACGGCTTCATAATGTAGAAGGTGAGCAGGAGAGCAAATCCGATGAGAAGCTGGTTGGGCGGCATTTGTTGAAGACCCAGGGCACTGCGCAGGAAGGAAAAGACGATGATAATCCTGATAAATGAAGTGGTCATGATCAGGATTGTCGGGGCGAGCGAGAGGATCGTCAGCACAATGAGGATCTTGAGGGTGAGAGCCAGATCGGCAGGTCCCCCGGATTCGCCGAAACTGATGTTGATTCTTGGGATGGAGAGCCCTCCTTGCGCGAAAACGGGAGCCGAAAGCGCGGCCCAGAAAGCCGCCGTCCTCACAAATTGACTGAAGGCGCGACAAAGCATCGTCTCTCTCACCGGAGCATCTCGCGGATCAAGACCCCATAGTGCTCCCCGACGACGACGACTTCACCCCTGGCCACCGCCTGTCCTTGAATCATGATGTCTACCGGACTCTCCTCCGCCGGGCCTATCTTAATAATTGAACCGTTTTTTAATCCGGCAAGTTCTTTGATCGGCAGTTTCACTTTTCCAAGATAGGCCCCCACCGGGACTGGAACATCTTTGATCAAATCCCAATCTGCTTCCCCTCGCTGAACTTCCTCTTTCTCCCAGACGGGAAAGTGAGCTTTCCTGGCTTTATCAGGCACGCGAACATCCCGTTCTTCCCGCATCCCCATCAACATTTTCGTCGCCTCCATTGTGACAACATATTTCATTTCAAAGGCCGGTCTGTCGCCGACAGCATAGCGGCAGGGCATCCACAGAAGAGAGTTCGCTTCCATCCCGGCAAAAAAGAAGAGATGGTTCAGGTGCATTCGGACGGAAGAGGGAACCCTGGATTTAAAGGAAAACGGCAGGAGCTCCCTGAGAAAAGCGCCGCCCAGAAGAGAAAAGAGGAGTCTCAGCAAATGCCCGGACGCATTCTCTCCTTCCCGGGAGGGCTCGCAGAGGCCGTCTCCGCTGATGCACTCAAGGGCCGCCCTTTCATCCTTCTGCTGACACAGAACCAGCACCTGCGAGGCGAGAAGCCCCTGAGGAAATTCAATCTCAGCCGCCAGGCAGGGCTCTTGATGCCTCTTTAAAAAATCGGCCAGAGCCAGGTGCTCCGGCTCTCCGGGAAGCATCCTGGCCTCTCCTCCCACCAGGAGGGAGAACGTCGAGACAAGAGCCTGATTCGCCGAAAGAAGCGCATTTTTGACAAAATCAATTTCTATCATGGTGTTTCACTACAGTTGTTAGAAATGATAAAGCTCCCCCAATAACGACCGGTCTACCTCGGAGGCTGATCCCCCCTTCCCCAAGAACCTCCAGCTCGTCATCCACCCGCCTTTCCAGAACGAGCAGATCCCCGGGGCGGAGACTTTCCAATTCCGCCGCACTGAGTGCGCCGGTGCCCAGCTCCACCTCCAAACACGTTTCCGTCTCGCCTATAAGTTCCATCTGTTTGTCCCCACTGAAGGGAGGGGCTTCGTTACTTTCTTTCAGCGCCGGAATCAGACCCCGACCCACCGATGGAGGAACAGCCACGATAAGGGAGCCCCGCGCTCCTCCTGCCTGGAGAGATGTTTCCCACAGGAGGAAATTTCCGTAAACGGCTTTCTCAACCGACGGCTTCTCCATCTCGGCGATTTTAACTTTCAACTCTCCGAAGGAAGCCCAGGTCTCTCCCAGTAACTTGAGTATTTCTGAAGAGAGGTACGCCAGGAAAGACCTCTCAAGTTTGTTAGGACGCCGGGAAAGCTGAGACCTTCGGGCAGTGCCTCCCAGGAGACGGTCGTAAACGGCAAAAAGGAGCGCCGGTTCGACGCCGATAAATCCCGGATCACATGATCCGGAAATGGAGAAAGGCGCAAGAACCTTGCCGTCATCCTCAAGAGGCCGAAGTTCAATACTCAGCAATTCCATCCCGACATCCAGGCCCAGGAGCGATTCGAGCCGCCCACCGAGAGCGCCCAGAAATATCTCATAGGGGATGACCAGCGGGCCGAGGTCGGCGGACGAGAACTTTTTCATGAGTTTAGCCATTGATATTCATAAGTTCCTGCCACATCTCATCTGAAACCCTTATAACCCTCGAGTTTGATTGAAAAGCCCTTTGTGCTATAATCATTTTCGTAAATTCGGAATTAAGGTCCACATTGGACATCTCGAGGGCTCCCGACATGATTCCACCCAGATCGCCATCCTTCGGCGGAACAATTTTAGGAGCGCCGGAATTAGCCGAGGCCTGAAGAATATTGTTTCCGACTTTTTCAAGCCCAGCCAGATTGCTGAAACTGGCCAGAGCCATCCGCCCCAGAACCATCTGAAGACCCGAGGAGTATTTTCCGGTGATGATTCCGTCGGTATCCACGGTAAAACTCTGTAAAACCCCCGGGGGATATCCATCCATATTCTGCGCATTCACTGACGAAGTTCCGGCTAACTGCATTATGGAGGAATAATCTATATTGACCTTTTGATCCTGCGCGGCGGATCCGGCGGGATCAAGCAGGAAATGCGCATCCGGGTTTGTGCATTTACCGGCGGAATCAAAAGTCAAAGTGCCGCTTCCCTCGGAAATAACGGAAGTATCGCCGGAGGCAAGAGAGGCTTCCCACGTCCACTTGTTATCCCCCGTGTTTTTGAAGGTCAAGGTAATTTCGTGGGCCGACCCCAAAGAATCGTAGGCTTGCACCTTCACCCTTGCCACGCCCCCGCTTTCCGGTTGACCGCCGACCGGCGGCTGATAGACGGCCGATGAAGCATCCAGGTTTCCGACGGCGGAAATATTTCCCGTGGCGTTGGACCTCCACTGAAGACCGAGGGGTATCTGAATCGGGGAAAGAGAGCCGGCTGTATTGATCTGTCCGCTGCTGTCGGCCGCCCAGCCCATGACCGCAAGTGCTCTGGATGAAAACAGCAGATTGCCTTTACCGTCCTGGTTAAAAGAGCCGTCTCTGGTATAAAAGAAATTTCTGCCGTCGCTCAGGACAAAATAACCTTCGCCCTGCACGGCCATATCGGTGACGAGACCCGTCGTCTGGAGTTCGCCTGGGAGCGGAGTAATGTCAATGCTTCCGGTCGTGCTTCCCATCCCGGACTGAATGGGATTTGAGCCGCCCCGGCCCCCTTCGGGAGAGACGGCTCCCCTCCAGGTGGTACTTGGCATTTCCCGGAAAACGATCCGGCTGGCTCTGAATCCGTGAGTATCCAGGTTAGCTATATTGTTTCCTACAATATTAAGAGCCCTCTGAAAATTGATCATACCTGTCATTGCGTTATTGATGGACGTTATCATGTTTATTTGCCTCCTTTTAATTCACCGGTCCGATTACCGGGCGTGCTGCTTCAGTCGTTCGGCAACAAAGGCTCCCTTGGGAGGTCCAGCCTATCTAACCACGGCGCTGTCGATTTTTGTAAATACATGCTCGGCTAAACTGGGGCCGTCTATGACGGTAACAACCGTTTTGTTGGGAATATTGACGATGAGCGCCAGATCCTTCATTATAAACAAAGCATCCTGACCACCCTTAGCCTTCACCTGCTCGGCCATCCGGCCGATTTCTTTCAATTCTTCCCGGGAAAATTTGATATTCCGCAGGCGGAGGCGCTCCAAAGCATGGCCGGAAAACTTAATCGCCTCCGACTCCTGCTGCTTGCGAGCCAGGATCTCTTTGAAGGAAGATTTCGCGGCAGGAGAACCTCTGGAGACGGAAATCTCCTCCCGCACCCCCTTATCAGCCGGCACTCTCATATGAATGCGCTCATTCATCGAAAGGTCTCACCTCTCATCCGATTTGAACAAGATTGTCCAGGTCCACCATTTCATCGCCCACAACCAGCATGGGGATACCTTGTTCGAAAACAACCGAGTCGACTACGCCCTGCACCTGCTCGCCGGTTTCCGGATTTATCGCCGTCACCGTCTTGCCGATGATCGCGCTGGCCTGCGTCGTCTGGAGAAGATTAAACATGGCAGAAAAGCTGCTGTTGAGATTATTCATCTGCTCCAGAGCGGAAAATTGTGCCATTTCGGCGATAAAGGCCGTATTTTCCATCGGCTCAAGCGGGTCCTGATACTGCAACTGAGAAACCATCAGATTCAGATATTCCTGGCTTCCCAGCGACGAAACGCCCTTGGAAGAGGATGTATTCTGGTTAATTGCCTTTTCGACAGGTACCACGTTATTTACACTATTAACACTCATGAAATCACCTCCTTTCTAAGCCCAGCAATTGATCCTGGAATCCGTCAGTTCCCAGGTTTGAAGCCGTTCGGACGGGAGGATTGCTTCACTTCCCGTGCTCCAGACGGCAGTCTCCAAAGCCGAAGACGGTCTAATGATAAAAGGATGCTCCTTATCATCCTTCGCAGAGCTGAAATCTTTTGAAGAAAGTTCAACCGACAGCTCTCCGACGTGCAAACCCTGTCTTACAAGAGCTTCTCTCAGTTGAGACACGTTAATTTCCAGAATCTCCTTGACTTCGGCTCTCACCGTAGATAATTTTATCTCCAGCTTCTCTTTTCTGCTCTTCATCTCTACTCTTAATTTTCCCCACTCGGGTGGATACATCAAGAGATTAAGTCTTACTTCCCCTTCCGCCCGGCTTAATTTGGCGGCGCGGACCAGCACCGGGGCCAGCCCGGTAGCCAGAGGAAAACTCCCCCCATCCTGTGCCGTAAGGATGCCCTTAAAATCGCTGTTGACTCCGATTTCTCCGGGGACATCCTCAGGCATGCCCGGGACAGCGGCTTGAGCGAGAGAAAATGGGACGTCAGCGATCGGATGGGGGTTATCCAGAAGCTGAAAAGAGCTTTTCACGATGTCGGCAAACGAAGGGGAAAAAGTGAGGGATAATCCGAATGGTATATCCTCAAGGCCTGATGATTCCTTCCTCTTTTGAAGGCCCTTCAGCCGATGGAGGATCATACCGATATCTTTCAGATTTTCACCTGGAAAGTTACAGCTTATTTGTACAGATTCCATTCGTCTTTCCTGACTCTACTTTTTATCAGAATAAAAGCGACCATACCTGCCATGCCGCGTGGTATTGATCTCATCCAAGATAGATTGTTCAATCTTTTCTACCTTCTGCCGATGCTCTTTTTCTCCTTTTTCACAAAGTTTTTCCAGCTTCTTTTTCTCCGTTGAAGCCAAAAGCAAATCTTCTCTTTTTTTCTTCACCTCCATCCGCGCTTCAGTTACATTTAGGTGCTGGGCACATATGCTCCCTTCCATACCTTCAAGATAACCAAGAAAAGACATGGCCTCCCCTGGATCGAACCGGTATCCCTGCATCTGGATGAGTTCATGTTGCAGACGCTCGCGGGCCTTTTTCAGCCGGATGAGTTTGCCCGATTCCCGTTTGAGGGTTATCTCGCCTTCAGCGAGATCCTTCTTCGCCGTCTCTTCCAAAGACTCCCTGTAGTCCAGCACAGGCTGCAGCCTGAATTTGTATTTTTTCATTTTGTTGAAGCCATCCATTCGGGAATATCTCTGTAGGGCGCCGCCATGGGAAATTGTGACTGTTTGAGAGAAACCGCCCTCTCCTCGTGCGGGGAAGTCAGGCTAATCAGCCTTTGGGCCGTTTCCTGAAAAGAGGAAGATTCGGAAATCCCCTGCTTTAAAAAATTATCGACTGCATCTATTATCTGCAGAGCATAGTCCGTTCTGGGATTGCTGCCGTTCACGTAGGCCCCGATGCTGACTAGATCCTTGGAATCCCGATAGGCGGCCAGGACGTCCCGGAGACGGCCGGCCGATTCCCTGTGCTGGTTGGAAACAACGTCGATCATGAGTCTGCTGATACTATTTAAGACATCAATGGGCGGATAGTGATTTTGGGCGGCCAGATCCCGGGAGAGCACAATATGTCCATCAAGAATGGCCCTGATGGAATCAGCGACAGGTTCATTCATGTCATCCGCCTCCACCAGTACCGTATAAAGTCCCGTAATCGTGCCCAGCGAGGAAGTCCCCGACCGCTCCAGAAGCTTTGGCAACAGCGCAAAGACAGAGGGAGTATATCCCCTGGTCGTCGGGGGCTCTCCTACGGCCAGACCTACTTCTCTCTGAGCCATTGCAAAGCGGGTCACTGAATCCATCATGAGCAGGACGTCGTTCTCCTGATCTCTGAAATATTCGGCAATCGCGGTCGCTACGAAGGCGGTCTTCATCCGAATGAGAGCCGGCTGGTCGGAAGTGCCTACGACGACCACGGAGCGGGATAATCCTTCCTCTCCGAGATCTTTTTCAACAAAATCCCTCACTTCCCTCCCTCTTTCCCCAACCAGGGCCACCACGTTGACGTCCGCCGATGTAAACCTGGCGATCATTCCAAGCGTGGTGCTTTTTCCTACGCCGCTTCCGGAGAAAACTCCTATGCGCTGTCCCTTGCCGCAGGTGAGAAGACCGTCAATCGCCCGGATGCCCGTACTCAGCGGCTCCGATATCCTTCGCCGCTGCATGGGAGGCGGAGGAGGATTGTCTATTGCAACTTCCGTCTGAGCCTCAATCATCCCTTTTCCGTCTATCGGCACTCCGAGCGCATCAACGACCCTCCCCAGCAGGCGTGGACCGACTTTCACGGTCAAAGGACGCCCAGAGGAGATTACATTGCTATCGGGGCAGATGCCGTGCATCTCTCCCAGGGGCATAAGAAGTACATTGTTTTCTCTGAATCCGACAACCTCGGCCTTGATGGGAGAGGCGTTTTTCCTTTCAATGAGGCATATCTCGCCGACGGACGCCGCGGGGCCGTGAGATTCTATGACCAGGCCGATCACCTGGCGGACCTTCCCATTATAACGCACCGGATCGGAATCCCGGATACAGCTTTTATACTTATCGGCATTGAAATTATTCATGCCATATATCCTGAATCACCCGGCCAATCTCATCAAGTTGGCTTTCCAGACGCATATCCATCTCGACGGAAGCCGTCTTCAAAACACAGCCCCCGCGGCTCACTTTGGGATCCTCAATAATTTTGACGTTCCCCGAATCCTGCTCTCTTTCCAACAAGTCTTTACATGAAATCCGCAGCAGGGCATAATCTTCAGGATTCACCCGGATCTCCACCGATTCTCCTGAAGCCAGCCGTTCCAGACCGGCTCTGACCATCGGCACTACTATTTCAGGATTAAGGGCCGGTTCCTGATGCAGAATTTTTTTTGAAACATGCAGGGCCAGAGAGACCACTTCTTTTTCCGCCTCTCTGAAAAACCGTTCCTTTTCCTCTTCAAATGAGGTGATTATTCCTTTCAGGCTGGTGACAAGAGGGACAACCTCCTCTTCGGCGGCTTTTTTCCCTTCGGCATATCCCCTGGAAAAAGCTTCGTCTTTGATGGCTCTTGCTTTTTCCAGCGCAATTTTTATTATTTTCTCAGCCTCATTCGGCTTTTCTTCCTCTTCCCGGCCGCGTGAAGCATTGTCTTCATGCTCCTCCGCCAATGGAAGCGGAATCTGATAGTACTCGGGAAGCAACTCAGCCGATTGTAAAAGACGAATCATGACATAATTTCTTCTTCAATGCATCCGTTATTCAATAAAGGACCGGCGAGCCGCTTCTGAAACCATCCATCCAGAAATTGAAGGACAAAAAAAGAAGGCGGACCGGACTCACCGAGTCTTTCTTTAAACTTGAGTCGATCTCCATCCTTCATGAAACCCAGTGTGTTCTCAACGTCATTCCGAGGAAGGGCGGACAGGATTAGGACCGCCAGTTGAGGATGCTGGCTTACGAGAAAATCTGCAAGAAGAGAAGGATTTAACCCGGAGCAAAAGCTGACGAAAGGAGACGCATTTCTCCATTTATCGCTAAACCGCCGGTAAAATTCCGCCGAAATTTCCTCGCGATAGAGTGGAGGCAGTTCTTGAACGGAACCATCCGCTTTCCTCAACGCATCCCGCTCCTGAGTAGTGAAACGTTCAAGAAGAGTACCTTTCATCTCAACTGAAAAGCTGTTTAAAAGGAGCGCCACTTTTTGCCTGCCATTCAATTTGATCGAAGACAATACAAATTCCTCCGAGTTAAACAGTTATTCATTTGACCATTCCTTGAGGACGTCTGCCACTTTGTTAACTTCCTGGCCGGCCCTTTCAGCTTCAGAAGCAGGGGCATCTGAGACCTCCGGGGCAACCTCTCCCTTCTTCCTGAAAAAGTAAGGGAGGATAAGGACGGAGACACAGAGTCCAAGAACGGCCAAAAAGATGCCAAGAGAGCAGGTGCTCCACACGTTGGAGATTTTGGGCTCATCTTTGGAAAGCGATTTCTCTTTCATCTCCGCCAGTCTGGAAAAGGGAACGGACTCAATTTCAATTTCGTCGCCCCTGGACGAATCCAGGCCTGCAGCCATGGATGCAACTTTCCTGAGCCGGCTGGGTTCGAAACGCGAGAGTGCCCTTTCATCAACCAGAATGCCCAGCAGAATCCTGGTCACCCGGCCCGGCGGAACGAAGGCATGGGTGTACTTCTTACTGATTTCGTTGTTACTGATTTCCTCTCTTTTATGGTATTGAGGATTTGCGCCGACAGTGCTTCGAAATCTCCCGTCCAGAAAGCTGCCGTCCTTCCCGGAGTAATCCTCCTCTATGGTGTGTTTTGTTCGCACGAGGTCTTTGCCCGAGGGCTGCTTAAAAGTTTCATCGTCAATCTCCTGCGAAGTCAGGTCAATGGTTACAGAGGACCGTACCACCACTTTTTCGGGACCTATCACCCGCTCGATCATGCTCTTGACGCGATTTTCAATTTCTTTCTGAAGTTCCCGCTGAATCTGGAACTGCCGCAGTGTTAACTTGCCGTCCGCCGTCCGGCGGTCTTCTTCGACGGCATCCCATAGTACATTGCCTTCGCTGTCGATGACGGTGATATTAGCCTGCTTTAAGCCCTGAACGCTCATGGCGACGAGTTGGACTATGCCATGAACCTGTTCGTCCCGCAACTTTGCCCCCTCTGTCAATTTCAACTCTACAGAAGCGGTGGGCGCCTTTTCCTGGTCGGCAAAAACCTGAGTCTCGGGAATCGCCAGGTGAACCCGTGCCTCCTCCACTTCGTTCATCACCTCAATGGTACGGGTGAGTTCTTCCTGGAGTGCCCTGAGAAAATTTACACGCTCGGCGAAATCACTCTGGCCGAAGTTGCTCTTATCAAAGATCTCAAAGCCGACAGCGTTGCCTTGAGGGAGGCCTTTCGATGCTAAATCCAACCGAGCTTCATAAATACGCTTCGAGGGAATAAGAACGGTCGTCCCCTGGCTTTCAAGACGAAAAGGAATTTTCTTTTCTTTTAGAAGAGAGACTATCTGCGAGCTATCCTTAGGGGACATTTGTTTGCCAATCGGAACATAGTCTTCTTTTCGCCTTCCGAAGAAGAGCAGCATTAATGCGCATAAGAGCAGAATTATTGAAAAGACAATCGCCCTCTTCTGCCAGAGGCTCCTGCTTTTCCATGATTCGAAAAGGACTTTCAAAGAAATCAATAAAACCAGCCTTGCCGCAACCGCATGTTATTTAGTCGTACTCTCAGCTGGACCCACCCAGGAAATCATTTCACAATGCCTGATTGTAATTTAAAACCTACAACCCCTACCTCTTCGTAGTGATTTCCATTCTATTATTAACATAGTTACCATCGGAAGTCAAGAATATTACGAAATCGTAACATTTGAAGAGTTATATATGCTTTTAGATTTTTTTTGCAAAGCAGGAATTTCGAACGCAACGCAAAGGCAATAGAAATATTTTATCTCAAATCGATCGTGATCGGTTATAACAGATATTTATCTTACCCTATTTAACGGACACCTCGTGTGGTAAAACAGCAAAGTCATAGGCAGACGGCGTGCTCAAAACAAGTCCGAGTTGATAGGGAATGTCCGCGGTTTTTTGCGAAGTTGTCAACGCAAACCGCATATAGTCAGGAACTATTTTCAAGAAAAACATACCCTTTATGCAGCTTCGTAACGCCACCATTAATATGCTCCTGGTAGTATGTTAAATTAAAGATATTTCTCAGTTTAATTATCAGGATTTCTTAATATACTGGCTTAAAAATCTCCATGAAACATATCGAAGGAAAAGGATAACCGGGCAAAAGTCTTGAATTTTCCCTGTGGAACAGGTTAACACTTTTATTTTTAGCCTTCAGCAACGTGAAGACAGAGAACCGGCCGTGCGGCCACACCCCTCACGGCGAAACGGCAAACAGCAAACGGAAAGGAGCCACACAATGGGAGACAAAGGCGGGAAAAAGGACAGGGACAAGAGTCAGAAACAGAAGGTAAACAAACAGGAGCAAAAGGCCCAGAAGAAGCAGGATAAACAACCAAAGAGCGCTCTGGGAAAATAGGCAGCGCCTGTTTCAAGAAAAATAAAACTCAGCCGCGATTACGAGACTTCCCGGGCGCCACCGCCTCCAAGAGTTCCTCCCACGCGCTCAGAAACTGGGGATCTCTGATGTCTAATGTAAACAAATCTTTCATGATTTTATTTGCTTCTTCAATTCCATACTTGCCGATAAGCTTTTCGACGACCTCTTTCTTTTTAGGAACATAGCCCATCACTTTTTCCAGATTCTCGCAAATACCATCCATTGTATCATGCCCACTCCTTTCTAGAGAAGTCGTATGAATATCTTCATTTTAATAATACCACTCCCTGTCAACTGATTGCCCCTTTTTATGCAAAAAAGCCGCTGAACTTCGCGGAAAACCCGAAAAAGAACGAAAGGAAAAGGAAAACCGACCAAAAGTCTTGAATTTCCCCTTAAGGCGTTAAAGCGTTCAGTCTAATAATTGGCGTTAAGTTCCATATGCCTGATAGCGAGGCCAGATGAACCGAACAATACTGCTCATCGACTATGAGAATGTACAACAAATCGATCTGTTTCGGCTTGATGACAGCTTTCAAATCATTATTTTCGTCGGCGGGAGTCAAAAGAGCGTTCCTATAGAGCTGGTAACAAACGCACAGAAGCTGGGCAGCCGCATCGAGTGGGAAAAAGTCGAGGGTAATGGCCGTAACGCGCTCGACTTTTTCATTGCCTGTCATCTTGGCCGTGTTTTCGAGAGGTCACCGCAACTTAATTGTATCGTTTTATCAAAAGACAAGGGCTTTGATCCTCTGTTACGGCACTTGAACAAGAACGGGCTGAAGTGCAAGCGTATCAACAGCCTTATGGAGCTGGACCTTAAAGTTGATGTTGTTGATATAGAAGGCGAGCCGAATTACAAACGCGTAGTGGAACTCCTGAGAAAGTCGGAAAAGAAATCAAGGCCGCGGAGGCGCAAAACGTTATCTCAGCATATATCTTCAATGTTCCAAAAGAACATAGAGCAAAAAGAAATTGATCGCATCATTGACATACTTTTTGCAAATAAAATGATCTCTGAAACCAACAATGCGATTTCATACGAGTTTTGACAATCCCAACCGGCAGCGGATTTTAAAAAGCTCGCCTGATTCTTTATACTGATGGCTGCGACCGAAAGAGCTCCCGCCGGTCGCAGACGTTCCGGAGCAGGCACCATACTTCTGAATGAAGGCCTCGTTATTATCCACGAAGACCGGGACATTCTCGTTGTGGATAAACCACCGGGACTCCTGACTATGGGTACTGAAACAGAGAAATCACGAACGGCCTACTTTATTCTGACGGATTATGTCCGCAAGGGATGCGCCAGGTCCAAGAAACGCATTTTCATCGTTCACCGGCTGGACAGGGATGCTTCGGGCATACTGATCTTCGCGAAGAACGAAGAGGCTAAGCTCTGCCTGCAGAGCCAGTGGAAAGAAGTGAAGAAGAAGTATCTCGCCATCGTTCATGGCAAGTGCGAGAAGTGCTCGGAGACCATTACTACGTATCTGGCGGAGAACAAAGCTTACGGCGTGTATTCTTCATCCGATCCGGCAGAAGGGAAACTGTCGCATACTGCTTACAAAGTTCTCAAGGAGACAAAAGACTTTACTTTGCTGGAAGTTGAGCCATTGACGGGCAGGAAGCACCAGATACGCGTACATCTCGCCGGCATTGGACACCCGATTGTGGGTGACCGGAAGTACGGGAAAATGAATGAAACCTACAAACTTCTGGCTCTTCATGCCAGGTCGATTTCTTTCAGACACCCATTCAACCGAAAAGAGCTCACTTTTGAAACGAGCGTGCCGGCATATTTCAAAAAACTTGTTGGCAGTGTGGATCAAGCGCTAATAGAAACAATGAAAGCAATTAAATAAAAGGGCTTTTCCTTTCCTACTTTGAGAGTTTATTTATCATTTGAACTTCCTGGATTTCCTTCTCGGTATTACCGAGAATATGATAGAGGTCTGCCAGCGATTCATGGCATTTCAAGTCGTTGGGCCTCATTACGGAAATTTTTTCGAATATTTTTGATGCTTTCTCGTAGAGAGCCTTCTGCAGATAGATGTTGCCCAACAAGACATATGGAGTAGCATCCTCCGGATTTTCCTTGATGAAACCATATAACGTTTTTTCAGCGCTTTCCACCTCGGCCAGCTCGGCTTTAGGCAGAATCTGGAAACTGCCGGAGCCGTAATAGAGGACTTTGTTCTCTTTCATGGCTTTTATGTCCCAGAAATAACTCTTGCCCCATTCCAGTTGAGGCGCCGAGGAAGGGTAAAGAAGTCTGTTGATCTGGAGAACTTTTTGCCAGAGGATCTCGCCTGTATCGCCGGACAGGGTAAAAGAGTAGCTGTCGACATCCCTGACTGTATTCCACCTGAATTCCGGATTGACGGTTGCGGTCACCGATGGCGATTTGAGCTCCAGTGTATTCGGCGTATTCCCAAAGCTTTTCATGAAGACCACATTCATCTTCGACATTCTCCCCGGCATTCTGGCCGGGGTTACTTTCAATGAAGAAGTTTTAGCAGCACTCGTTTTTACCAGGGAAGTCTTCTTCCCCTTTTCAAGTTTGCAGCCGGCCTCGCTCACCAGCGCCTGGGAGTCTCCCTGAAGCGTTTCCTTGTGGCTGTCGCCGAAGAAAACCAGGGAAATCCTGGAATTTTTCCCGGTTTTGATTTTATCGCCTTTGGACAAGACCTGCATAATCGAGGCGGCTTTCCAGGATTTCTGCCCGCTTTTCAGGCATTGCCCCCCCCCTGCTACGTCCGTGATCATCGCCGCACCACTTTCGCTCAAGGCCATGCTGCAGGTTGAAACCACGATGGCGAAGGAGAAGATAAAAGAAAGAAAAACCAACTTCCACCGGCAAATGCTATTTTTCATTTCCAACCTCCCTTATTTCACGTAGTTCATATACTTCAACGTCTTCCTTTTTCCCTTTCAGCGGGAACTTCCCTTTTGGTTCGGCAACGATTTTATCACGAGCCATAAAAAAGGTGCTTTGACTTATTAGAATACTCGTCCCAAGCGTTTTGTTGACGTGCATGATTCGGGAAGCGGTGTTGACGACGTCCCCGATGACCGT
This sequence comes from bacterium, assembly GCA_043798715.1. Classification (GTDB taxonomy): domain Bacteria; phylum Vulcanimicrobiota; class JAZDOK01; order JAZDOK01; family JAZDOK01; genus JAZDOK01. The sequence goes on from JAZDOK010000090.1 coordinate 25,647, forward strand.
ATATTCCATCCTCTGATGCGAACCGATGCTGCCGCTGACGACGTCTCCGGAATTCAGGCCGATTTTCACTTTCATTTTCCCATCCTGCTCCGGATCATCCGGAGCAATCGGAACGTTTTCCAGGATGCGTATCATCTCCAGGGCGCAGCGACAGGCACAAGCAGCGTGATCGGGGCATGGGACCGGAGCGCCGAAAACCACCATTATCTCGTCGCCGATAAATTTATTGACGGTCCCCTGGTGCTTGAAAATACATTCCACCATGAGTTCAAAGAACCTGTTCAACCTGACGACAACATCTTCAACGGTCAACCGTTCGCAAAGGGGCGTGAAATTGTCGATGTCGCAGAAAAGAATGGTAACATTCTCTTTTTTCCCCTCCAGGGATATATTGTCGGAGTGCTTCATGATCTCGTCGGCAATGGGTTTCGAAACGTATCTTCCAAATGTCTCCGTCAACTTCTTTTTCTCGCCGAATTCGAGGAAGTATTTATAACTGTGAGTGACGGCCAGGGTCATCAGGAGACACAGCAGGGGGGAACTCAGGTTCAGGAGAAGCTGATGCCGGTCGAGCAGGTATACGTTGATAAAAACGCAGCCGAGAAGAGCCAGAGAAGTGAAAAGGAGCGAAACACGGAAATTGGTCAGATAAATAACCATCGCGGCCATCACGCACAGGGCCATAATCAGGAAAAAGGAGCCGCCGTAAGGAACCGGACGTATGAAAGCCCCGTTGGCAATGGTTTGAACGGCGTTGGCCAGTATTTCGACTCCGGGCATGACTTTGCTTTCAGAAGGGCCGCCCATGGGGGTGGCCGCGAAATCAAGCTGCTCGATGTCCGAGGTACCTATCAGCACTATTTTGTCGCGAAATGTCTCCTCGAAATAATCCTGTTTGTGATTGTTTGCCTTCTCCAACACCTTCCAAAAAGGCTCATAGCGGAATGTTTTCGGGGGGCCGGCGAAATTAATCAGCATCTGTCCATTATCGTCGAGAGGTATATTCTCAACCAGGCGGGAGGCTTCGTTTTGAGAACCGCTCAAGTCCTTTCCTTGATACTTAAGTGCGACGAGAAGCGGGAAACATGGGGAAATTTTCCCCTCTGCATCATCTTTAAACATGGCTTGCCGGCGGATTACGCCGTCGCAGTCCACCGTGGCATTGACGAAACCAAGATTCTCCAGCCCCACGGCATAGGCCAGTTGGTTGATGGGAGTGACGACCGTATTGTCCTCGTTGAAATACAAGGGAAGAATGACCTTCCCTTCGTAGAGTGTTTTAGCCAGAACCTGGTCCCAGTCCGTGGGCAGCTCCTTCTTTTGATAAGAGCCATCCCGGGATTCCACGAAAAAAAAGGACGGTGTCGGCTTTCGCTGTATCATATCGATGCCGACAACCCTGGCGCCGGCTTTTTGTATGTTCTTAATGACCAGGTTCAGATAAGGGTTCCAGAGGATAAAAGGCGCGTCAATCCTTTTCGAGGATTCGTTGTCCATGTCTACGATCACTATTTTGCCCAGAGCTTCTTTACCGAAGGAAGGGGCCATGGAACCCATCCTGAGATCATAGAGTTTCAATTCGAGGCGCTCAAGGAACTCGGTTTTAGAAAGTAGAAAAACAAATAGCCCGCAAAGCAGGCCAATCAATAAAACCTGCGGCCACTTTTTTTTACCTGAGCGGATCATATCCTCCTGCGATGAGCATGAAGAGATGCCATGGGATATTAATTCATCACTTTTCCCCTTCCTCCTTCCCTGCCGGGGGATATGACGCCGCAAAAGTTCATTCAAAAGTTTATTCAACAGAGGAAACCAGCCGGGCACCTAGAATTAAAACATGACTTAATGACAAACTCTCACTTAATATAAAATGTTTACAATCAATAATAAAATTTCCGAAATCAAAAAAATATCGAAGGCTCTTACCGCTTTTGGAGAGGAAAATCGTTTACCCGCTCAGGTGATTTGTGACGCTCACCTGGCTCTTGAGGAGATCGTAGTCAATATCATCTCCTATGGCTTTAAAGACGGGGACAAGCATTCTATCGCAATCAACTTCGAGCTGGATGGCCGGGAGCTGATCCTGGAAGTACAGGATGAGGCCCCGTCTTTCAACCCGCTGGAAGCTCCGATGCCCGACATGAATACACCTGTTGAAGAAAGAGCAGTCGGCGGACTCGGAATTTACCTGGTCCGGAAAATCATGGATAAGGTGGAATATCATAGAAAAGGTGGAAAGAATATCCTGATCATGAGAAAGACAATAATTCCGGAAGAGGAACGCGCCGGTTCCACCCAGTCCGGCCACCCGAAGAGAGACCCTCGTGATCCGGTGGACTAAAGGAGCCATCCGTCCATGAAAATTGCCGTCATTTCCACCCTTCTCCTCCTGGTCCTGGCGGGACTCCCGGCCCTGGCCTTTTACCTTATTTACCGGCACATCAAGAAGGTGGAGCGGGAACTCCGCCAGGTGGCCCAAGAGCACAGCCAGAGCTTAAGAAGCCTCGCCGAGGTCATCGACCAACACCAGAAGAGCGATAACGGCGGGGGAGCTGTTGACGCCTGAAGACTCTGCCGCTATAATCAACACCAATATCATGAATTTAATTGAAAAACAAGAAAGCCTGGAAAGGGCGATAGAGCTAATCAGGCCGGCATCGGAAATCGGGGTGGACATCGAGGCGGACAGCCTCTATCACTACTTTGAGAAAATCTGCCTCATCCAGATGAATCCGGCAGATACCCCCCTCGTCGTCGATCCGCTGAACGGGCTGGATCTTTCCCCCCTGATTGAGCAGCTGGGCGGGAAACTTCTGATTTTTCATGGCGCCGACTACGACCTCAGGCTGCTCCGCAAGGATTTCAGCTTTGTGCCATATAGAATATTCGATACGATGAAGGCGGCCCAGCTGCTCGGGTTTGAAAATATCGGTCTCGCATCGCTGGTGGAAAAGTATTTCGGAGTTCACCTCTCTAAAAGTTCGCAGAAACTCGACTGGTCGGAACGTCCCCTGAAGAAGTGCATGCTGGACTATGCAGCCAGAGACGTCATATATCTTCCTGAATTGAAAGACCGCCTGGAAAAAGAATTACTTGCATTGGGCCGCCTCCACTGGCTTAAGGAATCCTGCGAGCAGATCGTCGCTTCCGCCCTGGCGGATACTGAGGCGGCCGACCCGGACAAAGAGTGGAGGTTCAAGGGAACTTCCGCCCTCTCGGGGAAAAGTCTGGCCCTGGCCAGAGTTCTCTGGTACTGGCGGGAAGCCGAAGCGAAAAAAACGAATCGCCCTGCTTTCAAAGTGGTCGGGAATCAGACCATGGTTGAACTGGCCGCCCATGCCGCTCACCTTCCCAACGAAGAAGTTTTCAAGAGGGTGAATCTGCCCCGTACTTTTGCCGGCCGAAGGCTGGCGGAGCTGAGGAAAGTCCTTGATGAGGGCCGCGACTACCTCCCTGCCCGCTGGCCCATGGATAAATGCAAGGGGAAAAATCATCCCCACCGTGAGACAAACCCGGCATTGATAGAAAGACTGAGAGAGATCCGGGACCTCAAATCCCGCCAGAACCTGATTGAGCCATCCCTCCTGGCCAGTCGGGCGGCCCTGTTGGAGATAGCTGCCAGGAAACCCCGTGACCTGGAAACAATGAGGGCCCTCCGGTGTCTAATGAAGTGGCAGATAGGAATCCTCGGAGAGGCGTTCCTTGAAGTCCTGTGGGATTCCAAACGATAAATCAAGGAAAAGCCGAAGGGGCCCCCGTCAGCCGTAATTAAATTGATTTTTGGCTTTAATTATGTTAGTATCAAGCCGTGAGGAGCTTTTGAGGAGTGAAGAGCATGCTGAAAAAAAGCATCAGGCGATATGCGGGATGGGTTCTCCTTCTGCTGCTGGCCTCCTTTCTTACCGGCTGCACCGGAGTAGGAGTCCCCAGCGTCAATATTCCCGACATTCCGGTGGTCCCGGTCGGTCCCACTATAGGCCCCGTTCCGACCCCGACTTCCTCCTCAAGCCCCGGTTCCACTACCACCGTTTCCGGCCATGTTTTTTCTTCTACTTCCGGCCGTTCCTTGAAGGCGCCGCTTGGAGGAGCACGGGTTTACCTGCTCGACAGGCTGTTAAACACCATCACTGACTACCAGAATACGGCCACAGACGGTTCTTTCGAGTTGCGAAACGTGACTACCGGCTATAAATGGCTTTTTATCACCAAAACCGGCTTCCAGGTCGTCCGCCAGGCGATTGTGGTCCAATCCGGAGACAACCCCCAGGGGAACTTTACCGCCGTCCCGGGAAATAACCCGGAAATTTCCTGCGCCATACTCGATTTTTCTGATGGCAGCTCCGTCTCTGCGCCTCTTAAGGTCTTTGGAGTTAATTTTCAACCCGCCACCGGCGCCCCCGTGGTGAGACTGGATGGGAGCGCTCTTGACATTATCAACGATCAATGGGACACCTACCATATCAAGTGCACCTGGCCCTCATGGTCGCTTTCGGGAATACTCGTGGTGCAGGCTGGAGGCCTGTCCAGCCCTCCGTATTCTTTCAGCCCCTATTCACCCGATTATCCAACTGATTCTCCTTCTCCCACGCCGACCTCAACGCCCACCCCAACTCCAACCTCATCTTCAACTCCCACGCCTGCGCCCACCCCAACTTCAAGTCCCATCACCTCTCAGAAACAATGGACCATCCTTTTCTATCTGGACGGGGACAACGACCTTGAATCCTATGCCCTGAACGATTTCAACGAGATGGAGCAGGTTGGTTCTTCGGGGGAGGTCAATATCCTTATCCAGTTGGACCGCTCCAGCGATTACCGCCACTGCCGTCGTTACTATGTAACAGCGGATCAGGACGTCTACAACATCACCTCGCCGGTCCTTCAGGATCTCGGGAACGTGGACATGGGAAAGGTGCAAAGCCTCACGGATTTCGTCTCCTATGGAGCGTCTCACTACCCGGCCGAACACTATGCGATCATCCTCTGGAACCACGGGAGCGGCTGGAAATCCAAGGCATTGAGCTCAGCTGTCCCGAAAGCCATCTGCTATGATGACCACGGGACTGAGATGAGCATCGCCGATCTTAAGGACGCCGTAACCCAGATCAAATCAACCCTGGGTAAAAATATTGACATCCTCGGCTTTGACGCCTGTCTCATGCAGTTGTTCGAAGTCGCCTGGGGAATGAAGGATGCGGCGGATTACGTGCTGGGCTCCGAAGAATCCATACCCTCCTCGGGGTGGGTCTATAACACAACTGTCTCGCGACTCGTCGCCAACCCCTCCATGACGTCCGGGCAGATTGCAAATTATTTTGTGGACGACTATTTTTCCGAAACTTCCTCGGAGGGGATTACCCTGTCCTCTCTCGCGACCTCGCAGGCCGCGGCCGTCATGTCCTCCCTGAATAGTTTTTCCCAGGTCCTGACCCAGAAGATGTCAACCTACCGGGACACCTTGCAGAACATCGATCTGTATCAGACCCAGTACTATGACTACTCCGATTACAGCGACCTCTATGACTTCGCCCTGAAGGTAAATATGGGCATTCCAGATGCCCAGGTCCAATCGGCCGCCCAGTCCCTGATGAACAGTATCGCGGCCTTCGTCGTGCATGAAAGGCATTCGCAGTACCGGGTGGGCAATTCCCACGGACTGGCCATCTGGCTCCCGGGCAGGGCCCAGTACAACAGCCAGAAGGACGATTACTCCACCAAGCTGTCCTTTTTCACGTCCGCTTCCTCCTGGGATGAATTCCTGGAGGCGCTCTGGGCGCCATGATTATATATTCTGCAATTGCAATCCAATGAGAGTTTGAGGTCCTGTTATTTAAGTGAGTCCTCTGATTGACAGTCTGACCGATCGGGACACTTCCGAAAGAAAGGCTTACATAGAAAGATTAAGGGGAGAAATGGAAACTTCGCTCGGCGAAGGCAGCCGGGTGATCTCTGATTTTGACGCCCGCAGAATCTACAGCCGGGATATGGCCGATGTTCCCCCCCTCATCGAGCGAGGGCTTTTCCGCACGACGCCGCTTCTGGTGATTCAGCCGCGGAATCACTCCGATCTTGGGAAAGTTCTCGACTTTGCGTCTAAAAACCGCCTTCCGGTTTATCCCCGCGGAGCGGCCTCCTGGGGTTTTGGAGGAGCCGTCCCCACCGCCAACGGTCTCGTCGTGGATTTTTCCCTTCTCAATAAAATTCTGGAATTTGATCCTTTAAATCGGACTGTCTGGGTCCAGTCGGGAGCCCGCTGGGGAATCATAGACGAATTCCTCGCCGGAAGCGGCCTCTCTCTCCCCGTCACGCCCTCCAGCCGCTTTTCCACCGTGGGAGGATGGCTGGCGACCGGAGGAATGGGCTTAAACAGCACCAAGCTGGGTCATCTTAAGGACTGGGTGGCGGCGATTGAAGTTGCGACTCCCGGAAAAGAGACGATCCGGCTCAATCGAAGCGATCCGGATTTTCCCCTGTTTTTTGACACCGAGGGCCAGATCGGCCTCATAAGTTCGGTCTGCCTCGAACTTATCCCCTCCCCCGCCAGGATTTTTCCTCACCTTCTCTATTTCAACTCGGTGGAGGAGGCCTTTTCCTTTGCCTCGCTCATCCTCAAGAGAAATTGCGTTCCCCTGCACATGAAATTTCTCGAAGCCGCCCTCATTACGGAACACGCGGAACTCTTGAGAAGATCCCGGGGGGAGGAGCTGGCCCGGCTCTTTGAAAAAAAGAACGCCCTCCTCCTGGCCCTGGACAACGAGGAGAACGAAGGGCTCTTTCTCCGCATCATCCGGGACTTTTCCGGAGTTACCCAGGCGCCTCCGCACGCGGCCGGCTTCCTCTGGCAGGAGCGCTACAGTCCCATGAAAATTCAGGTGCTGGGCCCATCCCTCCTGGCCAGCGAAGTTACCATACCCCTGGCCAGTGCCCCCGAATACATCTCCCGGGCCCGCCGGGCAGCCCATCATTACAAAGTGGAGCTCCTCTTTGAGACCCATTTTGTGAAAACAGGCACCTCATTTGAACTTCTCATCATGGCCATGTTCAACTGCGATCGAAGAAACCTCCTGCAGTACATGGCCTATCTCTCTCTCGTACCCATGCTTACCCGGCTGGGAATCCGCTGCGGGGGCCGCCCCTACGGCATCGGCATCTGGAACGTGCCCTTCTTCGCCAGCAAGTTTTCAGCGGAGGAATCCGGGAAAATCATCGCGGGAAAGCATAAGTATGATCCGGAAAACCTTCTGAATCCACGTAAATTTTTATCGATTAAGTCCCGCTTTATGAACCTGCCGGCCCGCCTCTTCGATCCGCTTTTTTTCAGCATCTCCATGGATGCGATGCTTCTTTTTTCGCCCCTGATCGGGCTTTTTCTCAGGCCTCTGGGCCTGCACCTGCCACGCCACGAGAACCTTTTGGAGCGCTCCTCCCTAATATGCACCCAGTGCGGAAACTGCCTGGCGGTATGCCCGGCCTACACAATAACCGGAGACGAGCGCACGGCTCCCCGCTCCAAGCTCCGGCTGGCGCGGCGGGTACTTGCGGGAAGAAAGATAGAGAAGCACCAGTCGGACCGCGTCTTTCTCTGCACCCGCTGCGGCCGCTGCGAGGAGGTCTGTCAGGCCCTCATCCAGCATCGTGAGGCCTGGGACATCCTGGAAAGGCACCTGGAGGAAAAATTCGGGAAACCCGAAGAGGACATAAAAAAATTCGCTGACTGTCTGAGGCGGAATGAAGATTACCTGAGGTTAATCGGCTCAAAGCCGTACTGAAATCATGGCAAAAAAATACGTCATACACACCCAACAGGCTGAAAACCGCTTCCCCCCTCCGGGGAAGTATCTCGTCACCCGCGGAGATCTCTGCATCAACTGCGGAAAATGCGTTGTGCGCTGCCTCTACGAGGTTCATCGCCGTTCCCAGGCGGATTACCGCAAGATGGATGATCCCCTGAGCTATAACTGCAAGAGGTGCTTAAGCTGCATCCAGGGGTGCCCGAGGGAGGCCCTTTCCATCAGCCTTGACCCGGATTTTGAAAAACTTGGGGACTCCGTTTTTACGCCCGATATAATCGCCGCCCTTTTGAAGCAGGCCGAGAGCGGCCAGACTCCCGTATCGGGCGGAGGCTACGGGGGGCTCTTCGCCGGATGCGGCTTTGACGCCATGTGGACCGACATGTCGGAAATCGTCCGCCCCACGCGCGACGGCATCCACGGCCGCGAGTATATCAGCACCGCGGTCAATATAGGCAGGAAGATGCTGGACGTGAAAGAGGTGACCTTCGACGAAGAGGGGAACCCGCGCTTCAACATCCCCCCCACCGTGGAAATCGATCTTCCCATCCTCTTCGACACAATCCCGCTCTCCTTGAAAAGCCCGAACTTTCTGGAAGCGGTCTGCCGGGCCTCTTCCATCCTGGGGACCTTCGCCATTGTCGAGCGCCGGAACATTAGTCAGGCGCTTTCCTCCTACGAGAGCAACATCATCGAGAGCTTAAACATGGAGGACATGTCCTGGAAGGAACTCAAGGAGGCGGCGGAAGGCCGCAGCATACTGGAAGTGCGTTACTCGTCATCCGTGGCGGCGCTTCCTGAGGCTCTCAAAAAAGTAAACCCCGATCTCATTGTGATGGCCCGGCTGGAAGAAGACGAGGACACCGCCGGGAAAACAGAGGAGATGTACCGGAACGGCATAGATGTCATCCACATCCGAAGTGATAAAAATCTTCCCGATACGATAAGCGCCGCCCACCGCCGCCTCGTATCCATGAAAATACGCGACACCGTCACCATTGTCGCCTCGGGCGCTATCGCCGAGGCCTCCCACGTCCCCAAATCCATCATCCTGGGCGCCGACGCCGTCGCCATCGCCACTCCCCTCCTCCTGGCGGCGGAATGCACCCTGTGCGGGAAATGCCGGCTGACGCCGCCCGGGAAATGCCCGAAAGACCTGGAAGAGCCGGACCCCAGGTGGGCCGGACTGAGAATTATAAATCTGATGGCCGCCTGGCACAACCAGCTTCTCGAAATTCTGGGCGCCATGGGAATGCGCGAAGTTGAAAGGCTGCGGGGCGAAGTTGGCCGCGCCATGTTCAAGGAGCAACTGGATGAAGAATTCAACCGTCGAAAGCAGGTTTGAAAACTGCCTGGGCCGCTTTGTCGTGGCCCGAAGCGAAGAATGCATCGCCTGCGGCACCTGTATCCTGTCCTGTCACCTGGGGGTGCACGGGCGGAAACCGGGCTTTAACCGGATGACGCCGCCGCGGAATTTTCTCTGCGAAGGCCCTTCCTGCGCTGAGAAAGAGACTTCATGCGTCGCCGGGTGCCCCCGGAAAGCGCTTTCGGTTTCCGAAAACCGGCAGCTTGCGGCCCTTGGGGACAGCCGCTGGCCCCCCGATATGATCCTGGCCGTCGGCGAAATGGCCAGGACGGGAAAAGCCCCGGAAAATGGGCCTCCGGCTGAAAAAGGCGCCAGCTTCGGCGGCTTTGATCTCATGGATTTTATCTTCCCCTCCGCGGTCCCGAAAATAGAGGAGTCCGCCATCGACCTTTCCATTCCTCTTAACCGGCGGGGGGCGGGCGAGGAGATCGTCATCCCCATCCCTATCTACGGCGGCGGAATGTCTTTCGGCTCCATCAGCCTGACGACGATGCTGGCCCGGGCCATGGCCGCCAAGGAACTCGGCACCTTCACTTCGACCGGCGAGGGCGGCTATCCCGAGGAACTCGTCCCCTATGCGGACCACATCATCACCCAAATCGCCACCGGCCTCTTCGGGGTCAGGGAGGAGACCATAAAGCGCTCCCGGATCGTGGAATTCAAGTATGCCCAGGGGGCTAAACCCGGCCTGGGAGGGCACCTCCTGGGTGACAAGGTTACCGAGCGGGTCGCCGAGATGCGCCAGTCCGTGCCGGGAAGGAGCCTTTTTTCGCCCTTCCCCTTCCACAGCGTCTATTCCGTCGAAGACCACTTGCAGCACCTCGACTGGATCAAGGCCATTCACCCCGGGGTCCTCATCTCCGTCAAGGTTTCGACCCCCTCGGACGTGGACATGGTGGCCGTCGGCAGTTACTACGCCGGGGCCCATATCATCCACATAGACGGCGGCTACGGCGGCACCGGGGCGGCTCCCGATATCGCCAAGAAAAATATCGCCATGCCCATCGAGTACGCCATCCCCAAGGCGCACCAGTTCCTGGTGAACGAGGGCATCCGCGAGGAGGTCGTCCTCATGGCCTCCGGGGGCATCCGGACGCCCCACGACATCGCCAAGGCCATCGCCCTGGGAGCGGACGGAGTCATCATCGGCACGGCGGAGCTCATCGCCCTTGAGTGCGTCCGCTGCGGAAATTGCGAGAGCGGTCGGGGCTGCCCGCGCGGAATTGCAACCACCGACCTGGACCTTGAGCAGATGATGGATTCGGAGTGGGGACATCGGCGCCTGGTCAACCTCTATACCGCCTACGCCGCCCAGCTCCGCTCACTTCTTAAAAAGTTTGGCTTAAAGTCCATCAGAGAATTAAGGGGCAAGATGAATCTTCTTTCAGCATCTTACGAACCGGGGAAAGCCTCATGAAACAATTATCCAAGCAAGAGATGGAGGGCGGCTGCGGGGTCATTGGATTTGCCTCCGCCGTGCCCCTCGCCGGACGGCACCTCTTTTATCCTCTCGTCCAGATGCACAACCGGGGAAACGGAAAGGGCGGGGGCCTGGCGGCGGCCGGATGCTTCCCGGAATACCGCGACTTCTATGCCCTCCAGGTCGGCTACCTTGACCAGTCCGTCCGCAAAGTTGTCGAAGAGACCCGCATCACCCCGTTTTTCGACGTCGAGAAAACACAGATGCAGGAATCCCTCAGGGACTTCCGGGAGGTTCCGGGGCTTGAGATCCGCCCTCCCGACGTCGTCCGCTATTTCTGCCGGGTCAAAAGAGACGTCCTCGAAGAATTCGCCCTCAAGCGTGGATTCAAGAGCCTCTCCAAGGCCGAGGATCAATTCGTCTACGAGAACACCTATTCCCTGAACAGGGAATACTATGCCGATATCGAGGACAAGAAGGCCTTCGTCCTCTCCCACGGAAAGGACCTTATGGTCCTGAAGGGCGTCGGCTACGCCGAGCACTTCATCACTTACTACCGCCTGGAGGATTTCAAGGCCCGTATCTGGATAGGCCACCAGCGCTATCCCACCCGCGGAAGGGTCTGGCACCCCGGCGGGGCCCACCCCTTCATCGGGCTGAACGACGCCCTCGTCCACAACGGGGACTTCGCCAACTATTACTCGGTCTGCGAATACCTTAAACAGCGGGACATCGAGCCCCTCTTCCTCACCGATACCGAAGTCGCGGCCCTTGTCTTCGACTATTATACCCGGAACCTCGGCTACGATCTGGAGACGACGATCGAGGCCCTGGCCCCGACCACCGAGCGGGACTTCGACCTTCTCCCCAAGGCCAGGCAGCGCCTCTACCGGGCCATCCGAATGGCCCACATCCACGCCTCTCCCGACGGCCCCTGGTTCTTCATTATAGTGCGGAGCCTGCCCGAAGAAGGGGCCCTTCAGCTCCTGGGAATAACCGATACGGGCATGCTGAGACCCCACGTCTTCGCCCTCGACGACGGCCCTTCCCGGATCGGGCTCATCGCTTCCGAAAAACAGGCCATTGACGCGGTGCTGGCCAGCATCGCCGCCGAGAACGAGGAAGTCTGCCCCGTCGCCGACCGCTATTGGATCTCGCGGGGCGGAAGCCACACCGACGGGGGCTCCTTCGTCTTTACTGTGAAAGACGGGACCCTGACCTGCCATGATAAATTCGGAAAAGCCGTCGAAGCGCCCCGGGGAGAGGAATACGGCCGCCGGATCGTCTTTGGAAAATCCGCCGGGGAAACAGCGACTCTTCCTGATGAAATCAAGCCCGGCTCCATACCCCCGGCCGAGCTTTTCAACCTTCTCAGAAGCTTAATTGCGTCCCAATCCTACGAAGATTTCCTCAAGACGCTCTCCTACCTTATTAATTATGCCGAAGCGGGTGATGAGGAGCGTTTCTACGCCATCGAGACCCTCTCCCTCCTCCGCGACCGGGAGTACAACCCGGGGTCCAAGAGGAGAAAATGGCTCGCCGCCATGGGAGAGGCCGCCTTAAACGAGGTCTTATCCTCCATCCCGGAGACCTCCGGAAAGTTCATCCTCGCCGATTTCCATAATAAAAAACCGGCGCTTGAGGGAGATCTGTCGGAGAAAATCCTGGTCATTGACGCCACCGGATTCCCCCAGGAGGGCGTGGAGTCCGTCTCCCGGCTCATCGTGGGCGCCTACGGGAAAGGCTGCCGCCGCTTCATCGCCTTCCGCCTCAAGGGAGACCGCTTCATCGGCTGCGGCCTCGGAGCAAATTCCGCGGGCGTTCGCATCGACACCTACGGGAGCTGCGGCGACTACGCCGGATCCGGCCTCGACGGCGCCGAGCTCTATATACACGGTTCGGGACAGGATCAACTCGGTCAGATTCTAAACTCCGGAAAGATCGTCATCTACGGCGACGTCGGCCAGACCTTCCTATACGGGGCCAAGGGCGGCGAGGTCTATGTCATGGGCAACACCGCCGGCCGCCCCCTCATCAACGCCGTGGGCTCCATCCGCGCCGTCATCAACGGCACCTGCCTCGAATATGCCGCCGAGAGCTTCATGGCGGGAGCCGAGCTCGGCGGGGGCTTCCTGATCCTGAACGGCCTGAAACCCAATGTCTACGGGGAATTCATGGGCCTTCAGGAAAAGTTCTCGGGCAGCAATTTCTTCTCCCTGGCCTCCGGCGGGGCCGGGTATCTAAACGACCCCTACCACACCGTCACCGAGGATCAGCTCAACGGCGGCGAATTTACCGAATTCACCCAGGACGACTGGAACGTCATCCACTCCTGCCTCCGCGAAAACGAGCGCCTCTTCGGCATCCAGGTGGAGCGGGATCTCCTCACCGTTGACCGCATCCGCAAATGGCCCTCCCAGGTCTTCCGCAAGGTAATCGCCTGCCGCAAACCCGCCCTGGCAGTCGTGGAGTAGGGGCAGGCCCCTGTGCCTGCCCTGAAAAGCCCCTCTGCCTGCCCTGTTTTGGAGCACAACCACGAGGGTCTGGAGTCGCCCTCACCTGTTTGCCAAGGACCATGACCTCAAGGCACTCGTCAAATTACGCGTTTCCTCCTCATCCTGAGTCTGCCGGGCTCAAGAATAATGAGGTTTTCTTTAAGGTCATCTTCGGAAAGAGTCTTTAATGCATTTAGGATATGATTATTCAGTTTAATAGAAGAAATTTCATTGGGGAAATGGACTATAACTATCCCGAAATGACTGCCGACCGGGAACCGCAAAAGATTACCAAAGCCCACATCACCTGAGAAAAGAATCGCCTGTGCATCCTGGGCAAAGCGAAATATGGCTTCGTCGTTTTCTCCTCTCAGCCCGCAATCTCTGACATCGAGAACTTCAAAGCCCTGGTCCTCCAAAATCTTGGAGAGAGAGCGAGGTAGATCCTCATCAATAAGAAATTTCATCTTTCTAACCGACTGCCCGAATCTCTTCCTCAGAAATATGCCTTGCGGCATAATCGAGCACGGCTAAGATATTCTCCCGCGTCAGGTCATATTCGGACATGGCTTCTTCATACGTCATCCCGCCGGCGAGTTTTCCGAGGATCAACGCAACTGGAACACGGGTTCCTTTAATTATCGGCTTTCCAAAACAAATACTTTCCTGGATGACTATGCCGGGCGATAATTCCATCTCGATACCCTCCTGAAGTAGAGGCACATACAACGTGCTTCTACTATATTAGAGATCTTCCCCTTGCTTATTATATCAAATGTTATTTAAATCTTCAACAATCCGCATTTTTCGCAGGGGCAGGCCCTTGTACCTGCCCTGAAAGAGGTCCTTGTGTCCTGAAAACTTCAGTTTCTTATTGCAAACTCTTGAGATATTTTCTGAGGTCGTCGTGAGTGCCCACAAAGGCAAATTCTAAAAGATCTCCCTCGTAGCGGAAGATCAGGCGGACGGAACGATTGACACGGACCTCCCAGATCCGCGACTTTACAATAAGGCTCTTGAGGCCCAGGCCTTTGGGAACCAATTGTAATTTAAGCGCCTCAATGAGCCTTCCCAAAACTTCCGAAGTGTCATCCTGCTCCTGAAGGGTCAGCTTCTTGAAGGCCCGGAGGAAGCTTTTCTTTAATTCAATCCGCACGGCGCTTTTTCATCCTGCCGAGGGTCTTGAGTGCCGCTTCTTTTGAAGCATATATTTTACCTTTGTTCTCAGGTGAGGTGAAAAGTCCCTCGATTTTTTCCATTTCCTCCGGGGTGAATTTCGGCTCAACAGTAGCCGGCTTAAGAAGAATTACATTCTCGTGAAGTTCCACATCGAAGTAATCAGATCGCGGATCAAAGTCAATTCGCCGTAAAAATTCTATCGGGATGGTAATCTGCCCCTGGGCATTCGGCCGCCTCAGCATATCTTCGCCCCCTCTCCTTTTCTAATGAAATAATAACATACAATAATACATATTTCAAGATATATTATTAATCGAGGAGAAAGCGAGCGGATCTTCTAGGGCGTGTGCGGATTTTTTAGAGTTATGAGGAGAATCTCGGGAGGGGCTAATAACCGGATAGGCGGGCCGACCGTACCGATGCCGTTTGAGATAAAGGCGGTCCCGGATTTTATCTCCCTGCGTCCTGAGCGGTATTTTTCTCCATAGCGGGAAGGCACGAAAGGCCCCCACAGGCCGAACAGCGTCACCTGTCCCCCATGGGTGTGCCCGCAGAGGACGAGATCGGGTCCGTCTTTCGGGAGTAATTCGAGGTAATCGGGGTTGTGGCTTAGGAGTAGGACGAAGTCGTTCTTTTTAGTGTCCCGCATCGTCGCCTGGAGATCCTGGGTGCCTTCCCACAAATCCCCCACTCCGCCAAGCCGGATTTTGGCTCCGCCTATCTTTAGCCAGATGGCATGATTCTCAATGAGGGGGATCTGCGCCTTCTTCATCTCCTGGCGCGAGCGCTCGACATGCGCCCAGTAGTCGTGGTTGCCCAGCACTCCGTAAACGCCCAGGGGAGCCTTCAGACCTTGCTTTTCCAATCTAAATTTGCTCCAGATATTTACGGGAAAATCATGAGTTTCTCCTGCATTATTGTAAAAAAGGCACGGCCTGCGGGGTATTTTTTATCTCTTTACTCTGTATTTTTTTATTTATTTTATGGTATAATAAAAGCGTTCGGTAAACTGGCAAGCTGAATGCGATGGCTTAAGAATGGGAGGTTTAACATAATGAAATTTGGAAAACTCTTCATGTTTCTTCTTTTCCTCCTGCTGGTTCTTATCCTGGCGGTAGCTTATCTTAAAAACAGAGCCGGTGAAGAAGAGCTCCGGGCCAAGCATCTCCGGGAACAATTAAGCCAGAGACAGGCGGAGACAGCGGCACAAGCGCTTAAGATGGAAGCCAAATCCCCCCGCGCAGAACGCGAAAAAAACTGGCCAGGCACCTTCATACCCCCGCCTCCCACTACTTCGCGCCAGGATCTTAACTCAACAATTAAGGACCTCACCATTCTGGTAAAAAAGCAGAACAGGATCATCGAATCGCTTATAAAAGCGCTCAATTATTATAAAAAAGCCTCGATCCAGATGCCGAAAACTGAAAAGTTCAACCCGAGGAACGAACCGCCTCCCGCCCCTCCTGCCCCTCCCGCCCAGACCCCCCTTCCCGTGCCGCCTACTTCTCAGGCCGTCTCTACCATTCCCCCGGCCAACCAGGCCCCATCCAGGTGGACTAAAGAGGATGAACAGCGTTTCCGCGATCGAGAGGCGCAGAAATTAAAAGCCCGGCAGGAGCTGGATCAGGAAATATTGAAAAACACCCAGCAGCTCAAAGAAGAAGCGCAGAAATATGACAAATACTTTCAGAATATTAAACCAAAGGGAGACTTCAAGGAGCTGGAGCGGGTTAAAGGGAAGCTACTGGAAGGAAATAATTAATACCCGGCAGCCTTAACCACGCTGAACCGGGACTCAATATTTGTTCATGAAGACTTTCGCCTCGCTGTCGGTGACGACGTCGTTGCCACCCTCCAGCAGGCGGGCAAAGTAGATAACGGCCGAAGTGAGCACCAGGATGGCTCCCAGGCCGATGAGCACCCAGAAAGAACCGATGATGTCCGCCAGCCAGCCGGCCAGGAAGATGGAAAGCGGAATGGTACCGAAGGCGACCGTCAGGATGATCCCGAAAATCCGCCCCAGGATCTTTTCGGAAAAACTGCTCTGGATGTAGGAGACGATTCTGACCTCCGTGATGGTGCTGCAGAAACCAATCAGGGCCATCGCCAGGAGAGAAAGAACAAGATAATGGCTCATCCCTACGATAATTACCGCTATGGCGATGGCGATGTTGGAATAATAAAGAAAGAACTTAAGGTGACGGAAGCGGTCAAAAATCTTGATGAGAAACGAGGCGAGGAGCTTGCCCACCGTCAGAAACGTAATGAAACTGCCGAAAACCTGCGCCTTGTTCAGAGTCGAAATATCCAGAAATCTCATCTTCTCCGCCAGGTCCGGAAGGAGAATCGGCAGGGGGTAATAGGTGAAATTGACCGCGATACAGCAGAGCAGGATGGCCTTGAGCGGACTGTTTTTCATTATGAGAGCAAGCCCCTCCCGAATGTCCTCCAGCATGGTGCCCGAGGTTTCGTAGGTGGCACCCTCCTTGGGCACCCTCATCATAAGTATGCAGACGGCGGAGATGAAGAAGGAGAGACCGTCAACAATAAAGGCGCTCGCCGGACCCCAACAGGTGAGCAGAAGCGCGCCCAGAGCCGGACCGATGATGCCCCCGATCTGGATGGTCGTCCTGGCGATGGCATTGGCGCTGTTCAACTCTTCTTTCCTGACTATGTCCGGTATTATGGCCATCTCGGCCGGCTGGAAGAAGGCGGTTCCCAAAGAAATCATAACGGCGACCAGGTAGAGATGCCAGGCCGAAAGACAGTGGTAATAGATGCAGACGGGGATGAGAAAAGAGGCCAGGCCCCGCAGAATATCCGTCAGGATCATGACCCGGATTTTGCCGAATCGGTCCACGATGGCCCCCGCCCATAGGCCCACTATGAGCCCCGGCAGAGCCTGGCAGATGCCGGTGATGGCCGTGGTCGTGTTCAGGCCGGTGAGATCCCGCACCAGGAGGAGAAGGGCGATATAACTTATAAAAGACCCCAGGCGGGAGGTGAGTTGTCCCACCCAGAAAATAAAAAGCTGCCTGTTCCTGAAAAGAAGCCAATTCTTCATAGGCCGATTATACCCAATCATCACTTGAAATGTAAAGGAGCTTCAAAATTTAATATTCAATCCCGGGGGTAAAACTATTCCGTCGTTCCTTGGATTTTCAATTCGGGCTTCTGTCCCGAGGTGTTCAGGATCCCGGTTATGATGTAGCGGCCGGGCTTGGACGGTCTTCCTGCGTAGTCCCTCTGATCCCAGGATGCCTCAAAAAAACGTTCTCCCCCGGGCACAATCGCGATCTTTCTGGAAACCTTGTAGACGGCATCTTCGTAGAGGTGGCGCCAGACTTCGGGAAAATAGTGAAAGAAGATGAGATTGACATCCCTCTGAACGATGAAATCCGCATGCTTGTCAGTCTCGAAACGAAGTACGACAGGCTTCTTCCCGATATTTTTCAGCGCCAATCGAAGTCCGATCCTCTCCCCGGAGTGATAGCTCGTCTTCTCCATCTCCAGAGTATAAAGCAGGTCGCCCTGCTTCATGGCGGCGGCGGCGCTGAGTGGATGCCGCCGGGCATAGATTAATGGGAAAAAAATAAGGTATAAAATGATAATTCCCAGAAAAATCGACGAAAAACAGATTAACTGATGGCGGAAGCTTGTCGGCCTGGGATGTCTTTTGCGTTTCATTCCTCAAGACTTCTTCCTGAATAGATATTTCGACCTCTAACTGAGAGGATATTTTGTCGCCCAAGTGGAATATCCTTCCCCGGAGGCGAGTCTTCATGACATTTATTCAGAGAGCGTTTATGGTTTTTTGTGTTCTTTTCTGGACCTTCTGTCTTTCGGGAATGGCAGCCGGCCAGGTTAACGGCATGGTTACCCTGCTCCAGGAGGATTCCATCAAGATCAACCGGGGCCTTTCTCAGGGCGTTCAGGCCGATATGGAGTTTTTTGTCTATCGGATTGGAAAGCCAATCGCGAAAATCAAGGTCTATCAGATTGATGACTACTCTTCCTGGGGGCGAGCTCTTTATTTGACGCCGGGGGAGGCGATAAAAGTCGGCGACGTCGTCACTTCCGAGGCTCTGGCGCCTTCCTTCGCGGCAGGCCCTGGACCCGAGACAACTCTTCAATCTCCCCCCCCTGGAGCTCCTGCGCCTCCCCCCACGGAGGCCCCCGCCTCTTTTCCATCGGAGGGAACTCCTCAACCCCCCCAGTCTGCAGTCTCCTCCCCGCCCCCGCTTCTCCGCGCAGAAGATGTAACGAAGAGGTATGAGAAAAAATGCAAGCAGAACACCCGGCGCTTCTCCGTAAGTCTCAAGGGAAAGGGCTCCATATCCATCAGTCCCTTCGACGTCCTCAACCTTCTCTCAACCACCGGAATCTTCACGGGAGGCTTATCCAGCTCGGTTAATCCCTATTACCTCGGCTCCATCGGCGCCGATATGTACTCGAAGTATCAATACTCCAAGGGCCAGTCCCAGGGCGCCTCTTCCTCAATTGACGTGGTCTACTGGGACAATGAAATGGCGGATGTCTACTCCGACTACGTCTGCCTGAAAGAGGCCTGCACCGATGAGGCCATGCGGCAGTCAATGCGTAAGGATGTCTATAATCAGAAAGGCCTGGACAAGAGCATCGTATTCTTCGTCATTATAAACAACAAAGGGCCGGGAGTGATGCAACTGGCGCCCTTCTCGTGGCACTTTTATCTTCTGGCCAAGGACGGCACCCGCATCAAGGCCGAAAAATACGATGAAGTCCTGGATCGTGCCTTGAATCCCAACGCCGACACCAACGGCTACATCTACTTCCCCCGCTATGACGTGAACGGCCAGAGCGTCCTGGGCAGTGGTTCAGTCAAGGTCCAGCTCGAGGAAGTCATGGGAAAGAAACAGATCCTCGAATTCAAATAGCAACTACCGGGGGTGTTTCATGAAAGAATATGCTTTTTCCGGGCGCATGGAGCGCCTGGGCGGCGAAGGCGCCTTTGAAGTCTTAAGAAGAGCCAGGGCCCTGGAGGCCCAGGGCAAGAAAATTATTCATCTGCAGATTGGAGAACCGGACTTCGACACTCCCTTAAATATCAGGGAGAAGGCCATCCAGGCGCTCAAGGACGGCCACACTCACTACACGCCCTCAACGGGGATCCTGGAACTCAGGCAGACCGTAGCCAAATATATTTCCAGAACCAGGAAAATCGAGGTGACCCCGGAAAACGTGGTCATCAATCCGGGAGGAAGGCCCATCATTTTCCATGCCCTGCTGGCCTGCGTGGATCACGGGGACGAGGTCCTCTACCCAAATCCAGGTTATCCAGGTTACCAATCCATCATCTCTTTCGCAGGCGGGGTGCCGGTCCCCATTCCTCTTCTCGAGGAAAAGGATTTCCGCTTCGACGTGGACGACCTCGAAAGGAAGATAACTCCCAAAACCCGGATGATCATACTCAATTCGCCCGGTAATCCGACCGGCGGAATCCTGACCTACGAGGATCTGGAAAAAATTGCCTACCTGGCTAAAAAGCACGACCTCCTGGTCTTTTCAGATGAAATATACTCCCGTATCATCTATGAAGGAGAGCACCACAGCATCGCTTCCTTCGGGGGGATGCCGGAGCGGACGATCCTCCTTGACGGTTTTTCGAAGACATACGCCATGACCGGCTGGCGTCTGGGATACGGCGTGATGCCGAAGGAGATCGCCGAACGGATCATCAAGCTGACTCTCAATTCCCTCTCCTGCGTCGCCACTTTCGTTCAGATGGCCGGAATAGAGGCCCTTGAAGGCCCACAGGACGCCGTGGAATCAATGGTTGAGGAATTCAGAAAACGCCGCGATTTCATCGTGGACGGTCTAAACAAAATCCCCGGAATATCATGCCGCAAACCCCACGGAGCCTTCTACGTCCTTCCGAATGTCAAAAAACTTGGGATGAAGACAAAAGAGCTGGAAGTTTATCTCATGGAAGAGGCCGGAGTGGCCTGCCTGGCGGGAGCCGCCTTCGGACAGTACGGAGAAGGCTACATGCGCCTTTCATACGCCAATTCCATGGAAAACCTCTCTAAAGCCCTCTCCCAGATTAAAGAGGCGGTCATAAAACTTCCCGCGCTTCAGGGGACAGTTTGCAAATAACAGTATCAGAAGGAGGCAAACAAAAATGAAACATGCAATGAGACTTTTGGGCCTGGCCGTCCTGCTCACTCTGGCGGCACTACCCGGATGGACCAGGGAGAGCTCGAAAACCGAGCTCCATTTCTGGTACTCAATCCCCACCCCTTACTCCGAGGTCATGGATCGGCTTCTGCAAAAATGCGCCGAGGAATCAACCCGCAGCTTCACCGTCCAGGCCAAAAACTTTTCCTCCAACGCCGAACTTCTCAAGGCCCTCCTGGAGGATAACAATACGCCCGATATTGCCATCGTCGACACCCGCTGGCTGGACGAGTTGATCAAATCCGACCGGATCATCCCGGCCGAGGACGTCATCCTGAAACTTGGAGAATTCGCCCTGCTTTCCTACAAGACTGATAACTACAAACCCCAGTTGAACATGAATACCCGCGAAGACAAACTGTGGGCGCTGCCGGCTTATGCTCTCAACTACGGCCTGATCTGGAACAAGGACCTCTTTGCAAAGGCCAAAATCGCCAAGCCTCCCGCCAACTGGAATGATTTTCTCAAGTACGCCAAAAAACTAACCAAAATTCAGGCCGACCAGTGGGGCTTCTATTTCCCCCTCGACCCGCCCACCCTCGGGATCCTCTTCCAAATCGCCCTATGGCAGTCCGGATCCAGCCTCTATGATTTTGAGAAGAACGCCTTCACCTTCAACAACGAGATCGCCTTAAAGGCTATTCAGCGCTGGTCCGACCTGATTCACAAGAACAAGATTGCCCCGTCCAGCGAACCTTGCGACATGAAAAACGTGGCCATGTTCCTCGGAACTTCCGAAGATCTTCTGCGCTACGAGGAAGAGGGTCTTAAACTGGACGTCGTTCCCATACCCACCAAGCAGAGCGCGGCCTCCTATCTCAAATCATGGAGCTTTGTTATCTTCAAGAAACCGGATGCCCGCCTCTTTGAAACCGCCCAGTTTGCCGCCTGGATCAGTGAACTACCCCAGATTACGGAGTGGGTCTCCAGTACAAAATTCATCGCCGTCAACAAGCGTATGATGGGAAAACCGGAATACTTCCCGGTGCGCCAGGCCCACCCGGGACTCAACAACCTCATCAAGTCACTCGACAACTCAAAAATAACCCCTTACCTCAAGGGATATGAGGAAGTGCTTGAAATCATCGGCAAAAACCTCTCCGAGGCCCTGCGTTGCAACGGCGACCTCAAGGCGGCCCTCGAAAAATCTGAGGCCGAGGCCAACAGCCTTCTCAAGTAACCCGGCAAAATTCTTCCGAAACAGGCCGCCCGTGCTGACTTAACAGCATGGGCGGCTTTTCTGAAGGAACTGGGATGAGCCGAAAAAAAAAGAAGAAAACGCCCTTGATAAGGGAGCAAGAAAACACCGTAACACCGCGGGAAACCGGTCCTTCTTATTTTCTTAAAATCCATGCGGTTCCCCCTGCTCTCTTCCTCGGGCTTTTTCTTCTTTATGCCCTCATGCTCTGCCCCGATGTCCCGGCCGGAGACAGCGGCGAACTCATCACGGCGGCGGCCACCTGCGGAATCGCCCACCCTCCCGGCTATCCCCTCTTCACGATGCTGGGCAAGCTCTTCACCTTCATTCCATACGGCACGATCGCCTGGCGGGTCAACCTGATGTCCGCCCTCCTTCACGCCGCCGCGGCCACGCTGACATACGGCATTCTTCTTCTCACCCTCCGAAGCGCGATCCCGGCCCTGGTCGGCGCCCTCTTCCTGGCCTTCTCGACCATTTTCTGGCGCTACTCCCTTGTAGCCGAAGTTTTTCCCTTGAACGACTTCCTGCTGGCCTTCCTGATCTTTCTACTTATCTTCCGGGCTGAAAAAATCTCTCAGACCGGACCGTCTTCCGTACAGCCTTTGGAAAAGGGCCTTCTCTTTCTCTGGTGCTTCCTCCTGGGCCTGGCCTTCTCCAACCACCTCACCATCCTTTTCGTCCTTCCGGCCTTCATCTATTTCTTCTGGCGGAGCGATCCTTTTGCCCTGAAACCCGGGGTGCTCCTCACCGGCTTTCTCTTTTTCCTCCTGGGCCTTCTGCCTTACCTCTACCTCCCCCTGGCCTCCGCAGCCGGCCCCTATCTCAACTGGGACAACCCCTCGGAACCGGCAGGCTTTCTGCGTCTGGTCACCCGCTCCGACTACGGCACCCTGACCCTCTCCCCGACCGACACCAGCCGCCCCTCCCCTTTTCTTCAGATACCCATCTACCTGTCATCCCTGGGGCGGGAATTTACCATCGTCGGCCTTATCCTGGCCCTGCTCGGTCTCTGGGGACTCTTTAAGAAAAACCGCCGGCTCTTCAATTTTCTCATTATGGGTTTTCTTCTCAGCGGACCGCTCTTTCTCATGATGGGAAACATGGATCCGGGAAAGCCCTCTTTCCCGGCCGTCATTGCCCGCTTTCACTTAATGCCGGGACTTTTTTTCTCCCTCTTCATCGGCTTTGGAGCAAATTTCATCCTTAAAAATCTCCCCGCCCTTTGGCAAGACCGTTCCTGGAAAAATGCCGTCAATGCGGCATTGGCTCTTCTTCTCCTTGCCTCGATCCTGCTGCCTTTCCTGATGCACTTCGCACCCGTCATCCAGAGGGCAAACTATCTAACCCGCGACTACGGCGAAAACGCCCTGCTTGGCCTGCCGGAAAACGCGCTGCTCCTGGCCACGGGCGACACCTTCCTGGCCTCGCTGGACTACCTCAAGGCCGCCGAAAAGATGAGGCCCGACGTCCTGATCGTGGAGGAGAAAGTCAAGTTTCCCTGGTATGTCAGCCAGCTTAAGAAGCGCTGCCCCAAGCTCAGCATCCCCTTCGATTGCGTGGACATGAAAACCCATTTCATCCGGGACATCGTGGACGCCAACATAAAAAGATTCCCAATCTTCGTCCACCACTCCAGCGACGCCTCCCTCCGCGATCATTACGACCTTCTGCCCCTGGGACTGGTCACCCGCGTCCTCCCGAAGGGACAGCTCCCCGCCGCCCGGGATTATCAAAAACAACTTGAAATCGCCCTGGGTCGCTGCCATGTGCGCGACCAGGAACGCCTGAACCATCTTCAGCCCTTTGATTTTGAAAACGAAATTCTCTACAGTTATGCCATGATGCACTACGATATCGGGAACGCCTGGATCCGCTGGAACGAGTTTCAGAAGGCTGAAAAATCATGGCTCCGGGCCGTCGCCCTCTCCCCGGAAACGGCCGCGCCCTACAAGGACCTGGGGGTCCTTTATGCCTACCACGCCAGGTCTCCCGGCTCCGGCGCCCTTGCGGTCGAGTACTGGCAAAAATACCTTACTCTTAATCCCCGCGACCCCGATCGCGAAAAAATCGAGAGTGAGATCGCCCGCATCCTGAGTCAAACGGATAAGAAGTGAAACTCCCTACTCGCCGCGGTGGGGCCGGTCAGCCACCTTTCAGAGTTCCGTCATCATAAAAGTCAGTATGCCTTGCAGAATTATAATGTCTTCCCTTTGATTTTTGATTTTGTGGCCGAGGTTACACGGATTTTGAACTTTTTCATGAATTTTGAGGATTCAAGGTCTCCGGCCAGGTATTTTGCGCAGTCGGCGTCCATGGCCACCTCGATGTAGTCTGTTCCCGAGACGTAATCCGAGCGGGCGACAGCCCGCATGCCGGGGAGGCGGTTGAGCGCTTCCTCGAATTCCTGGACCCGGATTATATTCTTAAAGCCGCTTATGACAATCTGCATGTTCCTGGCGGAAGAGGCCGGTATGAGAATGAGCTTTTTGATAAGATCTGCGGCCGCAACCTCCCCGGCGTTCTTCAGTGCTTCTTCACTGCCGAGTTCCTCGGTGGCCTCCATCCCGCTGCGCACTGCGCTGACGGCGCTCAATGTCTCGGCCGTGTCCACGGCGACGGCCCTGGCCTCCACCCTGGCGCGGCAGACGTGCATGATAAAAACCAGACCGCCTCTCCCGTTCTCCTCTAATTTCTGGGTTCCGGCCAGCTGGCTGAAAGCCTTCCCGTATATCATGATATCAAATCCGTAGCGTTTGCCCAGCTCCCGGGCCGCCCGCCTGTCACCCTTCCGCACTTCATCCATTATTTCGGAATTTCTTATTTTTTTCGAATACTTCCGGTCAACCACGTAGAATCCGGCTTCAACCATCTTCCTTATAATCCCGGCTTCCGCCGCCGGTTCTGAAATACTTTTCTTCGCGCCATGCGTCTCCTGTATGACTACCATCACCTTCCACTGGCGCAAAAGGCCCATGGAGACCAGCTTCTTTCTCAACGGGACGAGGCT
>JAZDOK010000093.1:0-33227 GCA_043798715.1 bacterium
CGGCGCTCGCTCGGGTGCCAGACCTTCTCGCGAATCCAGCGGGCCTGGTGGGTGTCGAATTTTATGGCAACGTCGAATGTTTCAGCGGTGAGCTCGATGCCCATGGCGTCTCCAAGATACTCCTTGAGTTTGAAGGAATCAGGCTTTTCAAAAGACTTGCCCGTAAACTCATGCTTTTTAATGCGGCTCAGGGCGAAATGGCGCATCTTGCCTCGCAGGTGGCAGAAAGCGATGAGGTACCAATCGCCCTTTAGATTGGAGAGATGGTAGGGATCCACGACCCGCACCGTTATCTCGTCTTTTTCGTTGGCGTGATAGGTAATCCGGACCTGTTTTTGATGGCACACGGCCTCCTCGAGATCCCGGAAGAGGACAGCCTCCACCTCACGCACGGGGCCGAGGTTGAAATCACAGGCGTCCGAAAGTTCCCGAAGATTGACGCTGACGCTCTCCGGGAGGAACCTGGCGAGCTTGCTGACGGCGCTCCGGATGAGAGGCTCATAGGGGGTTCCCTGGAGCTCCTTCAGGGCCTTTTCAGCCACAAATACGGCCAAAAGCTCGCCCTCCGTAAGCTGGACTGCCGGAAGAAAGTAATTTGGATCGGTGTAATAATAGCCTTTCCGCTTTCTGTCGTATTCGAGGGGTGCCCGCCACTGATCCCGCAGGTGCTCAATGTTGCGGAGAATCGTGCGGGGATGGACTTCGAGCTTATCGGCAAGGCTCCTGGCGTTGGGAAAGTTTCCCTTCCGGATTTCCTGGTCAATCTCCAAGAGGCGGCGGCCGGAGCAGCGGTTGGACATCGTTGAAGCTGCCCTCCCTTCCCGGCTTAATATTCGACAAAATCGCCTGAATCCCGCTTTTTTATCACTTTCCCGGCAGCGGTATGTTTCACGTGGAACATATCGGGGAAAGAACCTGCAGCCAATTTATCGGTGGCGGGGAGGGTGAGTCAGAATCCAGGTTTTAAATCAGGTAATCCTTGACGGAGAGGATTCTCTCTTCCCGCAGAGAAGAGTCTTTCCAGGTGATAAGCATGAGAAGAAAATTTAGAATCGGTTTGGCTCAGATGAACCCGACGGTGGGGGACCTGGAGGGTAATTCCAAAAAGATCCTGGAGACGGCGGAGGCGGCCCGCGAGATGGCAGTGGACCTGGTGGCCTTCCCCGAGCTGGCCCTGCCGGGCTATCCGCCCGAGGACCTCCTTCTTCGCCCCCGGTTTGTTGATGACAACCTAAAGGCCATCGAGCGGCTGGCCGCCAAAATCAAGGGGATAACCGCGGTGGTGGGCTTTGTGGACCGGAACGACGACATCTACAACGCCGCCGCGGTTATTGAGGAAGGAAGGATTGCCGGGGTCTACCGGAAAATTTTCCTACCCAATTACGGGGTTTTCGACGAGAAGAGATATTTCCAGGCGGGGAGGGAAATCCCCGTTTTTCTTATTCGCGGCGCCACGGTGGGCATCACGATCTGCGAGGACATCTGGTACTCCGACGGGCCGGCCAACTACCAGTCTCTCTACGGAGGCGCCGAGGTTCTTCTCAATATCAGCGCCTCCCCCTACCAACTCGGTAAAATCACGCCGAAAAGGGAGATGCTGGCCGCCAGATCTTCGGACAACGCGGTGTTCCTGGCCTACGTGAACATCGTCGGGGGCCAGGACGAGCTGGTCTTCGACGGTCGTTCCATGATCTTCAATCCGCAGGGGGAGCTTCTCGAAGCCGGAAAAGCCTTCGAAGAGGACCTGCTCCTGGCCGACCTGGAACTGGAGGAATCCTTCCGCCGCCGCCTGCACGACCCCAGGAGGAGAGCGCGAAAGCCGGATGAAGAGGAAAAATTCCAAGACATCAAGCGTCTTCTCATATCTGAGAAAAAATCGGCCGAGGAGAAACCGGCCCTGCCGGAACGCTCCTGGGAGTGGCCCGTTCCCCCGGAGGAAATATACGAGGCGCTCAAGCTTGGAACCGGCGACTACGTAAGAAAGAACGGCTTTCAGAAAGTGGTCGTCGGCCTGAGCGGAGGCATTGATTCGGCCCTCACCGCCGCCATAGCCTGTGACGCACTGGGAAGTGAAAACGTCAAGGCCCTGTTCATGCCCTCCCGCTTCACTTCCCCGCAGAGCCGGACGGATGCCGAAGAAATCGCCCGACGCCTCAAAATCGAAATGAAAACCTTATCCATTGATTCGATCCTGGCGGGCTACCTCGAAACCCTCAGGGAACTTTTCGCCGGCAAAGCCGCCGACGTGACCGAGGAGAACCTTCAGGCCCGAATCCGCGGAAACCTCCTCATGGCCTTGTCCAACAAGTTCGGCTGGCTGGTGCTGACGACGGGCAACAAGAGCGAGATGGGCGTGGGCTATGCCACCCTTTACGGAGACATGGCCGGGGGATTCGCGGTGATCCGGGACATCCCGAAGACGATGGTCTACGAAATATGCCGCTTCAGAAACTCGCTGGGAGAGGTCTTTCCTGACTCAGTACTCGCCAAGGAACCCTCGGCGGAACTCAGGGATAACCAGAGGGACTCGGACACCCTGCCTCCCTACGAAGTTCTGGACGCCATCCTCAGGGCCTACGTCGAGGAGGACGTCTCCTGCGAGGAGA
This sequence comes from bacterium, assembly GCA_043798715.1. Lineage (GTDB taxonomy): Bacteria > Vulcanimicrobiota > JAZDOK01 > JAZDOK01 > JAZDOK01 > JAZDOK01. The sequence goes on from JAZDOK010000093.1 coordinate 2,607, forward strand.
TCGTCTCCATGGGCTTTGAGCCGGGGACGGTGCGACGGGTCACCGAGCTGGTGCAGAAGAGCGAGTACAAGCGCAGGCAGGCGCCCCCGGGGATCAAGATAACCCCAAGAGGCTTCGGGAAGGATCGCCGTCTTCCCATAACCTGCGCATACAGGGAATTCTGAAAGTATGAGAACAAAGATTGTCCTTTTCCGTTCTATAGCCCTTTTGATCGGGCTTTTACTGGGCCTCGTGCTTACAGAAGGAATCTTAAGAAAACTATGGGGATCCCCACAGGAAGATCTTCTCAAAAAAGATACTGCCAACCCTTGCTACTATTACTTCTACTTCGATTGTTACAGGGATTTTTTCCGCAAAGTAAAGACCCCAGCCGGTGAAACTCTCTGTGTCTCCCAGAGAAACGAGGCGGGCCGGAAACTTTTCGCGGTCGTCCCGAAAGAGTCTTTCCCCTTAAAAAAGCCGCCTGGAACCAGGAGAATTTTTATTCTCGGCGAATCGACCGCCTGCTATTTCGGCGATTCAAAAAACGAATTGATTACAGTGTTAAAGAAACGCATCCCCGGCCCCAAATTCGAAGTGATTAACTGCGGGATGCCGGGTTACGATATCATCCGGACATTCCGGGTGCTAAAAGAAGTGATGAACTATTCACCGGACCTCGTACTTCTTTTCATGGGAAATAACGTCCTCGTTGACCCGGATTTCGTCATGAATAATCCCATAAGACGGTTTCTGTATGAAAAAACCTGGTGCTACCGTCTGCTCGATAGAAATTTTTTGAAAAACCACTGCGTCCACTATCCCCAGGGATATTCCTTCGGAATGCATGAGAAAATGCTCAAGGAGATGGTTCAGCTTTCGAAAGCGAAAAAGGTTCCACTCGCCCTTTACACTCTCCCCTGCAACCTTAAAGCCTTCCTTCGCTTTGCCCTTCAGGGGCCGGTTTCAACCCGTGAATATTTTCTGGCAAGAATCTTCATGGACCAGAAAAAACTTAACGAAGCCGGGAAACTCTTAAAGAGTCTGGCAGAGCATGATTATGGTAAAAATCTCGGCGTTCTCATGCTCCTGGGCCTCTGCATGGAAGAGCAGGGAAATTATAAACTCGCACTAAAGTATGCCAGGTGCGCCCTCCAGAACATCGACTTTTATGCGGGAGAATCTCTTTTCAACCGCCATCGCAAGAACCTGATCACCAGCGACATTGCCCGACGCGAGAATTTACCGCTGGTGGATCTTGAGGCCAGATTCATGGAGATGGCTCCGCACGGCCTCCCCGGGTATGATTTTCTTCTGGATGAAATGCACTGGTGGCAGGCCTTCAATCCCTGGATTATGGAGGAAACTTTAAGAACCATCTCCGAATATAACCGTGATAAAAAGGAGAAAATTCTTTCCTGGACTGGAACCTGGAATGGAGTGATGGCATCCATTCAAAACGAAGCACGGGAAAATGCCGGGAGAGAATACAGCGCCGATGCCATGACTCGTTATTTCCAATATTCAATTAGTTATCTGGGAGGCAAAAGCGATTTTATCTTTCCGGATACGGTTATCGAATATTTAAAAAGAGTGTATCCGGTGAATCCCGCGCTCTTTAAAGATGTGGCGACGTTTAAAACACAGGCTTACAAAATGCTGCCGAACTCCGCAGCATCCTCCGAACAATCCGGCGTTTTCAATGAGAAATGGCCTTCCTTCTTATGGGCGATTGGAGAGACCCTTCGGCAACTGGGCCAATACAAAAAAGCCCTGGTCTTTTTTAACGAATCCATCCGCCTTAAGTGCGACTCGTTTTACCCCTATTTGTTACGCGGGTTGACCTATTACCTCTTAAAAGATTCTGTAAAAGCAAGAAATGACTGGAATAAAGTCATTGAAAAAGATCCTGAGTTTATCTGGCTGAACGAAGTGCCGGGACAGAGGCCTTAAAGGCCTCCGTTGGACCTTCACCAGTTTTCTTCGCAATGAAGAAATCCGCTGCTGGATCTGCTCTTAATATTTTACGCCGAGAATCAGCTCGATGCTGTCTATCAATTCCTTGGGCTCAAATGGCTTGGTGATATAATAGTTGGCGCCGCCCTGGAAGCCATCCAGGAGATCCTGGTTCAAATTCTTGGCGGAGACCACAATCACCGGCAGGGCGGCCGTCCGGCTGTCCGCACGGATATCCTTGAGAATCGTCATTCCGTCCACTACGGGAAGCATGAGATCCAGAATCACCAGGTCATAGTCGTTGTTCTTGATCTTATTGAGTGCCTCCATGCCGTCGGAGGCCTCATCGGCGGCCACCTCGTCGCTTTTCACCAGGATGTTGATGACTTTCCTTATCTTCTCTTCGTCTTCAACTATCAGGATTTTCTTCACCTTACATCACCCCTTCCCGGGGTACTTCTTCCGCTCTCCCCGGGACTCCTTCCCCGGGAGAGCATTTTTTTAAAGAGCCCCGGTTGCGGTCTCCTTCCAATTATGATAAAATTCCCCCATGAGAAGGGACAAAACAATATGACGCCGCTATTCAAAGCGCCGCGCATCCTGCCTGGTTTCATGCTGCTGCTGTTGCTCTTCGCGTGCCTTCCGGCGTCAGCCAAGCCTTCTTCTTCCATAGACCGCCAGGTAAAAGAGACGGTAAAAATCTATACAAATTTTATTCTGGATTCCAACCCCTCTCTTGACCGCAGGACCGCTGAAGCCATCTCCTGGAGTATCATTTACTACAGCTACTACTACGGCATCCCCGACGCCCGCCTGGTGGTGGCCATGATCATCCAGGAATCAGGTTTTCAGCCCGATGCCGTCTCCCGCTGCGGAGCCATGGGAATCGGCCAGCTGATGCCGGAGACCGCGGACGCCCTCGGGGTAGAAAACCCCTTTGAACCGGTGTCCAACATCCGGGCCATGGTGCGCATTCTCCGCCTCAACCTCGAGCGATTCTCCCATCTGCCTTATCCAAAAATGTACCAAAACGCCATCGCCGCTTATAACGCCGGATACGGCGCCGTGCTCAAATACGGCGGCATCCCCCCTTACCCCGAGACAATCAACTACGTCAACAACGTCATCCTCCTGTGGCGACGTCTCTGCGGCCTCAGGTAAAGGATGGAGGATTTTCTCCTCCTTCCTCGAATCAAGAGAAGATTTCTTTGAGAGGGGTTGAATTTGTGCCGAAAAAGCCTTTAGTTTATTTAATGACTCTTCTGGTCGCTCTGGCCCTCTCCTTACCGGCCTGGTGCGCTGAACAGAACACCGTCCTCGCCAGGGGCATCAACCTGTTCTACCAGGGTAAGTGGGATGGAGCGATCGATTCTTTCAATGAGGAGATCAAAAACAATCCACAGGATACCATCGCCTACAATTTTCTCCTGGATGCCCTTTTTCGGAGAGGAACGCTGGAAAGCTACTCAAATGAACTGGAGGGCCGCCTTCAGGACAAACCTGACGACCCCCTCCTCAGAACGCAGCTCGGACTGGTTTATTTCGCCAGAAGCAAGTCTGAACCCGCCATGCTGGATGAGGCCCTGGAAGAATTAAAAAAGGCGGCCAACGGCGACCCCCAGAGCTCCCTGGCCTACAGCGGACTGGGTATGGTCTATTTCGACAAGCGCATGATGCCGAAAGCCAAGAATCACTTCTCAAAGGCCATGCAATTGAATCCCACCGACATCCTGGCTCTCGAACTCCTGGGAAATATTATTCTGGTGGATGAGAAAAAGCCCGCCGACGCCCTGGCCCTTTTTCAGAAGATAGTTGAGATCTGCCCCGTTTACCCTGATGCCTATTACTATGTAGGCTCTGCAGATTTTGATCTGGGGAAGGACGATGAATCGGTTGCCGCCCTCAAGAAAGCGATGGAACTGGATCCTGACGGCCTGACGCAGAGCTACTACGCGCCTATACTCCTGGGAGACCTTTATTTCAGGAAGAAAATGTACCCGGAGGCCCTCCAGGCCTACCAGACTGCTCTTAAAATAAACAATAAAAACGATTACGTCCGCTATAAAATCGAAAAAATACAGCACCCGGACGCCGAGACTGCTCCGGCAAAGACCGATGAGACGTTGAAAGCCGCCCCTGCCGAAACTTCAAGCCCGGTCCCCGCCGCGACGCCTGCCGGCACTCCAAGCCCTGCGCCCACCGTGGCGCCCACCGTGGCGCCTGCCGGCACTCCAAGCCCGGCGCCCTCTGCGGCGCCTGCAAGGAAGATTCCGCAGAAGACCGTTAAAATTACCAAGCCAAAGAAACCCTAGAGAGGCCTCCGCCCCTCGATGGCCCTGGCCAGTGTCACCTCGTCGGCATACTCAAGATCCGACCCCATGGGCAGGCCGTGTGCCAGCCGGGTCACCCTGATTCCCAGGGGCTTGATCAGCTTTCCCAGGTAAATAGCCGTGACCTCTCCCTCCACGTCCGGATCGGTCGCCAGAATAAGTTCCCGGATATCCTCTGTCTTGAGCCGCTCCAGGAGTTCCCTTACCCGCAATTCATCCGGGCCGATGCCGTCGATTGGAGAGATGGATCCGCCGAGAACGTGATAGGTCCCCCGAAACTCCCTGCTCCTCTCCAGCGCCACAATATCCCGCGGATCCCCCACCACGCAGATAGTGTGGTGATCCCGGGAGATATCCGTGCATATTCCGCACGGATCCTGATCGCTGATGTTAAAACAGCGGGAACAGAAGAGCATCTTCTCCTTCATCTCCTCGAGGGCGCCGACCAGACGGGCAACATCCTCGCGGGAGGCCTGAAGAAGATAAAATGCAAGCCGCTGAGCCGTCTTGGGCCCTACGGTCGGCATTTTCATCAATTCGTTTATTACCCTCGCCAGGGGAGCCGGATAAAGCTGCAAACTCCCCCCTCTATATCAGACCGGGCGGAAGCCCGAGGCCGCCGGTCAACTGGGACATTTTCTGGGCTCCAATCTCCTGGGCCCGGGACATCGCATCCTTCACCGCGACCATGATGAGATCTTCCAGAACGTCCACTTCTTCGGCATTGACGATAGAAGGATCTATTTTAATGGAGAGCACTTCCTGCGAACCGTTCACCTTAACCCGGACCAGGCCCCCGCCCGCACTGCCCTCCACCTCTTCGGAGGCCAGATCCTCCTGAATCCGGCTCAGCGAGTCCTGAACCTTTTTCTGCATCTGCCGCATCATCTGTCTTTTCATGTTATTTTACAACCCCTCTCCGTAAATCCGCACTCTTCCTATGGAAGGATCTGACTTCCTCCGAAAAGGCTCTGCGCCTCCCCGACAAACTCCCTGTGTTTTTTCTCCTCTTCAGCGCGCCTTTCCGCACCGGCTCCCTCCCCGGAAGAAAGGAGCCTGAAATTAATTGAGACGGGCTTCAAGGCTATTTCCATCGCCTTGCGCTCGATATAAGCTTTCTCTTTTTCGGACTTCTCCAGATGGAACTTGTAGGGGAACCCCAGGACTATGGCCCCGCTTTCTGAATCCACCAGCCGGGCTTCGCTCAGGAAAGTAAACAGGCCCATTTTTTCCTTCTTGACGGCCTGGAGGACCCTGTTCCAGAGATCATGCGCATCCCCGAGCTTTTCCGCCTCCCCGGGCAAGGACGGCTGGCTTTTCGGCGGCACCGCTTCCGGAATCTTAACCGGCTTTACCGGCTGAGACGCCCCACCCTGCATCTCGGAGACTCTCTTTTCCAGATCAAGCAGCCCGCGGCGCACAGAGTCCAGAGATGGCTCGTCCTGCCACCGGGTCAACCTGATGAGGGCCATCTCCCAGAGAAGTTTCCGCTGGGTGGAATTTTTCAGGGCTTCCCTCAAATCCAGAAACGATTTGAGAATTCGCAGGAGTTCAGGAGCGTCGTAAACCTCCGAGCGGGAATGCAGTTCCGTCCGGTGCTCCTCCGAAAGTTTAAGAGTATCACCCGAGGGCCCGCTCACCTTCAGCAAAAGCAGGCGGCGATAGTATCCGATGACATCCTCCGCCAGTTGTTCGAGATCCTTTCCCTGGGCCAGAAGCTGGTGCAGCAGTTCCAGGGCATCCACTGTCTGGCGGCCGGCGAGGATCTCATCCATTCTCCTCAAAGTGGCCTCTTCGGTGATCCCTAGGAGCGCCACCACGTCCGAGGTGTTGATCTCGGGGCCCGCCATCGAAGAGGCCTGCTCAAGGAGGACCAGGGCGTCCCTCAGGGAACCATCCGCCGCCTCAGCCAGGAGGGCCACGGTCTCCTGTTCCATCAGGAAGCCTTCGGCCTCGGCCACCTTGAGCAGCCGCTCCTCTATGTATTTCACCGGAATCCTCCTGAAATCAAACCTCTGGCAACGGGAGAGAATCGTCGGCGGCAGATCCTGGGGGTGGGTCGTGGCCAGAATAAATATCACGTGCTCCGGAGGCTCTTCGAGGGTTTTAAGAAGTGCATTGAAGGATGAATTTGAAAACTTGTGCACCTCGTCTATTATATAGACCTTGTATCTGGACTCGGCCGGGAGGAAGTCCACCTTGTTTATGATGAATTCACGCACCTTTTCTACTTGAGTATGAGAGGCCGCGTCAATTTCTATTACATCCAGCGATGTTCCCTCGGTAATTCTCCTGCAGAGTGAACACTCATTACAGGGCCGTCTGGACTGCGGAGAAGCGCAGTTTATGGACTTGGCAAAAATCCGGGCCAGGCTGGTCTTCCCCGTTCCCCTGGGACCGCAAAAAAGGTACGCCTGTGAAAGCCGTTCCCCTTTCAAAGCGTTTTTCAGGGTGATGGTGATGTGCTCCTGCCCGACCAGGTCCTCAAAAGTCTGAGAACGCCATTTTCGGTAAAGGGATACGTAAGCCATACCCGATTCCTCCTAAAGGAGATTGACGCTTAAATTGCCCGATTTCCGGGCATTCCCGACCCTGAAGATCATTTCGACGATTCTTTCCAGGTCGGAGAAGGAGGTATATGAGATTTCAAGGCGCCCTTTTTCTGCGCCTGCATTCCTGATGGCAACCCGGGTTCCAAGTATTCTTTGCATCTCCTCCTCAACGGCTTTCAGGTCTGGAGAAAGATTGCCGGATTTTGTTTCACGTGAAACATGGCCCGACGTCCGGCGCTTGACCAGACCCTCAACCTGCCTGACGGAGAGTGAATGTTGGAGAATTTTTTTCCACATCGCCACCTGAGAGGATGGTTCAGCCAGAGACAGGAGGGCCCGGGCATGCCCGGCTGAAATTTCTCCTTTTTCGAGTGACTCCTGAATGTCCTGGGGGAGAGACAGAAGCCTCAGCGTATTGGCGACAGCCGGACGGCTCTTGGACACCTTGTCCGCCACCTCTTCCTGGGTCAATCCATGTTCCCTGAGGAGAAATTGATAGGCGTGGGCCTCCTCCAGCGGGTTGAGCTCCTCCCGTTGAAGATTTTCAACCAGTGCCAGCTCCACCAGTTCAGAGCGGCTGCAATTCTGGACCAGCGCCGGAATCATCTTAAGGCCGGCCTTTTTCGCGGCTCTCCAGCGGCGTTCACCCACGATCAAATGGTAGCCGTCCTGCCGGCGGGATACCACCACCGGCTGAATCATCCCGTGCTCATTCAGAGAAGAAACAAGCTCGTCAATCTTTTCTTCCAGAAAAACCCGCCTGGGCTGATAGGGGTTGGGGCGGATATCCCTGACCGGGATGGACAGAACAGAGGCGTTTGACCCGCCCGGTTCGGCGCCCTTTTTACCTGCCTCTGCCTTTACGGGAATAAGTGCCCCGAGTCCTTTTCCTAAAACCTTTTTCGGCACGCTCTATCACTTCCTTTGCCAGCTTCAGGTAGGCCTCGCTCCCCCTGGAATTCCTGTCGTACAGGATGATGGGTTTGCCGAAACTCGGGGACTCCGTCAGCTTGATATTGCGGGGGATAATCGTCTTGAAAACCTCGTCTTTGAAGAAGGCTTTTACCTCGTCGGCCACCAGAGATGAGAGTTTCACCCGGGCGTCAAACATGGTTAGCAGGATTCCCTCAATCTTAAGGGAGACATTCAGGTTTTCCCGCACAAGGCGAACGACATCCATTAGTTGGGTCAGGCCCTCAAGGGCGTAATATTCGCACTGGATGGGAATCAGGACCCCATCCGCCGCCGTCAGGCTGTTAACTGTCAGGAGGCCAAGAGAAGGCGGACAGTCCATGAAAATGTATTCATAATCAGAGTTCAATCCCCTGAGGCACTTGTCAAGCCGGTATTCCCGCGAGATGACCGAAATAAGCTCTATCTCCGCGCCGGCCAGCCTCAGGGTGGCCGGGACCAGATCCAGGTTCTGAACGCAGGTGGAGCGGATGGCGGATTTCAGGGAGGAGGCCCCGAGGAGAACATCGTAAATGCAGCGCTCAATCTGCTTCTTGTCCAAGCCGAGGCCGCTGGTGGAATTTCCCTGGGGATCCATGTCCACCAGCAGAACCCGATGACCCGACATGGCCAGGCAGGAGGAAAGGTTAATCGCCGTCGTGGACTTGCCGACGCCCCCTTTTTGATTGGCTATCGCGACCTTCCTGGGCATGCTTCCGACTCCTATCTTCTGTCTCCTGATCTATATATTCTGTCTTCTGACTTCTGCATTCGTCTTTAATTGTTTCACGTGAAACTATTCTGCACAAAAAAATTCTTTCCTTCACTACATGACGCGCGTCTCGTTCCCTGATAAGCTTTCGCGCACACGCAAAAAGGGTGCCGGCTCCGGCACCCTTAAAACACGGTTCTTTGCTCTTCTTTTAAAACTTCAGCCCGGCGCCAATGGACAACGTGGAATAATGTTCGACCGTGTTTAAATATTCTCGATTTTCCAATTTGTACGATAAATTGCAATATATATTCCGGCTTATGTCGGCTCTAATGCCTAAGCCGTAATTCCATATCTTATAAAAATATGTCTCCCCTTTCTTCTTGTTAGGAACAAATGAGGAGCGTGACTGCATCTCCGGAAACCACTCGAACTGTCCGTATAGTCTCAGTTTCTTGTAGGCGAGACTATCAAATCCCAGGCCCAGGCCTCCCCCAGAGGAATTCTCCCAGTTTATCTCCCCCGAGACATCATTTGTTTTCAAGACGTTCGTCTTGAAGAGCAATGAAACATAGAAAGGATTGATTTGAGGGATGTTGCCGCCATTCGCCATAGCACTGGTAATGGAGGTTAAATTCATCGGCACCTTGGCATAAAATTCACAGTCTTGAAACGTTCCGCCGCCATAGAGAAAGCCAAACATCTTGATCGTGCCCCCGTCTCCATAGGTGTAGTCAACTCCTGCCCGTATGGCCCTGTAGACTGTCGCTTCAAATTTAGCTTCAATTCCCTTGAAATAAGCCTCACAATTCGTTGTATTCTCCAGGTTCACCCTTGCATAATCAAGCTCTAAAAAATACTTCTCCTGAGCCCGGATGGAAACTGCTGAAGAGAAAAGCATGCCGCAAGAAAGAACAACCATCGCCAACATCCAGAGTAGATTTCTTACCTTCATCTCTTTCTCCTTTCAATACTTGATAATCAACTCACGACCGAGGGGGCCGGGGTAAAACTGCGGGTGCTGTTCGTGGGGAATCTGGCTGGCATAATTCACCACCAGCGGCTCGGCATATTCATAAAGCTCCGCCATGCTGATCTTCCCGTCATGATTCAGATCCGCCGGTCCGATGACGGCGCCCCGCCCCAGTCCCTCTATTAGGAAGTTCATGCAGAGGCTGTGCCCCAGAGAGGGAGCGGTAAGGGATGTCTCCGTCCCTGCAGATGCCGTTATAACAACCGCGTCCGGCATTTCCTGGAGCTGCTTGAGAGGGGTCTCGCCTTTGAAATCGAAAGCCGAACCGGGCATGGGCACATACTTTGAACAGGCGGCCTGCGGCCCCTTTCCGATAAACATTCCGGAGAAACACGAATCCAGCGCCACGGCTATATTGGTGAATTCTCCCGGTTTTCTGATGGTCTCCAGCCACGACTTAAGCTCGTCTCCGCTGATAAGGGTGGACGGATCATCCAACTTGGCGTCATAGGGGATTAGATATCCTTTATTGCCGTCGTTGGTCCCATGGCTGCTGATAACCAGAAAAAAGGTGTCCTTCGGGCCGAATACACCCGACAAGGCGAGGATATCGCTCTTGATGTTGGCCTTGGTGGAGAGGTCATCCGTAAGGAGCGCGTACCGCCCTTCTTCCCACAATTTTGAGCCGGTCAGGGATTGATAGGTATCAACCGCATCGGGCTTGCATTCGGGAAGATCCGGGCTCACAAACTGGTAAGTATTGATCCCGACCAGCAGGGCTAACGTTATTCCGAATTCCTCGGAGAAGTCAAGTACTGTCGAAGAAACAACTCCGGCGAAAGTAAGAGAAAGTTTCGCATTGCGGTTCCCGGGCGGAACGGTAATCGTGAAGGTGTAGCGGTTGTCTGCCCCGGAGACCATGGTGAAATCAGTATAGGGCGTGGTCCCGTTCAAGAGAAAACTGAAGTTATCCTTGGAGATGCAGGGAATATCCACGGGCATCGGAGGGGTATTATCCACTACTCTGAGGGTGGCGACTACTTTGGGCCACTGCGAAAGATTTGTATCGGCATAGAGTTCGAGGCTCGAAACATTCCTGGAGACGGCCACAATAAAGGGATTCAGAGGATCTTTGTTAATGTAGTTGGAGGCGTTGAGAACGATGTTGACGTTCTGAGTGAAATCTTTATAATATCCGGCATCGGAGGCATATATTTTGACCGCGCAATTGCCTGCGGTCGCTTTTGGGAAGTAAAATCTCCCCTGGGCGTCGGTGACGGTCGCCTCACCGCTCGCCAGGACCACCCTGATGGATGGCAGAACATGGAACCCCAGCGGGACACTGACGGCTTTCGGCCCTGTCATTGCCGGAGCGGACTTCCCGTTGGAAGCAATCACGTACCCTTCGAGAGTTCCAAAACCCGGGCCCGGCGAGGGGGTCGGCGTACTCAAATAACGATAATCTCCAGTAATGGTGCTTTCCGAACAGCCTGAGAGCCAGAAAAGCGGGAAGGAGAGCAACGTAAGAATAACAAACAGCCGTATATGCCCGTTCCTCATTATCATCGTGCCTCCCCTTTCTTATCCGTAAAAGAGTGTGTTTATTCGCTAAGAATTGCGTTTTTCCTCTATTTAATATGATGTGTGCCTCTCACAGCGGTCTCTTAGCCGGAATGCCGGCCCTTCTGGGATACCTCTCGTCGGTCTCCGCTACTTTCCGCACCACTACCACTACGCTCTCCTTTCCGAGACAAGGCATAAGAATTTGTTCAACTCTCTCTGTCTCCCCCCCCAGAAGGCGGATGGCACGGTCGGCCCCGGACACCTCGCGCCCTCCCTCCTTCCCCAGGGGGACCACCATCCTGCCTCCGACTGCCAGAAAGGGAAGCGCATACTCCACCAGAACCCGGAAAGGCGCGACGGCACGGGCAACAAGCCGATCAAAGGATTCCCTTCTCCCGGGAATATGCCCGACCTCCTCGGCCCTCCCCAGAAGGACTTCCGTCTTTTTCAATCCGAGATCCCCGCAGACCTCCCTCAGAAAAACCGCCTTTTTCTCCCTCGCTTCAAGGAGGGCGAGAGAAAGATGGGGAAAGACGATCTTCAGCGGAATTCCCGGAATGCCGGCTCCCGCGCCGAGATCAAGAAGTGAGCGCGCATCTATTAGAGAAGCCGGGCGCAGGCAGTAAAGAGAGCCCAGAAAGAGAGTCAAAAAGATATCTTCCAGCGTCCTGCAACCGGTGATATTGGCCCTCCCGCCGTAGTCCATAATTTTCCGGGCATAGACCTCAAAACATTCCAGATGCGGCTCTTCAAGCCTGACCCCTAACTGTTGTGCTCCTTCTGTAAATTTTTTCAGCAGGTTTGAATCCATACCTACTTGCCTATGCAGAAGCGGCTGAATATAAGTTCCAGAAGGTTCTCCGTCACGGACTCGCCGGTAACCTCTCCCAGGGATTCCACGGCTCCGCGCAGATCCAGCGCCGCAAACTCCACCGAGAGCCCGCTTTCGAGGGATTCCGAAGCCTTCTTTAGAAACTCCACCGAACGAAGCAGGGCATCCCGGTGACGGATATTGCTCACCAGCGGGCCTTCGGGAGCGGCATCAATTCCCCGACCCACGGTCTCTGAGAGGAGAGACTCCATCTCCTCAACCCCCGCGCCGGTAACCAGAGAGACTCCGGACAACGGCGCATCCGGAAAGAGGCGCCCAATTTCGCCCACATCCATTTCAGAGGGAAGATCCATTTTATTCAGTACGATAAAAAGCCTGCGGCCCTTAAGTTCACCGAGCAAAATCCGGTCCTCCCCGGGCAGGGCCGCGGAAGTATCCATGACCAGGATGACCAGATCGGCCCGGGTAATCGCCTCCCGGCTCCTTTCCATCCCGAGATTTTCGATCGGATCGGCCGTTTCCCTCAGACCGGCCGTATCTACCAGAACCAGCGGGATCCCGCCCACCTGAATCCACTCTTCTATGCTGTCCCGGGTCGTTCCGGGAACCTCCGTAACCAATACGCGCCCCTCCCTGAGGAGCCTGTTGAAAAGCGAAGATTTACCCGCGTTGACCTTGCCGGTAATAACCACTCTGTAGCCATCGCGGTAAATTCTTCCCTCATCCGCATTCTTGAGAAAATTTTCTATTTCCGAGACCAGACAGCCCAGCTCCCCTCTCAGCCCGGGAACAGACAGTAAGACGTCCTCCTCCTCGGGAAAATCAAGGCAGGCCTCGATGCGGGCGAGGATGCCCAAAACTGCAAGACGGGCCTCGTGTACACGGGTGGAGAGCTTTCCCTCAAGCTGTTTAAAAGCCACCTCCAGGGATTTTTCTGTTTTGGCGCGGATGATGTCCAGGACTGCTTCCGCCTGGGGGAGATCGATCCGCCCCCGCAAAAATGCCCGGAGGGTGAATTCGCCGGGTCTGGCCATTCTGGCCCCCCTGCTCAGTATGAGGTCCATCACCTGGCGCACGGGGAGCGGACCCCCGTGCAGATTCAGTTCTATAACGTCTTCCCTTGTGTAGGAGTGAGGAGCCTTCATGAAGGACAGAAGAACTTCATCTATCTTATGGTCGTTTTCGGGGTCCACAATAAACCCGTAGATAAGGCGCATGTGTTCGAGGCTGCGTGGCCTTCCCGCGGGTCTGAAGATTGCTTCCGCGATCGAAACTGCCGATGGGCCGCTGATGCGAATTATGGCGATGCCCCCCTCCCCGAGAGGAGTGCCGACAGCCGCTATGGTCTCAATGCAGAGGGGATCTACTGGCATAGGATGTTTTAATTGGGACGTATTCAGTCGTTAAAAGCCGGCATTGGTTCTTTTTCTTCGGCAGAGCCGGCCCGTTTTGGAGAGATAACAACTTTGCGCAAGGGTTCTTCCCCCTGAGAGAAAGTTGTCACCTTCGCATTATCCTGAAGGGCCAGGTGAATAATCCGTCTCTCGTTGGGAAGCATGGGATCAAGAGCGACGTTTTTCTGATCCCTGATCGCGACATCCGCCATGCGGACGGCCATATCTTTCAGGCTTCGCTCGCGGCGCAGTCTGTAGCCTTCCACGTCCACGACGAAGCGGCACTTGAAACCCATCCGCTTGCTGACCATGATGTTAAGAATATACTGAAGCGCCTCAAGGGTCTGCCCGTGTTTCCCGATCAGCAGGCCCAGATCTTCTCCGGAGATGTTAAGTCTGGTAAAGTCCTCTTCGTATTCCTTTTCCACCACGGCACACAGCTTCATACGGCAGAGAATCTCACTCAACATCTCCTCGGCGATATCAGAGGAGTCCTCCTTGATTATGGCTTTGACCCGGGCATACTTGATCCCCAGGCCGAAGACGCCCTTGCTTCCTTCATCGATCACTTCAAAAATGACGGGAGTAGAATCACCCTTCACCCCGAGTTCGCGGAGCGCCGCCTCCTTGGCCTCTTCAACCGTTCTGCCAAACTGCTCTACTATTCTCATTTTTCTTTCCTGGCCCCCTTCTTTTTTGAAGGCTTACTTGCCTCCTCAATTTCCTTCAATTCTTCCTCTATCATGCGCTGAACCGGCGATGACTGACTCATGATGAAATACTGCTGGGCGATGCTGAGAATATTGAAAACAAGCCAATAGAGGATCATGGCCGCCGGAAACTTACCCATGCCCATTATTATCGTGAATACGACCGGCATCATGAGCGTCATTGAAGACTGCGCCTTGGCGGTTGTCGGGTCAGTGACAGTCAGCTTCTGGGAGAGGTACATGCTGAATCCATAAAGAAGGAGCAGTGGAATGTCCATCACTGCCAGGTTGGGTGCTATGATGAGCATGGGCTCTTTCATTGGAAGGACCAGGGGATGCCCGAAGAGGCTGAGGCTGGAAATTTCCGGCCTCATCCACAGGAAGTAGGCCTTCTCGAAAATGGCCTTGTTGTCCATGATGACTTTCCAGATGGCCCAGAGTATCGGCATCTGGATGATAAGGGGCAGGCACCCCGAGAGGGGATTGATCTTGTACTTGACAAAAATCTCCTGCTGCTTGGCCTGGAGAGTCTTGGGTTCTTCCTTGTAAAGCGCCTGAATCTCCTTGAGCTTCGGTTGGATTGCCTGCATGTCCTTCATGCTCTTGAACTGCTGGTGAGTGGGGTAGTAGAGGATGAGCTTTATGAGTACCGCGAGAAGAATGACGGCCCATCCGTAGCTTCCTGTAAGCCGGTAGAGGGCGTCAAGAATCTGCATGAGAATACCGGCGATATGATTGATCAAATGGGCCTCCTTCTTATATGAGAGGATCCGGTCCGCCCGGATGCCATGGATGACAACGCAGGATACGCCAGAGAGAGATACCGCTGCCTTTCCAGATACCATATTTTTTGAGCGCTTCTACCGTGTACGAGGAACATGTCGGGTCAAAACGGCAGACTCCGGGAGTCCGACGGGAAAAAAACTGATAAGCCCTGATAAAAAATATTGGAATATCGACTACCTTCATTTGTTCCCGTTCAAAATATTACTTTATGATCAGACCCGACTCCATAAAGAGAGTATAGATGGCATCTCTCAGTGTTTTGTGTCCGCTTCTTACGGCTTCCTCTTTCGGAAAAAGCACGATATCATACGAATGGGTCAGAGTGGAGGATCTTCTTCTGATTTCTTCGAACAGAACCCTCCGAATCCTGTTCCTTTGGACCGCTCCCGCCAGCTTTTTACTCATGACAAAGGCGAGTCTGGCATGATCAAAACCATTCTCCCGGTAGCGAATCCTCAATATTCTGTTTCCGCGGCTTTTACCCTCATCAAATATCTTCTTAAAATCGCTTTTTCTTTTTAACCTTCCTGGTTTGGCCATTTATGCGACTAGTTTTTTCCGCCCCTTGGCCCTGCGCCGCTTGATAACTTTTCTCCCTCCCTGGGTGGACATTCGTTTAATAAAGCCGTGTTCCTTTTTGCGTGCCCGTTTCTTGGGCTGATAAGTCCGCTTCATCGCAGCTCTCCTTTCAAACCGGTGCTATTATAACGCGACTTAAGACGAGTTGTCAAGTGAAAAATGGCGTCTTTTCATAACTTATTAACATCTGTGGAAAACCCTGTGCATAAAAAACGGTGATTTTCCGATTCGATCGCCATTCAAAAAGTTTTTTAAATAATTTTTTGATCGCAGCAAAATCGTGACTTTTAAACTTTATCCACAGAGAAGAATGGGGATCTGTGGACAATGTGAATAACCTTTAAAAGGAGATCCCACCCTCGCCGCTGAATTGCCGATCTCCACTCATCATTTGAGGAGGAAACATCTCATGGATAAACCCCGGGAAATACCTGAAGAGATTGAGAAAAACTGGCAGGAATGCATAAAGGTCGTGGAAAAGAGAGTGGGAACGCCAATCCGCGAAGCAGGAGGGCTGAGAAACTCCCGACCCATTGGTTACAGCTCTGACACGCTTACGATCGGTGTCGCCTCCAAATTCGGCCGCGATTTCCTCTCAAAGCATTACTCGGATCTCATCCTATCCACCTTTGAGGCAATCTCCGGAAAGCGCCTGAAGCTCAATTATGCCGTCGCTCCCGATGTCTCTTCTTTCAAGCCGGATCCCGCATCCAATGAGGAGATCCCTGAAAGGCAATACGGGAAAAAAGAGGAGAAATCCGAAAATCTCCTTAATCCACACTACACTTTTGACACCTTCGTTGTCGGCAACTCAAACCAGCTCGCCGTAGCGGCCGCCATTGCCGTCGCGGAACACCCGGCAAAAGCCTACAACCCCCTCTTTATATATGGAGGTGTCGGGCTGGGCAAGACTCATCTTATCCACGCCATCGGCAACAGCATCCTGGCGAAAAACCGGAAAGCCCGCGTCGTCTATGCCTCAATGGAGACTTTTACCAATGAAGTCGTGGAATCCATTAAAGAGCAGAACACGGGGCATTTCCGAAAGAAGTACCGCTATGTGGACGCCCTCCTCATAGACGACGTCCAGTTTCTCGTCAACAAGGAGAGAACAAAAGAAGAATTCTTTCATACGTTCAATGAGCTCCACGGCGCCAATAAACAGATAGTCATAACCAGCGACAAACCCCCAAGTGAGATCCATCCCCTGGAAGAACGGTTGAGATCCCGTTTCGAGTGGGGTCTTACTGCGGATATCCAGGCACCCGACATCGAAACAAGGCAGGCGATTCTTCTTAAAAAAGCCGAGCAGGAAAACTTCGCCCTGCCGCTCGAAGTAGTATCCCTTATAGCGGAAAAAATTCCCTCCAACATACGCGAACTGGAAGGGGCCTTGAACAGGGTGGTGGCTTTTGCTTCTCTGTATAAAAGGGATATTTCTCTCTCCCTGGCCGCTGAAGCCCTTCAAGGGATCCTTAAAATAGAAAAATCCCCTCCCACCATTCTCGATATACAGAAAAAAGTAGCCGGTTATTATAACATAACGCACGAAGATCTGATAGGAGAAAAAAGAGACCAGCGTTTTGTTGTTCCCAGGCAGATAGCGATGTATCTCGCCAGGGAAATAAGTTCGGCTTCTTATCCCGACATAGGACGCCATTTTGGAGGAAAAGATCACACCACGGCGCTCTACGCCTGTAAAAAAATAGCCCGCAAGACAGATGAGCCCAATATAAAAAAATCACTTGAAATAATCCAACAGTTGTTGAAAACCCTGTAAGTAAAAACCAGAAAATTTGTTTACAGAAATAAAAAGTGTCGTTTTATGGAAAGAAAGGGGAAAAAAGTTAATAATAAATTTTTTTATCAACTCCTTAAAACCTTCAATTTATGAGTGTTTAATGGAATTTTACGACATATTAGCATCTTCAACAGGCCTTATTACTACTACGAATTATATAAGGAGGTAGAATTAAATGAAAGTGCACTGTGTAAAAAAAGAACTGGAGAAAGGAATGCTCACAGTAATAAGAGCTGTAAGTTTAAAAACTCCCCTTCCCATACTGGGCCACGTTAAAATGACGACGGAGGGAGAAGATAAGCTTATTCTCTCGGCGACGGATTTGGATATAGGTATTGAAACTTCCATAAAAACAACGGTTTTTAAACCCGGTAGTACCACGGTTCCCGCCAGGATAATAACTGAAATTCTGACCCAGCTTCCCGATAATGATATTGTTCTGGAGATGGATGAGGAAAAACAGATAATGCATTTGAGGTGTGGAAAATCAAAATATGACATGCATACGTTGCCGGCGGAAGATTTTCCCATATTACCCAGTCCCGAAGAAAAAAAAGTAATAAACATTTCTCAGAGGGAATTAAAGAGTATAGTTAAAAATGTCGCCATCGCTGCCGCCAGTGAGGAGGAGACAAGAACCATACTGACTGGCGTCCTTATGACGGTGGAACAGGAAAAAATTCTGATGGTTTCTACAGACGGAAGGCGCCTGGCCAAAGCGGACAAAAAAATTGAAACGGGGGTAAGAGCTCCTTTTAATATTATTATTCCTTCCAGAGCTGTTTTTGAAATTTCAAGAATTCTTCAGGACGTGGAGGAACCGGTAAAGATTATCATAGGGGAAAATCAGATCTTTTTCCTTATAGACGACCTGATGATGACCTCTCGTCTGCTCGAGGGACAGTTCCCGGATTATAATCAGATAATTCCCAAAAGTTTTACACACATTATTACAGTAAACAGGGAAAAATTCATAACTTCTCTTAAAAGAGCCATGATAATGGCTTATGAAAAGGACAAGGATCTGCCCAGACTTATCAAGTTCAAGATAGAAGGGGGGATGATGGTTATAACCTCCAATACCCCGGAACTCGGTCAGGCGTATGAGGAAATTGAACTGGAAGAAGGATCTCAGGATGTTTCCCTTATGATAGCTTTCAATGGAAGGTATATTTTAGAGGGTTTAAATAATCTGGTAAAGGATAAAATAAACCTCTGTATTTCCACTCCTATAAGTCCCGGTCTTATAAAGGAGGAAGGGGAGGAAGATTTTACTTATCTGGTGATGCCCGTGCGTCTGAGGGAAGAAGTTTTTCAGGAGGCATGAAGTTAAATTATAATAACTCCGACTTCCGGGGCGTAATAACCGGGCGTCAATAAGCAAACCAGGTGGTCAGTCGGCACCTGGTTTTTCCTTGTCGAGAACCTGATAAATGAATTCGTTGTATTCCTTCATGGTGAAACTTTGGCTGATTTCATCGAAGATCTTCTTAGAAGGTTCATCGTCATAGACGAGAAGAAAGACCCTCCTTTTCTCTCCCAGTATTGAGTTCAAAGTTCCTTCGATGTAGGAAAAGTGGCTGATTCCCGAAGGCTGCCACATCTGGCGTCTTGAAATATCAATGAATCGGCACTTGGACAGGTAAGCCACGTGCGCTCCGAAAATTTCCCGGGAGCCCAAAAGAACATCTTCCCCGGTCATTTTTGTCAGGCTTAATAATCCCCTGGCTTCGGGCCAGTCGGGATCGGGGTGGCGATCCAATTTTCCGGTCGTCGGTGAAAGGATCCCGCGCAACAGCATTCCGGAGAAAAAAAGGATTAGAAAGACATATAAAACGGGGCGAATGAAACGGTTCTCCACCATGGGCCGGGCCATGACTCCGAAGGCCAGGTAGATGGAAAGCAGGATGCATACGTTGGGATTACCAAGAGGTGAGAGGTACAGGCCGCTTAAGAGGGAAATCAGAAACCACAGAGCCAGGGAAACCCAAAGAACCCGGGATTCCCTTTCCCGGAACATCTCTCTGGCGCGAAGGGCAAAACCGAGCCCGGCTGACAGACAGATCAGGACAACGAAGGCCTTGTAGAGAGCAGAAAAAGGCGCGGATCCAGGGAAATAGGCAAGATCGATTCCCCAAAAATATGTGGCCAGGACGCTGAGGGGGATTTTCCTGTAGTGGATGAAATAACCCTCAAGGATCTGGTTAAGACTGCTCCAGATCCGGTGAAGTTCCGCCGGATTAAAAAAAGAAAGAGTCTCCCTGAGTGAGTTAGTTGCCAGGAGGGTCCCGGCAAAGAAAATCAGTCCTGTCATGGAAATAAAAACAAGGAGATTTCCCACGCGGATTTTTAACGAAGTACCTCTCATGAGAACGATGACCACGGCGACGGGAAGAAGATAGTAAAACCCGATGTGGCTCAGGAGGAGTAAGCCGCTGAGTGCGCCCGCCGTAACGACGGCGGACCTCCGGGCGGGTTCCGGCAGGAGAAGAAGCCAGAGAATAAGGATGGAAAGCAGAAGGCCAAGAGAGTAAAACCGGTTGTCCGAACTGAAACTCAAAAGATACCACGAAACCGAATAACAAGCGGCAACGAGGAACGAAAGGAAAGAGCCCACTCTGAGTGCCCGCAAAAAGAGAAAAAGCATGAAAACGGAGATGGCTCCCGCCAGGGCTGAAAACACCTGCATGGGGAGGAAGGATCCTCCCTGATACCCAAGAAGCCGACAGGCGTTCCAGATGAACCGGCCGAACGGAACCCATCCCTGATGGATAAAGGGATAGCTGATTCCATTGCAATACCCCTCTATATCCAAGGCCAGCCGAATGACGTCCGAGTCGTGCGAATAATCGGTGCTCATCGTCAGGAGGTATAGTACGAAGGCCCATAAAAACAGGAGCAGGGCCAGCAGGTAGTTTCGGTTTAGACGCATAGGCTGTATTTTCATCATTCCTTAATCTGGCCCTGGGCATAAGAGTGGGAGACGCGGGTCAAAACGACCTTGAGCGGGTTTCCGATCATGTTGCCTGCTCCGACTACTTCGATGATGTTTCCCCGGTGAATCGCCAGGCCGTTTTGAATATTGAATTCAAAGGCCTCATCGATAGTGAGGTCAAGTTCCTGGCCCGGCCACAGCATCTCGATCCGTTCCTCGATTTTTTTCTGGCTCTGGTTTAAGAGGTCGATATTTTCCTGGTGCAGATCCTTATTGACGCGCAGGTAGATGTATTTGCCGGCCTGTTTTTCCAGGCGTTCCAGGTCTTCCCCCTCCCACCCGAGAAGGGGCAGGGCCAGGCGCGGATTGACGGTGAGCAGGATGGAATCGTACTTTCCCTCGCGGGATGCTTTCCTTATCTCCCTTTCCGTCTTGATGCGAATGGTTGTGACCGAGGCGATGCGTCCTTTTCCTGAACAGTAGGGGCAGTCTTCCCTGAGGTACTGATCAAGATCCCGGTTCACTCGCTTCCTGGTGAGTTGCACCAGCCCGAGTTCCGTCATGCTTACGATATTCGTCTTGGTGCGATCACGTTTCATGGCGGTTGAGAGGGCCTGCAGTACCTTGTTTTTATCGCCCTCTTTGTCCATGTCGATGAAGTCGATGATGATTATGCCCCCCATGTCCCGCAGGCGGAGCTGTCGGGCGATCTCCTCGACGGCCTCCAGGTTGGTCTTGAGAATCGTGTCGGCCAGGCAGGTCTTGCCGATGTACTTTCCGGTATTGACATCGATGACGGTCAGAGCTTCCGTCTTATCTATTACCAGGTATCCTCCGGATTCGAGCCATACCTTGGGACGAAGCGCCTTGTCTGTTTCCTGATCGATGTTGTGGGCCTCGAACATCGGGATCTTGTCCTCATAGAGCTGCACCCGGCTCTTAAGAGAGGGCGAGATTATGTCGAGGAGTTCGAGCACTTTTTCGTATTCCGAGGGGGAATCGATCAGGAGGCGTTCTATTTCTTCGGTAAAAAGGTCGCGGATGATTTTATAAACCAGGGCGAGTTCCTGGTGGATGAGGACCGGCGGTTTTTTCTTTCGGGCGGCGGCCTGGATCTTGTCCCATAATTTGACTTGAAATTCGAGGTCCCGCTTTAAATCTTCCTTGCTTTTTCCCTCGGCTGCCGTGCGGACGATGATTCCGAAATTTTTCGGCTTGATGGAATCGACGGTTTTTTTCAGGCGGTTACGCTCCTCCTCTTCTTCGATTCTCCTGGAGATCCCGATGAATTTAGCCTTGGGAAGAATGACGAGGTAGCGCCCCGGCAGGGTGATGTAAGTCGTGACACGGGCTCCCTTGCTTCCGATGGACTCTTTGGTGATCTGGACCAGGGTCTCCTGGTTCACCTTGAGATAATCCTTGATCGAGAGCTTCTTGAGGTCGTCCGGGTCTACGTCCTGCCCGAATGAGGACATGGCGTCATCGGCGCAGAGGAAGACGTTGCGCTCCAGGCCTATATCCACGAAGGCGGCCTGCATTCCGGGAAGGACATTGACCACTTTCCCCTTGTAGATGCTGTCGACCTGGCGGTCTTCCCGGGCGATATAGATCTCCATGAGGCGACCCTCTTCCAGGATGGCGACCCGGGTTTCCATCTCATCAATGGTGACGAGAATTTCCTTCTGCATAAAATTTCTACAACCCCTTTACTGGATGAATCTGGACAGAGCAAATTTAAAAGTAGTCCCCTCGCCGATTCGGCTTTCGACGGAAATATCCTCTCCATGGGCTTCCAGTACCTGCTTGACGATATATAGGCCAAGGCCGGTCCCGCCGCGCTCTCTCTCGACCTGGGCAAATTTCCGAAAGATCTGTTCGAAATCCTTTTGCGGGATACCCTTTCCCGTATCGCGGACGGCCACCATGAGTCTATTTTCCTTTTCCAGCGCGCTGATGACGATACGGCCGCCGTTGGCGGTGAACTTGATGGCGTTGCTGACCAGGTTTGAGAAAACCAGCTTCAGTCTCTCCTGGTCGCCGTTCACATAGAGGGACGGCGGGATCTCTTTTTCCAGGGAAAGGTCCTTCTGCCTGGCGGCCGGGATGAATATTCCAAAGATGTTTTCCACCAGGGAATCCAGATTGAAGGGAGCCATGTTATAGATCATCTTTCCGGCTTCGATCCGTGTGCTTTCAAGGATGTTGTTGATAAGCATGTGGAGGTTCCTGGAGCATCGAAAGATGGATTCCAAGTAATCTTTCTGGGTGAAGGAGAGATTTCCGGCCTTGGGGTTCAGGAGAATTTCCGAGTAGCCCATGATGGAGGCCAGCGGGCTTCTCAGTTCATGCGTGACGGCCGCCAGGAAATCCTCCTTCATCTGGTCGAGTTCTTTCTCGCGCGTGATATCCCGGAAAAGATGGATCGTCCCAGACAATTTTTCATCCGGATTTTCAAAGGGCGCCACTGAAACCACGACCGGAACATGCTTCCCGCCGGCAGTGGCGTAAAATCCCCCCACTGTGAGCATTGTCTTTTCCCGATGAACCCTGGAAAGAACGCAGTTTGTTTCGCAGATTTTCTCATCATCGGTGTGAAACATGAGGATGTCCGCGCAGCGCTTTCCCAGGACTTCCTTCGCCTTCCATCCGAGTATCCGCTCCGCGGCCGGGTTCCAGGATAAGATATGCCCTCCGGGGTCCGCCGAAAAGACTCCCTCCGGGATATTCTCCACCAGCGCCTGCAGTTGTTCTTTCTCCCGGGCCAGCTCCTGGTAGAGGCGGGCGTTTCTCATGGCCACGGCGGCATTGCCGGCGATCGCCGTGAGCAGTTCAAGATCTTTTTCCCCGTAGGCTCCCTTTTTCAAGCTGGCCACCCCGAGCACCCCGTAAAGTTTGTCGGCCGTGACGATGGGGATGAGGAGGGCCGAGCCGATCTGGTATTTTTTCAGAAAAGGCGCAAAGCGCGGGTCGGCGGCGGCATCAGAAATAATAAGAGGCTTTCTGGTCTTGGACACCAGCCAGGGGAGATCGAAGCCGTCTTCCAGGATTCGTGCTGCCTCATACTCTGAGAGCCCCTGAGAGGAGCCGACGGTCAGCCCGGAGTTATCTGGTTTGGCCTGCCAAATGATCCCGAATGAAAAGGGAATGACTTCTTTCAGATGGGCGAAGATCATGGACATCAGGCTGGGAAGATCCAGCGTCTGGGTGAGCAGGCGGGCGATATCAAGCAGCACCTGGCGGGAGCGGACCTCGGCGGCCAGGCGATTTTCCTGATCAGAGAGAGCCTGCTTCATTTCATCCGAGGATTTCTGAAGATTTTCGAGCTTCCGGGCCAGCTTTTCCTCATCCGGGGCGGGCCGGGTTTGAGGGAGCGGATTTTCCGGCTTAATATTTTCTCTCCTCCTGGAAAGCCAGAGAAGCAGGAGGAGTACGCACAGGGAGATCGCGAGGTTGAGGAAGTTAAGCCAGGTGTTATCTGCGTAAGGCACTACGGCAACACCCATTGTGCCCCCTGCCGGAGGCGGAGGGCACTCCTTTCGATGGAGATGATTTCCGGCCGGAAGGTCTCGTCCGAGAAAAGCCGCATCACTTCGTCCGGCTTGACCGAACCGGTGGGCTTTACGAAGATCTTGAGGATAAGTTCGACCGTCCGCCCGTCCTCCCTTCTTGAGGTTATTTCTGAAATGAAACTCCTGATGTCGATTTTTTTGTCTCTCTTATCAAAGAGAATCTCCCGTTCCGAGAGTATTCTCCGGAGGCGTTCCTGGAGGATTATCTCCTCTTCCGGGGACAAAAGGAGGCGCACCAGGTACTCGGCCAGCCCGATCTGGGCCATAAGGGGGCGGCCCATGACAGGAATTTCCCGGCATCTGGCGACCGTAAGGCCGACGGGAAGCTGCTCGCTGAGCTTCTTTTTAAGCTCCAGTGGATCCACCCTGCTGTATGTTTCAAGGTCCAGCCATTCGGCCGTGCTGGTCAGACCCACGGAGAGGGCGGAGGCAAAGTTGAGCCGCATGCGGGGATGAAAGCCCTCGGATAAAGAGACGGGGATGGCGGCGCGCCGCAAGGCCCTCTCGAAGACCCGCATGAGCTCCAGGTGTGAGACGAAGCGCAGTTCTTCGCCTTTACTGAAGCGGAGGCGGAACTTCTGGAGGCGCGAGGTGGGCTGGCCGGAGCGGGAATCGGAGGAAGGTTTGGCATCGCCCTGAAAAAGGGTTACTTCGCTTTCAAATTCACGGCAGACGCCGCACTCCTGGCAACCTTCCCAGCGACAGTCCGGAGTGAGCGCGCCCTCCAGGGCCTGTTCGTACTCCTTCCAGAGAAATTCTGCGGGGAGGCCGCAGGAGAGGTGGGCCCAGGGGAAGACCTCGTCACGGCCGCGTTCCCTCAGGGTGTAAAAGTCGGGATCCACGCCCGTCTCCTGAAAGGCTTCCAACCAGGTTTCAAGATGCAGTTCCTCCGACCAGCCGTCAAAGCGGCAACCAGCTTTAAAAGCCAGGAGAAGGCTTTTCCCCAGGCGCCGATCTCCCCTCGAGAAGACTCCCTCCAGGAAGCTCATTTCGGGGGCGTGCCAATTCATCTTGATTTTTCCGCTGCGAAGCATCCTGCGCAGGTACTGGAATTTTTCGGTGACTTCTCCCCGGGGGTTCTGAGAGACCCACTGGAAGGGGGTATGTGATTTGGGGACAAAGGAGGAGATGGATAGATTAAGGCGCAGGTGGCTGGATTTCAGCACCTTCCAGACTGTCTCCACCAGGCCGTCCAGGTCCTCCCGGGTTTCGGTGGGAAGGCCGATCATGAAATAGAGTTTCAGGGAATTCCACCCGCCTTCAGCCGCCTCCCGGGCGCTGCGCATGAGATCCTCTTCGTTGACCCCTTTATTTATGACGTCTCTTAATCTCTGGGTTCCCGCTTCCGGCGCCAGAGTGATTCCGGTTTTGCGTCCCTGCCTGGTCATCAGGGCCAGCTTGAGGGAGAAAGTGTCCACCCGGAGAGAGGGGAGTGAAATGGAGAGGCCTGAGCCGCGGAACTCCTTTTCGAGGGAGGAGAGAAGATTTTCTATGGAGGTATAATCGGTGCAGCTAAGGGACAGGAGGGAGAGTTCATCGTATCCCGTGGCCGCGCATGATTGGCGGACTGTCTTAAGGACAGTCTCCGGGGATCTCTCCCGCACCGGACGAAAGACGAAGCCGGCCTGGCAGAAGCGGCAGCCCCGGGTGCAGCCCCGGAAAATTTCCAGGGCCACCCGGTCGTGGACTGTTTCGGCGTAAGGGACGATCTGGGTGGCCGGGTAGAAAGCATCCTCGAGGGAGCGCACCAGGCGCTTCCGCACGACGGCGGGGGCGCCCTCAACAGAGGGGGAAACTTTAGCGATTCGCCCGTCCGGGAGGTAGGCGACCTCGTAGAAGGAAGGGACGTAAATTCCCTCCAGACGGGCCAGCCTGAGGAGGGTCTCCCGCCGCGTGAGGCCTTCCTGCTTTTTTTCCCGCAAGACCTGTGCGATTTCCATAATTACTTCTTCCCCTTCTCCAAGGACGAAGAAATCAAAAAAGTCCGCCAGGGGCTCCGGATTAAAGGCGCAAGGCCCGCCTCCGGCCACCAGGGGGTCGCCTTCGCCTCTCCCGGAGGCCAGGAGAGGGATTTTGCCGAGTTCAAGCATGTTGAGAACATTGGTGTAGGTCAGCTCGTGCTGTAGCGAAAATCCGACCAGATCAAAAGCGTTCAGGGAAGTTTGGGATTCGAGGGAGAAGAGGGGGAGGCCCTCCGCCCGGAGGATTTCCTCCAGGTCCTTCCAGGGCGCAAAGACGCGCTCGGCCAGGAGGCCCTCTTCGCGGTTGAGGAGGTGGTAAAGAATTTTCAGGCCCAGCCCGGAGTGCCCGACTTCGTAAAGATCCGGGAAAGCCAGGGCTATTCTTACATCCGCTGAATTCCACTCTTTGCGGACGGCGTTCCACTCGTTGCCGGTGTATCTGACGGGCTTAATAACCCGGTTGAGAACTTTGTCCATCTGCTCCTTCATAGGCTCTGTCTTCTTCCCGATTCAATTTTAATCCTGCAGGAGCTCAGGGGTTTCTTAGGCGGACACCTCTCATTATCGGCAACCGGGTCTTTACGATTCCCTCCGATGTCGTGATGAAAGTTTGAAGAACAAAAGGACAAGGAGTGAATAATATGGCAGAAAAAGACGGAATAACGCCGATTAAACCATTGAATACCCTCACCGCCGCCCAGGCTGTTGAGGATCCCAAAAAACTGGTGGAGGCTGCCGCGGCGGTCAAGGACAAAGTATCCTCTTCTTCCTCAGATTCTGCCGGAACGGTAGACTCTGCCGATCTCAGCCAGAATTCGCTGGCCGACCTGAAGAGCGAGCAATTGAAGGAGAATGAAACCAAGGAGGAAGAAAAGAGCGAGAAGACCGAGGAGCAGAAGAAGCTGGAAGAGGCCGAACTTAAAAAGGCCGAGCTGGAGAAAAAAATCGCCGAACTGAACAAGAAGATCGAGGCGGACCTTAAAAAAGGCGACATGGCATCCTACACCAAGGATCTTGCGGATCTTCAAGCCACCCAGAAGGAATTGGATGCGCTGACGCAGCCGGCCGCGTCGGAGACCACCATTCCTGCCTCTGCCCCGAGCGTCGCGGGCCAGCAGTCGTTTACTCCCATAGCCCCCTCCATAACTCCGACTTTTGCGGCTCCCGTCTCCGGCCCGGGCGGCTCTTCCACCGCCAACCAGAACGGAGTTCCGGTTAAGAACGATTCCACTCCCGTCAAGGATCGGCCGCACGGTCTTTCTGAAATAAACCACACCTTTGGCCGCGCCGGCACAAACCTGGTGACGACGAAAATGGCGGCCGGGGAAGGCGGGAAGACGATCAACGTCACCTGCAACGCCAAAATCGCCGACAAGATGAAGGCGGCTTTCGAGGAGATCAAGGAGAAGGGCCTTTCGGATGAAATCCACTCCTTCGACGGCAGCTATAATTACCGGAACAAGCGGGGAGGCTCAACTCTGAGCACCCATTCATGGGGGATCGCCTTCGACATAAACGCCTCTGAAAATCCCATGGGGAGCTCGAAACAGACGGCCGGACAAAAGCAGCTGGCGGAAGTCTTCGCCAAGTACGGGTTTTACCAGCTCGAGAATGACCCGATGCACTTCCAGTACTGCACGGGCTACTGAGGAAAGAAAGGGAGCCAGGCAGCGGCAATCAGCCGGTCCCGCTCAAGGAGCGGGACCGGCTTTTAAATTTCTTCTGATTCAATCTTCTATCATTTGACGAGATACAGGTGGTAAAGAAGCAGAATCAGGGCGGCCAGCGCGGCGCCCGCAATCAACGCCCACCTGGATATGAAAGGCTCGAACCCGGGCGGCCTCGGTATGCCTCCCGGGGGAGCGATTCCAGTTCTTTCGAGCTCCTTCCGGATTCCATCGCCTGTTATTCCGGCCAAATCAGCGGCTGGAGGAGCAGTTCCGCTTTCAGCCGCTTTCAACACGGTTTCATACAGTTGGCGGACATCCTGCGGCATCGCATCAAGGCTCTCATATTCCGCGCCGTTGAATATTATTTTTGTCCGCAGCGACGATGGATTGGCCTTGTCTTCCGAAGATGCCTGCGAATTTATCGCTTCCATGAAAATCTTTCGGATCTCATCCGGCATTTCCTCAACGGAGTTGTATTCCTTTCCGTTGATCTTTAACTTGCGCTTCACGTTGACGTTGAAATTCAAGGCCTTCCCCCCTTCGCCGGCTTTCGCAGACGTTCAAATCCACCCTCCCATTCTACCAGATACGGAAGTCTTTTTCAAGAAAAAGCCGGAACTTCTCTGCGCCTGCCATTTATCTTAAGGAGGAACAGGAAAGAGGGGCGGAGAATAGAGGCGAACCATAATTTATTCTGAAAGAGGTGCTCACAATGAAAAAAAATCTCCTGGTACTGTTTGCAATGGCGGCTTTGCTGGTTGGAGGGATTTGGCAGGCCGCATTCGCGGCTCCCAAGACACCCAAGGCTCCCAAGGCTCCCGCAGCTCCTCCGGCTGAGCAGGCTGGACAGCAGCAAGTAAAGACAATCTGGGATTACGAGAAGGACCTGGGACTGACGCAGGATCAGATTCAAAAGATGAAGGATCTTTTTTCCAACATGCAGACCCAGCTGGCCGATTTGAATAAAAAGCTGGAGAAGGCAGGCCAGGAGTTAAAGGATCTGCTTACTCAGGGAGGAACTCCCGATCAAATCAAGGCCAAACTCCAGGAAATCTCAAATATTCGCGCGGACATAAACTATATTGATATTGATACGGCGCAAAAGATCAACAAGACAATGTCCGAAAAGCAACTGAAGGATTGGCGGGAAATCCAGACTTCGGCTCAGTCGGCGCAGGCAGGGGTGCTGAAGTACGAGAAGGAGCTGACCCTGACGCCGGACCAGGTCAACAAAATAAAGGATCTCTACGACGCGCTGAGAGCAAAGTTAAGCAATTTGAGTAACGATCAGCAGGCGAAGAGACAGGAACTCAAAGATTTGCTGGATAAAGGGGCCAAATCCGACGCGATTAAGGCAAAATATAAAGAGATATGGGCTATCGCAGCGGATATCAGCTTCGAGGATATAAGTACGACGATGCAGGTGAACAGCGTGCTCACCAAAGACCAGCTTAATAAGCTGGCGGAAATCATCAAGGCGGCTCAGGAAGCGGCCAAGGGCACGGAGAAAAAATAAGCGGCTTATCAAGAGCATTGGATTTCAAAAGCAGGCTTGCCTGGTAGGCAGGCCTGCTTTTTCTTTAAAAGGCGCAGATATCGTGTCTTTTCAGTTGACTTAAGAGAGGGGCCTCCTATATAATACCCCCTAGCGAGGTGCGATGAATTGAGTTTCGCCGCTTTTTTTGTAGAAAACTACAGGCTCATACTTTTGTTCGGGCTTGTTTTTCTAACCACCGTCCTGGCACTGATTCTGCACAGGTTGAAGGTCAAGGCGGCATTGGCTTTTCTCATCCTCATACTTTTTGCCTCGTTTTTAATGGGCGGAATTTATCTCCTGGACAATGCCGTAAGTCCCCGGGGAGAACTTTTCGGGGAAGTTTTCTGGAGGGGGCCGAAGAATTTAAAATTCATCGCCCTCACCTTCGACGATGGCCCCCAGGAGCCTTATACCTCGCAGATTCTGAATATTCTGAAGAGCCTCCAGGTGCGGGCGACCTTTTTTTTGATCGGCGCCAAGGCGGAAAAGTTTCCCGGCCTGGCCCGCAGAATCTACGCGGAAGGTCACGCCATAGGGAATCATACCTTTTCTCATGCCAATCTGCTTATGAAGGCGCATGAAGGCGTAATTGGAGAGGTTAAAAGGGGCGAGGAGGCCATCTTCCGCGCCACCGGAGTTTCATGCAAAATTTTCCGTCCCCCGCACGGATTCAAAAATACCGAAGTCATACGGGCCTGTCAACGGCGGGGCTTAACGGTTGTCGGCTGGTCGGAGATGGCCTCTGACTGGAACGAAAAAAATCCGGACGTCATTGTCTCCAAGATTATCGAGCGGGCACAGAACGGCGCCATCGTTCTTCTCCATGACGGGGGAGGGGACCGATCCAGGACGGTAGAGGCACTGCCGGAGATAATCATGAGTCTCCAGGAGCAGGGATACCGCTTTGTGACCATCCCACAGATGATTAACCTGAAGGGGGACTAGAAGATAAAAAACAGGTTTTTCTTTGCCGCATTCTGTTTCCTTCTGGTCTCGCTTTCCGCAGCTTTCGCGGAAGGGAGAAATGGAGCCGACGGGATAGCTTTCCCTGTCCGGGTCCTGCTCCAGGAGAGAGCGGAAATCGGTGTCGTAAGTTCAGAGGGGGCGTTTTTTCTTGATGACGGCCAGGGCCGGGAATTCGGGAATTTGACCCGTCTTGAGTTTTCTTCGGCGGGGCTCTCCCTCATGGATGTCGACGGCAATTCAACCGCCCTTAAGGCCATGGATGTGCGACTGGTCCCCGGGGATTCCTCATTGCCGCTGCTTTTAAATGAGAGGCCCTACCGCGGGGAGATACGCCTGTTTTTAAGCGGCGGGAAAATGGACCTGGTGAACGTCCTTAATCTGGAAGATTATCTTTGCGGGGTCCTGCCCGGAGAGCTCCGGACTTCCGCGGCAGAGGCCGAGAAGGCCCAGGCAATTGTGGCCCGCACCTATGCCGTTGGAAAAGCCTTGAAAAACAAAAAAAGGACTTATGACCTCAGGGCGACTTCGGCGGACCAGGTCTACGGCGGCAGCGGAGTGGAAGATCCCACCTGCGACCAGGCCGTGGAGGGGACGCGGGGATTGATCCTGGCTTTTCAGGGAAAGTTGGCCGGGGACGTCTTTTATCACTCCACCTGCGGCGGCTCGACGGAGTCCGCTGAAGTGGTTTTCCGCGGAAGGCCGGTGGAGTATCTTACGGCCGTGCCCTGCACCATGGAAGATTCCAGGGAGGAGCTTTGCAGCTTTTCCCGCTATTTTCGCTGGAGCGTCGAGTGGAAAAAAGACGAACTGGACGAGATTCTGAAGACAACGCTCGGAAAGTCAATCGGCCATATTCAGACGATGC
>JAZDOK010000014.1:0-19389 GCA_043798715.1 bacterium
AGCGAGGAAAAATATTTTCAGGTATGGGTTCATAATTTTTTCGATTATTGGATGTGTCATTCTGGGTGGAATCATATCACATCCATCTAGAGCTGACCAGAGAACTAAAATTGGACAGAAAAAATCCTGGAAATTTGTGCCCACGCCTGAATACAATGACGCCAGCGAGCTTCAGGCTATGGGCTGCTATGAAGAGGCTCGGGCCAAGTATCGCGAGATCGCCAACAAGAATCCCGGCACTCCTCTAGCGGCTCAATGCCAGTTTGCAATATCCTCTCTGTTGCCCGATGAAAACATGGCCATCCAGGAACTTGAGGACATAGTAAAGCGCTATCCAGGAACCAGGGACGCACTGGCCGCCAGGGGATATATTATTGATATGAAATATCACAAGGATTTTGATACTTGGCTCAAGAAGAATGATGAGTTGATAACCTCTGTGGGAGGGAAGAGCATCTATGAAATAATAGGCTTAAAGCCTTCGACAAATAGGGGCTCGCCCCAGGACATCCCAGAGGAATACAAATATTCAGTGGCCTCCACGTACGGCCTCGTTGGGGCAAGCTTGGTGCGCTACAACCTCAATTACGGGGCAGATAATCTGAGGGCTAACCCTTCCGATCCTTTATACGACCCTAATTACCACGGAAAGAACGACCCCAACAAGCTGGAGCAGGCCTACAAAATGCTCACGTATGTTCGGGAAAATTTCCCCACAGCTCCATCCTGCAAGGCAGACCGCACTGGAATTGACGAAATTCTCTCTGAGTGGGGTTTTGTAGGAACCGAAGTGGACAAAACTCCCCCCACAATCAAGACTATAACACCGGAATATAACAATGTTTATCTCATATGGCGAAGGCCTATCCTTCGGGTGTTCATGTATGACGGCGATATCAATCAGTCTCAGATAGATCTGGCCAACCTGGAATTCAAGCTTGATGGGGTGGACCTTAAGGATAAGATGAAAACGAAGATTGTTACTTTACGGCCCCGCAGTCATCGTGATGCCAAAAAGATAGTAGAAAAAATATTTATCTGGTACCGCCCCGAGAAGCCTCTGACAAGGGGCCTTCACACAATTCTTGTCAATGCAAAGGACTATGCCGGAAACTCAAGCTCAGCTATGTGCACTTTCAAAATAACGACTCCTTCTCGAAAAGAAAGTGGAGACGTCGAAGAGGACGACCCTTCCTGGATAGATCGCATTCTAAAGGAGCTGAAGGATAAATAAAAGAGGAGTCCGGGGACGAATTGTTACGATTTCGTCATATTTTTGCTTTTGGGGTTGGCAGTATGCTATGCTCGTGAACAGAGGGGGTGGTTTCGTGAAAAAATGTTGCATTTCATTTTTGCTGGCTTTCCCTATCCCTTTTTCTCTTCAGCTGCGGTAGTCCGCCTCAGGACATAGGCGGAGGAAATGTAAATGAAAAGAACAAGAATAAGTTGAATATCCACAATTCTACTTCTTTTGGCCTTATTCCTGATTATTTCTAATAGCACCACGGCTAAAGAACAAGAAATAAAAGGGGTTGAAGGGCGGGACTATATAATGTGGAAGTTTCCTATACAGATTTATTTTGTCATTACCCCTTTCGTCTCATATGATGCCGCTACAGGCCTCTACTAAGCAGAATATAA
Source organism: bacterium (assembly GCA_043798715.1). Classification (GTDB taxonomy): domain Bacteria; phylum Vulcanimicrobiota; class JAZDOK01; order JAZDOK01; family JAZDOK01; genus JAZDOK01. Next base: position 1,642 of record JAZDOK010000014.1, read on the forward strand.
TGTAAGGTGCAGACGTGAATGATTGAAAAGAGGGAGAGAAAAAATGAAGATTGTTAGAGTTTTTCTTCCGCTTATAATCTTCTTGGTTCTGGTAGCTCCAGCCTTGGCCAACCCCGATACTGCCGAGGAATGGTTCTTTAAAGGATGCGAATTTGGAGAAAAGGGTCAGTATGTTCTGGCTGTCCAGTGTTATGACGAAGCCTTAGCCCTAAAGCGGAGTTATACCGAGGCATGGTATAGAAAAGGCGACGTTTTAGAGAAACTTGGCTGCTATGAGGATGCCATTCAGTGCTTTGACAAAGTCCTCGTCCTAAAGCCGAATTATGCCTTTGCGTGGTATGAGAAAGGCTTCTCTTTAGGCCAGACCACCCGTGCCAGCCGCGATGAGGAGGCCATTAAATGCTATGACAAAGCCTTAGCCTTAAACCCAGACTTTGCCGAAGCGTGGTATAGGAAAGGCGACGCTGTAGAGTACAATGAGGAGGCCATTAAGTGCTATGAGAAGGCCCTGGCTCTAAAACCAGATTATGCCGAGGTATGGGATAAGAAAGGCCACGCTTTAGATCTCCTTTGTGAGCATGAGAAGGCCATTCAATGCTTCGACAAAGCCTTGGCTCTAAAGCCAGATTTAGCCAAGGCGTGGAGTAACAAAGGGAACACTCTGTTTAATCTTGGCCGCTATGAGGAGGCCATTCAGTGCTTTGACAAAGCACTGGTCATAAAGCCAGATGGTACCTATGCATGGGATGCAGGGGATGAAACCTATGCGTGGCATGTCAAGGGTTGGGCTTTGTTCCATCTTGGCCGCTATGAGGAGGCCATTCAGTGCTTTGACAAAGTCCTTGCCCTAAATCTCTCATATTATAACCCGCCTGAGGCTGTTGAGACATGGAATGACAAGGGTATGGCTTTGGAAAAACTGGGAAAACTTGATGAGGCTATGAAATGTTACGTTAAAGCTATGGCTAAAGCTATAAGAATCGGAATGGATTATTCCACTTTCAGGGAAAATGAAAAAAATCTCATGGCAAAGTTGGAAAAACTAAAGTATCCCAAGCTCAGCGAGCCTCCTGTTCTCATCACAAACATCAGTATGCCTTTTCTTCTCGTCATAGCCATCCCTTCGGGCCAGAACAACAACTTAGGGAGGTCCACCGAGATTGTCATTACTGTCGAAAACAAAGGGGCAGGAGAGGCTTATGAGGTCACAGGCCAGATTGAGCCGCAAGGGAATTATGAAAAATTTTCCTTTCCAAAATCCGTCACATTTGGAAACATCAAGCCTGGAGAGGTAAAGGAACAGAAAATCATAATCACTACTAAAGAGAATGTTCCCTCCCCAAAAGTGAACTTCACTATCAAAGTCACGGAACTTAATGGGTTTGATGCAGATCCGGTGGCCATACCCCACTTTTTATACGATTGGCCAAGTTGCGATTAACAATGATAAAAATTGACGACAACGGCTATTACCTTCTGAAACTAAACGCAGAGTTCTTGATTAGGAAACTCTGACCTATTTTCAAGAATCCGCAAGCGGCCATCAGAAAAGGGCTCATGGGCTTATCCGAAGACCTTGTTCATGATGTTCCAGAAGGAATGCATCAGGATGTCGGGTCTTCCTGAGCGCACGGCGTCGAAGGCATACTTCAGGATCTTGCGGGGACGGAAATAAAAGCGGGAGTCCGCCTGTATCCGCATTTTTTTTAATTCCGAAGCGGGAAGCCCTTCGGGCTGGAAGACGGGCTCCATATAGTAATTGTACCGGTCCCAATCGTATGTCGTGATGAGATTTTTTTCTTTATATTCCTCGAAAATAGGAGTGCCGGGATAGGGCACCATAATGGAGATGAAGGCCGTCGTCGGGTCGAGCTCCAGGGCCAGATCGATGGTCTTCAGGATCGTTTCCCTCGTCTCCCCCCGGTTGCCCAGTATGAAAGAACCCTTGGAGTTGATCCCGGCTTTTTTTACCAGGGCGAATACTTCTTTGATATGGGGGACGGAGATGTTTTTGTTGATGGATTTCAGAACTTCCGGATCTCCGCTTTCAACGCCGATATGGAGTTCCACGCATCCCGCCTGCTTCATCAGTCGCAGAAGGTCCTCGTCGAGGGCGTCCACCCGGGTGAGACACGACCAGCGCACATCTGTTTTTTCCTCTATCATCCTTCTGAAAAGTTCGAGGGACCTTTCCCGGGAGAGGCAGAAATTGTCATCGGCGAAATGGATCATGGATATCTGATGGCGTTCCCGCACCTCGTGCAGTTCATCGAGGATGTCATCCGGGCTCCGAAAGCGAACCTCCCTTCGCCAAATCTGCTTTGAACAGCAGAAGGTGCAATCATAGGGACATCCCCTGGAGATGATCATCGTGCTGTAGCGCCTGGTGGGGGCTCGGTGGGGATACTGGCACAGATATTTGTCCAGGGGAAGAAGATCTCTGGCCGGAAAGGGCAGGGTGGACAGGTCGGGAATCAGAGGACGTTCCGCGGTTCGAACCGGTTCCCCGTCAGGGGAAAAGACAATACCCCTGATATCGGAAAAGTCTCTGGAAGATCGCTTCCCGCCCAGGAAAGCCCTGGCAAGTTCGAGCATAGTCAATTCGCCTTCGCCGAGCACGCTGACATCCATATCCGGGAAAAAATCATTGGGAAGAACGGTAGGGTGGATTCCGCCGGCGACGAGAAGGGTCTCCGGAAGAATTTTCCTGACCGCCCGGGCAATTTTTTTAACCAGGTTGGCGGTAATGGTCACGGAGGACAGGCCGACGATCCGGGGCCTCTTCTGCTCGATATGTCCGACGATCTGGGCCAGCGTCATGTTGAGGGCGGCCGCGTCAAGAATGTCTGTCTTTACTTCAGGCAATTGCTCCCTGAGAAAGGAGGCGAGATAGGCGATGCCCAGTGGGGGATCGGTAAAGTGCGCCAGGCGCTGAAACCTGCCGACCGTATGTTCATACGGGGGGTTGATCAGGAGGACTCCGGTCTCATTGGGCATGAAATTCATTTCGACTATTAAAAATCTATTTCCTTCCGCTCTGTATCAATATTTCAGCCGGAGGAAGAAGCCGCGGAAGGGAGACCCCATCTCTAAGAGACGCCGCCGCGGCCCGGCGCCGGGCAAAAGTGAAACAAAAGGGAAACTTCGGTTGAAATGCCTTCATGGATATGTTATGATAACTTCCGTCAGTTTGAAGGAGGGCATTTGATGGCAAGGTTTGTGTATATGGATCACGCTGCGACCACAGCGGTGCGGGCTGAAGTGCTGGAGTCCATGATTCCGTATTTTTCAGCCCGGTACGGCAATCCCTCCAGCCTGTATTCGATCGCCAGAGAGACGCGTCAGGCCATAGAGAAGGCCCGTGAGACGGTCGCCGGAATTCTTGAATGTGAGCCGGCTGAAATTATTTTTACCGGCGGAGGCACGGAGAGCGACAATCTGGCCATCAAGGGAATCGCCCATGCGAACCAGAAGCGGGGACAGCACCTGATGACATCCCAGGTCGAACACCATGCGGTTCTGCATACCTGCCAGTCTCTCGAAAAGTTCGGCTTCAGAGTGACCTACCTTCCCGTTGACAAGGATGTGGTGGTTGATATCAAGGCTCTTGAAAAGTTGCTCGAAGAACAGACAACGCTGGTGAGCATCATGCTGGCCAACAACGAGGTGGGCACAATACAGCCGGTGGCCGAGATTTCCGCTCTTCTCAGGGGGAGGAGGGTCTTTTTCCATACGGACGCCGTTCAAGGCGCTGGAAGCCTGAACGTCAGTGTCAAACGCCTGGGAGTTGACTCGATGAGCCTCTCGTCCCACAAATTTTATGGACCCAAGGGGGTCGGCGTCCTTTACCCGAAAAAGGGCGTCCCCTGTCTTTCCCAGATGCAGGGCGGAGGACAGGAGCGAAACCGGCGGGCCGGCACGGAAAATATCGCGGGCATCGTAGGGTTTGCCAGGGCGCTTGAACTTGCCGTCTCAGAGCGGGAGGAGCAGAACCTTAAGATGCGCGGGCTCAGGGACGCTCTCATCCGGGGGATTATGGGAAAAATTGACCATGTTCGCCTGACCGGACATCCGGAAGAGCGTCTTCCGGGTCATGCAAGCTTCTGTTTTGAGTTCGTGGAAGGCGAGTCAGTTCTTCTCAATCTGGACGCCCAGGGAATTTGCGTTTCCAGCGGCTCAGCCTGTACTTCGGGCTCACTGGAACCTTCACACGTACTCAGGGCCATGGGAATTCCCGTGGAAATTTCTCATGGGAGCATTCGCCTGACATTGGGGAGAGACAATAGTATGGAAGACGTGGATTATCTGATCGAAGTTTTCCCCCCCATAATCGAAAAGCTCAGAGCCATGTCACCCCTTGCGCCGAAGAGCTGTTGAGAGGATCACGAGAATGGTGATGCGCTTTGATAAAATGTCGGCTCCGGCGAAACAGCTCAAGCAGAAGGCGCTTGAGCCGCAGAAGAGGTATTGCCGGAACATCCGAAAGCCGGTGACCATTCTCATTGAATACCAGGATTATAAAAATTATTGCAGCAAGGGGGATAGCGGCACCATTTACTGTGAAAACATTGTTGATTGCTACCAGAAAAACAGGGAGTGCCGCTACAGCGGCATCAGCCCTCTATATGCGGATCCGCTGATTTCCATGAAAGAAGCCGCTGGCGAAGGGCTTCCGAACAGCGAAGGGGAAGAAAAAACTTCGTAATTTTTATCCGGCGGTCCCCGAAGGGTTCTTTCCCGTTTTGTCCATGGAAATGGAATCACGGCGAACTTCTGGTGGAGTCATTAAGGTGCGGCAAAGGGGCTTTCAAAAAATGAAAATCAGCAAAGCGGACGGAATTCTCTCTTTATTTTCAGGCAAGAAGATTCTGGTCCTTGGGGACCTGATGCTGGACCACTGGATATGGGGCAGAGTCCGGCGTATTTCTCCGGAGGCGCCGGTTCCGGTGGTCGAGGTGGAAAAACACACCTATACGCTCGGGGGAGCGGCCAACGTGGTCAATAACCTGTGCTCTCTAGGCGCCTGCGTTTCCGTTACCGGAGTTGTCGGGAACGATCGCGAAGGCCGGCTGCTGAGATCCGAAATGCAGGGGAGAAACATCGCAACGGAAGGTCTTTTTGTTGATCCGGATCGCCCCACCACGCTCAAGACCAGGATTATTGCGCATCATCAACAAGTGGTGCGTGCTGATTTTGAGCGGAAGGGGAGCCTTGCACCCAGGTTGAACAAGAAAATAGCCCTTTACATCAAGGAGAACCTGGAAGAGTTTGACGGTTTCCTGCTCTCCGATTACAACAAAGGCGTCATCAATGCGGAGCTGATGGATATAATCGTTCCGGCATTGACCCGGGTTTCAGTTATCAGCACGGCGAACCCGAAACCGGAGAATATTTCAATGATGAAGGGCCTGCATCTGGTGGCCCTCAACGAATCCGAAGCCGGCAGTGCCACCGGACTTTCGATCAATGGAGATGAGGCGGTCCTGTGCGAGGCGGGAAAAAAGATTCTCGATGATCTTGCCTGCAAGGCGGTCCTTATTACCCGTGGAGAACACGGCATCTCGCTTTTTGAAGGGAAAGGCTCCACCAGTCTTATTCCGGCGCTCGCCACGGAGGTGTACGATGTTTCCGGAGCGGGAGATACGGTGATATCAGTCGTCACCTTAGCCCTGGCCGCCGGGGCGGGATATCTCGATGCAACCAGGCTGGCCAACCACGCGGCGGCCGTCGTGGTCCGCAAAGTCGGTACCGCCACGGTCACAGCCGGGGAAATTATGGCCTCATTCAGGGAACAGAAGGGCAAGTGACAGCTGGAAAGATAAAAATGCGAAGCCCCGGACTTCTCAAAAAGCTCTTTCCGATCCTGTTTCTCTATCTGGTATTTTCTCTCTTTTTGTTTTTTATAAGAGAACCCGCCTCGGCTGATTCTTTTTACCCCAATGCGGGGGTGGACACCACGGATGAGGCACCGACGGTCCCATTTGGCTGCAGTCAGACGATACTGAATTATGAGTGGGATGAACTGGGGGATGGAGACACCATTGGTTTTGTTGTGCCCGCTTTTAAATATGGGTTGTCTTCGCGACTGGACGCAGGAGTACAGGTTCCTTATGCATTCGGCGACAGCACGAAGCAGCTTCCGGACGGTTTTGCTGATTTGCAAATGGGCTTTAAATATCTGTGGACCCCTCTCGCGAAGAATCATCTGTGGGTATCCACCGTTATAGGGTTGAAACCCGTCACCGCTTCTTCAGAGAATGGCCTGGGAAACGGGGTCTGTGATTTTTCCTTCCATTTTATCGCCTCCTGTGATATGCCCCGGTGGCGTCATCATTTAAATTTTGGATATAACCTTTTTGGCAGGATGCCGTCATTTTCCAGAAACACGGTTCCTTACGTCAAATATAAAATAGATCAGAAGACCTCCCCGGTTCTGGTGTGCTCGCTTGAATTCTACGGTCAAAAAAGCCCCAATGAAGAAGTCTTCGATTCTCCCTTTCAGACGGCATTTAAAACGAGCTGGCGTTTAAACAGTAACTTGACTTTTGATGCAGGAATTGCCTTCGGCCTGAATCCACAGTCTCCTCTCAGAAGATATTTATTCGGCCTCACTCTGGAGAATTGAGTTCCTCTTCCCCGCCGGATTTACTTTTTTTCAATCCTGACGAAATTTTCTGCGGCCATCTCGGGATGCGGCGGAATGGTGAAGGAATCCGAGATTATAAACCCGGAACGCAGGGCCTTCCAGAAATTCTCTCTGAGTTTTCGCTCGCCGAGAGCCAGTTCGACGCAAGAGCGGCTCAGGAAGACCCTTCTTTCTCTTTTAAGCCAGGTTGAAATCTCATCGGCCAGGCCGGAGGGAAGAATCCCCTCTTTTAATGATTCCAGCTCGCCAGGCTTTATCATGAGGAACGTTATTCTGCGACAGTAGTTGAGATAGGGACTTCTCCCGTAATAATGAGGTATGATTCCACCTATAAAAACGTCATATGGTCTTACGATGTCGTGAATTCTATCGCAGTCGGCGATCCGTTCATCCGGGTGGTGCAAACTCCTGATTTGGCTGATATTGATGATCATCAGGAGAGCGAGGAAAAAGATGGCGGCCGTTTTCCCGGCTCTGGATGCGGCGCACAGGGCCGCCAGAAGGAGAGCGACGGCAAAAGACAGGACGTAGACAAAGCCGTTCTCAGGGTCTCCCAGGAAGAAGGAGGCCCCGAAGAAAAAGAGCCAGGCCAGTGAAAACATCAGGGTCTGGCGTGACTTGGCCCAAAGACGCCTGAGGGTGAAAATGAAAAGGAAGAGAAGAACACAGGCATTAACGGCCAAAAGGCCTCTTAACCATTTTGAAGCCCATTTTGAAGCTCCATTCATACCGGCGACGATGGAGTCCATCAGGTTTAAAGCCAGCGAGGAAAGGCGGGATGAGGAGGTGAAATTTCCGGACATAAAACCCGGCGTAAAGATTTTAGGAGTCTTCATGGAAATGGTTGAGGCGGCTACATTCAAAGCGAGAGCGGCGTTTGCGCGCGAAAAGATGGCGCTCTTGAGGAGAATGGCTGACGCCCCGAGAAACAGAAGGACAATCAAAAGGACGCTGAGCAGGGCATAGCTCAGGGCTCTTAAAAGAGTTTTAAGGGAGATTTTCTCCTTTGTCAGGATGAAGAGGGTGAGGACCGCGATCAGCGGGCTGGCGGCAAACGAGAATCCCACCGCCGTCGCGGAGGAGGCGGTTGAAAGCAGAGGAGCCCAACGGCTCCTGGAAGAAGCAAGAAAAAAAAAGGCCAGCAGGCAGAAAAAAAAGGCGATGGGGTAGGCTTTGATCTGTCCGCTCCAAAGCCAGAATCCATAGGTGAGACCAAGAAAGAGCGTTCCAATGAAGGCGGAGAGGGGGTCCTTTAAAAGCCGCAAGTTCAGGAGGTAGGCAAGCAGAAGGGTGAAAAAACCGAAAATAACAGCTGCCCACTGAAGGTGAAAAATGAGGAAGCCATGGTAGCCCCGGTTTGCCAGTATTTTGCCAACGCCATAGTATAAAGGATTTTGCAGAAGGTGGGCCGGGTTATAGAGGTAGTAGGGGAGAGGATGATCAGGATCGTTCAAGGCCTTTTCCACCTGATAGCCGCATTCCAGGGTGTCAGAGGTTATGATGGTCGGAAAATATAAAGGCATGAGGGCGATATAGAGTACGAGCAGGAGGAAACCCAGGAAGAGGGGGAGCCTGTTTTTCATGTCCTTCATGGTTCAGCAGTCCGGCCCTGTTTTGTTGTCCTCAGGATTATCTGCGGAAAGCTCTTTAATATCCTCGGAAATTTTCTTCTGATAGGCCTCAAAGAAGGGGCGGTAGATGAAGTAGGAAATAATAAAATTCAAAATGGTCACCAACGGAGCCCCCCAGTCTCCCTGAGTTCCTATAAAAGCCGCGATGGGACCCGGAAAAAATCCGGGGCAGAAAATGTGGGCGGGCTGGGCCAGACGGAAGTATGTCAGGGAATATGTCAGCAGGCCGCAAAGCAGGGGTGCGACAAAGAACGGGATGAAAAAAAACGGGTTCATCACGAGAGGAATACCGAAGATGATGAATTCGTTGACATTGAAAATTCCGGGAAGAATCGCAGCCCGGGCCATGTAGCGAATCCTCCGGATTTTAGAGCGGAGCATCAGTACGCAGAGGGGCAGCGTGCATCCGCCCCCGCCGATGAAGACCATGGTAAAGAAAATAGTGGTGACGGTATGCGGCGGAGGCAGGTTCTGTTGAATCGCCTGGAGATTTTCCGAGAGGGTAACGAGATATATCGGGGTTACGATGCTGCCTACTACGGCTGGTCCGTGAACGCCGGCATACCATAGCAGGCATATCATGAAGATGACGGTAAGGGCGGCCGGCAGGGAGTCGCCCACGAAAATCATGTGGCGGACGATGCCTCCCACAAAGGGATGAATCCTTAAACCGGCGGCGTTCATCAGCCAGAACGCCGGGATGAACACCGTCGGCAGGAGAAGGTATCTGAGAAAAAAGCGAAGGAAACCGCCCCTGCTTCTTTCAGCCCATGAGAAGGCTGTATAGGCGGCCTTGCCCGTGATAAGTCCAATGATAATTCCCACCAGGATACTGGAAGTGGAGATCTCCAGCATCATCGGGCGAAAGTCGGCAGGCGATGACGGCATCGGAAGAGTGAGCAGAAATGAGGCCAGGGCTACGCAGCCTGAAAGAACTCTTCCCTTTCCTTTGTTAAGATAGTAAAAGGCGATGGCGAAGGAAATGGCCAGACCCATGATGGAGAGGGAGGACCGAAACGACCAGATCAGGCTGTTTTTCCAGTCGGGATCCGGAAAAATAAAAAAAAGAGCGATCGAGCCAGCCACCAGAAAGAAGATTCCCACGTAGGTGCCCCGCTGGATGGCCTTCATCTCTCTAGTATTGGCTATTCTGGAAAGAAGAGCAAAAAATTTTTCGTATTTCTGGATTCCGCCGCTCAATAGAGCCTCCTGCCGGAAATAAAGTTCTGCTGCAAATGCTTCAGCGCTCGATCTTCGTCCAGGGCGGGATTCGGGTTCCCTCAGGGAAGGCGCTCATGCTCTGCACGACCGCCATGGGTTCGATGGAGCAGGAGGTGCCGACATTGCATCCGGCCCCCATGATGCAGTCTTTCAGATGGGAGCCTGCTCCCACTTTGGTATAGGGCCAGAGCACGGCGCCCTCGACCCTGGCTTCCTCTTCAACCAGGCAGCCGATTCCCACCGTCGTGAGGGGGCCCACCACGGCTCCTTTTTTAATTCGGCAGCCTTCTCCGAGGTAGACGGGAGGGACGATCAGCGCCCCCTCCTCTACATTGACGCCCTCGCCTCTTAAGATGCCCGGTTGATTTTCGACAGCCGCTTCAAGGAGAAGGTGTATTTTTCCGGAGAGGACATCGTGGTGGGCGGCCAGGTATTTTTCGGGTGATCCGATGTCGAGCCAGTAGGCCCCCTCGGCCGGGAAGGCGTACATTCCGGCTCCTTCAGCCAGGAGAGAGGGGAACAGCTGGCGTTCGAAGGAATATTTTTCTTTAGTCGGGACGGTTTTCAACACCTCGGGTTCCAGTACATAGACCCCGGCGTTGATCCACCTGGTCGTAATCTCATTGCGCGGGGGTTTCTCCCTGAAATTAAGGATTTTCCCATCTTCCCCGGTCTCCACGACTCCGTAGATCGAGGGATCTTCAACTTCCGTGAGGGATATGGTGCAGGCCGCCCGGCGGCGGCGGTGGGTCTTAACCAGGTCCGTCAGATCCATGTCCGTCAGGATGTCGCCGTTGAAGACAAGAAACGTTTCGTCGAGCAGGTTCTCGACCCCTTTTACGGCACCCGCCGTGCCCATGGGGTGCTCCTCGATGACATGGCGGCAGGTGAGGTTCCAGCGGGAGCCGTCCCCGAAGTAATCCTGGAAGATCTGCCACTTGTATCCAGAGGCAAAGATGACCTCCGTTATTCCGTGCCGGGCCAGCAGATCGACCAGGTGGTGCATGAATGGCTTGTCCAGGATTGGGACCATGGGCTTGGGCATGTCGCAGGTGAGAGGTCTTAAGCGCAAACCTTCTCCTCCGACGAGTATCACTGCTTTCACGAAATGTCACCTCTTTCCAGAATATCCCGGGCCGCGGTGAGGGCATAGACTTCGCGGATCCCGCTCTTAAGAAGCGCCAGGGAGGCTTCCCTCATGGTGGCGCCGGTCGTCATCACGTCGTCAACCAGGAGCGCCCGGGTGTCTCTCGGGAGGGAATCAGGAAGCACGTCAAAGGCCCCCCGAACGTTTTTTTCACGCTCCTCTTTCTTCAGACGGTTCTGCGGGGCGGTGTCCCGGCATCTGATGAGGGAAGTGGAGTTGACGGCGACCTCGAATTTTTCTCCCAGGCACTTGGCCAAAAGTTCGGACTGGTTGTAGCCCCGCTTCCTGAGTTTGGCCGGATGAAGCGGGACGGGGACAATGAAGTCGGGGCGGGGGAGCGACTTCGCCTCCCAGGTAAGGGCCATCATTTGGGACAGGGGCTCGGTCAGGCGCTTTTTACCACGGTATTTCAGGAGTAGAATGGCCTTCCGGAGGACGCCTGCGTAGAGGCCGGCCGAGAGGGCCCGTTCATATGACTGCTTTGTTTTACGGCAGCGGCGGCAGATGGGGCCGCTTTCTCCTCTGCCAAGCGGGTGGGAACAGCGGAAACAGGAGTGAGAGGGGATGGGAGAGACTCTGGAGCGGCACTCTTCGCAGAAGGTGGTGGCGGCGCTCCGCCGGCAGAGAAAGCAGCGGGTCGGAAAGAGAAAATCAAGGATGAGATCCAGAAGATTCATTGAGGCAGGCTCTTTTCTTCCGAGGCGATTACCATGCCGACGCAAGTCCGGTGGGCGTCAATCAGGCGGTTATTATCAACCAGGCAATGATCGAGAATGGCCTTTTCCCCTAATGTAACCCCATTCCACAATATGGAGGCTCTCACTACCGATCCCTCTTTAAGCACCACTCCTTCTCCCAGGACGGCGGGTCCCTCAATCATGACATCCGGGCCGATCAGACAGTTTTTGCCGATGAGGACGGGCCCCCTGATACAGGATGTCGGGTGGATATCGGCTCCTTCCTCGACCCTGATACCCGGCCCCGCGGTCTCCCCCGGGATGCGCACCTTAACACGCCGGTTCAGGACGTCGAAATGGACCTGGCGGTACTGGGCCAGGCTCCCGATGTCGCACCAGTACCCATCGGCCTCCCAGGAGTAGAAGGGCGCTTTTTTTTCGAGCAGAAGCGGGAAGAGTTGCCGTCCGAAGTCATAGAAGGTATCCGGCGGGATATAATCAAGAATCTCCGGTTCGAAGATGTATATGCCGGTATTGGCCATGAGGCTGGCCGCCTCTTTAAGCGAAGGCTTTTCCTGGAAGGAGCGTATCCGGCCATCCGGGCCGGCCACCACCACGCCGAACTGGGTCGGGTCCTCGACACGGGACAGGCCGATGGTGGCCAGGGCCGAGTGCTCCCGGTGGAAGGCGATGCCTTTCATGAGATCCACGTCGGTCAGGTCATCGCCGCCGATTACCAGGAAGGTTTCGTCGAAAAAGGAAGACACTTTTTTTACACCGCCGGCGGTCCCCAGAGGCTCCTTCTCTTTCGAGTATAAAATGCGGGCGCCCCAGCGGGAGCCGTCCCCGAAATAATCTTCAATCAGGTGCGGCAGGTAACTGAGATTAACCATGATCTCGCCGAAACCCTGGCGCACCAGGAGTTCCACGATGTGCTCCATGACCGGGATGTTAACCACCGGCGCCATCGGCTTGGGAATGGAGAAAGTCAGTGGATAAAGGCGCGTTCCGCCGCCCGCGGCCAGGATCATGGCTTTCACTTTTTTTCTCCTCTCGTAAGTACCATCCGGACAAAGGCGGGAAGGGCCTGCATTCTTTTAAAGCGGCTTGGTTCCGTAAGGAGGCGGTGCAGCCACTCCAGGCCCGTTTTCTGCATCCAGGAGGGGGCTCTCCTGCGTCTTCCGGAGATGACGTCCAGACTGCCGCCGATCCCGATGGCCACCGGGACCTGGAGGCGTTCTCTATTGTGCCAGAGCCATTTTTCCTGGCGGGGGGAGCCGAGGGCCACCAGCAGAATATCCGGCTTAGCCTCGCGGATGCGCTCGATAGCCTCCGTGTCATCCTTGAAATAGCCGTGAAAAGAGCCGGCCGGAGAAAAGCCGGGTATTTTTTCAGAGAGGGCCTTCCCCGCTTCTTCAGCCACTCCGGGCGCGGAGCCCAGGAAAAAAAGGTGCCAGTTCTTCTGGGGGGCCAGGGCTGCCAGGCGCTGGAGGAGGTCTATTCCCGGGACCCTTCCCTTAAGTGGAGTGCCCGCCCTCCGGCAGGCCCAGCAGATTCCCGCGGAATCGGGCACCGCCAGGTCGGCCTGGTTCAGGATGGCCCGAAACTCCTCGTCTTTCTGGGCCTGAACCACCATCTCGGTGCCGAGGGTGACCACCAGGTGGAATTTTTTTCCCTCGATGAAATCCCCGATGCGCAGGACCGCCTCCTCCATGTCCACGGCATGAACCTTGCAGGAAAAAAGCTCGACACAATCGGGTTTTTTCTTCTCCGTCTCCACGGATCTCTATTCTCCCGGGTGTCGAAAGAATCCTCCACTCCCTTAAATTCCAGGGACGTGAGGAAAGGGAAATCAGGCAAAACGTTGAAATTTTCCTTTGGAACAGGTTTGACGTTGGATCCACTATACGGCTTGCGCTGCCGGAGAGCTTAGGTGTTGGCCGGACAAGTAAAAGGAGATGTGAATATGAGTATGCAGGAGTCCACTGAATGCTGCCCCAGGTTTGAGCCCGCTCCGTGGGACGATAAGACAGTCACGTGGGAAGATAAGCGATTTCTGAAGGATCGCGTCCGGAGCTTCTTTCACATTCCCCTGAACTTCGGGGCCGTGATGAAGAGGAGCATGGCAGCCATCAAGGCCGCCGGTGCCGCTCCTGACGAAATGGCCATCTTGTCAGACGAAAATTCCCCCTGGGGCGCGGATGTGTATATCGCTATCTCGAAGGACATCCCGGGGGCGAGCACAACCACGTTGTCAGGAACGTTTCTTTCCAAGGTATTTGAAGGCCCATATCAGAACATGCGGAAATGGATTGAGGATATGAAGTCTTACGTGAAGAGCGAGGGGAAATCGCTTCAGAAGCTGTACTTCTTCTACACCACCTGCCCGAAATGCGCACGAAAATACGGGAAAAATTACGTGGTGTTACTGGCAAAAATAAATTAGGTTCTAATAAATCTTTGGTCGGTGGCGCATACGACAGAGGGCCGTATTCGTTATACCCCCTCTACGGCTAGACCCGATCTCTCCAGTAGTTGAGGAGGTCTTCCAGGGTTTTTTCGAAGGGGATGGAGGGCTCCCAGCCGGTTCTGCTTTTGAACTTGGAGAAATCGCCCAGGAGGAGCGGCACGTCCGAGGGCCTCATCCTCTGCGGGTCCTGCTCGACGGATATCTTAAGCGAAGACATGGAGAGCAGGCGTTCGAGGACGTTCTTGATGGAGTAGGTTTTCCCGGAGCAGATGTTGTAGACTTCCCCGGGCTCGCCTTTATCCGCGCCAATGAAGTAACCCCGCACGACGTCCCGCACGTCGGTGAAATCCCGCTGGGCCTCCAGGTTTCCGACTTTCACGACGGGCTCCTGTCGCCCTTTTTCGATGAGGGCCACCTGCCTGGCGAAGTTGGACTCGACGAAGACGTCGCCGCGCCTGGGGCCCGAGTGATTGAAGGCCCGGGTGCGTATGATGTGCATGTTGTAATTCATGGCGTACTGGTAGCCGAGGGTGTCCTGGATGACCTTGCTGACGGCGTAGGGGCTCAGGAGGCGCAGGGGGTTGGTCTCGGCGATCGGCGTCTCCTCGGGATGGACCATGCCGTACTCCTCGCTGGAGCAGGCGATCTGAATCTTGGGCTTAAGGCCCGCCTGGCGCACGGCGTCAAAGAGGTTGACCTGCCCCATCATGTTGTTGGTCATGGTGTCCACCGGGGCGTCCCAGGAGGCGGGGACGAAACTCTGCGCCGCCAGGTGGAAAATATAGTCGGGCTGTACGGAGTCCATCATCTTCCGGACGGACATGAAATCGGAAAGATCGCATTCGATGAGTTGGAAACGCCGCTTGATTTCCTCTATGTTGTCCATGCGGCTCCGCCAGCGGAAAGTCCCGAAAAGAGTCCAGTCGCGATGCTCCCGGAGGATGTATTCCGCCATGTGGCTTCCGACAAAACCGGTGATCCCGGTGATTAAAACGCGCATCTAAAATTACTCCTTAATGACCTATTCTCCCGCGCGAAAAGATAATCCTCCATCTGTAAGCCGTCAGCTGTGTTCAGGCGAAGGTGGGCATGTCCACGTAACCTGAGCCCATGCAACCCGGGCAGGTCACCTGGCCTTTTCCCCGGCACTCGGGGCATTCGGCGCTGATGCCGGGATCTTTTTCATCCGGAATCCGACCGCTTCCTTCGCAGAGTCTACACTTCTGAAGTCCACTTCCCCGGCAGAGGGCGCAGCGCTCCAGGGTCATGATATTTTCCTCCCCAATACATCTCAGTACTCATACCAGGTTATATTCGCCAGGCAACCTGATAATGGGTGCCGATTCGCAGGTGACGCAAATTCAAAAAGCCATCAACCCCGCCAGTGACGGGGAGCCCGTCACTGGCGGGACTGTCAGCTTCATCAAAGAGGGATACCCCTCCGGTTACTGATGAACCTTGATGCGGCCTGGCAGCCGCGTTCAAGAAGACAGTTATTTTTTATCTGCCTGATACAGCGATGTCGCCGCAATGGGCTTGGATTTTTTGTCCATTTTGGGTTTCTTTTTTTCGCGCTTGCTTTTATTGCTGTCCTTTGACATCTGTTCCTCCTCAAATAAGTATTTTTGTCCTTCCAGGCAAAAGCATCAATCAGGGAGTCGACTGCGGCTCCCCCTGCTCGTTCTGGCTGTTTTCGGGAGAACTATTCTCCTCTCCTCCCTGCGGGGAAGGAAGCGGGGCCGGTGTCGTATCCTCCCAGTAGTCATCCTGTTGTTGCGGCACGGAGGGTTTGATAGTCGTCACCGGACCTGGAGATTCATCGAGAGTTTCACCGGGGTTGATCTTTACTTTTATTTTGATGGGGATGTACTTAAGCGGGTTTGCATCGAAAGCCTTCTTGCACTCCAGGCAGTCGAAATAAAATGTCCGGCCCAGATAAACGGAGGAGGCCGCCGCGGAATCCGCATTGAAAATCCGGCCGCAGACCAGATCCTTATACTCGTTCTGAATGGGAAGCTTGTCTGCCCCGGCAGGGGCATCCGTGGGAAGAGGGGCCAGCGATGCGGCCGGCTGCGGCACAGGTGTTTTCTCCGCCTTCTTCTCGGCAAAGGGCCCCACATAAAACAGGGCAAAGGCCACCAAGCCTATCAGAATTGAACAGGCACCCATCACAACGAACCAGAGCCCGGACGGGGTAGATTCCTTTTTCATACTTTCACCTCTTCATGAAGTTATCTTCCATGAAAGAAATGCAGCTCCTGGTAAAATCGAGGGACTTCTGCGAAATGAGAGAAGCTTTCGACTCCAAGGCCTTCAAGTTCTCCAGGTCGGGACTCTCAAGAACCCCGTTCATGTCCTGCATCATTGAGACAAAGTTACCAAGGTACTCGACATAGCGCCGGTGGAGACCGGCAACTTCAGGGGCCGGCTTCAGCGCTTCGGCTTTTTCCTGAAGATTTCGGCTCTGAGACAGGATGTTCTGCCCCGCCAGGCGCAGAGCCTCAGAGGTCTGAAAACCGTCCATCACCCGGAAGAGAAGTTCTTCAGAGGCGCTGTAAATTTTCATCTCCGTAAGGAGGAGGGAGGACAGCGGCGTGTTCCAGCGGTAGTAATCCCGCACCCACGGCTTCTCCCCGGAAAAATCCCACTTTTTCTGCGTGTCGAGGGAAGCCTCGGCCATGCGCTTCTGTATCCTGAAAAGATCAAGCGAAAACTCTCTTAAAAAAAGCAACAGGGCCCGTAAATCCTCAACGGAATCAAGGTGGGTGTTTTTGACCTTCTCCTCTATCTGAGAGGCCAGGGCATCCATCTCGCCGGAAGTTCGAAGGAGTGTTCCGAGGAGAGGAGAAAGCTCCGGACTCACCTTGAGATCCCTTAGTTCCTTGCCGGCCTTCTTGATTTTCTCCCGGTAAGCTTTGGTCTCAGAGGCGGCCTGGGCGTCCGAAAACTCCTTCTCCACCCACCGCTGAAGGGAATTGACCGACTCTTCGAGGGAGGTCAACTGAAGCAGGATGTTCTTGGAGGTCACCAGATCGAAAAGCGGATACCTTGTGATCTCTGCTGCTTCCGCGCTGAAAGATGGCCGGAACAAAAGGCCCAGCAGAATAAGACAGGCAAACAGACGGCAGTCCCTCATTTGGAGTCCCCTTTCCCTGGTTTTTCCTCGGTTTTTTTGATGACGGCGACGATTTTTTTAGAGAATCCCTTCGGAGTGGTAACCTCGACGATCGACTCGAAAGTAGAATTTAAACCGCGCACAATCCCGGCCACGGGAGCACGATAGAGCGCATGATGGTAGTCGTTTCCAAAAGGAAAGAGGGACATGATCATGAGCAGGATCCAGCAGGTGACCCATGATTTTAAAAACGCCAGGAATCCCCCGCCGGTTGAATTCAGGTCCTTGAGGACGACGTTCAGCTTGGCTGCCTTATCCAGGACGCACCCGAGCGTGAAGATGAGCGCGCCAATCGGGAGGAAAAGGAGGAAAAAAGCCACGAAATCCGCCATGTTCCCCGGCCAGTGGAGCAGGGAGCGGAAAAGTCTCCCCAGGTACGGAGTCAGATTGAAGGCGATGGTCGTTCCGACGAAAAGAATGAGGAGGTCGAAGGCCTCCCCGATAAGTCCCCTCTTCACCCCCCCGTAAGTAAGGAGGGCGATTGTGGCCACCAGCATTATGTCAACCCATGTCATACGCAGCTCCCCTGCTCTCTCAGTCTGGCGCCATAGGCCGCCAGAAGAGCCTCTAATATTTTTTCCAGAACCCCTGAGATTTCTTCCTCCTCAAGAGTGTGGTCCCCGGCCTGGAAGGTCAAGGTATAGGCAAGGCTCTTACTCCCGGATGGAATCTGCTCGCCCCGGTAAACGTCAAAGCAGCGAATATCAGCCAGGAGATCCCCCCCCACCTTCTGGGCCGTCCGCTCAATATCCCCTGAAAGGACTTCCTCCGGGACCACCAG
>JAZDOK010000050.1:0-11951 GCA_043798715.1 bacterium
CTTCTCTCAGCTTTTGATACAGATTGACATGGAAGGGAAAACTGGCTACATAGATCTTATCTCCACGGGATTCATCTAAGCCGATGGCGCCGGCCACCACTTGCCTAACATCTTCTATTTTCTTAGAACTAAGGTTATCCACGGTAACACTGGCAGTGATCTTCTGAATAGATGGCGCTCTTTTTACCCTAATCACTTTAACTTTATCGATATATCTTTGTATTGCAGTTTTTTCTTTTGAATAATTAGTATTTTTAAGCATATCTTCGCCCTGAATAGCTAATTGATGGACATTAGCGAAATCTCTGGGGTTCTGAAAGAAAGTTTCTTTCTCTTTCAGCTCTCTTTCAGCCAGGGAGCCTCCCGGATGACCGGGAGGGCCGTATCTTTCGCTTACCGTCTCGCTATCGTCTAAATCCAGGATGACAGAGACTCTCACCCATGCCTTATTGGGACCGAGGCAGCGGTCCAGCAAGCTCTGGGCTTTCTGCTCTCTTCTTGTCTCTTCCTCAGCCTGCTTCTGAACGGCATTGTTCGACATCTTATGATTTTCTTCAGCCATCATGTTTTCATCGTTAAGGATTCTTCCGTTCTGGTCCACCACAGTGACATTTGTCGGGGTGAGGCCCTTGATCGAATAAGACACGAAGTGGACTATCCCATTTATCTGGTCGGAAGAAAGTCTGGCTCCCGGCAGGATCTCCAGCATCGCGGCAGCCTTGGCGGGTGTGGAATCATTTGCAAAGTCGTTATCCTCGGCTGGAACAAGCTGCACGTTGGCATCGGCTATGCCTTCTATGGAGCGCAAGGCCAGTATTATATCGGCCTGTTTCTGGAGATTCAACATGTAGTTTCTTTCCGTCTGGTTTACTAATTTCAACCCAGTCCCTTCATTTTCCATTGTGTATACCGGCCGGTGAGGAAGTCCATAACCTGCCAGGTTGATCTGCGCTCTGGATCTAATTGACGGCGGCACCAGGATACTGGTGCCATGTTCTTCCTCTTTGTAGGGGATTTTCATCTGAGCCAGCCTGAGAGTTATATCCCTGGTATCCTGGACCGTCAGTTCCTGCTGCGGATAAAGCTCAATATATCCGGTTGCCCTGGAATAAAAATTAAATACTGTGAATACCAACACCAGGGCTATGCCCGTCATGGTTATGATGAGCTTCTTTCTTGTATCCAGCTTGCTCCAGGACTCTATAATTTTTCCAAAATAAGAGCCACCGTGCGCCTGAGCGGCACCGTGGCTCCTGCCGGGCGGGGTTTGTAAAGTTCCTGATCCCGTGTTTATAGTGGATTTTATTCCTGTAGCCATATCTTACACCCCACTTTCAATTTTATTGCCTTCCAGGGCATGCACCGATGGTGCGTACTTTAGAGAAACCCTACCACCCCTTTCTAACTTCGTTGATTTCCTCAAGCATGCTTTCTCTGCTTCAAGGATAACACAACGATATTGAATTCTCATTAAGTATGTTAACGCGATGTTGCCGGATTGTTAAATATATGTTTCCGATTTGCCCCTTTTTTTAGGCCAAGAAAAAAGCTTATAGGAAGCTCCGGGAGCCGGTAAGAAAGGAAAGATTTGAAAAGCGGGAAAATTAGGCCAGAGGTGAAAAGAACTGAAAGTCTCCAGCCGCATCCTTGAACTGTTCCGAATATAAGAGAAGTTGGTCAGCTTTGCGGCGTTTATAAGTATAAACAGGGGTTGGCAAATTTGACCCCATGAACTCCTAACGAAGCTCCAGCTTTCCCAGAATAACCCCCCGTTTTCCCTGAACGAGGAGGGTGGCAGGGGATTCGCTGGGTGGAAGATTGAAAGTCAGATCCACTTCCTGACTCTTTCCCGGCTCGATCATGAAGGCGTCCGGCGTCCCCTTGTCTCCGTAAAAGCGGGAGCGGGTGCGGTATTTCACGCTTGTAAAGCGCTGTCCGCCGGAACTCATCATGATAAAGTTCTTGTGGTTAAGGCGGAAGGGCTCGCTCTTCTGATTGGTAAGCTCCACCGTGATAATGTGGGACTGGCTTAAGACGGGATCGGAGGTCGTCCCGGTGATTCGACTTTTCAGGGTGACCCGCAAATTTTCCTGGGCATAGGCGCAGGATGCAAGAATAATTGAGAGGAGAAAAAAGGTACAGATTTTTTTCATCGCATATTCCCCTTTCTGCTGATATCGGTGAATTTCGCTTTCGATTGCAGGAAAACCTCCGTGCCGCTGAAGATTTAAAACCATTCTGATGTTAAATCTTCCTTAAAAAAACGCCGGCCTCAGGCCGGCGTCCGGCAGATTTAATATGGCGGCGTCAAAGAGGCCGGCAAGGTAAAAGGAGTCTATATCGTGTGTTCCAGTTTCTGGACGCGGCCTTCAACGATCTCGATGTTGTCCCACTGTTTCGAAGACTCCTTTGACTTGCCGAACATCCCCCGCGCCTTAGTTTTCCAGACGATCTTAACGTTATAAACGCCGACGTCTACCGGGACAGAGTAGGAGTAGTTATATTCATCCTCGATCTTGCCCTTTCGAACCTCTTTCTTGTCCTTCTTCGACTGGAGAGAATCGCCCACATGCTTGTTGTTCAGAAAGACCTTAAACTTTCCCTCATCCAACTCCTGCGCACCGGAAAAGAGGGTGATACAGAGTTCCCCCGTAGAGCGGTGGCTCACCCGGGTCTCGCTCTCTCTTCCTTCAAACCAGGCAACAATATTCTTTCCCAGGAGATCCACGAGCTCCATGATGCTGTCCAAACCCTTGGAGCGGAGCTTGATCGCCTTTTGAAGCTCGCCCGTCTCCACTTCCAGGATGCGCGCATCCAGACTGATCTCCGACTGAATGGTGGTCAGGCTGCCCGCGACGATGTATTTTGCCTCCGCAGCTTTTCCAATCTCGATGGAGTTCTTGTCGTTGATTTCTGCTTCGGAGCTCAGGTTAAGCTTGTCCATCGCTTCCATTACCTTGATCTGGCTGACGACTTCGATGCGATTGGAGGCTGTAAGGACCGGAAGTATCATCTGCGGGATGGAGTCCGAAAGATAGTCGAGCTTATCAGAGGAATTTATGTCGAAATTGAGCACCGCTACTTTCTGTTTTCCAGACGCAGGCGAGGATGCCGCAGGTTCAGCCGTTTGTTCGGTTCCGGCTGGGGTGACGGGTGGTGATTCCACCTGCTCCTGTGCAAGGACGGCCGGTGCGCAGGTCAAAAGCAGGGCAACAAGCATAAGAGCAATAAGCGCCCAAAACTTCTTCTCCATGAAAACTCCCCCTTTCAGAAATTAAAGAAACAGTGTTTCATAATCCTAGAATTCCCTCCGCCTTGCCGGAATCCTGCCCCCTGCCTTTTGGTCCTTTTTCGGGTTCCGGCTTATTAATTCCCCGGACTTAAGGATTCAGCGTCTTAATTTCCTGCGACTTTCCCAAAGCGGTTTGTTATATTTTGAGCTTAAAAGGCTTAGCATTTGATAATAATTACAACTTCTGTTTTTGGTTTTATCGCAGTTTACTTAATGATCAGTCCGGCGCTCGAGGTGTACTGCGGATAGTTCGGAAGAGATATATCCGCCTGCTGGTGAACATTGCCGCCGCAATACACCGTGTAGGCATCCGGAGACGCCGCCGCAGTGTACCCTGGCGAATAAGTGTCCGAACCAGCCGCAGGGCATCGAGGGATGTTTTTCATGTACTCGGGAACCAACTTCGCAGTCAACTGACCGGTCGCCGGATAGCGGCTGGAGTTATCCACCGAGTACAGCTCCAGCGAGGTCCCCAGGTTCTTCAGATTAGATTCACAGGCTGCGAGCTGACCCCGGGCCCTGGCTTTCATGAAATTGGGAACAAGGATGGCAGCAAGGATGGCAATGACTGCAAATACGATCATAAGCTCGATCAGGGTAAAACCCCTGTTTCCCCTCTTGCTGTTTACCATGCTTACGTCCCTTCTTTCATCAGCATAGCAGGCCACCGTGGAATAACGCGAGTTTTTTTCGTATAATTCCTGATTCCTTCACCCCTATTATATCATATGTTTCAATGTTTCAGTAGAAAGCCCCTGGTTTTGCGTTTGCGTCAAAACTTTGTCAAGATTCAGGTTGATTTCTAACAAGTAATATGTTAATATGTAAATCAGCACGAAGAGGCGATGAGGAGGGTATGATGGACTCTCTGAACAGGATAAATGAGGCGCCGGTCGGCCATGCCGAGCGGGCGGCTGTGCACCGCAAGGCTCAGAAGACAGAAGGGCCGGAGGCTGCTCGTCCGCATGATTCAGTTGAAAAGAGCAATTTTACCAGAGAAGACAGGATCCGCATAGCTTTTGCCCGTTCGGCCAAGGGCGGTGCTACCGTGATGAAGAAGGCAACCGGAACCTACTCTGGATTTGTTATCGGGGCGGCGATTGGGTTTGGGCTCATCGGGGGGATTTATGGCCCCGTCATCGGCGGGCTGGCCGGGTCCATCGGAGCTATGGTTCTGGATGAGGTCAGCTCCAAGAAAAAGGCTGAAGTTGCCGATAGCCTCAAGCATATCGGCAGCAGCGTAAAAAAGTCATTTCAACATGCCTTGTCCATTGACAAAAAAGTTCCCAAGCCGGGCCAAAAAGATCAGCCAGGTGCGGTTCAGGGTGCAAGGGAGGTTTCGCAGGCGCCGCAGGATGTGAAAGAGAGCGCCAGGATGAGCGCGGTGAGCGCGGCCTCCGGCCCCGAACAGGGCCAAACTCCGGCCTCCAGAGTCCTCGGTATTTTGATGAAACCTGTTTATGCCGCCGGCAAAGCGCTTAAGGCTCTCCCGAAATTCCTTTACCCTTCAATTAGAAATGCCACCGGCGCGGAGAGAGAGTTGATTGAGAAAACCCTGGATCAACTTCCGCTCAAGAGCGTTGTTTCCACGGAGTTCATCACCGTCAATCCTAACCTGGCCAATGACATGAATGCCGCGGGGCTGGCCAGAAATCTCTTTTTCATGCACCCCATTGATTTTGATAAAGGCGAACTGGCCATTGAAGGATTCAACAAGGGCACTATTATTCACGAAGTGGGACACACCAGGGATTTCTCAGAGAGCCTCGTTCCCTATTTCGGCGCCAGCAGCAAAGCCCCGTGGGGGAAGGCGCCCTATGTTTATGATTCCTGGATAGACACTCCGACTGATCTATATGCCTCCACCAATCACTGGGAGGATTTTGCCCAGAGCTACAAATTTTACCATGAGAATCCCGCCGAGCTCCAGAAGGTGAATCCGGCCAAGTACGAGGCGATCAAGAAAATGGAGGAGCCGGGATTATACGACAAAGTCATGGACAAGTCCGGGATTCGGGAAGCTGGCAAGAAACTCAGTCAGGTCATTGACAAGGTTCCCGGCCTCAGACTGGCCATTGAGACTGTTTCGGCGATTTCCGGGCCTCTCACCGTTCGCCGAGGCTCAGGCAAGATAATTAAAGGTCTGGAGAAGGGGGCCGCCAAGGAACTTTTTGACGGGAAGATGGATTTGGCCTCGGGGATAGCTTATTCTTCCAAGGTGGCCGCCCCGGCCGGGATGGCCATTGATGCTGTACACTGGTATCTTAATCGCGCGGTCAAGAAGGGGAAAATCACTCAGGAGAAGGCGGATGATATTGCGACCAGGACTCTCTCCTTCGCCGCCGGCCCGGTTGGCCTTTCGACTCATGCCGCGCTTGATGAAATGCTGGGCACGGAAGAGACAGACATAAAGAAAATCCAATTGGTTGAACCCAAGGACAAGGCTCCGGTCCCGTTTATCAAGTTTACATGGAAGAGGCCTCAAGCCGACGTTATTATAAACGGCAAAAAAATTGACGCCAAAGATATCGCCCTGACGAAAGACGACAAGATATATATAGCCAAGGTTGGCGGCGGCGCGGCAATCGGCGGAGTGGCCGGGACGGTCCTTGGTTACGCCGGTGGCGCGGTAGCCGGCGCTGTCCTGGGTGGGCTTATTGCCGGGCCCATCGGAGCCGGGGTCGGCGCTTTTCTTGGAAAGTTTATAGGCAGCTTCGCCCTCTCATCCGCCGGGGCCAGAACCGGAGCCAGGCTGGGAAAGATGCTGGATAAGCCTCCGGAAAAAGCCTGAAGAGTTTTATCCGGAGGGATGCTTTACAAAGAGGGCTCTTCGTTTTTCCCACCCGTCGGGCTTCTTGTTTAAAGGCTCTGGCCGGGGAGTTGAACCTCAATCCGAAGTCATCGTTGAAGAAGCTCTGCTTCCGTGTTTTCTTTCGCACGGAAACTTTTTAACGGGATGGTTGTCTAACATCACATAAAAAATCGGAGGTGCAATCATGGCAAAAAAAACAAGTCTTCTTCTTCTGGCTCTTGGGGCGCTCCTGGTGGTTCTGGTTGTCTTTCAACCCGCCCCTCTTGCCGCTCCGGCTCCGAGTCCGATGCTATCCCAGGAGATTCCGGAGGAAATGTCCGGTTTTCCGAACCTTTTTGATGGGGTGCCTTTTGAAGCACCTGAAGACGTGGCTGCGGGGGGGGAAGCGCCTTTCCCGGGAGGGCGGCGCAATCCTATGATGCAGGGTCGGATGCAAGCCGGGAGGCCTGGAGAAGGTCCCTGCCCCGGCATGATGAGGATGGGGCCAAACCTCAAGGAAAAACTAAACCTGACGCCTCAGCAGGAGGAGGAGTTCAACAGGATTTTCCTGGATGGACGGAAAGACATGATCAGGAAGCAGGCGGAGATCAAAATTGCCGGGCTGGAGCTGGCGGAAATTCTCAGAGGTTCGAATCCGGACTTCAAGCAGATAGAGGTCAAGGTTCGCCAGGTGGAAAAAATGCAGGCCGACATGAAACTGGCCGGAATAAAAAGTCTTCTCGATGCCAAAAAGCTCCTGACTCCGGAGCAGGTTAAAAAGCTGGAGGAACTGAGAGGGATGAAGGGAAGAGCGGGCGGCCCCCCCCAGAAGAGCTGAAGCGCTGTTATAGGGATGCTTTTTAGTAGCAGGGGCGGTTCTCGAACCGCCCCTGCTCTGTTTCCGGGATTGGGTCTTTACCAGTTCAGAAATTGTCGTGATAAAATATAAATAAGTGAGATATGGATAAGAGGTGGATGCGATGACAGAAAAAAGCGGAATGCAGGCTATACAACCAGTGGAGTCGCGTACGGGAACGCCGGCGGTTGAAGATCCCAAAAAGTTGGTGGAATCCCTGGCGGCAGCCAAGGATAAAGTGTCGACTTCTTCCTCCGATTCTGCCGGGGTGGTAGACTCCGCCGATCTGAGCCAGGATTCCCTGGAAGATCTCAAGAGCGGGCATCTGAAGGAAAATGAAGCAAAGGAAGAGGCGAAGAGCGACAAGACCGATGAACAGAAGAAGCAGGAAGAGGCCGAACTGAAAAAGGCCGAATTGGAGAAAAAAATCGCGGAGCTTAACAAGAAAATCGAGGAAGACCTGAAAAAAGGCGACATGAATGCCTATACAAAAGATCTCCAGGATCTTCAGGCCGCTCAGAAGGAACTTGATGCTTTCGGGACGGCCGACGTTCCGGATTCGACTAAGACCACCAGGAGTGTCCCGGGTCAGGGCAACACTCAATGTGCGACTCCTACCTGTACACAGGTGCCCCTGGCCCCGGCGGCCTCCCCGGCTCAGTCCTCGTCCGGCGGCGGTCCCATCACCCCGAGCCAGTCCAATCCGACGGCGCCCATAAACCTGTCCGGGAACGATAAGAAGACGGCCGATTTTATCAATGACTTCCTGGCCAAGAAGGGCTCTCCTGCCGCCGGTAAAGGCGCAGGGGAGATGATGGTCAAGTACGGCAAGGAGAATAAGGTGGATCCCCTCATTCTCCTCTCAATCGCCGGGCAGGAGACCCAGTGGGGGAAGACCGGGATCGGCGTTAACGGAATGCTGGGAGTGGGGGCCTATGACAGCGATCCCAACAACGCGACAAGGAACCCCGTCTTCAGCGGGATCGAGAACCAGATAAAGAAGGGCGCCGAGACTTTTGCCCGCCTCCGGGCCAAGGGCGGATCCTCCGAGAGCGCCTCAATCGCCAATCAGGTGGCCGCCGCCAACCAGGCTGGCTGGGCCACGGATGGCAACTGGCACAACGGCGTCGCCTCGATTTACGCACAGATCTCGCAACAGGCCCAGAACTTCGCCTGATTACTTGAGGAGGCCGCTTCCTGCGGTGTCCTCTATTTCAGTGTATAGCTGGTGAGGAGCACGTACGTGGCTTGGCGGCGTCCTTCAACGGTAAGCGTCGCCTGGCTTTTTACCAGGCCAACTCCATCGCAGTACCACTTAAACTCCTCCAGGCGCACTCCGGGGGATATGGTTCCTGAAACTTTTATTTTGCAGCAGTTGAAAGTTTTCTTTATCGTCTTTATATTTTCAAAACCGATCACCTCAGTAAGGATGTCGCCTTTTTGTTCCTCTGAGTTCCCGGGGCCGAGTGTGCGAATCTCTCCCGACCATTTCCATGAAGCGCCAGGCTTAAGTGTATTGTCGAGGATTTTTTGGGGAGGATTGAAAGTAATCGTCGTCTGGCCCTGTTGCATGATGCGCCTTGCCAGGAAGATCCCTTCCTTACTTGAAAAATATTCGTCCCGCTGGCATCCGGGGCCCCCGTTCTTCACTGCAAGGTCCGCCAGGAAACATTCACGGCCGTCAATGTTTTCGGTTGAAGGAATGGTCAGGACGAGGGACGCTCCAAAATCAAGGGAATATTCCCAGGAATTGCCGACTTTCAGCGGGAAGTAATCAGAATTCCGTTTTACCTGGCATCCCGAGAGAAGCAGGAAACCGGAAAGAAGGAGTAGGAGCCATCGCGAGATCTTCACGCCATAATCCTCCTGCGGATTTTAATGTGATTTTATCATTGAAGAATACAAAATGCAAACAGGCTCTTGACACAAGACCCAAATGTCGTGATAAGTAAACAAATATATGCAACAAGAGAGGGGTGTCATCGATGCCAGATAATGATGCAATAAAACCCGTTCAGCCAATTAACATCCAGGCAATTACGGCAGCAAGTGAAGATCCCAAAAAGCTGGTGGAGGCTACTGCGGCGGCCAAGGATAAAGTTAAACCTTCTTCCTCGGATTCCGCCGGAGTGGTAGACTCTGCCGATCTGAGCCAGAATTCCCTGGCTGAGCTCAATAGTGAGCATCTTAAGGAGAAAGAAGCCAAGGAAGAGGCGAAAACCGAGAAGACCGATGAGCAGAAAAAGCAGGAAGAGGCGGAGCTGAAAAAGGCTGAACTTGAGAAAAAAATCGCTGAACTCAACAAGAAGATTGAGGCAGACCTTAAAAAGGGCGACATGGAGGCCTATAAAAAAGATCTTTTGGATCTTCAGGCCACTCAAAAGGAACTTGATGCTCTCGGGACGGCCGCCGTTCCGGAGGCGACTCAGGCCGCCAGAAGTGTCCCGGGCCAGGGCAACACTCAAAGTGCGACTCCGACCTTTACACAGGTGCCTCTGTCCCCGGTTGGCTCACAG
Source organism: bacterium (assembly GCA_043798715.1). Lineage (GTDB taxonomy): Bacteria > Vulcanimicrobiota > JAZDOK01 > JAZDOK01 > JAZDOK01 > JAZDOK01. Next base: position 9,456 of record JAZDOK010000050.1, read on the forward strand.
CAGTCCTCTGCTCCGGGCCAGATCAATGGGCAGATAAACCCCTATAACGGCAAGACGGTAAAACCCATTGACAACTACCGGGTGACGTCCGAGTTCGGAGAAAACCGGGGCAGCTATATACATAATGGGATAGACCTGGCGGCTCCGAGCGGAACACCCATCAAGAGCGTGGCCGACGGCGTCATAACCAGAGTGCAGAGCGATAACGGCGGGTATGGCAACTGGGTCGAGGTAAAGCACTCAGACGGTTCCTCCACGCGTTATGCCCATATGTCCGCCTTCGGTAACATCAAGGTCGGCCAGGAGGTAGGCGCGGGATCCGTCATCGGGGCGGTGGGGAGCACCGGCAACAGCACGGGGCCTCATACGCACTTTGAGTGGCGGGATGCGAACGGGAAGGCCGTGGATCCGAGAAGCAGGATGTCGCTCTGATCAGAGCTTGGTATAAACAAATTGCGGGGCAGGTTTAGACCTGCCCCGTTTGTTTAGTGCGCACGGTGCCCAGGTTCACTCAGGCCGCGCCATGGGAGAGTCGCAGGCCGGACAGACCAGGATACCGTCCTTCACCGGGCAGTCTTCGGACCAGATAGGATGCGCTTCGGGGGTCAGATAGTTCCCGCAGTCCGGATTAGTGCAGAAAACTCCAAATGGATTTCCCCCGGCATCATAGGGTTCAGTCAGCATCACAACCTCCGCTTCGATGTTCTTCCGAAAGTTTCGGTGTAAAAAACCGATTTCCTTTAGTCTCACCGGAAGCTTTTTCTCATGGTTCAAAGGTAGGAAAGAATTTATGTAGAATAACTCAGGAGCAGAGTAATATACAGGGGTAATAACGATGGATACAAATGGAAAAACAGCAAGAATTGTCAGCGGCTCCCACCCGTCACAGGAAGATCTGAGAGCGGCCGCCGAGGTGGTAGAAAAGGGCGGACTGGTCGTCTTTCCGACGGAAACGGTCTATGGCCTGGGAGCGAACTCGTTGATGGAGGATGCAGTCAGTAGAATTTTTGAGGTCAAGGGCCGTCCTCCCTCTCTCCCCTTGACCTATCACCTCTCCTCCGTCGCCGCTGCGGGGCCTCTTATAAAGAATTTGTCTGAAACCGGAAAAAAGTTGATGCAGAGTTTCTTGCCGGGGCCTCTCACCCTGGTGTTTGAGAAGTCCGACAATGTGCCTGATCTCATTACCGGCGGCGGAAGAAAGGTCGGAATACGGGTTCCCTCTCACCCGCTGGCTCTTGAGTTTTTGAAGACAGTAAAAGTTCCACTGGTGGCCACCAGCGCCAATATATCAGGGAGACCTTCCTCGACAACGCTTTCGCACATAATAAAAGACCTGGGAGATAAAGTTGATTTGATTCTTGATGCCGGAGATTCGCCCCTGGGAATTGAATCTACCGTACTTGATGTCACCACCGAACCGCCCAGGCTGATTCGCTCCGGCTATATCACCCAGGAGGAGATTGCCAGGGTCATCGGCAGAATGCCTCTGCTTTCAGACGATCATATCGGTATGCCCAAACTTCCAAGGTTTACTCCCTCCGCCCGGATCATCATCGTGGAGGGAGAGGGGGCGGCCCTGGTCGCACGTTTGCAGAACCTTGCTGATGAACATCGAAAATCGGGAAAAGTAGTAATGGTAATAAGCGAGGAGAGTCTTGGATTTCTGGAAGACAGGTACTCGGATGAGAATGTCTCGCTTCGGGTCATGGGTTCGCGGGGAAATTATCACGGGATCGCCCTCAATCTCTTCAGGATGCTGCGGGATCTCGAAGACGAAGAGATTTCCACGGTCCTGGTGGAGGGGGTTCCACGGGAAGGACTTGGTGTTTCCATTATGGATCGTCTGGCCAGAGCCGCTCACGAAGCGGGAACAGGGGACGGCCAACGCCGGATTAAAAGTGAACCAGAAGGGGGCAGAATATCATGAAACTGGCGATTGGGAGCGATCATGCGGGTTTTCCCTTGAAGGAGGAATTAAAGATATTTCTTGCCGAACGGGGAGATCATTTTGAAGATTTCGGAACCTTTGAGCCGGATCCGCCGGTGGATTACCCGGACATAGCTCTCGCGGTAGCCAAGGCTGTCGTCGCCGGTTCGTTTAAAGCGGGCATCCTCCTCTGCGGCACCGGCCAGGGCATGGCCATAGCCGCCAACAAGGTGCCCGGCATTCGAGCATCTCTGTGCACCGACGTCATTTCGGCCAGTTTCGCCAGATCCCACAACGACGCCAATATTCTGACGATGGGGCAGCGCATTACAGCTCCTCATCTGGCCCAGGAGATTCTCAGGATCTGGCTGGAGACGAGCTATGCAGGCGGGCGCCATCAGAGGCGACTGGACAAGATTCATGAGATCGAACAGGAATTCTGCAGGCAGAAGGCCTGAGCGGATCTTACTGACGCTGCGTCAGCACTTGCCTTTCCCGCATAGTTTTTTTGAAGCCCCTGTAATGTAGCCGATGAGGCAGAATAACTTTTGTCTTTTTGCGACAAGAAT
>JAZDOK010000105.1:0-23230 GCA_043798715.1 bacterium
GCTTTGGCGCTTTTTTGTATGGTCTTTCCAAGGCCCCGAAAGTCCATATCCTTGTCTTTTCCGCCCGCAATGAGTATGATCGGTTCTGAAAAGCTCTCAAGCGCGGCCTTAACCGCCCCTGGATTGGTTCCCTTGGAATCATCGTAGAATTTGACACCCTTTACGCTCCCGGCAAACTCCAGACGGTGCTCCATCGTTCTGTATGACTTAAGAGCAGAGACCATGTCATCTATCGCGACATCGCATATGGAGCAGACCGTAACAGCCGCCAGGACATTCTCCAGATTGTGAAAACCCTTCAAAGGAAGTTCGTTCCAGCGGCACACAAAAATATCCTCCCCCGCTTTTCGGATGAGGATTTGGCCATCCCTGTAATTTGCGCCATCGGAAACATCCTGCCGGCGGCTGAAAAGTCTGCAATCGGTTTTAAGCTGTGGACGCAGGCTCAAGACGGCAGGATCGTCGGCGTTAAGAACGGCCATGTCGCCGTTCTTCTGGTTCATGAAAATCCTGGCTTTCATCGCCGCGTACTCAGCGAAATCCTTATGCCTGTCAAGGTGGTCGCTGGTGATATTGAGAAGGACGCTGATCCTGGGGCGGAAACTCTCCACCGACTCGAGCTGAAAACTGGAGACCTCGGTCACCACCCAGCCATCGGAACCAATTTTCATCACTTCCCCCACTATCGGAAGGCCGATGTTTCCACCGATAACCGCTGATTTCCCGCCGGTTACGAGCATGTGATGGATGAGGCTGGTAGTGGTGGATTTGCCGTTGGTGCCGCTCACAGCGATGAAAGGCGCCCGGCAAAGCCGAAAGGCCAGTTCCAGTTCTCCGATGACGGGAACCTGGTGCGCCCGCGCCTCCTTGAGCAGGGGAATGTCATATGATACTCCGGGGCTGATGACCACCAGATCCCGTCCCCGGTAAACGGCCGCTGTATTTCCCCCGCTCTCGACCTCGATCGGTAAGTCCTTTGCCTGGGCCAGCCAACCTTCAAGCTCCTTTGGAGACTTGGAATCGCTGATGAAAACATCGGCTCCGAGTGAAAGCAGCGCCTTCGCCGCCGAAATACCACTCCGGGCCAGGCCCAGTATGCCCACTTTTTTTCCCTGAAGAGATTCCCTGAAAGAACTCTTAATCGTCATGCTTGTACCTCAGTGCAAGAACAGATATAGTCCGGCCAGACCGAACAGCGCTCCTAAAATCCAGAAGCGGACCGTCACCCGGGTCTCAGGCCAGCCCGAGAGTTCCCAGTGGTGATGCAGGGGCGACATTTTGAAAATTCTCCGCCCCTCCGCCATGTTCCAGAGCCGCTTTGAAAGTTTGAACCAGAAAACCTGAATCATAACGGAGAGGGTCTCCAGAACAAAAATTCCGCCGACAACCACCAGGAGCAGCTCCGTCCGGGTTAAAACGGCAAGGGTGGCCAGGGCCGCACCCAGGGGAAGTGATCCGGTATCTCCCATGAAAATTTTAGCCGGATGCGCGTTAAACCAGAGAAATCCAAGGTAACATCCGGCCAGTGAGGCGGCACCTATGGCCAGGTCTCCCCTCCCCGCCTTCCAGCAGACAATTCCATAGACCGCCAGGGCTATCACCCCGAGGCCGGAAGCCAGGCCATCCAAGCCATCGGTCAGGTTGGTCGCGTTGGAGAAGCCGGCCAGCATCACGACGACCAGGAGGATGAAAGCCCAGCGGGGAAGGGCCACCTCTCCTCCCGGAATCCAGATAAGGAGGGAAGCATCCTGGAAATACAAAACATAAAGAGACAGCAGAATTCCCAGAAAAACCTGGATCAACATCTTGTCTCTGGCCCGAAGACCCAGGGAACGCCTCCGGAGCACCTGCAAAGCGTCATCCACGGCCCCCAGAAAGCCGGTCAATACGGTTAAACCTAAAAACACGGCAAATGCGGCGGTAAGCTTCTCCTGCCAGAGAGTGGAGACCAGAAAGGCGATGAGCACTATGACTCCGCCCATCGTCGGCGTCCCCTGTTTCTTCTGATGATCCTGAGGGCCTTCGGAACGCACCTGCTGGCCGAAGGCTTTCTTCTTCAGGAAATCAATAAAAAAGGGCATAAGGATAAGCGGAATTAGAAAACCGGTTAAAATCGCTCCGCTTATACGTTCCATCATTTAACAGAGGCCGTTAGAAATTCGGCCACTTCCTCCATTTTCATTTTACGGGATCCCTTGATTAAAATTACTTCGCCGCCACTGAGACTACCGGCCAGGGCTTTTGCGGCCCCGCCATTCGAAGAAAAAGAAAAAATCCTCTCCGGCGACATGCCGGCCTCCCTGGCTCCCCGGGCGATAAGCTCGCCCAGAGCGCCCACTGTATAGAGAGCATCGAGGCCGCTTAAGGCCGCATAGCCGCCTGTATCGAGATGGGCCTGCTGTGTGATATCGCCCAGCTCCAGCATATCGCCGAGAACGGCCACCTTTTTCCCATCAGCCTGTAAAGCGGCCAGGGTGTCCAGCGCCTGCCGCACTGCTCCCGGATTGGCATTATAACAGTCCAGAAGCAGGTTGATTCCTCCGGGCAAAACTCTTCTCTCCATGCGCTTCCAACCAGGGACCGCACCACTTAAGGCCTCCGCCATCTCCGGGAGACCCAATCCGAAAACCTCCCCTACTGTAAGAGCCGCCAGAGCATTTTTAATATTGTGCCTTCCCAGGAGAGGAAAATCAAAATATCCTGTCCGGGAGGGGAAGGATATCCTGAGCCGATAGCCTCCCAGGTTGAGGCTCTCGGCCTCTTCCAGGCGAACATCGGATCCCGCGGACTCCCCGAATGTCAGGACCCGGCAGTTCGTCTTGCCTCTGAGATAAGAAAGCCAGCCGTCGTCAGCGTTGAGAACAGCCACTGCGTCTTTGTCCATTTCCTCCAGAAGTTCTCCTTTGGCATCGGCAATAGCCTGGATCGAACCCAGAAGTTCATAGTGGGCCTCGCCGATGTTGGTGATTACCCCGACGTCAGGCCTGGCCAGACGGGCCAGCGGACGGATCTGCTCCCGCCCCCGCATGGCCATCTCCAGCACCGCCACTTCGTCTTTCGGCTCAAGTTTAAAAATCGTCCTGGGGACGCCTATTTCATTATTGAAATTTTCCTCGCTTTTTACGGTCGCAAATTTCTTTTCAAGGATCGCTCCGATGAGTTCCTTGGTAGTCGTTTTCCCGGCGCTCCCGGTCACCGCCACTACTTTTAAGTCCAGCTTTCTCCGGTAGAAACCGGCCAGGGCCTGATAGGCCAGAAGGGCGTCTCCCACTTCTATCACAGGCCCGGCAACCGAATCCGTCGAAATTTTCTTTGATATGAATGACGCGGCGGCCCCCTTCCGGAAAGCCTCCCCTATAAAATCATGCCCGTCAAAACGATCCCCGGAAAGCGGGATGTAGAGGTCCCCGGCCTTAAGCGTTCGGGTATCGGTTGAGACGCCCGCGATGCCGGCAGGCAGATCTCCACTTGCAAGGCGCCCCCCGGCGGCATTCAAAACCTCTTCAATGGTCAGCGGAAGCACCGTTCTTCTCCCTGTTCTCAAGAAATTCTCTCGCCGTCTCGGCGTCATCAAAATGGATCTTCTTATCCCTGAAAATCTGATAATTTTCGTGTCCCTTGCCCGCGATGACCACGATATCACCCTTTGAGGCGATCGAGAGAGCCCGTTGGATGGCCTTCCTGCGGTCAACCTCCACGAGGTAATCTTTTCCGGTCATGCCCTCTTCTATGTCCCGGATGATCGCTTCGGGCTCCTCGCTCCTGGGATTATCCGAGGTCACGATGGCCATATCGGCCAGAGAGACGGCGGCCTGTCCCATGAGCGGCCTCTTGGTTTTATCCCGGTCGCCGCCGCAGCCGAAGACGACGATAAGTCTATGCGGATTAAGAGCCCTCGCGGCCTTAAGGATATTGATGATTCCGTCCGGGGTGTGCGCATAATCAACGACCACGGTAAAATCCTGACCGGCGTTAATGGTCTCGAAACGGCCGCGGATCGGAGGAATGGAGCGAATAATCTCTGATACCTCTGAAAGCTCAAGGCCCAGGCTCAGCGCCGAGGCGATGGCCCCCAGGGAATTATAAACATTGAAGAGCCCCAGAAGCTGAAGTTCAATTTTACTGTTACCCCAGGGTGTGCACAGGTTAAACGAGGTCCCGTCCAGGCGCGTTTCAACGTCTTCGGCCCTGATCCGGCAATCCTTCCCCAGGCCATAGGTCAGGCATGATGAATCGGCATGGTCAAGAATCCGGCCGGCCCACGGATCGTCCCCATTTATCACGGCCGTACCGGATCCCTTGAGATATTCAAAGAGTTTCCTCTTGGCCTGAAAATAGGACTCCAGGGTCTTATGGAAATCCAGATGATCCTGAGTCAGATTGGTAAAAAGAGCCACCTGAAAATGACAGCCATAGACCCGATCGAGTGCCAGGGAATGCGAAGAGACCTCCATGGCCACGTATTTAATTTTCTTATGAACCATCGTGGAAAGAAGTTTCTGAAGGTCGAGCGAGTCAGGAGTGGTCAGGGACGATGGGTAAATCCGCTCTCCTATCTGCGTATAGATCGTGCCGATGAGACCGCTCTTCATGCCGGCCCTCTTCAGCAGTTCGGCAATCAGAATCGCCGAGGTGGACTTGCCGTTGGTGCCGGTCACCCCGATCAGGGAAAGCTTCCCGGCCGGATTTCCGTAATAACGGGCTCCCAGGAGGGCCATGGCCTTCCTGACATCCGGTACCTTCACCTGGGTAATCCCTGACAGGCCCTTTGAAAACTCCGAGACAACGGCCGCCTGTGCCCCCCTGCCGACGGCATCCTTTAAAAAGGCGTGCCCGTCGACTTTATAGCCGCGGATACAAAAAAAAAGGGCTCCTCCTAAAACCTTCCTGGAATCGCAGACAACCTGACTGATATCAACATCGAGCGTACCCCGAATTTCTTTTTCCCCGAGGCAGGCGACCAAGTCCTCTAATTTCATCGGGCTCACCACGGCTCCATGCCGGCAATTTTTTCTCTCACGACTTCTAATTCTCCTTACTCACTCGGCGTCGGTTATGATGTCCTTCGCGTGAAACGGGTCCATTTCCTCCGGAAACTCCGGAGGCACTTTCAAATGCCAGAGGGCTTCGCCGGCGACTTTACGGAACACCGGCGCGGCCACATAGCCGCCCCAGATGGCGCCCTTGGGACGATCAATCTTGACCAGCATGACCATGCGCGGATTGTCCGCCGGAACAAACCCGAGGAATGAACCCACATAGGCGTCCACGTAACGCCCATTATCGCAGACCTGGGCGGTCCCGGTCTTCCCGGCCACCTGGTATCCCGGAATCTTCGCCCGTTTTCCGGTCCCCTTCTCCACCACCTGGCAGAGAATATGCCGCAGAATTTCCGCCGTCCTCGGTGCGATGACCCGCTCTATCTTTTTGGTCGGCGCGAATTTTTTGCTCTCATTCCCATCCGAGCTTATGATGGCTTTCATGACGTGAGGCTGGACCATCATGCCGCCGTTGGCCACCACTGCCATGGCCTGCACCATCTGAATGGGCGTCACCGCCACTCCCTGACCGAAGGAAATGGTGGCCAGCGAAGAGGGTGACCACTCCTTGAGAGGCAGCAGGATGCCTTCGCGTTCTCCCGGAAGATCTACTCCAGTCTGCCTGCCGAAGCCAAGGCGCAGGGCATAATCGAAGAGGATCTGTTTTCCCGTCTTCATGGCGATGCCCACGGCCCCCACGTTATAGGAAAATGTCAGAACCCCTTCTACGTTCTCCCTTCCGCTCGGGCTGATGCAGCCGTCATTGGCGTTGTGGATGGTGTATCCGCCCATCTGGATGGAGTCTCCGCAGTAAAACTTGTCGGATGTCGAAATCCTTCCGCTGTCCAGGCCGGCCAGCGCCGTGATAACCTTGAAGGTGGAACCCGGTTCGTAGTAGTCGAAAATCGGCCTATTCTTGAAATTATCCTGAGAAGTAGCGGCGTATTTTTCCGGCTGGTAGTCCGGCAGGCTGGCCATGGCCAGGATTTCCCCGTTCGCGGAGTCCATTACAATTACGCAGCCGCCCTCGGCGCCGAATTTTTTAACTGTTTTGCTTAATTCCCTCTCGGCGACATACTGGATTGTTTCGTCGATGGTAAGAACAACCTTGCTGCCCGGCACCGCCGGCTTTAGATGCGACTTGCGGAAAGGAACGGGAATTTCGAGATTATCCATCTCGGCTTCAAGTTTGCCGGGAATTCCCTTCAGGTAACGGTCGTACTCCTTCTCCACCCCGGCCAGCCCCTGATCGTCGATGCCGGAAAACCCGAGCACATGAGAGGCCAGGCGATCCTTGGGATAAAAACGTTTGCCGGTCGGCTCCCTCTTTATAAAGACGCCGTCGAGCGAGAGCGCTTCAATCTTCCTGGCGGTCTCCTCCGGAACTTTCCTGGCCACCCAGGCGAATGAATGCCTGGTATTCAACATCTCCCGCACCCCTGTTTCCCGCACCCCCAGAGCCAGAGAAAGATAGAAGGCTGTCCGCTCCCGATTACGGACGTTCCTGGGATCGACCGCAATGGATGGCAGAGAGAGACTGCTGGCCAGAACATGGCCTTCCCGGTCGCAGATATCGCCCCGCAGGGCATCGATCTCCAGGTTTCCGAAGTACTGCTCCCGCCCTTTGGCCTCAAGCCTGGCAGCCTGAAATACCTGCAGGTTCGTCAACCAGAGGGCCAGTAGAAAAAAAACGAGGGCGGAGGCATAGAACAGCGAGACCAGCCTCCCCCTCAGCTTTGAGACATAATTGTGCATCGGCTCTCCTCTTACCAGGAGTTATTTATACAGCATTCGCCCCTCATTTTCCTCCCTTTTTTCGATGAATTACGGGATGAGGGTTGTGGTGTCAGCCACGGATTTTGAATAATCCACCACCATACGGCCCAAAGGCTTCTCCATTCCCCATTTTTTCCCGGCAATCATCTCTATTCGCCGGTACGAGGATAGACGGTCCACCTCCAGCTTAACCTGAGCCCGCTCCCGCACCAGCATCTTATTTGCCTTGCGCAGGCTGCTGATGCGATACTGAGTATTTACGATGAGGGCGCATTGATAAATATAAAAGAGGAGGCAGACGGCCACGACCAGAAGTCCGCTGAAGGCAAGCGGAACCCACGATTCCTCTCTCGGCCTGGCACAGGTCTTTTTTCGCAACCGAACAACCGGCTTGAACTTTGTCTCTTCAATAACCATCGCCTCAGCAGTTCTCATGCGCCGCACCTCCTCGGATTATTATAATAATTTTATAATTTTTCGGCTGCCCTCAATTTGGCCGATCGGGCCCTGACATTCCGGGAAACCTCCGCATCCTTCGGCCGGATCGGTCTCGGCGTAAGGATCTTTATTGTTTTTTGCGGATGACAAACGCATTCCGGTAAACCGGGCGGGCAGTGACACTGGCCCGCGCACTGTCTGAAAGTGGCTTTCACGATGGAATCCGTGAGAGATTCATAACTCAGAACAGCAACTTTTCCGCCAGGGACTAGGGTCTCAATGGCGGAGGAAAGTCCCTTCTGCAAAGAGACGATCTCGTCGTTGGTCGCCACCCGGAGCGACTGAAAACTGCGGGTGGCAGGGTGTATCCGCCGGTTCCGTTCCTTCGGCGGCACAGCCGATTCGATGATCTTTGCAAGCTCTGTCGTCATCTCGATCTCTTTCTTCTCCCGGAATCTCACGATCCTTGAAGCGATTTTTCTGGCCCACCGCTCCTGTCCGTACTCCCAGAGGATCCTGGAAAGCTCCTCCATGGGGAGCGTGTTCACCAGCTCGCCCGCCCGTACCGGTTGCCGGATGTCGAACCTCATATCAACCGGACCCTCGTGCATGAACGAAAACCCTCGTTCCTTTTCATCCAGTTGATGTGAGGACACTCCCAGATCAAAAAGTATTCCGTCAATTTTATCAATTCCAATCCCTTTAAGAAGCTCCGTCAGATTTCCCAAATTCCCCTGGATTAATCTGACATTCTCACGCGCCCCGAACCGGGCGCGAGCTGCCTCCAGGGCGCTCCAGTCAAGATCGATGCCGATCAGGAGGCCCTCTTTCCCGATGGAGTCCAGAATCTTCTCGGCATGCCCTCCTCCCCCCAAAGTTGCGTCCACCCAGCACTGCCCGCGTCCCGGCTTGAGCAGCTCCAGAACTTCCTCCACCATGACCGGCGTATGCTGGTATTCCATGATTATCATTCGTCTCTGCTCTCAGGAATAAAGATCTGGTTTTTCCGCTGATACCTCTTCTTGGTCCACACTTCAATTGAGTAGATACTGCCGACCAGGAGCAGCTCGGTCCCCTCCTCAGGCTCGATTTCGAGAGTGGCGAGCATGTGCTGAGGAATGAGTATTCTCCCGTTCTTGTCGATATTCTCAAAAGAGGAAGAGGCACCGAACTCCCGGGCCCGCTTCTTCTCATCGCCCTCGAAGGGCGAAAAATCGGGAAAATACTCCTGGCAGATTTTCCGCCAAGTTGAGACCGGGTAGATCTGAACGTAATCCTTCGAATTGCTCAGGTTCAGGTAACACGAATCTCCCAGGGCCTCGCGGAATTCGCGGGTCAGAAAGATCCTTCCCCGCTCGTCTATAGTTCTGTTGAAGACCCCGGAAAAAAACGCGGAAGCCTGGTTTTCCTGCGGGCTTTGCAGGGGAGAGCTTCCGGATAAAAGAGCAGAGTGGGATTGCGGCTCATTAAAAACAGGGTCTTTTTGCTTTTTGCCCATACTCACCCTATTACTCCATTTATATATTTTTTCCTGCCCTATCGTATCACTCTAGTCCCATTATATGTGATCGTTCGGGCAAAGTCAACGTACTATTTACAGAAAAAAAATCAGAAATAAACACTACATTTAGCGTCTGACAAAGGCTTTCAGGGGATCATAAAAAAAATGCGTTCAGAAAAAAAAATACTGTCAGAAAATATTTTTCAACGCGAAGCCCAAGACGTAAAGAAAAGAGCTGACATCCGGTAACCGTCCGCTTTTTTTCGTACAGCTATAAAGGATCTTCCCTGTACCAGCCGGATTGCCCGGGTCGTAATCCCTATTCACTTGGCCAAACTGTCCAGGAAGTCAGCGACGCAGGGAGGCCTTGGTGAAGACGTAGTCCGGAATGGAGACGTTAAACTGTATGGACTCCGTGATGAGGTCCGTTCCGCTTCCTTCCACCATGACGTCCTTGTAATTCATCCGCTTTGGATACCAGCGATCTTCGACCTTGAAGACTTCTCCGATGACCATGGTCTTGAGGAGCATCCCGCTTTTGGCATAGAATTCCTGCCTGAGCGGAATGAAGCGTTCCCGGTCCACCCACAGCTTGCGGACCTCGTAGGCCACGTCCATATCGGGCCTGGCTGTCAGCTTCAGCACGTAGCAGGGACGGTCCCCGATTTGTTCCTCACCCAGGATCTGAGCGTCGTAGATGTTGCTCAGCCTGGGATCCTCCATGTAGTCCTCGTAGGATATGTCGGAGCCGGACATGGATTGCCGGAGCATGTGCCCGGCGATCATGATGGTGCGATCCGTGGAAGGAGTGTAGGTCCAAAGTTCGTCCTTCAGCTTCAGCATCTTCGTGCCCTCCTCGCGGGGCGGGGCCAGGTACTGGGTGAAGGCCTTGTCGGTGCCCTGCGCCCAGGTCCTGGCCTGGATCGTCCGGGTGGCGCGGGCTCCGCGAATGACCATGGAGCCTACTCCGACCCGGTTGTCCGCGACCAGGTTGGCGTCCACCTTGAGGAGAATGTCGCCTCCGGAAAGCTCCTGAGAATAAAGCCCGGCGCCGTTGAAAACAAGACCCAGGAGGAAGAGAAAAAATACCAGGAATTTTTTCATGTTTCCAGCTCCTTGAAAAGTTCTGAAGTCTTCCTTTTATATATCCCGATGCCGGCGGCCATCGTCCCCAGCAAGGAGGCGACGAGGCCCGGCAGAAAACCGATATAGAAACTTGCCGGCGTGACGGAGGCCCGAAGTTCGCCTGAAATGAGCATGGTGGATTTGTGGAACATGTGGCCGAAGTCCAGGCCCCGGTACTGCAGATAATAAGAGGCGCCGAGACCCAGGGCCGTCCCGAGGGTGGAGCCTATGAGGCCGATCAGGAATGATTCCAGGATCAGGCGGCGGTAGAGCGTCCCCTTGGGCTCGCCCATGGCCAGCCTCAGGCCGATCTCCCCGTAGCGCCTGATCTGGTTCATGAGTCCCGAGTTCCACATGACGAGGGACATCACGAAGACAAAGACGAAGATGATGAGCCCCACGATTTGGGAACTCCGCGCCAGGATGACACCCAGGCTGTTCTGGTCGCTCAGGCAGAGCATCAGGGGGGAAAAGCGGTCGGCGGGTTTTGAAAAATCCCTGTTGAAGGCCTGGGCCAGATTCCGCATATCTTTATCGTGATAGACCATGTCCCCGGAGTAGCCCACTATCTCGCTGGCCCCGTCACTCATGTCCAGGGCTTCCCGCGCAGCCGAAAGGTCGGCGATGATAGTGCCGCGATCAAGTGCGCTGATGCCGAATCGCACGGTCCCGGCGACCTTGAAGTTGTACGTAGCCATCTCGCCGTACATGGTCGATCCTATCAGGGTCGCCGTATCCCCGATCTTAAGACCCAGCTTCCGCGCCAGTTCTTCGCTGAGGACGGCTTCTTTTTTTTCGCCGGGAAACCGCCCCCGGACCAGGGCTTTTCTGATATCGAGGATCCTGAACTCGGGCGATTGCGTCCCCAGGAGATCCAACCCCAGGCCGATGACGGGCGCCTGGACGCGGGTCTCCCCTTTTTCATCGGGGACGTCGAGAAGCCCCCCGAAGCGGATGCGGGGCGTCCACATCATCCGGCTTTCCCGGGTTTTCAGTTTCTTAAGAATACCGTCCACGCCCAGGAGGGCCAGATCGTTGGGACACTGCGACGCCAGCCGGCTGTAGGAGCGGGTCATGATTTTGACGTGCCCCGTGTCAAAGCGAGCGTTCGTGCTCACCATGTCCCCGATGACTCCCTGCATCCAGCTGTAGAGAAACACCGTCAGGAACGCCCCCGCTCCGATGATCATCAGGGGAAACAGGCTCCTGGAGCGGTCCCGGATGAGACCCAGAAACAGGAATCGGATCATGAGACTTTCCCCCTGAGAGCGTCGGTGGGTTTAAGGCGCGAGATATCCCTGGCGGGAAGATAGCTCACTATGGTGACGGTGAGCGTAACCAGGAGAACCGTGCCCAGGACCAGGCCCGCGGAGTAGGCCGGAAGGATGCGGTTGCCGATGTCAAACCCGAAGCGGTCATAATCCTGCGGAAGGGGGATTCCCGTACGGGCCGTGATGAAAAGGAGGGGAATTCCGTAGACGGCGCCCACGGCCAGGGCCAGAAGGGCGTTCATCATGCCCTCGATGGTGAAGATTAAGATGACTCGAAGCCGGGTCATACCCATGGCCATGAGCGTGCCTATTTCCCTTCTCCTTCGAAAAATCGCCAGCACCTGGGTGTCAAAGATGGCCAGCAGCGCGAGAAAGAGGAGGAGGAGGTAGAGCAGAATAGAGCTGCTTCTCTTGGAGCGGACCAGTTCGTGAATGTCTCGGAGTAGAAAATTCTGATCCCGGAAGACCCAGCCCGAAACCTCACCGGGGCCGGCGACCCCATCTTTTATGACGACCATCGTGGCCTCGCCGGGAATAACCATCATCTTCTGAAGATCCGGGAGGGGAACCCAGAGCTGACCGCTGTCAATCGAGGCGACGTTGGTCCTGATGATCCCCGCGATTCTCCCCTCCTCGGCGTCAAAGGTCCCGTGGACATCCCGCCAGCGGATGGTCAGGCTGCCTCCGGGGCGAAGAGAGTTGTTCCGGGCCATGCGCTCCCCGGCTAGAACCGGCAGGGTCTTATCCCCCGTCGCAAGGAGGGCGGTCGGAATTCCCAGGATGTTCTGTCCCGGCTCAATTCCCTTGAGAAGTATGTTCTGAATCCTTCCTCCGGGAAAAATCGAGGCGTTGCGTACCAGGACGGCGACGGCATCCCCCCGCCGGATAATTTCCTTAAGGGGCGGCGGGACGGGGGCGTGACTGTCGTCCAGGCTCATGGGATCGTCCGGATCGTAGTTCTTCTGCCAGTACTGCCCCCCGGAAATTTCGTCCCTTATGGCGTCGCGCGAGGCCTGTTTAAGCATCCCGATAAAAAGCCCCTGGTGCCAGATAATGAGGACATAGATTAGAGACAGGACCCCCACATTGAGCCAGGTTCTGAGGCCCGCCCCCACCAGGTTACGGTAGGCTATCTTGAACAAGAACATTATCTATGTCTCCTGACTTCCGGATCCTGATTCCGTATTTCCCGGGCTGACCACTTCATCTTTTGAGACCGTGCCGTCCACCAGGGTGATCCTGCGCCGCAGGTAATCAATGACCTTGTCATCGTGAGTGGAAAAGATAAAGGTGGTTTTCAGATCGCGGTTCAATCGGGACATGGTTCTTAATATATGGTGGGAATTCTCCGAGTCCAGGTTGGCGGTGGGCTCATCGGCCAGGACGAGCTCCGGTTGTTTGACCACGGCCCGCGCGATGGAAACGCGCTGGGCCTGCCCGCCCGAGAGCTGGTCGGGGCGGGATTTCATCTTGTCCGTCAGGCCCACCCACTCCAGGGCGTCAAGTACCTTCTTCTTCCTTTCAGCGTCGGGCATCCCCAGGAGGAGCAGCGGAAACTCGACGTTTTCATAAACCGTGTAAACCGGCAGCAGATTGTACGTTTGAAAGATGAAGCCCAGCCGACGGCAGCGAAGCTCGGCCGCCTCTTTTTCCGAGAGGCGCTCCACCTGTTTTCCCAGGACCGTAATGCTGCCTTCCGTGGGGGCGTCCAGGGTGCCGATGAGGTTGAGCAGGGTGGTCTTTCCCGAGCCGCTGGGGCCGACCACGCCGGAAAACTCGCCCTTCTCAAAATCCAGGTTGATGTGGTCAATCGCTGTAAAATTCTGTCCCCCCATGGGATAACGCTTGACCATGTTCTCGATATGCACCAGCGGCATTGGAATGCCTCCTTTGATCAGTGATTATAGACCAGCATGAACGCCACCCCGCTCCCGGTGAAGGCGCCGGGGTCGGTCCGGCTGCTGGCATAGCCCATGAGATTGATCTGCCAGTTGTCGTACGAGCGCTGCCACCTGAGATATGGATAGGTTTTTTGCGCCTGCCAGTCATAATAGGCTATGGCATATATTCTGTCGAGCATGTTGAGCTGGAAATCCAGAGAGGCGGCGGAGAGCTGGTTCTGATTTATCTGCTGGCCGCAGGCCGGGCCGCTGGACCGCACGAAGTGTTCCGCCAGAACATGGAGGCCGGACCCGATGCCGAAGGTGTAGTCGGTGCCGACGGTCAGCATTTTCTCCCAGAGAGAATTGTCGGCGTCAATCTGCGTCGTGCCTGATGAGGCCTCGAACCAGAAGCCCACCCCGAGATCGAAGCTCCCGTCCAAAGCAAAACGGTTTTCCAGACCGTAAGACATCGGAATCGGCATTTTTAAGTTCCAGTCCGAGCGGTCAATATAGCGGCGGTTGAAGCTCACGGCCAGTTCCCCCCGGGGAACCGGAAACTGCCAGCGGCCGCCCAGTTCCCCGGCTCTGGGATCGCTGGCGAACCGCTCCAGGCCTTTCAGACTGTTATTCCCGCAGAGGCTCCAGACCCAGATGTTGGCGTTGTTTAGAAAATTGTAACGGCAGAGGGCCGCATAGACCCCGTCCGTCATCTGAAGCGGGTCCCGCGGGTCGAGCCGGTCGAACCACATCAGGCTCCGCAATAACTTGGCCGGGCCGAAGTTTATTTTTTGAAGCCCAGCCCGAAATTCAAATTGCGAGGTGGCGTAACGGGCCCAGCCGCGGTACGGCCGGATGCTGGTGTTGCTCTGGGTGCTCGCGAGAAATTTAAGGGAGAGGTCCAGATCGAGAAGCTTCCCCAGGTTTAATGGATTGGAGGCCCTCAGTTCCGGGATGTACATGACCCCGGTATACGACTGGTCCCCGGCGGACTGCCAGGCCGAGGCCTGGCCGCTCCAGATAGCGGGTTCAGCCCCTGCGATCCCGCTCAGAATAATAACGAGCAGAAGAACACCCGGGATTACGCGATTTTTCATCGTCACCCTCAAGGGCTTATTTTCTCCCCATTCAGGCGGGCAATGGAGATGAGGGCGCTGGTGGTGTCTTCCCCCCACTGCCTTGCTCCGCAGGGAATGGGCACTATGCGCCTGCCGGACAACTGCCATAGACGGTCGATGATCGGCTGTTTTTTTTCGGCGTCGAGGACCGGCGAGACGACCACCACCGCGACGTCGCCCCCTTCCGGGCCGAAAGCGACGCCGAAGGAAACGGGAATCCCTTTCCCCCGCAAAAGGTTCAGGTAATTCTTAATATCCAGTATTGTCGCCTCATTCATCATCACAGAAGGCCTTCCCGGCGGAAGCTGAGGATGCGATCGGGGGTTATGATGAGGTGATCCAGGACGTGGATCTGGACGGTGCCGGCGGCCTGTACCAGGGCGCGGGTGAGTGTACGGTCCTGCTCCGAGGGAACCAGTTCCCCGCTGGGGTGGTTGTGCGCGAAAGCCAGGGCCGCGGCTCCGCGGTGCAAGGCCCCCTCCACCACGCGACGGGGAAAGACGGCCGCCCGGTCTATGGTACCCTCCTCGATGATCTCGAAGCCGTCTTTTAAAAGCCGGTGGGCGTTGTCCAGGTAGATGACGCAGAAAACCTCGTTGGGCAAAGCTCCGATCTTCATGCGGAGGAAACGGGAGAGAGTTTCCACTTCCGTGAAAGCCTCCCGCTCTTCCAGGGCTTTCTCTTTCAGGTAAAGGGCGGCGGCCTCTCTGATGATTTTCAGGGCCACCGGGGCCACCTGGCCTAATCCCGGAACTTTACAAAGTTCCTCGATCGGTGCATCCAGAATTCCGCGCAGGTTCCCGAAACGGGCGATAAGCGCCTTGGCCGGACCTTTCACATCACGGCGGGGGACGGCCAGGGTGAGAAGAAGCTCCACCACTTCGTATTCGGCGAATGCGTCAATACCGCCCTTCAGGAAACGATCCCGAAGCCGCCGGCGGTGTCCCTTGGTATCATCTTTTTTACCATTCATGGAACTGCCTCTTTATTTCTCCTGCCGTTAGGTTTCCCCTCTTTTGCAGGAACCGCCGATCTCCCGGAGAAAATGGTTTTATAATGAGAATGAAAATACATACATTCCTCCCGGCCGTGTTCCTTCTGGCCCTCCTCGGCGGGGCCGGCCTCTGGTTGACCGCCTGCGAAATTAGCACCGCGGGAGAATCCCGGGAAGATGCTTCAATATATAGGAACACGAACGGATGGCGGGAAGCCCTTCCGGGCCTTTCTTTCAGAATTGCGACCGTTGGAGGTGGTGCGGCCCGGATGATCCTGGTGCGGGCGGATCTTAACTTTTATTACCTCTCCGCGGTGGATGCGCTCAAAATCGATCGGGGCGAAAGAACCACTGAAGAGCTGGCCATAAGCCACCGGGCAGTGGGAGCCATAAACGGCGGCTACTTCGATACAGATGGGACCCCCCTGGGTTTGCTCATCCACCGGTGCCGAACCCTGCGCCCGCTAAGGCCGGTGGACTGGGGAATTTTTATCGTAAGGAACGGAAAGGCCGAGATCCGGCACACCCGCGACGGCGTGCCGGCCGGGACGGAGGAGGCCATCCAGTGCGGCCCGCGCCTGGTCATCGGCGGCGACGTTCCAAGTTTTTATCCGGAAATCTCAGCCCGCTCCGGTATCGGAATTGACCACGAAGGGAGAGTCATACTGGCGGCGACCAGCCAGGGCGAGCTTTCCCTGCGCCAGTTTGCCCTGGCTCTTAAGGCCTTCGGCTGCGCGGATGCGATGAACCTCGACGGCGGCCCCTCAACCCAGCTTTTTTTTAAAGCCGGAAAAACCCTGCTGGACATCCCGGGAGGCTACGGCATTCCGACGGCCCTTCTTCTTGTGCCCAGGCGGACTGGGCCTTAGCAAAAAACTCGAAGGAGTGATTAAAATGGAATTTTCATTTAAAGAGTGCCTTCTTGCGCTGCTCCTTTTTACGTTTTTGATCGGGGGAACAAGCGGATGGGCGGCTCCCCAAAAAGGCGATACGGCGCCCCAGGAAACCCTGGCGCTTCCAAAGCCGCACACCAGGGGCAAAATGTCCGTCGAGGAGGCCATCTCCCGGCGCCGCTCGGTGCGCCGCTTCGATCCTTCGCCCCTCACGATGGAGCAGATCTCCCAACTCTTCTGGTCGCTTCAGGGCACAACTTCACCCCGGGGCTTCCGCACGGCGCCTTCCGCGGGCGCCACCTTTCCGCTGGAAGTGTACGCCGCTACAGCCGATGGACTATACAAGTACATCCCGGACGGTCATCGGGCCATAATCCTGCAAAAAAAGGATTTGCGTTCTGCCTTGGGGCAGGCCGCCCTGGGACAGCCCTACGTCTCCGGCTCCTCGGCGGTCTTCGTCATAACCGCCTTCTTTGAGCGCACCTCCGGGAAATACGGACCCAAGGCGGAGCGCTTTGTGATTCTGGAGGCGGGCCACGCGGCCCAGAACCTGATGCTCCAGGCGGTCTCCCTCGGCCTGGGAACGGTGGCCATCGGGGCCTATCGCGAAGCGGAGGTCCGGACCGCTCTCGGTCTGCCCGCCGGGGAAACACCCCTCTACCTCATCCCGGTGGGACATCCCCGCTGAATTAAAAAGAGGAGGAATCCTCCCGCGGCTTGACGAAAAACTTGACGAGTCTTCCGGGAGCTTAAAGGAAAGAAAGTGATTTTTGCTCGCCCGCCTGTTTAAAACGAAAAGCCTCGACAGCATCCTTAATGACTCCGAAAATGCCGAGCACCGCCTGAAGCGGGCCCTGGGGGCGGTGGACCTCATCGCCCTCGGCATCGGCGCCATCATCGGGGCCGGGATCTTCGCCACTATCGGAACAGCCGCCGCCGGCGGGGCGCACCACCTGGGAGCCGGTCCGGCCCTGGTCATATCCTTTCTCCTCACCGCCATCGCCTGCGCCTTTTCCGCCTTCTGCTACGCCGAATTCGCCTCACTCATCCCCATCGCGGGTTCGGCCTATACCTACGCCTATGCCACCCTGGGAGAGTTCGTTGCCTGGATCATCGGCTGGGACCTCATTCTGGAGTATGCGGTGGGCAACGTAGCCGTCGCCATCGCCTGGTCGGAATACTTCGCCAGCCTCCTCCGCGGCTTCGGGATTCACATCCCGCCCTGGATTCTCACCAACTACTGGGCCGCCAAACCGGAAATAATCCAGGCAGCCCCTCACCTAATGGGTATTCCCATACTCTTCAACCTCCCGGCGGTCCTCATAGTCGCCTTCATTACCTGGATCCTGGTGATCGGCATCAAGGAATCCTGTACCTTCAACGCCTATATCGTCCTTATTAAAATCCTTATACTCCTCTTCGTCATCGCGGTCGGATTTTTCTACATACGCCCCGAAAACTGGAGCCCCTTCGCTCCCAACGGCTGGAAGGGGATCCAAACGGGAGCCGCCATCATTTTCTTCGCCTACATCGGCTTCGACGCCATCTCGACGGCCGCCGAGGAGACGAAAAATCCGGAAAAGAACCTTCCCATTGGGATGCTGGGCTCCCTCGCCATCTGCACCGTCATCTATATCGCCGTTACATTGGTAGTCACCGGAATGGTCCCGTCGAGCCAACTCGGGGTGGCCGATCCATTGGCCCAGGCCTTCGCCGCGCTCAACCTCAACTGGGCCTCCGGCATCATCTCTCTGGGAGCGGTCATCGCCATGACCGCCGTACTCCTGGTTTTTCAAATGGGCCAACCCAGAATTTTCTTCTCGATGTCCCGGGACGGCCTCCTGCCGAAGTTTTTCGCGAGGATTCATCCGAAATACAGGACTCCGCACGTGACCACGATCATGACCGGAATTCTGGTGGCCTTCTTTGCGGCCTTCTGTAAAATAGACGAAATAATTGAGCTGTGCAACATCGGCACGCTCTTCGCCTTTGTCCTGGTGTGCGGGGGAATCATCGCCCTCCGCGTAACCGACAGGGAGCGCCCCCGCCCCTTTCGCTGCCCGGGCATCTACGAAATGCGCCTGTTCGGACGCCGCCTGATCCTTCCCATCGTACCCATCCTGGGGATCCTCTCCTGCTTCTACCTGATGATGGGCCTGCCCCAAGTCACCTGGATCCGCTTTGTGGTCTGGCTGGTAGTCGGACTTGTTTTCTATTTTTCTTATGGATACTGGAAAAGCCACATCGGCCGGCAGTCCGCCTGAAAACCCTTACAGGTGAAGTTTCCTTGCAAATTTTAAAATTCACGCTATAATCAAGGTAAGTTCATACAATGGAGGTTGACTGTTGTGAGATGCTTTAAAAGCCCGGCGGCCATCATTATAATAATCCTGGTTGCCCTCTTCGCCCTCAGCGGCTGTGGCAGCCCCGGAATCGGGACTGCCTCCCTGCCCGATGTAAGCCCGCCACAGACACCGGATATTTCGCTGCCTTCCTTCACGGCCGACGTTTCGGAGCAGGAGCCCACCATTACGTCTTTTTCGGATTTCGGCACCATCAGCGGGAAGCTCGTCTCAGAGGATGGCCCTCTTGGCGGCGTGACGGTCTCCACCCTTTTCGGGGAGTCGGCCATCACGAACGCCGACGGAAGTTTCACCATTTCCAGTGTGCCCCCCGGCACGGCCACTCTAATCCTCCCCGAGGCGCCGTATGATCTCAACTGTCCCGAAGTCACGGTCACCAAAGGCCGGACTGTCTCACTTGGCGAAATACAGGCTCTTAAATCTCCCGACAGAGCTCCTTCGGAAGGGAACTGCGACATAGAGATCTATGCCTACGGCCTCACCGACGTTCTCTCCTGGTACGGCGACTACCGGGTCAACTGCTTCCCTGTCGAAGTTAAAATGGAAGGACTGAGAGGCAGCAACTACGCCGATTACCACTACTTTTCCGGAAGTTCCACCATGGACTACTTTACCTTTCATGAAGTTCCCGTCCCCCCTGATAACGACATCAACAGCTCATACCGCTATAAGATCACAGTGCGCTATCAGGCCCACTACTTCGATGATAACGGCCTGAATAAAGAACAGTCATTCGAGATCCGCCGGTATGGCACGGTTTACAAGAATTTTGCCGGCCACGCCCTGCGTGGGAGAGTCTACCTGCGCTCATGGGATATCCCCTCGGCCCCCTGAAAAAAAGCCCCGCCGAAGGCGGGGCGAATCCCGGATTATTCACATGCCGCTCACCGGGCGGACTATTTCATTTTCCCGAATAATGCTTAAAGAGGCTGGATGCGGCCTCACTCAAACCGTTAAAAAGCCCGGCCCGTTCCTCTTCCTTCCAGGAGTCATTGCGCACGAAGGAAGTCTTGTCCTTACGGTTGTCGAATTTTTCGGTCGGCAGATGGAAAACTCTATCTCCCCGCCGTACTGCGATGCAACCTTTTTTATCCGAGATTGAAAGCAGGTAGTTCAGGTCGTCGCAGCCGTAATCTTTCATCATCACCTCGATGGGAACGCCGTGCTTTAATATGGAACCGGGATCATTGGGGTCGGAGCGTTCGTCATTCTTCCGCCGCGATTCCTCGGGAGTTACCCATATGTAGAGGATGGCGCTTTTTTCAAGAATTTCGGGGCTCAGCATTTTCAGCGCGGTCTCGTATCCCCAGGGGATGGGCATGGACGCCCCGTCGGGGCCGCCCCTGGCGAACTCGATGACCAGGGTCTTCCCCTCCATGGTGTCGGGGTAGACGGAGAGGTGCTCATTCATCTCGGCGCATTCCTTCTCAAGCCGCTCCGATAAAAGTTTATACTTCTCGGGGGGCAGGATGGGCTTTCCGTCGCGATAGAAAAGCGGCGGTGCTCCCATTTTTTTTCGTCCATCATCGATCCTCTGGAAAAAAAAGGCGGCGCAGTTTGTGGTGGGAAGGGGCTTCCTGGCCAGAAGATTGGCATAGTCCTCGTTCATCATGTGGATGAGGATGCCCCAGGAAAGGCCCTCGAGAAAAGGTTTATCCGACGACTCAAAAAAGAGAGTGCGCTCTCCGAGGCCGCGCAGTTCGTCGTCAATCCGCCGCATCATGTGCACGTAGGGGAAGTCGTCAAGCTGCTCCATCTCGCCGATGAAGAGCTTGTTTCTGCGGACATCGGGATCCATGGAGGAGAGAAATTTCCGGACTTCAGATTTGCCGGAAGCCGGCAGGGCAAGAAGAAGAAGGTTTTCCAGAATTTCGGGCATGGGCAGTACCTCCAATAATAAAGATGGAGGTTTACTTCTGCGGAGTTTCCTTCAAATCCTGTATGCGGCCGCTGATCACGGGATCAATCGTCCCCAAGGCCTTGATGGACTCCTTGACGACGTCGAAGAGAGGAGCGTCGTACCGGAGATTCCGGGAATTTTTAAAAACCTGGAAGTGGCCGCCGCGCCGGGCCAGGTAGTCAATGGTGGCCACCGAGTAAACCTTCTCAGCCTGAAGAGGTTTCCCGTCCTCAGTCTGGACGCTCACCACCCGCTCCCCCTCGGGGCGGGAAGAGTCCATGACGACTTTCATCCCGGAAACCTGGAGCACCTCGATATCCTGCTCGGCGCTCCGCTCCAGCAGGGCCTTGATGTCGGCGCCGTTGAGATTAACCGTGACGAGGCGGTTGGCAAAGGGCACGGCATTGTAGATGTCGGAGCCGCTTATTTTTCCCGCAAAGATGTTGGAGCGGATTCCGCCGCTGTTAAGCATGGCAAAGTCGGCGCCGGTGCGCTTGCGCATGATATCTGTTAGAAAATCCCCAATATTGGACTCACGCTTATTGCTGTTGGTGAGATCGACTCTGGCCTCGCCGAGGCTCTCCGAAAGCTCGGAATCGAGCAGGTTGCGGTATTTTTCTATGACGCCGGTAACCTCCGGATCGGGGGTCAGGCGGGTCTGATCCACCAGAAGCAGATTGCCGCTGGCTCCGAGCACTTTCTTGGTGGAAGGATCTATCTCGATATCCAGACGGCCGACTTTCGCGCCACTGCTGCCGGCCTGCACAATCACCGTATCTCCAACCTTGAGCGGCTGTTCGGTCTCCTGGTGGCTGTGGCCGCCGACGATGACGTCAATCCCCTTCACTCCCGCAGCGATCTCTTTGTCGCGGCTCAGCCCGTTGTGAGAGAGCACCACTATTACGTCGGCTCCCTCCCGCTTCATCCGGGGGATGGTCTTCTTGAGTACCTCTTCAGGAGAGGCGATGGAAAGATTCTGCACTTCATCCGAGGTTGTTATATCGCGAATCTCAGGCGTGGTCACGCCGACAATTCCGACCTTGAGGCCGTTGAGTTCCTTGATGATATAGGGCTGAACGCCCGGGAGGGGCTGTCCGTTCCGGATGTCCGACATGTTGGCCGCCAGGAACGGGAAAGATGAGTGGGAGGCCATGTCCTGAAGCGGTTTAATGCCCCATTCCAGGTCATGGTTGCCGACCACGGTGGCGTCATAGCCCTCGCGATCCATGATCTCGACCATGGAAGCGCCACGGGACGCATCCGAAAGCGGGCTCCCCTGAGCCAGGTCACCGGCATCCAGGAGGAGACAGTTGGGAGACGCCTCGGCTCTGGCCTGGGATATCACTGAAGATACATAGGATTCGCCGCCACGGGAGACCAGGTTGCCTTCCTTGTCGCGCGCCTCTGAGGGCAGCATCGCCCCGTGGAGGTCGTTGGTGTGAAGGATGGTCAGTTTTATGGGGGAACTTTTTTCTTCCGCGGATGAGGGGGAGAAAGAATCTGAAACGGCCTGGGGTCTTTCCTCAGCCTGGGAATAGACACTTCCGGCCGGCTTCTTCCCCGCCGCCTGATACGCAGGCAGACTGTTTTTAATGTCCCGGGTTTCCAAAAGTATAATAACCTCCCCAAGGTTCTGTACCTACTTTATATATTACCAATTAAAACGGCTGAAGTAAATAAATTATCAAAATGTTAACATCCTGTTCACAAATCCCTCAAAAGTCATCCTGATGCTTCTCCGACAGGAAATCCGCCGCACATGCAGAAATACATCCAAAATTTTAAGGAGGATATAGCATGGCTGGCAGCAACACGACATTCGGACTGATGCCGAAGATAAAAAAATCATTTTATACCACCGGTCTCATCATCGCCTTCTTCGGCCTGGTCGCCTTCATTTTCGTGCATTTCAACTTTCATCCGCCCCAGACGCCGGAGCTAATCTTTATCGGCCTCTTTGTCATAATCTTTTTCATTCCCCTCTTTTACGTGCCCATGGCGGCCAGTATCCGGATGGAGCGGGACGCCATGACCTACTCGTGGATTCTTCAGTTCAAGCTTCACTACTCAGACATTCTCCGGATGGGTTACGGCATCCAGCAGGAACAGAAATTCGGGATCCACCTCCTGACCGGCATGCCGACGAAACCACTGCGGCTGGAACACAGCCGGGGAATTCTCGCGATCCCCATCAATTACTTCGAAAACAATACCCAGGTCGTGGCCAACATCCAGAAGATAACGGGCCTGGCGGTCGAAAATCCGGCAACGTTTTAAAATTTTCCGTCAACCATTATTGATATGCAGCAGAAGATTTAATAAAATAACTTCTACATTCTGAATTATATATTCTAGTGAGGGAGGTCGGTCATGGAAATTGATATCAAGGCGATCAACGAAAAAGTAGAGAAGGAGGGCCTCTTCGTCCGGCAGATAGAGCAGGAAGTCGGCAAGGTCATCGTCGGGCAGAGCCAGGTGCTGGACCGAATGCTGGTCGGCCTCCTGGCCAACGGCCATATTCTTATCGAGGGAGTCCCGGGCCTGGCCAAGACCCTTCTGGTAAAGACGATCTCCGATACCATCCAGGCTAAATTTCAGCGTCTGCAGTTTACTCCCGATCTCCTTCCCGCCGACATCACCGGTACGATGATCTACAATCCGAAGGGAGAAGATTTTATCGTAAAAAAGGGGCCTATCTTTGCGAATATCATACTGGCGGACGAGATAAACCGCGCCCCCGCCAAGGTTCAGAGCGCCCTCCTGGAGGCGATGCAGGAGCGCCAGGTGACCATCGGGGAGAAAACCTATCCCCTGGAAGAGCCCTTCCTGGTGCTGGCCACGCAGAATCCCATCGAGCAGGAGGGAACCTATCCCCTCCCGGAGGCCCAGGTAGACCGCTTCATGCTCAAAATAAAGATAACCTATCCCCAGC
>JAZDOK010000066.1:0-70866 GCA_043798715.1 bacterium
CCCAAAGAACATGAATTATATATTAATGCTTCTGAATTGTATCGTGCTGGAAGGTATGACGATGCTCTTAAGTGTAGTGAGAAAGCTTTAGAAATTGCCCATGATGATCCTCTCGTCATATTTCTAATCGGCAAATGTTTAATGCAACTACAAATGTTCTCAAAATCTTTAGGATATTATAATAGATTGCAAGAGATGGAATCAAGTAGTATTGTCTTGCTTGAGATAGCAACAAACCTATTCAATTTGAGAAAATTTCATAAATCTCTTAATTTTTGCGATCAAATTCCTATAAATGATTTAGAAGACAAAGAAATTGCGTGTAAACTTCTAATTTTAAAAGGCAATATTTTTAGAGCTCTAAAGCGGAACAAAGAAGCAGAAAAAATTTTCAATGAACTTCTAAATATTGCCCCCAATGATATAAAAGTTATTTATGCTAAAGGAAGTGCTTTAAGGAGTATTGGTAAATATGAAGATGCTATACAATATTATGATAAAGTACTAGGGGTAAATCCTAAACACATCAATGCTTTGCTTGGGGAAGGTTTTTCTTTATTTAAGCTTCAACTATTTCATCAATCAAAAGAATGTTATGAAAAAGTATTAGAAATAGATCCAAATAATTCTATAGCTAGAACTAGTTTGCAAAATATTAGAAAATTTGAAAACAAAAAATCATATCTATCTTTAGAGCCGTTATTTTGTTTATTAATTTCCTTTTCCGAATTGATATGGCATGGCATAGCTAAGGTAACGAAAGGAGGAGGGGGAGGAGGGGGGTCAAATCTTCATCCTTGACAATGAAGTTTTAGATGTGACTGATTTAGTATTCACCTTACACTTGGCCTCTCCTCAGGCGCGAGAATTAGGCAGCGGTTTCCAACTCACCTCCTTCCTTGACGAAACTGCCTCAAAGCCACCGATAGGGACTCTAAATAGCCAGAAATAACAAACAAGAGTTATTTTGTCAGGATGAGAGTCCCTTCGAAAAATCCCAGGGTCTCGTTAGTCAATTTAAAATAATAACGATTTTGAGCCGTTGATGTGATGTAAAATAGCCAGCGGATGTCTTCAGCCCTGGTTATCACGCTGCCATCGGCTGTTCCGGTCGGATAGCCGGTGTTCGATGCGCCGGGATTGAATACGAATTGGCCGTTCAGGAAAAAAGTCAGGATTCCCACGGAGTTGGATGCGTAAAATCCGCTGTCCGAGGAGACTTTCTGACTCGAAAGATCAATGGTGAATTCGAGGGGGGTGTCCTGCTTCAGAAGCCGGACGGCTACATTTGCGTTATCGGTGGGATCGATTAGAAATGGGTTTTCTCCGTCTTGCTTGATCTGAAGCTTATCGACATGAAGTATCATCTCCTCGACCAGATCTGCTTCGGGGGGGCTGTTGACCGTAAAATCCCTGATATAACCGTCGGGCGTCAATCTTTCGGGAGCCTCCTGATCGGTCGTGTGATAGCGCATTTTGTAGGAAGTAGTAATATAGATTGGATCTGAAGCAGCGGCCTCGGGAATCTCATCTGAAGCAGCGGCTGCAGGAATTTCACCCGCAGTGGCTGCAGGAATTTCATTCGATCCCGAGGATGCCGGAGCTGGAGAGGGGAGGGGAGGGCTTTGGGCCGTCACCAGGATGTATCCGTCCGGCTCGATGGAGTCCCTGATATTGGCCGAATAACTGAAATGGACCGGGGTCTCCCCGAATTGGACGGTCTGCTGTTCATACAGGTTGTAGTTCGGAGGGGACTGCTGGATGATGTTGTCGAAAAAGATGACAGGGTTAAGGATGAGGCCGTCCATGATGGTGAGGGCTCTCAGGATCGCGTTGGACCCCTTGGTGACGGTATCGGCCGAGTCGCTTGCCGAGGCCAGGCTCCCTCCCGCCGGTTTGTCAAAGCCGGTTTCGATCACTTTGCCGCCGCAGCCGCTCGAAAATAAAAGAAGGACGATGAGCCCGGTAAGCAGAAGAAGGCTAAATCGTATTTTCATGTTTCCATCCCTCTCTTTTAATATGATGGATTAGAATTTATATCCCAGGCTGAGGCCGAAGCCGTAATATTGAAATTTCATATTGCCGGCCTTGGAGTTCGGGACATCGCTGTATTTTATGTTGAGATCCCGGTAGAGGTAACTCAATCCAACTTCCCATCTTTTCCGGTTGTAAAAAAGATCGAACTCATAGTTCATGGAGGACACCCTTCCATGGTCATCCCCGACCTCGGGAGTTCCTATGACTTTAAAACTGCCGACCCAGGACTGATTCGGTCCAAAATACTTGTCCAGGAAGACATAGATATTGGGGACGGGACCACGGTACCAGGCCTTGCCAAGATCGTGAAGAGAGAAGGAGCCGTCGGTAAAAGAGGTGTTCCCAATAGTGCCCGAGACGCCGCTGGCGCTGGTGTTCAAGCCGTCCATGGAGATGGTTCCATAGAGGATTCCAAGATATGCGCCGGCCCGATAGGAGCCTGGTTTATTAAACAATGATTTTTCATAACCTAACTCTGCGAAGGACATTTGAAAATTTCCATTGAGGTTGCCCGACAGGGCAAGAGTGGCCGTAGAAGAAATCGGGGCCACGGAACCATTTGGATTGGCCGAGACAGGCTGGCTTCCAATGCCGAAACAGGAGAAGTGAAACCGATCGCTCAACCGCCTGCCTGTCTTATAATAGGCATCAAAAGACAGGCTGGAAACAGGACTTAATTTCAAATCCAGATTCATCGTCCGACCGTTTTCCGTGTAAACCATGGTTCCCTTCCCTGAATAATTCATAATCCTGACCTGGGTCAAGAGGCGGTTGGCCGCCTGCGCTCGGGAGATACTGAGAAGAACCGTGAGGCACACCAGAAAAATTAATGTGAGAGACAATCCGTAGTTTTTAAGTTTGTTCATTGATTCAGTTCTCCCTTTCCATGACATATCCGGTCAACTCGCGGAGCGCTTCGACCGCTTCCGAGGCCGGAAGGCCCGCCAGTGCTTTCCGCGCTCCGGCGCAGTAGCTCTTTGCGCGGTCCAGAGCGTATCCCCGGGAACCGCAACCCTCCATTAGAAGTTTGATCCGGTTGAAAGATCTCCGGGAGATCTTTCTTTTACACAGAG
This sequence comes from bacterium, assembly GCA_043798715.1. Lineage (GTDB taxonomy): Bacteria > Vulcanimicrobiota > JAZDOK01 > JAZDOK01 > JAZDOK01 > JAZDOK01. The sequence continues at coordinate 3,111 of JAZDOK010000066.1, forward strand.
ATTCGCGGATAAAGGCCACTTCCTCCCCGGAAGCTGATTTCAAGAGATGGATGAGGGGAAGAGTCATTTTTTTGTCCGCCAGATCTCCCCCGGTAGGCTTCCCGAGCAGATTCTCCCTCCCCCAGATATCCAGGCAGTCGTCGGTTATCTGGAAGGCCATCCCCAGGTTTTCTCCGTAGGAAGAAAGCCTTTGAATCATATCTTTCCCGGCCCCGGCGATCATCCCTCCGGCAGCGCAGGAGGCGCTCATCAGACGGGCCGTCTTGCGGCGTATTATATCGAGATATTCCGTCTCGGTTATGGCAAAGTCGTTTTGAAAGCGGATCTCGGCGATCTGACCGACGGCCATGTCGGAGACGGCCTGCGAGAGGCACTTGAGAGCCGTCAGGGTCTCCTCTTCGCACAGGTCCGTGAGAGCCCTGGCCAGCAGAAAATCGGCCAGGAGAATAGCCAGCTTGTTGCCGCCCAGTGCATTGATAGTGCGTCTTCCACGGCGGCGGAGGGCATTGTCAACGACGTCGTCATGGAGCAGGGAGGAGACGTGGATGATCTCCGTCGCCGCCGCCACTGCCACCGCCTTGAGGGTCGGAGGAGAAAAAACAAGAGCCGAAAGAAGAACCAGCGTGGGCCGCAGGCGCTTGCCGCCGGAGCTTATGGTTACGCTGGCGCTCCTGCGAATGAGGGCCATCTCGCTTGTCGAATGGCTCTTAAGAACTTTTTCAACCGCCTCAAGTTCACGGGTTATGAGTTTTTTCCCCGGAATTTCAGCGATTCCGCTCTTTTTTATTATGTCCAAGTTTTTCACTTTCAAGACGGGGAAACTGCGGTCAGATAGGCTTTTTTCATTTCTGCAAAAGTTTCCGCCGTAAGAAGTCCGTTTGGGCTTGGTGTTTCCAGCATTCTCATGGGATAGTACATCTTTCCCAAATCATAACCCATCGCCAGTTTCAGATCCAGTTTCAGGCGGTAAATTCTCTTTCCAAGCCGGATTAAATCGTCCTGGGTTCTTGAGATTCCGAGCGCCCCTAATGCTCTTTCGACGATCGGGTAGTCATAGACTTTCCTCGCAAAAAGACAGATCACCAGCGAAGTTAAGACATTCCTCAGTTCTTCTTCGGCGATGAGTTTCTGCACCAGGACCTCCGGGGAAAGGCCCGGCTCCTTCTGGTCTATGGAGTAGCCGGCATTGTCGAGGTGGGAGTGGCGGGCGCCGATCAACTGCCCCATGACGCAGCCATAGCCCGTAAAGTAGCCGGCCATGCCGTTCCCGTTCAGGAATAGGAAGAAATCCTCTCCGCCGTATTTTTTAGCGGCGGCCAGGGGATTTTGGGCCAGGTCGCGGTAGAGCTCCGTCGGCTGGCTTACCAGGTGCATCATTGCTTCTTTGTAGGGGGCGCTTGTCCCGAAGGAGAGGGGTCCTCCGGCCTGTTCTTCCGTGATGAGTTTCTTTTCCAGGGCCTCAGTGAGCCAGGCCAGGATAACCCCTGCCGTCATCACGTCGAGGCCGACTCTCTCGGCGATGCATATGATATCGAGGATCTCCTCTTTATTAGAGAGCCCCAGAAGGGAACCTATGGCGAAGACAAGCTCGTAATCGTAATTGACAAGTTCCGTCTTGAATTCGTATTCCCCGGCGTCCTTTCCGAAACTCTGCCGGAGGGAGGCGATGTGGATGCATCCGATGGGACAACCGGCGCAGGCCAGCTTCTTTGAGAGATTCTCTTTGGCGAAGGCCTCTCCGCTTATCTCCCCGGCCCCCTCAAATCTGGTTTCCCTGAGGTTCCGGGTCGGAAGCCCTCCGAAAGCGTTCAGGGGCAGGACGTTTTCCGGGGTGCCGAGGGCGTGGTACTTATCCTCGATGTCGGTCTGGGTTATCTTTTGATAGAGTTCTTCATACACGGCCCGGTAGGCCTTCATGTCCGGGATGGAGTAGCTGTTTTCGGAGGAGAGCACGACGGCTTTGAGATTCTTGCTCCCCAGGACGGCCCCCAGCCCGAGACGCCCGAAGTGGCGGAAGCTGTCCACGTTGACCGAAGCATAGGGGATGAGGCGTTCGCCGGCGGGGCCGATCCGGAGAATACTTCGCTTTCCCTCACCGTGTACCAGTTTTCTGGCAAACAGGCCGGTCTCATCACTGGTCATTCCCCAGAGGGGTGTCGCCGGAATGAAGTCCACTTTTCTCCCGGTGATATTCAGGACGAGCGGCTCCGGGCTCTTCCCGGTGATCACGACGGCGTCGTAGCCGGCCATGCGCATCGTCATGCCCAGGCGTCCGCCCGCATGGCTTTCCCCGAGCTCCCCGCTTAAGGGGGATTTGAAGAGGGCGACCACCTTGGTGACCATGGGAAAGACGAACTCCATCGGGCCGATAGCCAGGATGACCGGCTGTTCGGGGGCCAGTGCATCGGCGCCGGGTTTTCCGCGCTCCTGGAGTAGTTTGGCGGCCAGGCCGCTTCCTCCCAGATAGTCCCGCAGCAGATCGGCTCTGTGTTCGACGGCGTATTTTCGGGTCGCAAGATCAATAGTAAGAACGGTCACGAAATCCTGCCCGATCATCTTTTTTCCACCTCCTGAAGGCCGATGACCTCGTGCGGGCAGAACTTGGCGCACATTCCGCAGTAGCGGCAGACGATGAGCTCACCTAAGGACTCATCCCAGGAGAGGGCGCCGATGGGGCAGTCTTTGACGCACTCCCTGCAGGCGGTGCATTTTTTCTTGTCATAGAGGACGCCGCCTCCCTCCCTGGCCGTCAGGGCCTCAGAGGGGCAGTGGCGGATGCAGGGGGGATCCTGGCACCCCTGGCAGAAGACCGCCATCATCTGCCCGCGAAGACCGCCGGCCGTCGAAATCTTGATGGCGCTCCGCTCCAGGGAAAAGCTCTGATACCAGGTTCTGGCGCAGGCCAGCATGCAGCTATAGCAATTGATGCACCGGTTCAGGTCTAGTATTTTCAGCACTTTCGGCATTTATAAAATCGCCCTCATTTAAAAAAAATAATTAAGTGTTCACCGGCATTTCAGTAGAGCCAGCGTAGCCGCGCCGATCAGCCCCGCGTCTTCTCCCAGGGCCGCCGGCACGATTTCGGTGAAATTCTCCGGCACCATTCTGGCGCGCCTCCGGACTTCTTCCCGTGCCGGCTCCAGCAGGAGTTCCCCCGCCAGGGCCACCCGGCCCCCGATGGCGATCCTCTGCGGGTTGACGGTGGTTATCACGTTTGAGAGCCCGATGCCAAGTATTATCCCCGTTTCCCGCATGATTTCAAGAGCCGGCAAGTCGCCTTCTTTTGCCGCTTCCGCAACCACCCTGGCTGTGATTTCATCCGGGGAAGTAACCTTGGCGTTCATGGTGCTGGCGCAACCTTTGGCCAGGGCTTCTCTGGCTCTCCGGGCGATTCCCGGCCCGGCCGCCAGGGATTCCAGGCAGCCCCTGTTTCCGCAGTTGCACTGAGGCCCGTCCGGGTAAATGGTAATGTGCCCGATCTCTCCGGCGCTCTCGGAGCCGCCAAGGACCAGTTCCCCGTTGGCGATGATGCCCCCGCCGATTCCCGTTCCTATGGCCAGGCAGACAAAATGGCGCAGGCCCTTCCCGGCCCCGAAGTGGAATTCTCCAAGCGTGGCGGAGCGTACGTCATTCATTATGAAAACCGGTCTTTGGAGCGCCTCCTGGATGGGGCCGCGGATCTGGACATCGTGCCAGTCAAGGTTGGGGGAGAAGCGGCAGAGGCCTTTTTCGCTGTCCAGGTTGCCGGGGAGGCCGATGCCGGCGCCCATGAGGGACGAGAGCGGGATAGTCGCCTGCGCGACGGCCTCATTCAAGGCCCCGATTATTTCGACAAGGATGCTCGATGCGCTCTCTTCCAGCCTGATCTCCCGGAAGACCCGTGACAGCAGGCGTCCATTACCATCCATAACCCCGGCGGAGACGTGCGTCCCTCCCAGGTCCACACCCGCGACGTAGGTGCCCATTTCGTGTTATCCTTTCGCCATTTCAGCTTTCAGTTGATTGATGACCTCGATGGAAGTCGGATCGAGCCCCTGGAGGAGCGCCAGATAGACGCTGACGTAGTCACCCAGGTAGATGAGGGAGAACATCCTGGCCAGAGGAGATTTTCCCCAGGCCCAGACTTCATCGCCGGGGACGGCGGCATTCATGATCAGCTTTGAAAATTCCACCCGCTTCTGAATCCTGGGGCCGTCATCCTTATCCCTGAGGATGATGGTGTGAAGGTCGCGGTAGTTTTCCGCCGGGCCGCTCCAGCCGACCAGTTCGTTGTGGTTCATCTCCGGGAAAACCCCCGATGCGGCAATGACCTTGGCGTTCTCGTTCAGCTGGCATTTCCAGCGGAGGGCGACGGCTCCTTTCCAGGAGGAGGTGCCGTAGATGACCGGGATCTTGCGCAGGAAACGAGCGGCTAACTGCTTGGCCAGGTTTTCGTCGGAGAAAATAGAAGGCTCCCAGAGTCCGCGGCAGAATTCCAGAATACTGAAACACTCCTCAAGTTCCGGCTCCCTGGAGGCGATGAGACCCGTCTTCTCAAGTATGAATAGAGGGTAGAAAAAAGTATAGGCCAGGGCCGTTCTGGGCGGCATGCCGTCGGGGAGAGGGAGGTTGGGGACGCCTCCGGCGCGGGCTTCCTCCTGGAGCTTTCCGCCGGAAGAGAGAGCGATGATTGCGGACCCCCGTTCCCGTGCGAAACTATAGGCGGAAAGGGTCTCCTCAGTGTTTCCGGAGTAACTCACGGCCAGGACCAGCGATTTAGGGCCGATGCAGGCCGGAAGAGTGTAATCCCGCACCACCAGGAAGGGAACTTTTAGTTCTTCTCTCAGGTAGGCCTGGAGGAGCTCTCCCCCCATGGCTGAGCCTCCCATGCCGAGGAGGGCGACCTGGTCGGCCTGGAAGGGCATGGGGGCGACCTGCTTTGCGATCTCCCGCACCGAGCGGCACTGATCCGGAAATTCAGCCAACCGCCCGAGCATCTCCCCCTGATCCAGGGCCTCCATTGCCTTCTGGTCATCCAGTATTTTCGCTGTCAATACCATCCGTTGTCTCCTCCACTGTTATTCAGGCCTTGCTCTCCCTCTGCTCCGCAGGCTCCCCTTTATTGCATCTCTGCGTCTCTGCGGTTGATCTGGAACAGTAGGCCTCCAGAAATTTTCTGAACTGGGGAGCCAGGTCGAGCTGGAGCGCCTCGGAGGGCAAAATCCAGGCTGCGTCCTCGTGCTCACAGCTCAAAGAGAGCGTCCCTTCGCTGATCCGTCCTTCCATGATGAGATAGATGATCTTCCGGGCGGGAAGATCGGATTCAGCCGAGCCGGCCACCCCGATCAATAGGATCTTAAGGCCGGTTTCCTCCTCCACCTCCCGGATGAGGGCCTCGTCGAAAAGTTCCCCCGGTTCTATCTTGCCTCCCGGAAGTTCCCACTTGCCCGCATGGGCCTTGGCGAGGCTGGAGCGCTTAAGAAAAAGACCGCGTCCCTGCTCGTCCAGGAGCAGGAGCTTCACGGAGAGATTGAAAGGTTTATTCAGCACGTCCGCCTCCATCTCTAAGCGCGTCCCCATCCTTTTCTTTCATTCTGGTTCTCTTAAGAAAAGCCTTCTTCATCCAAATAGAGCGGAGAGAGAAAATCCACAGATTACGCAGATTGCACGGATGACATCGGGAGAGAGAAAGAGTCCCGGATTTTATTCCAATCGGTTGATTTTTTTAAGATTGTGTAATACAATGAATACAGGAGGATACAAAATGAAATCGTCATTGTCTATTCGCCTCGAACCGGAAATAAAAATGAGATTGGACAGAATAGCCCGCGCCACGGCCAGAACACGGTCCTATCTGGTGGCTGACGCCATTCAGGAATATCTAAGAGTCAATGAATGGCAGGTGGAGGCGGTTCAGGAGGGCATTCGGCAGGCTGAGTCGGGGCACCTCATTTCTCACGAAGAGATTCGGAAGAAGTGGGAGGCTCAGCTTGAAGATTCTATGGACTGAGGCCGCCGCAGAAGACCTTGAGTCAATAGCCGCCTACATCGCGGCCGATAAGCCGGGTGCTGCGGTACGCCAGGTTCTTCTTGTGCTTAATGCCGTAGAGGATCTTGTCGCGCAACATCCTTCCATCGGCCGTTCCGGCAGGGTGCCCGGCACCAGAGAGTTCTTTATCACGGGGACGCCCTATATTATTGCTTACCGTGTCCAGCAGAAGGCCCTGCAGATTCTTCGAGTTCTGCACGGCGCAAGAAAGTGGCCGGAAAAATTCTAAACGTCAGGCCTTGTTCACGGGTCATTGCTTTTGGCACGGAAGCCGGATTTAATTTTTTCTCTGCGAACTCTGCGCCTCTGCGTTGAATCCAGACCTCAGACAGGGCGGCGGAGGATTTTTCGGGCGCTCTGCGAAATAAGCTTGAACCTTTTTAAATTTGCGATTGGAGGATTCTGATGGAGACCAAGACTCTTTTTCTAACCGACGCCCAACTGGCCGCCGAAATCAATAAGTGCGAGTACTGCGAGGAAAAGCCCTGCCGTGACGCCTGTCCCGCCCACTGCTCTCCCGCCGATTTCATCATGGCGGCCAGAGTGGCCGCCCGCTCCGACTACCTCCGCGCCGCCCTCCTCATCATGACCCAAAATCCCCTGGGCGGAATCTGCGGTGCGGTCTGTCCGGATCGCCACTGCCAGAGCGCCTGTGTTCACAAGATGTTTGATCGATACGTGGAGATTCCCGCCGTGCAGGCGGCCATCATCGCCCGGGCCAAGTCCCTCGATGCCATGCCACGCCTGAAGAATCCCCACTCAAATGGCAAAAAAGTCGCGGTGGTGGGAGCCGGTCCGGCGGGCCTGGCCGCCGCCCTCTCCCTGGCCCAGGAAGGATACTCCGTCGAGATCTTCGAGCGGGAAAAGAAAGCCGGTGGGATGGTAAACCTCATCCCGGAAGACCGCCTCCCCCGCGAGGCCCTGGATAGCGACCTCGCCTTTATACTCTCGGCGAAGGGCATCGCGCTTAAGACGGGAACTCAGATTGACGATCCCGAAGCCCTCCTTGGGCGGGAATATAACGCGGTCGTCGTGGCCACCGGCCTCTCCGAACCCATCAAGATGAATATTCCCGGCGAAGATCTGGCCGTATCCGGCACCGCCTACCTTTGGGAGCCCGGAAAATGCCCCATGAACGGCCACGTGGCCGTCATCGGGGGCGGGGCCACCGCGGTGGACTGCGCGGTGACCGCGAAGAAGCGGGGCGCCGCCTCGGTGGAACTTCTGGCCCTCGAGGCCCTCTCGGAGATGCCCCTGACTCCTAAAGAGCGGCAGGAGCTCCTGGAAAACGGCATCGAAGTGAGCGGGCGCACCCGGGTGCTCTCCATAGAGGGGCGGGACGGCCGCATCCAGAGCTTAAAGACAATTAAAGTCACTCTTCCGGAAGGGGTGGCCTTCAACCTGCGGGACATCCGCGAAGTCCCCGGAACGGAGCAGGAAAGAGCTGATTTTCAGCACCTCATAATAGCCATCGGAAACCGGGCCAAAATCACCCGTAGTAATGACCCGGCTCTCTTTTATTCGGGGGACTGCGACAACGGTCCCACCACGGTGGTGGAGGCCGCCGCCGCCGGGAAAAATGCGGCCCTGAAGGTTCACGCCTTCCTGGCCGGTTCAGCTCCGCCCGCCATCGAAAAGAATATCAAGAGTTTCCATACCATCTCCGGGGGACGGGAGATTCCCGTTCCGCTGGATGTGGATTTCTTCGGAAGGAAAATCCTCTCGCCCTTTCTTCTCTCGGCGGCGCCGCCTACGGACGGCTACGAGCAGATGAAAAAGGCCTACGAGGCCGGGTGGGCCGGCGGCATCATGAAGACGGCCTTCGACAACGTCCCCATCCACATTCCCGGGGAATACATGCACGCCTTCACTCCTGACACCTACGGAAACTGCGACAATGTTTCGGGGCATCCCCTCGATCGCGTCTGCGCCGAGATCTCCCGCCTGGTCCTGGAATACCCCGACCGGCTCACCATCGGATCAACCGGAGGCCCCGTGACCGGGAACGACGAGCACGACCGGAAGGGCTGGCAGGGAAATACCCGCAAGCTCGAAGAGGCCGGAGCCATGGGCATCGAGTACAGCCTCTCCTGCCCTCAGGGAGGAGACGGCACCGAGGGGGACATCGTCTCGCAGAACGCCCGCCTCACGGGCAAAATCATCGGGTGGATCCTGGAGGCGGGAAACCCGGAGATACCCAAGTTCTTTAAACTGACTGCCGCCGTGACCTCCATCGCGGTCATCATCCGGGCCATCAAAGAAGTGCTGGGCAAATATCCCAGGGCCAAGGCCGGCGTCACCCTGGCCAACACCTTCCCCACTCTCTTCTTCCGCCCCGGCGAAAAAAAGGAGTGGGATGAGGGAATCCTGGTCGGCATGAGCGGCGAGGGCGTAACTCCCATCAGTAACCTGACGCTGGCCTCCGTCTCATCCCTGGGAGTGGTCGTCTCGGGGAACGGCGGGCCCATGGACTACAAGGCGGCCGCCGATTTTCTGGCCCTCGGGGCCCGGACGGTGCAGTTCTGCACCATCGTCATGAAGTACGGCTACGGAATCGTCGGGGATCTTCACTCGGGCTTAAGTCACCTCATGGCGGAGCGGGGAATAAAATCGGTGGAGGAGCTCATCGGAATCGCCCTGCCGAAGCCGATTGTGGATTTCATGGCGCTCTCCCCGGTCAAGAAAATTTCCGCCTGCCGGGAGGAAGTCTGCCTCTCCTGCGGCAACTGCACCCGCTGCCCCTATATGGCGATCACCCTCAATGAGAAGAAGAACCCCGTCACGGACGCCGAAAAATGTATCGGCTGCAGCATCTGCTCCCAGAAGTGCTTCAGCGGCGCCCTGTACATGAGGGAGAGAACGCTCGAGGAAGCGGCGAAGCTTCGCGAGAACTGAAGTGTGTTCCTGGACTCATCACCAATGAGAGGGGATAAAAATTACGATGTTTGATGCAGCTGTTGTCTACTCTTTTGTCGTGGGATATCTGGTGGCGGGGGTCATGTTTTACTTTTTTTACCGGCGCCTGACATACGAGAGCAAAGTCCTCGGGGGCCGCGTCGCGGACGTTGAAGCCCAGTTGAGCCGCCAGGCCGAGGAATTTTCGAAGACGATGAGCGAACGCGCCGGGCAGCATGCCTCCGAGCTCGATCGCCTAACGCGGGAGCGGCGCGAGATGGAAGACCGTTTGAACCTGGAATTCAAGGATAAGCTGAAGGCCGCCCGGGAGGTCGCGTTCCGCGACGGCGACCGCCAGGCAAAGCTCAATCTCGAGGAGAAAGCCAGGGCTTTCTCCGTCACGGTCCGCCCTTTCATCCGAAAGACGAGCCATGAAGGCTGGTTTAAAAAATTCGTGAGCCTTGAGGTCGGGTATCAGTACCAGCTCCTGATCAACGGCATTCCCTGCTTTGAGCCCCATGTCGTCATTTCTAAACGCCATGAGGAAAGAGAGCTCAACAAAGAGGTGCTGGCTCGTATGACAAGCCTGGCTATTGAGGCTGCGCATGAGGCCGTTCGCATCAAAGCCGGTCCGGCGGGTGAATTAGTCCCCATTGCCGCCTGTCCCATCATCGAGGAAAAATGACTTCAAATTTAGAATTGGTGAGAAAATGAATATGTATAATTAGGGAGGAAGGGCGAACGTGTTCAAGGGATTTCACGACCTTCAGGTCCACCACCAGTTCCTCTTCACCGTCATCATCGGCTTTGCCATCGTGACCTTCTGGTGGGGGGTCTGGGGGTTCCTGGACGACTATTTTCTGCCCAGGCACAAATGCCTGTGGCTGAGATACACGATGGCGATTCTAATCGCTCTAATTATTCTCCTGGCCTCTAACTTCCTGGTGCAGGGCCTGTTGTAGTCGGCGGAAGGCTTCATGTTCGAGAGTATAGAATTTAAAACCGACCCTTCCTTCTGCTATGAGGCCTCGCCCGACTATTGCGACGAGAGGGCGGTGGAGGTGCCCTGGACGCTGGAGGTCATCCGGAAGTTCCGGGAGGGGAAGCTGGCGCCTGTGCGGCTTTGCGACGTCGGTTGCCACGACAGCCGCCACCTGGTCCCTCTTTCGGGAGAGGAAATAGACCTGGAGGGAATCGACATCCAGCCCTGCGCCATAAGCCGGGTCAAGACTTATCACTGCGACATACGGGATTTCAAAAACTTCGGTCTCTACGACGTCGTCACCTGCATCTCCACCCTGGAACACATCGGCTTTAAGGTCTATGGCGGCCGTTTCTCCGATGAGTGGTTTTGCGAGCAAGTGAAGTCGGCCGGGATCATGAAAAAGATGCTGAACGCCAACGGCATCATCATCCTAACCCTGCCCCTCGGGCGATACGAAATCTTCCCCACCCACGTCAACTATGACCTCCCGCTTTTCAACAGATTGACGGATGAGGCGGAACTAAAAGTTATAAAATTAGAAATGTACCATTTTGACGGGATGGATAAAGAGTGGAGAAAATCAAATGCTCCCAATACGATGGGTTACGGGGAGGGCGTCCGCTTCGCCACCGGGGTTCTCCTGGCCATATTGAGGTGAGGCCCGCAAATTTCAGAAGTTAAAGCCGGCTCGCTTGAAGGTGGTAAGATCCAGAGCCTTTTCAAGCGCATCTTCGAGTGTGATCCGTCCTTCTTTGACCAGCGCGATGAGCGCTGAGTCCATCGTCTGCATCCCTTCGGAGGCGCCCATCTGCATGAAGGAGGGAAGCATATTGGTCTTGCCCTCGCGAATGAGGTTGCCCAAACCGGTGTTGCAGATCATTACCTCGAAGGCGGCTATTCTTCCCTTCTTGTCAACCGTCTTGAGAAGCTGTTGAGCCACCACGGCCTTAAGAGACTGGGATAGCTGGGTCCTCACCTGGTCCTGCTGCTTGGCCGGGAAGATGTCTATTATTCGGTCTATGGTCTTGGCGGCGCTGTTGGTGTGGAGGGTGCCGAAGACCAGAACCCCCATCTCGGCCGCGGTGATAGCCAGAGAGGTAGTCTCCAGATCGCGCATTTCGCCGACCAATACGATATTAGGATCCTCGCGGAGCGCCGCTCTGAGCGCATCGGCGAATGACTTGGTATGGTGGCCGACTTCGCGATGATCGATCAGGCACTTTATTGACTTATGGGTGAACTCGATCGGATCCTCGATGGTGATAATGTGGGCCTTGCGGTTGTTATTGGTATAATGGATCATCGCCGCCAGAGACGTTGATTTTCCGCTCCCCGTCGGCCCGGTGACGATGACAATGCCTCGCGTGCTCATGCAGACCTTCTTGAGCACTTCGGGCAGGCCCAGGCTATCCATGGATGGAATCTCCTCCGGAATCAGGCGTAAAATAGTCCCAAGGCCGCGGTACTGTTTAAGAATATTTATCCGGAAGCGGGCCGTGCCGGGCATCTCGTAGGCCAGATCCATATTGCCGGTCTCGTGGAAAACCTTGCATTGGGCGTCGCTCATCAGGGGGAAGATGAGGGTCTCCATCTTTTCCTGAGTCAGGGGAGGGGCATCCGTAAAAAGCATGTCACCATTAACCCTGAAAATCGGCGAGGCTCCAACCTCCAGGTGGATGTCGGAGGCCGATATCTCTACGCATTTTTTCAGGAGATCGTTAAGGACAAATGATTCAAGACCAAGAGAGAGGCGTGCGTTATACGCTGCCTCCTCTTTATTAGCGGGGGAAAAAAGAGAGAAATCCTCATGGGGAAGAAGGCTTTCAGGCGCGCTCCGGCTTTCAGGCGCGCTCCGGCTTTCAGAAGGCGGACTTTCATTCGGTGCAAGCTCGTAGAGATCCTTCTCCGCTGCGCCGGGAGAACCATTCGACTCTAAATAGGGCTTTTTTACGCTTTTAGGATTTTTCATTTTTCATTGAACCCCGATTGCATCCAGATTCTCCTCCATCGTTCTTGGATCTATTGCCCGTTCAATCGCATGCGCCCGGGAAATGGTGCCTCGCTGGGCCAGATCGAGAATAGAGGTGTCCATAAGTTGCATTCCCCTGTTTTTCCCCATCTGCATGGCGGAGATTATCTGAAAATTCTTTCCTTCGCGGATCTGGTTGGCGACAGAGGGCGATAACTGAAGCAACTCATAGGCCACGACGCGCCCTGAGCCGTCCTTCTTCGGGATGAGCTGCTGGGAGACAATGCCGCGGAGGGATTCGGCCACCATGGTGCGAATCTGCATCTGTTGTTCGGGAGGGAAAATATCGATGATGCGATCTATGGTCTGGATGGAGCCGTTGGTGTGCAGGGTGCCGAAGACGAGGTGCCCGGTCTCCGAAGCGGTGATGGCCAGTTGCATGGTCTCCAGATCGCGCATCTCCCCGACCATGATGACGTCGGGATCTTCCCTGAGGGCGGCTCGGAGAGCCGTCTGGAAAGAATCAACATGTAGACCAACCTGGCGCTGGATGATCAGAGCCCGCTTGTTTTGATGCACATACTCGATGGGGTCTTCTACCGTTATGATGTGAAGAGATTTTTGTTCATTGATAATGTCTATGAGAGCCGCCAGGGTCGCTGTCTTTCCGCAGCCGGCCGGACCCGTCACCAGTACCAGTCCATGGTGGTGATGCGTAAATGTTTCCATGCTGCGGGGAAGATCGAGGGAGGACAGGGTGGGAATCTGTCTGGGAATGCCCCGGAGCACGATATTCAGGCCGTTCTTCTGAAAAAAGACATTGGCGCGAAAGCGGCTCAGAGTGGCGTGCTCTTCCTTGGGCTCGTAGACAAAATCCACATCGGTGTGCTCAAAGAGTATCTCCTGATCCCGCTTCTCCAGTATCTCCATCGTCATGGTCCGCACCTGGGTCGGGGACAGCGGCGGTTCATCCGGCATAATCTCAAGTTCCCCATGAATCCTGACCATGGGAGGATTAGCGGAGGGCAGGTGGAGATCCGACCCCCCCATGGCGGTCATTTTTTCAATGAATTCATCTCTTATAGCCAAGCGAAAGGACCTTTCTCCGGAAATCCGTAAAAGTTACAGCAACTCCATTCACCATCGTCAATCTGTCCGTGTTGTCATGAAATACCCCGGTTGATTTCTCCATTATACTGCCTGCTTCCTCCGGTGGCGGATGTATTCTATGATGCCGGGCAAAAATGAAATAAGTATGATGACCATAATCACCATGGTAAAATTATGCTTTACAGCGGGAAGATTGCCGAAATAAAAGCCCCCAAGGAGAAAGACTGCCATCCAGGCCAGGACGCCAATTACATTATAGCCAAGAAACCACCTGTAGCTCATCTTGCCGATTCCGGCCACAAAAGGGGCAAAGGTGCGGATGATGGGAATGAATTGGGCGATGATGATGGTCTTGCCGCCGTGTTTCTCAAAGAAAGCATGTGTTTTATCAAGGTATTCCTTCTTGAAAAAGCGCGCATTTTCCTGATGAAAAACTTTTGGTCCGACGAAGCGGCCGATCCAGTAGTTGGTATTGTCGCCCGCTATGGCGGCGATGAAGAGGAGAACGAAGAGGAGGTTGATGCTGAGCGAACCTCCCGCGGCCAGCGCTCCCGCGGCAAAAAGCAGGGAGTCTCCCGGAAGAATCGGAGTCACCACCAGTCCGGTCTCACAGAAAATGATCACAAAAAGGAGGACATATATCCAGACTCCAAAAGTCTCAATGGCTCCCTGTAAATGCCGGTCCAAATGAACAAACAGATCGATAAAATTCTGAAGGATCTCCATGAACTTTCCTTTCTCGATAATTTCCCTTACACGGTCAAGCTTGCGCCAGTGCCTCCTTGTAGAGATTCATGATCCGGCGGGCGACTTTCATGGCGGCATCCGGATGCCCCAGGGGGCGGGCCTTGGCCTTCATCTGCTCGATTCTCGCAGGATTTTTAAGAAGCGTCTCGATGATCTCCGCCAGGTTGTTTTCATCCCCCACCCGGATGGCCACCCGCTTGCCGAGAAGATACCGGGTATTTCTTAATTCCTGGCCCGGGATCGGGCGCACGATGATCATGGGGAGCTGGGCCGCCAGGGCCTCGGAGGAAGTCAGGCCCCCGGGCTTGGTGACCAGGAGGTCGGCTGCTTTCATATAATCGTAGACGTTGTTTATGTAGCCCAGCACCCGGACCTTGACCGGCGAATGATTGTTGAGCTTTTTTGTGTCGTCCTGGAGTCGCTTGATGAGCCTGTTGTTTTTTCCGGCCACGATTACGACGTGCATGGGAAGCGTGAGTTTCTTCAGTGCCCTCATGATCCTGCTCACGGGTCCCATCCCGATCCCCCCGCCCATGACCAGCAGTATAGGCCAGTCTTCATTGAATTCAAGCCGGCGTTTAATCATGGAAACGTCCTGATATTCTCCAAAGCGCGGATCGATCGGAATCCCGGTGACATCCACGCGCTCGGGAGCGACCCCTTTGGAAATCAGGTGTTCTGCGATTTCCTGCGTGGCCACGGTGTAAAGATCCAGATTGTTGTAAATCCAGAAGGGATGCACCACGAAATCGGTGACCACGCCGACCACGGGAATCGTGAGCCCCATCTTCTCCTTCAGCACAGAGGAAACACCGCAGGAAAAAGCGTGGGTGCAGACGATTACATCCGGCCGGTACTCATCCACCAGGTTTCTGAAATTTTCCGCTGAGGTATGGATGACCCAATTTTTCAGGCCCGAGATGGTGCCGGCCCGCTCTCTCCGCTCGTAGAGAAGGCCATAGAGCTGGGGGATGAATTTCACCATCTGGAGGTAGCCGTCCTCAACCATTTTCCCGACAAAGGAGCTGGCATAGTAATAGGAATTGACAATGCGGCTCTCTGCATTCGGTTCCAGGCGCAGAAGGGCCTGGACAATGGCTTCAGCGGCGGCGCTATGCCCGGCCCCCACATTGGCGGAAAGAAAAAGAAACCTCCTGGGAGTGTTCATCTTTACGGATATTCGCCCGACCCCGGTAAACTCCTACCCCGGAAATTCAAAACCGGAAAAGGGAAATGTGATTCGTCCATAGAATTTTTCGGCGAAAGAAAGGTGAAATGAATTGAAGAAGAAAAGTGAAACCGCAGTCACGAACGAGATCTTTAAGAAAGATAAAAACCGCCTGCTCAAATCCATAAACCTCATTTATGAAGAGGCAAACATTCTCTCCCGCCGCAAGAACGAGGAAGAAGAAGCTCTGCAGGAGCTCTCCGAGACCAAGGCCTCTCTCCTGCGTGCGGCTCTGAAGGAGAAAAGTGACCCCCTGTCCCTGAGCGAGATGCTGACCGATTCCAAAAAAATGCAGAAAATACTTGCCAAGCTGGGAGACAAAAAAATCCGGCGGGAAATCGAGCAGGTGGAACGCGAGATCACCAGGAGAAGGACCAACGTAGAGAAATTCGAGCTTCTCAAAAAGTCTGTTGAAAAAGAGATGTCTCTTAAGCTTGATAACTTATTCAAGGAGCTGAATGAACTTAACAGCGGCTTTTACTCCCGCCTGATGAGAGAGAAGGATGATTCTTACCGACTCGTTAAAAAACAGATCGCCGAGCTTGAAGACACCGAAAAAATTCTCCAGGAAGAGATCCTTGAATGTAAGCTGGCGCTGAAGTTCGAGGAAAAACCTAAAGAACTGTTCAAGTGGTGGTAGCCCTCGGTTTATAGTCCGGTTATACATAAAGCACTTCTTAGGCCGTTCCAGAGAGGTGCTTTTTCTTGTTCTTAGTCCAAATAGCAGTAAAAAGCATTTGTTTTGCCGTAATTTATGTAAAAAAGCAAGTAATTAGCAATTGCAGTCCCAGACTGCTAATTATTGAGAATAATGCAAAAAAACAGAAAATACAATCATATTATTGAGATAAAACATTATTATCAACGTTTGCTTTTGTTTTGGTAATCGAATATAATAACATATGCTTGGCACTCGACAAGCGGGAGTGCCAGCAATATCACTAAACTTATAAGGAGGTTCTTAAATGTCAACAAAAACCGCTGCCAAGCTCATGCCCCTGGGGGATAGACTGGTGGTAAAACCACTTCCTCTGGAGGAAGTGACCAAGGGTGGGATCATCCTGCCGGACACCGCCAAAGAAAAGCCCCAGCAGGGTGAAGTCATCGCTGTTGGGAACGGAAGAATCCTGGACAACGGCCAGAAGGCTCCCATGGAAGTAAAAGTCGGCGAAAAAGTGCTCTACGGAAAGTATTCCGGCACCGAAATAAAACTCGACGGGGAAGAGTACCTCATCATCGCGGAAAAAGAAGTTTTCGCGATAGTAAAATAAGTAGGAGGAAATAATAATGGCTTCAAAAATTCTGCTCTATAGCGACGAGGCAAGAAGGGCTCTCGAAATGGGAACCAACGCCCTGGCCAACGCGGTGAGAATCACCCTCGGCCCCAAGGGAAGGAACGTCATCCTGGACAAGAAATTCGGCTCTCCCACCATAACCAATGACGGCGTCACCATCGCCAAGGAAATAGAGCTGGAGGACCCATTCCAGAACATGGGCGCCCAGCTGCTCAAGGAAGTGGCCTCAAAGACCAATGACGTCGCCGGCGACGGCACCACCACCGCCACCGTTCTGGCCCAGGCCATGATCAAGGAGGGGATGAAGAACGTCACCTCCGGCGCCAACCCGCTCTTTATCAAGAAGGGCATCGAGAAGGCCGTCGAGGCCATCGTCGAGGAGATAAAGAAACTCTCCGTGTCCATAGAGACCCGCGAGTCCATCGCCCAGGTGGCCACCATCGCCGCCAACAACGACAAGGTCATCGGCGAGATGATTGCCTCCGCCATGGAGAAGGTCGGTAAGGATGGCGTCATCACCGTAGAGGAATCCAAGACCATCACCAGCACCCTTGAGCACGTCGAGGGGATGCAGTTCGACAAGGGTTATATCTCGCCCTACATGGTCACCGATCCCGAACGGATGGAAGCTGTGTTGGAGGATCCCTACATCCTCATCACTGAAAAGAAGATTTCTTCAATTCAGGATCTTCTGCCTCTTCTGGAGAAGGTCGTCCAGGTACAGAAACCCCTCCTGATCATCTCCGAGGATCTGGAAGGCGAAGCCCTGGCCACCATCGTGGTCAACAAACTGAGGGGCACTTTCACCTGCTGCGCCGTGAAGGCTCCCGGCTTCGGCGACAGGCGGAAAGAGATGCTCAAGGATATCGCCACCCTCACCGGCGGCCAGGTCATCTCCGACGAACTGGGCCTCAAGCTGGACAAAGTCACCATAGACATGCTCGGCCAGGCCCGCCAGGTTAAGGTGGACAAAGAGAACACCACCATCATCGAGGGCAAGGGAAAACCCGACGCCATCAAGGGCCGCATCGAGCAGATCAAGGCCCAGATCAAGGACACCGACTCCGATTTCGACCGCGAGAAACTCCAGGAGCGTCTCGCCAAGATGGTCGGCGGAGTGGCCGTAATTAAAGTCGGCGCCGCTACCGAGACCGAGCTCAAGGAGAAGAAGCACCGCATGGAAGATGCCCTCTCCGCCACCCGGGCCGCCGTCGAGGAAGGCATCGTCGCCGGCGGGGGTGTTACTTTCATCAACGTGCAGAAGAGCTTAAAGAAGATAAAGACCGACGATCCCGACGAGAAGATCGGCGTCGAAATAGTAAAGAAATCTCTTGAAGAGCCCCTCCGCCAGATCGCCAACAACGCCGGCGTCGAAGGTTCCGTCGTCGTCGAGAAGGTGAAGAAGCTCGATCCGGGATTCGGCTACGATGCCATCTCCGGAGATTATGTGGACATGATAAAAGCCGGTATCGTGGACCCCGTAAAGGTCACCCGCTCGGCTCTCCAGAACGCCGCCAGCATCGCGGCCATGGTTCTTACCACCGAAACACTGGTGGTTGAAAAGCCTGAAAAGGAAAAAGGCGGGCACGCTCACGGAATGCCCCCGGGAATGGGCGGCGGAATGGACGGAATGTATTGATCCGCTGACTTGATTGATGAAAAAGGGGAGGAACCTTTCGGTTCCTCCCCTTTTTTTGTTCTTTTTCAGGGCTGGTTTTCGGACTCCGCTTCCTGGGGATTTACGATGATCGAGGTGAAAGCCTCGGGACGAAGGCAGGTTTTCGCTGCTTTTTGGACCTCTTCCGCCGTTATCTTTTCATAGCGATCCGGGTACTCCCGGATGTAGTCCGTCCCCAGGCCATATAGTTCTTCATGCAAGAGCATCTCGGCGACGGCGCTGTTGTCCTTAAGGGTAAGCGGGAGCCGGTTTATAAGGTAGGTCTTGGCGTCCTTGAGCTCCTTCGGGGTGACGGGGCGGGTGCGTATCCGCTCGATTTCACTTAAGACAGCCGTTGTGGCCTTTTCAACATCCTCAGGCCTGGCCACCAGTCGGACGGCCCAGGGCCCTTCGCACAACATCGGCGAAAAATAGCTTGCGACGGAAAACGCCAGGGGCTTTTTCCCGCAGAGAGCCCGGGTGAGGCGGCTGAAGGGGCCTCCGCCCAGGATGAAATTCATGAGATTGGCAGCATAAAAATCGGGATTAGTTCGGGAAATTCCTCTTTGGCCCAGAAGAACGAAGCTTTGGGGCCCTCTCCCCGCGCTGAAGGTCTTCGTCTCGGCCGAGACGGGAAGTTCTACGGAAGGAATTGCCTGTTCCGGGGCGGGGCCACCGGCTTTCCATGAACCGAAATAATTCCGGGAAAGGGCCAGGGCTTCCTCGGAAGAGAGGTCGCCGACCAGGGCCAGGGCCGTCGTATCCGGGCGTACACACTTGCGGTAAAAATCGAGGAGATCCTTCCTGGAAATGAGTCTTACGCTCTTTTCAGTCCCCATCAGACTCTGGTGCATCGGGTGGTCTTCAGGGTAGATCGCTTGGGCCAATTCCCGCTCCGCAATCGCCCGGGGAGAGTTGTCCTGAAATTTAATAATCCCCAGTATCTCGGAACGCACCCGCTCCAATTCGCGATCAGGCAGGAGGGGCTTCTGCACTATCTCGGAGACGGTCTCGAGGATGGGTTCTATCTGGCCCGCCTGGCACCGTCCCTGGATCGTCAGGGTCTGTCGATCGGTCGAGATCGCCATCTCGGCGCCGTAGTAGTCGAAGATCTCAGAGATTTCCTGGGCGTTGCGCCGGCCGGCTCCCCGTTCGATGAGGCGCGAAATAAGCCAGGCCAGCCCCTCCCGCTTTGGAGGATCATACAGGCTCCCCGCTCTCACTTGCACCCGGAAGGAGATCGTAGAATTTTCATGGTTTTCCTTTGAGAGAAGAATCAGGCCGTTATCCAGCACCGAGCGCTGAATGCCCGAAACCGGCTTCCCGGGTGCAGAAGAGGGCGGCGACGGCGGCGGCGGAGTCGTATTGGCCGCAGGCTGTCGCGTCTCCACCCGGTTTTCGGAAGAGGCAGGAGACGCTTCTTTCCTGGAGTGGGAGGCTTTCCGTGGCGCCGGGGAAGGGGCCGCTATTGAAGATTCCACGTTCTGATTGGGTGGAATAAACCAGCCCGCCGTTCGTCTGTCAGTGATGAGATATGTTTGAGCGACTCGCTTTATGTCCTCAGGGGTCAGCCGGGGAATGCCTGAGATAAAGGCTTCGATCATGTCTGAGTTGTCGCCGCAGATGGAGGAAAAATAACCCGCATTTCTGGCCAGGTCCTCGGCGCTGTCCCGCGAAAACAAAAAACCGGAAGTAACCTGATTGATTGCCTTTTGAAATTCCCTGGTAGAGACCTCCTCGGTGCGGAGGCGCTCAAATTCCGAATCCAGTATTTTCTCGACATCGCTGTGGCGGATTCCCCGGCACAAGTTGATCCGGATCCGAAGAAGCGATGGGTCTCTCGAATAGCCGAGGGTAGAGGAGACTGAAACGGCCAGTTCCTTTTCAACCAGGGCCCGCGCCAGTCGGGAACTTTTTCCGGAGGCCAGAAGAGAGTCCAGAACCGCCAGCGGAAAGATGTCCGGGTCCGTCACCGCCGGGGTCCTGAAGGCCACCTCTATGAGCCCCGCGCCGGCATCACCCTTGATCGTCGTCCGCCGTTCCCCTTTCTGCTCCGGCTCCACCCACTTGACTTCCGGAGTAACAGGTCCCGCCGGGATGGCGCCGAAATATTTCTCGATGGAGCTGACGGCCTTTCCCACTTCGAAGTCCCCGGCAATGACGAGGATTGAGTTTCGGGGAGTGTAGTAGCGTCCCTGGTGCCTGACAAGCATATCGGCCGTCAGATCCCGGATGTCAACCGGGTAGCCCAGGACCGGCTGGCGGTAGGGATGAAGGGTGAAGGAGGCCGCCTGAACCGCCCGGGAAAGGGCGGTGGCAATGTTTTTCTCGTCCCTCTCCGCCTCCGGGAGGATGAGGCGGATCTCCTGCTTGAGGGCCGTAGGTTCGATGGCGGCGGTCCTCATTCGATCGGCCTCGATTTTCAGGGCCAGATCGAGAAATTGGGTCGGGAGGGACTCGTAGTAGGCGGTGTAATCCTCACCGGTAAAAGCTCCGAAGTCGGCCCCGAGTCCGGTAAGTATCCACTCGATTCTCCCGGAGGGATAGTTTTTGGAAGATGCAAATCGCAGATGCTCAAGGAGATGTGAAATCCCCGTCATTCCGGGATTTTCGTTCCTGGAACCTACCCTGTACCAGAGATAGATGCTTACCAGTGGCGCGGCATGGCTCTCGATGCACAGGACATTGAGTCCGTTGGCAAGGGTGGTCCCGGAAATTTTACTTCCGGCTGAAAGCGGAGAGGCGGTCCAGATAAAAAGAATGACCACCGTCATAATGAGCCAGACATGTTTTCCCGACATGCGTTCCTCCCCCTCCCTGTGAATAGCAGCCCCGCCAACGGCGGGGCTGCTACACTTAAAACTACTTGATTCTGCGCCAGATTACTGCACGGGGCGGAGTCTGCCCGGTGCCACTGGTTTTATGGGGCTGTGGGCTTTTATGTAATCTCCCAGGACGTCCCGGGCCAATTCGGTGTCAACACGGTTCTTCCCGGCCAGGAAGCCCTTGTAGCTCTCCCCGCCGTTGGCCATGAAATCCACCGTGGAGACCCTGTAGGTTTTCTTCGGATCCAGGGCCGCGCCCCCGATCTTGACTTCCACGATCCGGGAGCCTTCGGGCTTCGAGAGATCATATACGACCTCCGCGCCGGAGACCTGCACAAAACCCTTCACGTTGCCCGAGAATCCGTTCTCCAGGACTTCCAGCACCTTGTCGCCGGTAAGGTCCATGGCGGCCATGTAGTTAGGAAAGGGCGAGACGGCATAGAGGGTCTCCACCTTGATTGTTCCCTTATTGATGACTGAGCGTATGCCTCCGCTGTTCGCGAAGGCGATGTCGCTGCCCGTTTTTTCCCGCATGGAATCGGCAATAAGATTTCCCATCTGAGAGTCGCTGAATCCGGCCGAAGGAGTCTTGGAGAAATCTTCCAGGGCCTCCCCCACCACTTTATTCATCAGGGGAGCGATCTCCGTCTCGAACTTTTTAACAATGGCCAGAACCTCCGGATCGGGTTTAATGCACGTGTCCAGCACCGGGATGAGCTCGTTTTTGGCGGTAAAGCCGACAATTTTATAATCAACCGGTTCCACCTGGAGTGAAAGTTCTCCGATGTACTTCCCCTCGCTTCCTGCCTGGAGGATGATAGTCCCATTGACTACCTCGGGATCGGTGATGACCTTGTGAGTGTGGCTCCCCACGATAACGTCAATTCCCCTGACATTCTGAGCCAGTTTCTCGTCATCTTTCACCCCGAGGTGGCTGAGGACGATGATGAGCCGGGCACCCTTGGATTTGAGAATCGGCAGGTATCTTTCCGTCGTCGCTATCGGGTCCAGGAACTCAAGACCGGCGACGTTTTTCTTCTGGGTGATGGCGGGGGTCGTCGGGGTGAGCAGGCCGATGATGCCCAATTTTATCCCGTTGACCTCCTTAATGAGGTATGGCTTGACGTTTGGAAGGAACCTTCCGTTGGTATCCACCACATTGGCACAGATAACGGGATGACCGAGGGCCTTTACGATCTTGGCCAGTTCCGCCTGTCCCCGGTCGAAGTCGTGGTTCCCCAGAGTCGACACATCGAAGCCAGCATCTTTAACAAAGGTCGTGACCGGTTCCCAGCTGAATTCCTTAGGAAGCGGAATCAGGTCTCCGGCGTTCATAAGGATGACGGCCGAGCCCTTTGCTTCTTTTTCCTTCTTGATAAGCCCGGTGATATAGGCCGCTCCACCCACTTTTTCCGGTTCCGGGGCCATCTTCTTGTCGATCATCGGTATAAGATTCCCGTGGAGATCATTCATGTGCAAAATCACCACGTCGATGTTCCGGCCCCCATCGGCGGCCAAAGACCAGCCGGGGCACAAAACCCCCAGCATGATAAACGTCAATACAAAAACTCCTATGATACGCTTCCGGCTCATTTATTTTCTCCTTCCTTCATATAAAAAGTGCATCCATCCCCTTTCCTATCTATCTGCCACCGTCACCCCTCTCTTTTTTTATCAGGCCTCTCCCGGCCTTCCAGGAGAGTATGGCCTCAAGGACGCCGCCTCCAATGGAGCGGGCCTTATCTGATATGATGTCCACCTGCGTATCCTCCCGGGGATCGATATCGCCCACTTTCTCCCCGGGGCGGACGGACAATCCTTCCTTCAACATGCCTCTGACAATCCCTCCTATGGATGCCGGCAGGGGAGTGCCTCCCACCTCGGCCACCGCTTCGCCGGGGAGGATCAGTTCGCCTATGGATTTGCGCGGATGAAAAACGCCTCCACCGGGGGCCAGGAGCAGGCGCTCCGCGGTAAAACCGCCGACTTCCCCCGGTATGCCGGTATTGGAAAGGGCGGCGCCCTCCCAGATGACCCTTCCCAGGGTGTGCCCTCGCTTGGTCTCCACCACGGCGTCAACATCATCACCGGCCGTAAAGCCCGGTCCCAGGGCGATTACCAGGGGGGCCTCCCCGCGCCGGGTGCCCAGGTTTCGCTTGGCCATCCGCGCATCCACCAGAATGTCGGGTTTCAGGCGCACCAGCGAGCTTCCGTCGGGGTCCGCCAGTACCGGTATATAAGGAAAGCTCTGCCTTTTCAGGAGGACCGTGGAAAGGCGCCGGACGTACTGGGCCCTGACATTCTCGATGGTCCAGCTCCCCTGGTAGACGGCCTCGGCGAAGGATACCGTGCGACGAATCATACGGGGCTCAAAGAGCTCCAGGATGATAACCCGGAAGCCGCTTACAAAAAGGCGGTGAGCCACCCCGCTGGCCAGATCCCCTCCGCCCCGTATGACAACAAGAGAATTCATGTTTTTTTCTTCGTCAGTCTTCGCCAAAACCCCTTTCCTGTTCAGGGGCAACCTCGGAGACAAGTTTGTTGCAACCGTCCCTAGGGGCGGCGGATGTGGTAATCAACCAGATTGAGTTCCAGATCCTGGTCGGGGAGGAGCAGCCTGACAACCCGTCCTTCTTCTGTCAGCCAGAAGATCATTCCTCTCGTTGACTCAATCTTGAAGCAGGAGTACTCCTTCTCGCCGATTTTAATCGGCTCTTTCCCCTTGACTGCAATGTCAATCCCGCTCTGGGAGAGCTCCTGGGGAATAAAAATTTCAAAAGTATAATGGGTCCCGGAGAGGAAAGTAGGAATCTGTCCCACGGCCATGACCAGTTGGGAGAGATACCTCTGATCGACCAGATACATGCCAAGAGAATATGGAACCTGCCGCTGGATTGTCTTCGGGCCGACCGTCACCGTCTGGTGAACAAGTCCGTCCTGGAATCGGTAGGCATATTCCTCTTTGCGGTCATTCACCTGATTTTTTGCCGAAAATTCCAGGGGCAATCCTTCAGAGGTCACCAGCAGGCTGCCCTGACCCGAAAAGACGATTCCCGCCAGCGAAAAATTCACGGAATCCTCAAAGCGGTAGGCCTCTCCTCCTCCCGCATAGACCAGTTCAACGGGGCATGCAGTTTCCTTCCCTATCTCCACCCCATTCTGAATGATGCTGTAAACTCTCTCTTCGCCTACCGGCCAGGTGAGTTCCCGCTTGAAATAGGCGGTCCTGGTAGCCGGTCTGGGGGAAAAATCCGAGACCGTAAGAGCCAGGCGTTCCAGGTCTCCCCCCTCGCGGAGGGCGATATGGGTCGCCCCTATTTCCCCGAATTCGCCGGTCGAGGGATCCATGGGAATCCATTCGCCCGTGCCCAGATTCACCTCGGCCCAGGCGTGCGGGACAAATTCTCCTGCACGCTCCGTTACTCCGCCTATTACCCTGGATGGAATGCCCGCTGCCCGGGATAGCGCCACAAAAAGGTCTGCCCGCGCCTCGCTGTTGCCTCTCTTGTTCTCCAGGGCCAGCCTGGCTGAAGGGAATGAGGAACCCGCGTCAATATTTTCAAAAACCCATTGCCCTATCTTCCGCGCCGCGTCCCATGAATCCCGGGCCCTCCAGGTTATCTCCATCGCCCGGGTCTTGATGTTTTCATCATCGGATTCGACATGAAAATCCGGCTTTAAGAAGTTACTTATATCCGGAGAAAGCTCTTTAAGGGGGAAAGGAGGGCGATTGAGAATCTCCACTTCGCTTACCTTCACGGTATAAAGACCCTTGATGAGCCCCCCGGAGACCTCCCCTTTGAATTCCTGGTGAAATCCCGCCGATTCATGGGTGGTTATCGGCGTCCCGCTGACCCGGGCTTCAATCTGGGCCTGAAGACTCGTCAGGTCCTGCGGGCTGGTAAAATACATGGTGGAGGACGCTGCCTGATAGTTTGAGAAGTCAAACCCGGTCGCCTTGTGATAGGCTTTAAGGACGTCAGCGCCGGAGCGGCGCACCCCGAAAAGGCCGCCGGGCATTTCAATTTTCGCAAGCTCCCCCGTCCCCGAATCCAAAGAAATCTCAAGGAGCGGTAGTCCCGTGTAATCGTGCATGAGAACCCGGCGTTCCTTCCCGCCGGCGAGCGGCGTAAAAAGAAGCTTTCCACACTTCTTGAACGTCGGATCGTAGACCAGGAAATCTTTTTCTTTCTTCACCGCCTTGCGGGCCAGAAGCCAGCAGTGCTCAGGAAAAGAATCGAACCTCCCCCAGAGGTTCGCAAAAAACAGGTCGGCGGTACCTCCCAGTGGATAAAAAGATTCCTGGGAATTTTTATTCGAGGCGGTTTTCTGGGCAGCCATGGATTTAGACATAATGCACTCGATAAAAACTTCCCCTTGAGGAGATTTCTGAAGGCTGTGAAAATAGGAAGGAATCAATCCTCTCTGGCTGACCATGAGCTTGGATACAAAAACATTTTCCTCAATTCTTCCCGTGCCTACCTTGACCCGGCTCTCGGAATCAAGGACGTAAACTCGCTCCCCACCAAGTTCCAGAAGCTTGCTGACTTTAAAACGACTGAAGCCGAAGAGCTTCCCGTCCCACAGGAGTTCATAGTAAAATACCTTTCCCAGGGGAAGCAGGAACTTTTCTCCCGCACCGGACGATTTCAATGAAGGGCGTTTTCCCGCCGGAGCAGCCTCTAAAGGCGATGCCGCAACCATAAGGAGGCCTGTTAATAGAATAAAAGAGAAAAGTATCTTGAAAGTTTTTGACATGAAACCAGCTCCCTCATCCAAGAAAAATCTTTGTTCTGGCACATAATTACGCAGAGCCATCAAAAAATCCTTTTACTCCCGCACCCCGCAGGCCACACCGGCGAAATTTTCCCGAGGATGACCGGACGCGCCGCCCCGGTAGCCGAAGGAAGATTGCCCGGCTGACCCTTCAGAGTCAGGTCTCCCAGGATGGCAAAGGCGACCGCTTCCCTGGCATCCACGGGGATGCCGTACTCCGAAGAATTGTGAATACTGACTGCGGGAAGCGCCTTCTTCAGGCGCTCCATTATAAACAGGTTGTGAGTTCCCCCGCCAGCCGCGATCATCTCATCGGCGACGGGAAAATATTTTGTAAGGCCCAGCGCGATGGAGTCCGCCGTAAGGGCCGAGACCGTGGCCGCCAGATCCTCAAACGGGAGCGAGGCAGCCTCCGCCATAATCCGGCGTATAAAAAGTTCCCCGAATTCTTCCCTCCCGGTGGATTTCGGGGGAGTGCGTTTGAAATACGGGTGTTCAAGCCACCTCTTTAATAACGCTTCGTGCACCCGGCCGCCTGAGGCCAGGCTCCCTCCTTCGTCGAAGTGACGGCTGCCGGAAGTATGGATGGATATGATTCCATCCATCGGCATATTCCCCGGCCCGCTGTCGAAGGCTGTCACGTCGTCGGAGGAGCCGCCTGCCGGCAGGCACGTCAGGTTGGCTATTCCGCCGATGTTAAGGACCGCCCGGTTTTTCCCGGGATGTCTGAAAAGAATAAAGTCCGCCATGGGGACCAGAGGCGCTCCCTCTCCGCCGGCAGCCATGTCGGCGGTCCTGAAGTCCGAGATCGTCCTGATCCCGCTCCTCTGGGCAATGACGGAGCCGTCGGCCGCCTGAAAGGTGCAGCGAACCGGCCTCCCGGCGACGCTGACCGGAAGCGGCTGGTGATAAAGGGTCTGGCCGTGTGAGGCGATTGCATCCACTTGGGAGGCTGGAAATCCGGCCTTACTGATGAGAGCAAGCGCGGAGTCGGCGAAAAGCTCTCCCAGGAGGACGTCCAATCGCGGAAGATCAGCCGGGGCACATCCACCCGCCGGATCCTCGACTGATCGGAAAACGCGAAAGACTTCCTCCCGCACTCTCCCGGGATAGGGGAAGGTTTCAAAGGCCAGCAGTTTTATCTTAAGGGCCGGAAAGCGTCCCCGCAGAGTCACCAGGGCGGCATCAATTCCGTCGGCTGACGTCCCGGAGATGAGCCCGATGAGGGTTCTTTCGCGGTCAGGCACGAAGGAGTTCCCGGAATCCGATCAGTTGGACGTTGTTTTCTTCAAGAATCCTGCCGGCGTCGGGGGCGGTCAGGACGGCCAGTTCGTTTTCCCTGGCCATCACGTAGGAGCTTGAAATCTTCAGAACCTCGTCCACGTGGCCCGGATGGCAGCAGAACTCGGTAACTCCTTCGCCGAGATTCTGAATGATGTACGAAAACTTTTCAGGAGTGGCATTTCCCATTCCATAGAGTTCCTCGGTAAAAAAATCAGTCGTGGGAATCCCCAGCCGGAGCAATTCCTCCCTCATCTCGGCATTGATGGCGCGCACCGCAATTTTTTCTTTCCGGGCTATGGAAGAGAGCACTCCGAGGATCTCCCGGTGGCGGTGAATGTGGTGGTGCGAATCCAGATGGCTGATGGGAAGGCGGAGTTCCCTGGCCCGGCAGAACTGGGCATGAATCTCCTTCTTCATGTCATCTAATCGGGCCTTCTCAAGAAATTTTTCGGCTCCCCGCCAGAAGTTTCCCTTTGGATCCGTAAGAGACGGCACGGCATCCCGCGGAAGCACCGGCCTCCCGAAAGTCAGGTTGACGTGTAGACCTACATCCAGTTCAGGATTGTCCTTGATGAGATCCACGGTCTCCTCAAGACCGGGCAGGTTGACCATCACCGTCGTCGAGGTGACAACCCCCTCCCGAAACGCCTCGATGATTCCGCGGCTGACTCCCCAGGAAAAATTCGAGTCATCCGCGTTAACAATCAGTCTTTTCACTTCGATCCTCCGAATCCGCTATGTTGGGTCTAATCCCTCAGGGTCTTCGACCGGAAACCGCCATGCCTTGAAAAGTTCTCTTTTTGAAAGCTCTTTCCCTCCGCCTGCCGCAAACTTGAGGAGGAACCGCGGTAAAAAAGTGTAATTGTTCCAGCTTCATGATCAATGCGTTCGCTCTGGAGGGGTTCAGAAGGACTTTCTCCGCTTTAAAACACAGGAATTACCGGCTCTACTGGTTCGGGCAGATGGTGTCCCTCTCGGGCTCCTGGATTCAGATCCTGGCCCAGGGATGGCTGGTGCTTAAACTCACCGATTCGCCCCTGTACCTCGGCCTGGTCAATGCAGCCGCCTCTCTGCCCCTCCTCCTGCTCTCCATGTGGGGAGGGGTTCTGGCCGACCGCTTCGATAAGAGAAAGATTCTTCTTTTAACCCAGTTTGTATCCATGCTTCTGGCCATAGTTCTGGGGGCGTTGATTTCGCTGGAGCTGATTAAAATCTGGCATGTTTTTCTAATCGCCTTTCTCCTCGGAACAGTAAACTCCATCGATGCTCCGACCCGCCAGGCCTACATAGTCGAACTGGTCGGGAAAGAGGACCTTACAAACGCCATCGCCCTTAATTCGGCCGCCTTTAACGGGGCGAGGATCGTGGGACCCGCCATAGCCGGATTTCTGATCAGTATAGCGGGACTGGGCTGGTGCTTCTACCTGAACGGTATCAGCTTCCTGGCAGTCCTCTGGGGCCTCTGGCTCATAGACCTGACTCCGGCAAAGCGCCACGAGATTATGTCTCCGCTGAAAAATCTCATCCTGGGCCTCCGCTATATCCGGCACACCCCATGCGTCCTCAGCCTGATCAGTCTGATCGCCGTATCGAGCGTCTTCGGCATGGCCTACATGGTGCTGATGCCGATCTTCGCAAGGGACATCCTGAATGTCGGCGCCTCCGGACTGGGTTTCCTCATGACTGCAACCGGTATCGGAGCCCTCATCGGAGCCCTCACCCTGGCCTACATGGGCAATTTTTCGAGCAAGGGCACTTTTCTTCTTGCGACCTGCGGCCTGTTCTCGGTGGCCGTGTTTGCATTCTCCCTGTGCCGAAACTATCACCTGTCCCTCATTATAATGGCTGTAGCCGGCTGGTCCCTCGTTTCATTTACGGCCGTGATCAACACCCTTCTTCAGAGCATCATCCCCCACGAACTTCGCGGCCGGGTCATGAGCGTCTATGTCCTGGCCTTCCTGGGTCTCACGCCGTTCGGTTCCTTCCAGGCTGGCATCATCGCCCAGTGGGTTGGCGCTCCGTTCGCTTTGGCCCTGGGTGCCTGCATCTGCGCCTCCGCGGTCCTCTATCTTTACACGAGACGCAAGGCCCTTCTTAACTGCTGAAAAAACAAAGAAGCCGGAGTCTGCGCTCCGGCTTCCCGCATCTTACGAAAAATTCCTATTACTTCTTTGGATCCATGGAGGCCTTGCCGATGTAGCGGTCGGCGCCGCCGTAATAGATGTTCACCTTGCCGTCCTGAACGGTAAGCCCCTCGCCGAAGACCACGTTATCAATGTAGCCGTGCTTCTCCCACTCCAGGGTGGGGGAGAGGATGGGCTTGTCGGTCCGGGCGAGCATCTTCGTTGGATCATTCTTATCGAAAAGCGCCGCTCCCATGTTATAGTCCTTGTGTTCCCCGCCGTCCCCGCCGTTGCTGTTGTAGAGGACCAGGATGCCCTTGTCCGTGTAGAAGGGCGGCGGGCCGGACTCCACCAGGTTGCTGTCAAACTTGTCTCCCCGGGTCTTGATGACCGGGTTCATGACGGGAGTCCAGTGAATGAGATCGTTTGAAAAGGCCATCCACATGTCGGTGTCCCCGAAGTACATGACGTAGCGGTCCTTGTAGAGTCCGTCCTTCACCTTCTCGGGAAGGATGGCGCCCGACTTGGTCCAATTGCCGGTCGCCGGGAAATCGGGAAAGAGAGGGCCATGCTTTTCCCAATCACGCATGTCCTTTGAAGTGGCCAGGCACAGCCGGGCCTTGTCGCCGTCGTAGGCGGTGTAGGTGAGGTAATAGGTGTCATTGACCTTTACCAAGCGGGGATCCTCGATGCCCTTTTTTTCGTAATCGTGTTCGGGAACGATGATGGGCTCTTTTTTCCTGTCGAAGTTAACCCCGTCCTTGCTGGTGGCCAGGCCGAGCCTGCCGGTGCACTGGCCCGCCGGCTCGTTTTTGTCCTCCCCCCGGTAGATCATGGTGGTGATTCCGTGCTCCCGGATGGTGGCCATGTTGTAAATATTCCTTGAATCGAAGCCTTCCTCGCGCGGTTTCATGATCGGTTCATTAAGCTTTTCAAAAGGCTTCAGCTTTAATTCCGCGACCTGCCCTTCGCCTTTGGGGATGATCTCGGAAATCATCGAATTGAGAACTTCCTTCTCACTCCGCGAGGAGTCTAAAATGGCTTTCTTGGGATCTAAAATCAGCTTGAGATCTTCTCTTTTTTTCCCTACGGAAACAATGTCATTGGAGAATGCCTGGGGAGCTGATTCCGTCTGCCTGGAGACGCCGGGAACTTTCGGGGATTCAAAAGGCTGAGAAACATTAATCTTATCCATCTTTTCCCCCTTATTTAAGATGGCTCTATCATACTTAAATTTTGTTGAGTTGTCAATATACCGCGCGATTTTTCCCTGATTGCGCGGGAGCCCATTATGGGAGACTTAAAAGGGAAAACTAACTCTTTGAAAGAATTTAGAATGAGTAAACAGAGCAATTGGCTGCCGGAGCGGCTTAAAAAACAAAAGGATGATTAATAAATGGAGATTCTGGTAACAATCCAGGAAATGCGGGAATGGGTTGCCGCCAAGAAAGCCCAGCGGAAAAAAATCGGCTTTGTACCCACCATGGGTTTTCTCCATAAGGGCCACCTGGAGCTGATCAAGAGAGCCCGTGCCGGCTGCGGAGCCGTCGTTGTCAGCATCTTCGTCAACCCCATGCAGTTCGGCAGAAATGAAGATTTTTCCGCCTATCCCAAAGATCTTGAACGGGACCAGCAACTGGCCGAGTGGGCCGGGACCGACGTCATATTTCTTCCCGAGGCCGAGGAGATATATCCCCCGGATTTTCTGAGCTACGTCGAGGTGCCCAAACTTTCAGAAGTGCTCTGCGGGGCTGAAAGGCCGGGCCATTTTCGGGGTGTCTGCACCGTCATCGCCAAGTTCCTTAACCTTATCCAGCCGGACGAGCTTTTCCTGGGGGAAAAAGATGCCCAGCAATTGCTCATTCTGGAAACGATGATCCGGGACTTAAACTTCCCCGTCGCGGTGGTCTCCGTTCCCACGGTCAGGGAGGCGGACGGGCTGGCCTTGAGTTCCCGCAACAGCTACCTGAACGCCAAGGAGAGGCAGGCGGCCTCCTTCATCTATAAAGCCCTGACGCATGCCAGGGATCTCATCCGCCGGGGGGAATTTTCCGCCCCGGTCATCATCTCTGAAATCAAGAGGATCATGTCCAGCCACCCGCAGGTTGCGTGGGAGTACGTCGAAGTCGTAGATGCCAAAACTCTCGAGGAAGTCATCGAACTCAAGGGGGACGTCATGATCGCCGTGGCGGCCCATGTAGGGAAAGCCCGCCTTATCGACAACCTGCGACTGCGCGTGGGATAGGCGTGAGCTCCCTGATCAGGACCGAGGGACTCACCAGAATTTACCGGACAGGGCCGGTGGAAGTCCGGGCGCTCGACGGAGTTTCCCTCGAGGTGAATGAAGGCGAGGTTCTCTGCATCTGGGGCCGCTCAGGAAGCGGAAAGACGACCCTCCTCAATCTTCTGGGATGCCTGGATCGCCCGACCAGCGGAAAAATATTTCTGGAAGAAGAGGAACTGACTTCGCTTTCGGAACGAGAACTGCCCTTAATCCGGAGGAGGGGATTCGGCTTCATCTTCAGCCCATTCAACCTCATCTCTCATCTGACCGCCCTCGAGAACGTGGCGCTTCCTATGAAATATTCGAAAATTCCCCTTAAAGAACGGAAGACACGTGCTTTGAACGAACTTTGCCGGCTGGGACTCGATAAAAGAGTTCACTTCTATCCAGGCCAGCTCTCGGGAGGGGAACTTCAGCGCGTCTCCATTGCCCGGGCCCTCGTCACCCGCCCCCGGATCGTGCTGGCCGATGAGCCGACCGGACTTCTTGACTCCAAGACCGCCGAAGATTTTGCCTCCCTCATCCGGGAATCAAACAAAACCCTGGGCCAGACAATCCTGATCGTCTCTCATGACGAAATCCTGCGGGATATCGCCCACCGGGTTCTCGTGCTCCAGGACGGCCGGATTGAGAGGAATACGAAATGACGGGACGAATAGTGGGAATATATCTGGAGGAAAAGCCGTGGATCTGAGCCAGAGTCAAATGGCGTGGTTCAACCTCGATAAGCTCAACAATTTCATCGGCGTTTTCCTTTTTACCGCTCTCATAGCCTGGTTTATCTTTCGCGCCAGGCACCGGAATCTGTTTATCAGGAAAATTGCCGGGCTTTCGGCCATAGATGAGGCCGTGGGAAGAGCCACCGAGATGGGCCGGCCGGTGCTCTACGTGCCGGGCCTTCAGGACGTGGACAACATCCAGACCCTGGCCGCCCTCTCGATCCTGGGGCACGTGGCGGAGAAGACCGCCGAATATGAAACCCCGCTTCTGTGCCCTTGCTGCCGCTCGGTGGTTATGTCCACGGCCCAGGAGGTGGTTCGGGAATCGTATATCAGGTCCGGCAAGGCGGATGACTTCGTGCGGGACAACGTCCGCTACCTCTCCGACGATCAGTTCGGATACGTGGCCGGGGTGGACGGCCTCATGATTCGCGAGAAACCGGCGGCCATCTTCTTCATGGGCCCTTTTTACGCCGAATCCCTCATCCTGGCTGAAACCGGCCATTCCACCGGCGCCATCCAGATAGCCGGCACCGCCGAGGCCTCCCAGCTTCCGTTCTTCGTGGCGGCCTGCGACTACACCCTGATCGGGGAGGAGCTCTACGCCGCCTCGGCCTGCCTCTCGCGCGATCCCGTCCAGGTGGGCAGCCTCAAGGGGCAGGACGCAGGAAAGGCGATTATCCTGGGGGCCATTCTGCTTTCATGCCTCCTCATGACTTTATCCCAAATATTCGGGTGGAGCGGCCTTGAAGAAACCATACGCGCCGTCTTCAGGACATAGGAGCATGACGGCATGAAACGACAACTTCCCATTCTCATTACCTTCATCGCCGGCATCACCATGATCATCCAGTTTTTCCTTCCCCGCCTGGAACATGCAACCGTCCCGCCGCTGGGCGATCTCTTTCTTAACTGGTTCCTCATAATCTTCGCCTTCGCCTATATCCTGGGAGGGGCCAGCCTGGTGGTCGTCAACTTCTCCAAAATCGCCAAGTCGGCTCCCGGCTGGGGATACAATGCGGTCCTCCTCGCCGGCCTCTTCGGAACGCTCGCGGCGGGCCTTTTCGGAGGCATTAATGAAGGCAGCCTCTTCCGCTACATTTTTAACTACGTCTTCACTCCTCTCTCGGCCACCATGTTCGCCCTCCTGGCTTTCTTCATCGCCTCGGCCGCCTTCCGGGCCTTTAAGGCCAAGACAATGGAGGCCACCCTTCTCCTCATCGCCGCCCTTATAGTGATGATCGGGCAGGTGCCGCTCGGGCAGGCGCTCTGGAGCCACCTCCCGTTTCTTAAGGGGATTTCACTTAACATCCTGATTGACGACTGGATCATGAACGGCTTTAATGCGGCCGGACAGCGGGCCATCATCCTGGGGGCCTCTCTGGGACTCATTTCGATGTCCCTTAAGATACTGCTGGGCATCGAACGCTCCTACCTGGGAGGCGACTGATGCTCTGGCGCCTGCTTAATCTCGACCGGAAAGTCATCTTCCTGCTGGTCCTGGCCGCGGCGGGAATACCCCTTTTCTTTCCGCTCAATATCGGGATCAAACCCTCCCAGCCGGTGAAAAATATCTACAATTTTATTGAGAAGCTTCCCCCCGGCAAAAATATCCTGATATCATTCGACTATGGCCCCTCCACCCGCATCGAGTGCGCGCCGATGGCGGCCGCCGTCATGCGCCACGCCTTCCGCCGCGGCCTCCGCGTCGTGGGCCTCACCGTCTGGCCGGAGGGCGCCGCCCTGGCCAGCGATCTTTTGAAGAGAATAGGGAAAGAGTGCGGTAAAAAATACGGGCAAGACTACCTGGATCTGGGGTACAAGCCAGGAAACGAAATGGCCATCCTGGCCTTAAGCAAGGGAATCCAGACTATATGCCCCCGTGACGCCGCCGGAACTCCGATTGAAGAGTTCCCCATTCTCTCTGGAATCCGCACCCTCCGGGACTTCGACCTCATCCTTAGCTTCAGCGGAGGATTCCCCG
Source organism: bacterium (assembly GCA_043798715.1). GTDB lineage: Bacteria > Vulcanimicrobiota > JAZDOK01 > JAZDOK01 > JAZDOK01 > JAZDOK01. Next base: position 37,020 of record JAZDOK010000066.1, read on the forward strand.
GGCTTACGGACTGGATCACCATCGCCCAGGCGCAGTGCCACCGCCCGGTGGCCGGAGGCTGCACTGCGGTCATCGCGTCCCAGCTCTACCCCTACATCAACTCCGGCCAGCTCCTGGGCCTCATGGGAGGGCTCAAGGGGGCCGCCGAATATGAGACGCTCATCGGGCACCCCGAGGAGGCCTGCCTGGCCATGGACGCCCAGGGCGTGACGCACTTCCTCATCGCGGGCCTGATCCTGCTCTCTAACCTCGTTTTTTTTGCCACCAGGAAAAAGAAAAAAATAAAGGGAGGCGTCTGATGGAAATACTCACCGCCTCCCAGGTCATCGGGCTTTGGATCGCAGGGTTTTTGACCCTCTTTATCTTCAGTTTTCTATACAGGGACAATCCCTTCTATAAGTTCGCGGAGCACCTCTACGTCGGGGTCTCCGCCGGCTACATGATGTCGGTGGATTTCTGGAACGTGCTCAAGCCGAACCTCATTGACCGCCTGGCGACGGCCGTCTCGTCCGCCGTCTCGGGACGCATCTTCACTAAGGAATGCCTCTACCTCATCCCCGCCGTCCTGGGAATTCTCATGCTATCCAGGCTCTTTCCGAAAATCGGCTGGATCAGCCGCTGGCCATTGGCCTTCATAGTGGGGGTCACCGCCGGCATCAACATCGTCTATTCCATGCAGGCCCAGATCTTAAAACAGATAGAGGCCACCATACTCCCCCTCTGGGTCAAAGCTCCCCCGCATCTGGTCCAGTTAAAAATCGCGTCCCTTCAACTCTTCTCATTCACCTCCGCGGTGGACTTAAGCCAAACCGTCTTTAACTGGCTCGTCGTCATCGGGGTGTGCTGCGGGCTTATCTATTTCTTCTTCTCGATGGAACACCGCGGCTTCTTTGGAGGCGCCTCGAGGGTGGGGATCTGGGTGCTCATGATCGCCTTCGGCGCGGCCTTCGGATACACCGTAATGGCCCGTGTCTCCCTCCTCATCGGGAGAATTCTCTTTTTCAAAAACGAGTGGTGGGAGGCCGTAAAAGTGACCTTCGCGGCTATCCTGCGCCTCTTTCATTCCGGTTAAGAACGATGGATGAGTTTGTCGTCCATCCTCTCAGGCGCAATCTAACGCGCTCAATCATGGCGGCCGTGAGCATTGCGGTCGTCATGCTGGCTTTTTATTTCGCTCTCGGCCAATCCCTCTTGGCCGCCCTGGCCGCCGGGGTCTTTCTCTTCTTCAGCCTCTCCGCCTTCTTCTTTCCCACCGCCTATATCTTCTCGAATGAAACCTTGACCATCAGGCGCTTTCTTTATAAACAAACGCTTTCTCTGAAGCAATTCAGAAGTTATTCAATCGAAAAAAACGGCATCTTCCTGAGCCCCTTCCCGGACAAGGAGCGCTTTGACAACTTCCGGGGAGTCTTCCTGGTACTGGATGCAAAGGAGCGGGAAAAAGTTTTGCCTCTGATCGAGAAGTACATCGCTAACGGTTAATCACAATGAGAGCAAGGTTGAAAATGCAGGTCAATTCACAACTTTCGGACCGCAGGACCCTCGGCCCCTGGTTTATCATCGAAGGAATCCATTCCTACGCGGTCACCCTCTTTTGCTATGGGTGCTATTTCTATGCCAGCGAGGTTCTTCGAGCCACCGATACACAGTGTCTCTGGCTCTCCGCCGGCTGGGGCCTGTGCTATATTTTCCTTTCACTTCTCTCGGGGCACCTCGCGGCGCGCTGGGGCGCCCGGAACATGATTGCCGGCATGTCGGCCGGGTGCGTCATCACCGCCGCCGGGGGGCTCGTCGTCCTCCACTTTCAAAACATCTGGGTGCTCTTTGCCGCCATGGCCGCCTACAACTTCACCAACACGCAGATCTGGCCCGCCCTGGAATCGGCTCTCACCCGAAGTCCGGGACGGATGAAATTATCCAGCCGGATTTCCCGTTTCAACGTCGTCTGGTCTGTGTCCAGCTCCCTCGCCTACTTCACTTCCGGCCCCATCATGAATCTGGGATGGAGTCTGGTATTCCTTATCCCGGCCGCCTGCGCTCTTATCGCTACGTTCCTCTCGCTCGGGTGGGCCGTCCCCCAGGATCAGCTTGCCACGGATCATATCACGGAAGATTCCCTGAATCTGAACGAGGGAACCGGAGGTGCTCCGCGGCGGCGGGCGGGGGTGCTCCTTCTCATGGCCTGGACATCCAACATGCTCGCCTACACGGCCATGAATGTGATTATTCCCGTCATGCCATTTCTAACACGCCTGGCGGCTCCGGGAGCCGGGATCTGGACGGCGTCCCTCGGTTCGGTGTGGGGATTTGCGCGCTTCGGCGGATTTCTCCTGAGCCTGTTCTGGATGGGGTGGCGATACCGGGCCCGGTGGATGCTGGCCGCTTACGTGCTCCTCTGCACCGGGTTCGCCATGGTGCTCCTGTTCCCCGGAAACCTCACGGCCCTTCCGGGAGGGCAGGCGCTTTTCGGCCTGGGGGCAGCATTCGTCTATGCCGGTGCCCTGACTTACGCCATGCACTTAAGCTCCGGCTCAAGCGGACATGCCGGAATTCACGAGGCTCTTATCGGGATGGGAATTACCCTGGGACCTGCGGTCGGCGCGCTGGCGGGAAACGGCAGCCGGAGCCTCTCCAACATCGCCGGAGCCGTACTGAGCCTGCTGGGGCTTGGGGCTATCGTACTTTTCGTGTTCTGGTATCGCGGAAGACGCGAGGAAAACGGCGCCCAGGTCTCCAGGGAGTAAGGCCTTCCGGTATTTACGTCAGGCCGGGAAGGAGGTGTGGTTACCTCCCTGGGCCAGCGAGCCACTGAGCGCCATCTCGGCCTTCTCCAGGAGTTCATCCTTCGAGGCGGCGTCCTGGGGAAGGGAGGCCAGGCCGATGCTGACGCTGATCTTGCCTCCCCGCGACGGATCCTGCCCCACGGCCCGCACGGCTATGGCCATGCGGATGCGCTCTGCGATCAGGATGGCGTTGGCCCGGTTGGACTGGATTAGCAGGACGCCGAAGCGGTCGTTTTCGAGACGGCTGACCACATCGGTCTCCCGGGTGTGTCCCCGCAGAACCTCGGAAACCTGGAGGAGCGCCTGGTCTCCCATCTCCCGCCCGTAGATTTTATTAAAGTCGGAGAAGTGATCGATGTCTATAAGAAGGAGGCAGAGGATGTTCTTATATCTCCGGGCCCGCTTGACCTCGTCGGAGATGCGCTCCTGGAAGAAGAATGGATTATAAAGCCCGGTCAGGGAATCGGAAATTCCCTGTGAAAGCGCCTTCTGGAATTGCAGCGCGTTTTTGATGGTCCCGGAGGCCACCCTGGCGAAGGCCACCAGTTCCTCCAGATTCTCCTCCGTGTAGGCCCGCTCCGTGGGCCGGCCCAGGTAGAGGGCGCCGAAAACGTCTCCTCCTATCGCCAGGGGAGCGATCAATACTGATTTTTCATGAGTTAGAAGAGAGGTGAGTTCTTTTCCGTCTTTTTCTATGCTCGCATTGTCTATCTTCAGGGGTTCGAGCTTCTGGGCGACGTAGCCGACGGCTCCCTCCCCCATTACGACACTGAAGCTCCTGAAATAATCAGAGTAAGGGCTGGCCGCAACCTCGGCGAAGAGCGCCCTGTTTTCATTCGGTTCATCGGCGACGAAGAGAATGGCCGTCTGAGATGGAATGAATTCAAGGAGGTATTCCACCAGCGCGATATAGGCGTCATCAGTCGAAAGCGTAACGTCAAATTTTTCGAAACGTTCGACCAGGGCGGTCATCAGATTGTTCTTCTTCCTCAGGGCCTCGCTCTCTGCGGCCGAGCGCTGAAGCAGCTCCTTTTCCTTCTGCTGGACGGTCTGCTGGGTCGCCTGCGCATTGAAGCGGGCCTCGTGCAGGTTCTTTTGAAGGCTTTCTACCTCTTTTACGGAATTTTCGAGCTCCTCATGCAGCTTGTCGAGCTGGTCAACCCGCTCTTCCAGCTCGTTGAAGACCTCTTTTAATTGCTTCTTGTTGCTTTGGAGTTCCTGGGCCAGCAAGGCCTTTTCCTCCCAGACTTTTCTTTGCTGGTAGGAGAGGGCCTCTTCATGGGAGGTGGAGAAGGTAAAAAGCCATATGAATAGGACGGCGGTGATGAAGAATATTTTAAAATTGTTGAAAAGCAGATCAGAGGACATTCCTCCGGTGCTGATGATATTAAGCCACTGGAGGATGACGATCGGCATGCAGATGACGGCGACGATCAGGATAACCAGGGTGGCGGCGCTGAAGCCCAGATAGAGCGACGCTTCCAGGACCGGCAGGATGATGGCCAGATAAAAGAAGGCGATGCCGTAATACCAGCTCAACAGGAAACCGATCGAGATGTCAACCAGGATAAGCAGATAGACGTTGGCCTTCTTGTCCGTCCAGCGGGCCGCATAGAGGCTGGCGATAATTTCATAGATAACAAGGACGACCAGTACCGCCGCCGGTTGCTCGGAGAAGGGGAAAGGAAGGGGCTTAAGGGTCCTGGCAAAGGAAAACCCCGTAAGAAGCACGCCGAGAAACAAGGAGAACCAACGGAAGATAACTATGTATAACCGCAACTTGGGGACGCCCAGGAATTCTCCTTCGGTGGTGTTCATTACGCTTTTTCTATTCTCCGGAAAACTGCCATTTTCCTCTCCAGAGAAGCAAAAAGAGGGAAAGAGGATTCGCGGGAGAAATTTTCTTCATGTCCAAAGATTCCGACGGCCCCGGCAATTTCGTCGCCACCTTCATTGAATTTCCCGGATTTCAGGTTCTGCTTGATAAAATCCGGCGTGGAGAAAACGCTTTCGTCTCGGGGCTCACCAACTCCGCCAAGGGGCTATTTCTGGCGGCGCTCTCGGGATGCCACCCAGCCCCCATCCTCTGGATCACTCCCTCGGCTGATAAAGCCGAGCGGCTCTGTCAGGAAGCGGCCATGTTCAGCCCTGGTGGCAGGGAAGTCTGCTGTTTTCCCGAGCGGGAAGAGGCCCTGCCGGACGGGGAAGGACGCGATTCCCTGCGCCTGCGAATTCTCGAGCGGCTGTCCCTGGGAGAAAATCTCCTGGTCGTCGCCCCGGTCAGGGCACTTTTACAGAAGACTCTCTCGGCCCGGGAGCTTAAGGACAGCACGCTCGTCCTGTCCGAAAAAGAAACTATTGACTTCGAACGCATCTCTGAACGATTGTCCGCCATGGGATATGGGCGTGTGCCCATGGTGGAAGGCCCTGGAGATTTTGCCCTGCGGGGTTGCATCCTGGATATTTTTCCGCCCGCCGGCGAACCCGTCCGCATTGAGTTTCTGGGCGATGAAATCGAACGCATGACCCACTTCGACAGCGCCACCCAGCTTTCCACCAGGATGACAGCCTCGGTTCGAATCCTCCCCGCCCGGGAGGAGACGGCCTCCCAGGACGTCGCCGACTACTTCTCCCCGGAAAGCCTCCTGGTGGTGGATGAGGCCTCCCAGGTCCGCCTTCACCTCCTTGAATACTTCTCGGACTCCGGCGAGATGCCGCCGGACCCGGACGCGATCTGGAACGGGCGGCAGTGCCTCTTTCTCTCCTCCTGGGGCGGGGAGCATGAGGCGCTCGACTTTCCCTTCGAGGCGGCGGAAAAATTTTCCGGCCGCTGGAGCGAATTCATTTCAGCCGTCAGGTGCTGGTCACGGGAAGGGAAAAGAGTGGCCATCGTCACCCCCCAGGAAGGCAGGGTCCGGGAACTCCTGGTGCAGGAGGGGGTCAACCCGGTCCTCCCGGGAGAGGAGAGCGAACTTCTCCCCGGCCGGGTCCAGCTGTTCCGCTCCTCGCTTGAGGAAGGATTCAGCTTCAAACCCCTGGAGATGATCCTGCTCACGGATCGCGAGATTTTAGGCGCCCCGAGACGCACTCCGAGACGCGCCCCGCCGACGGCGGGGGGCGAAACTCTGCGCCTGGAAGATATCGGGGAGGGCGACCTGGTGGTCCATCTCCAGTACGGGATCGGGAAATATCTCGGGGTCGGGCAGCTCGAACTGGACGGCGCCCGGATTGACTGCATCATATTGGAATATGCCAAAGGAGATCGGCTATTCGTCCCCGTTATCCATCTGGATCTTCTCAAGAAGTACAACGGGCTCGAGGGGAAGGGCCCCTCACTTTCCCGCCTGGGGAGCCAGGAGTGGGCGGCCACAAAAAAGAAAGTAAAGGCCGAGGTTGAGGAGATGGCCCGGGGGCTCCTCGCCCTGTACGCCAGACGGGAAGTAAAGGAGGGATACGCTTTTCTTCCGGACACGCCATGGCAGGCGGAACTGGAGGCGGCCTTCCCCTACGAGGAGACACCCGATCAGGAAAAGGCCATACGGGAGGCCAAGGCCGACATGGAAAGGCCGCAACCCATGGACCGCCTCATATGCGGAGACGCCGGATACGGGAAAACAGAGGTGGCCCTCAGGGCCTCCTTTAAAGCAGTGATGAGTGGAAAGCAGGTGGCCATCCTGGTTCCCACCACCGTGCTCTGTCAGCAGCACTACAACACCTTCCTCGAACGCCTCAGCGCCTACCAGGTGCGGGTCGAAATGCTGAGTCGTTTTAAGAGCGGCCGGGAGCAGGCGAAGATTATCCGGGAATTGAAAGAAGGAGGAGTTGACATAGTCATCGGAACCCACCGCCTCCTCCAGAAAGATGTTCAATTCAAGGATCTGGGCCTGGTCATCATTGATGAGGAGCAGCACTTCGGCGTTCAAAATAAGGAGCGTTTAAAAGAGCTGAAAGAGAGCGTGGACGTGCTGACCCTCACCGCCACACCCATCCCGCGGACCCTCCACATGTCCATCGTCGGCATCCGGGACATGAGCGTCATTGACACGCCGCCCCAGGATCGCCTTCCCATAAAGACCTCGCTCTTTGAGTGGAGGAGCGAGATTGTCCGGGGGGCCATCTCCCGCGAGCTGGAGCGGGGCGGTCAGGTCTTTGTCGTCCACAACCGGGTACTGGGCATCGAACGGCTGGCCCAGGAAATACGCCGCCTCTTCCCCCACGCCTCGGTGGCGGTGGCCCACGGGCAGATGGAGGAGGAGACTCTGGAGCGCGTCATGCTCGACTTCGTCTCCGGGAGGCACGACATCCTGGTATGCACCTGCATCATCGAAAGCGGCCTGGATATTCCGGGGGCCAACACCATCCTTATCAGCAACGCCCACACCTTCGGGCTGGCCCAGCTCTATCAACTGCGGGGGCGGGTGGGGCGGGACCGCCACCAGGCCTATGCCTATCTTCTCTACCCTGAGCGGGATAAACTCTCGGAGATCGCTCTTAAGAGACTGAGTACTCTTCGCGAACTCACCGCCCTGGGTTCCGGGTTTCAGATCGCCTTAAGAGACCTGGAGATTCGCGGTGCCGGCAACCTGCTGGGTCCAGAGCAGCATGGATTCATCGTGGCCGTCGGCTTCGACCTGTATACCCACCTTCTGGGCGAGGCCGTGAAGGAACTCAAGGGCGATAAACCCACCGAAGAAAAGCCCTCTCCCTCCCTGGATATACCTCTGCAGGCCTACCTGCCGGATGACTATATCCCGCACGCCGGGATGAAACTCAACCTGTACCGGCGACTTTCAGATACGACGGATCTTCCCGGTCTGGATCGCTTCAGGGAAGAGCTGCGGGATCGCTTCGGCCCCCTTCCTTCCGAAGCGGAAAATCTGATGCTCCTCATGCGTCTGAAAATACTCTGTGTGGCTGCAGAAGTTCCGAAAGTGAAGTTGAGCGGGGACACTCTGGAAATCCTCATGCCCTGGACGCCTTCAATACCAAAGAAAATCCTGGGTAAAATCTCGGAAATCACCCTCCGCCGGGCCTCTTTTGTGCCCCCTCAGCTCATAATCCGGAACGCGGCCGCCCTTCCCGACTGGCCGCAGTTACTGGAGTCGGTGCTCACGCTGCTTCTAAAAAAGGGAAATTAAGCCGTCCCGTCGAAGCAGGGGCGGCAGATCAATTGAAAGGAGAAATAAATTGAGAAACAAGGTTTTATCACTCATGGGAGCAGTGGTCACGGTCTTCCTTCTGGCCATCCTGCTCAACGGCTGCAGCGCCATTTCCAAGCCGGCAGCCATCGTCAACGGCGAAAAAATTTCCAAGGAGGAAGTGGACCAGCAGCTTGAGAAGATGTACGGGAAGGAGACTTTAGAGCTCCTCATCGGCAAGAAGCTGATCAAACAGAAGGCCGCCAAGGAAGGTATCACGGTCGGACCCAAGGACATCGACGACCGTTTTGAGATGATCAAGATCATGGATCCTTTCTTCGAGATTAAGCTCAAATCCAGCAATCTGAGCGCGGATGACATTAAAAAAGATCTGGATATTCCCCTGTATCTGGAAAAGCTGGTGCTCAAAGGCGCCACTGAGAAGGATCAGAAGGAACTCTATGATCGGATGAAGGACCAGCTGGCTCTGGTGCGGGCCCGCTATATCATCGCCAATACAGAGTCCCAGGCGAAGGAAATGCTGGCCGAGTTGAACAAGGGCACCGATTTCGCCAAGGTGGCTGAGAAGTCAATCGATCCGGATACCAACACCAAGGGTGGCGACCTCGGTCTGATGACACGTCAGGCTATGATGGTCAAACTCACCCCGGAGATCGTCACGGTAGCCTTCTCACAGGAACCGGGCAAGATCAGCAAGATCCTCAAGACCCAGCGTGGATATGCGATTGTCAAGGTGGAAGAAAAGAAGACCTCCTTCCAGGACCTCAGTAACCTGGTGGGCATGGTTTATGCCCAGACAAAGATGGGCGACTTCCTGAAAAAAATCAAGGACGAAGCCAGCATAACTTATATGATGTTCCAGGATAAAACCCAGAAGGCCGACAACAAGCCCGCGCCGGGCGAGAAGGAACAGCCTGCACCAACTGGAAAGTAATAGCAGGTGGAGTCGTCCTGGGAAAGACTGCTCGGCATCATGCAGACCCTTCGGGGAGAGCCGGGATGTCCCTGGGATAAGGAGCAGACTCATCAGAGCCTCACTCCCTATCTGGTCGAAGAGACCTACGAGGTTCTCGATGCTATAGAAGACGGAGACCCTTTGCGTTTGAAGGAGGAGATGGGAGATCTCCTCCTTCAAATTGTTTTTCATGCCCAGATTGCCCGGGAAAACGGTGAATTCGACGCGGACGGCGTCGTCCAGGGCCTCAATGAAAAGATGATCAGGCGCCATCCCCATGTTTTTTCCGATGCCCATGTCTCCTCCTCAGCCGAGGTTCTCAGAAACTGGGAAGAGATAAAACTGAGGGAAAAGGGCGGCAGGAGTCGAAATTCGCTCATGGACGGGATCCCCGCCAGTCTCCCGGCGCTTCTTCAGGCAGAGCGCCTTCAGGGGCGGGCCGCCGAGGTCGGCTTTGACTGGCCGGATCTTCAGGGCCCCCTGCAGAAAATCCATGAAGAAAGCGGAGAGCTCTGCCGGGCCTGGGAACAAAAGGATCCCGGGAAAGTACGCGAGGAGCTTGGCGACCTCCTGTTTGCCGTGGTGAACGTGGGCCGCCGCATGGGGGTAAACTGTGAAGAGGCCCTGCGCCTCTCCTCGAAAAAATTTATCGAGCGTTTCCATTTCATAGAGGAAAAGAGCCGTCTCATCGAGAAATCAGTTTCCGATTTGACTCTCGAGGAAATGGATGGCTTCTGGGATGAGGCCAAGTCCCTCGGGGATTCGGAAAAGAAGAGGAAAGAGCGGGAATAACCGCGTTATTCCCACTGGTTTCCCGAATCGGGATTATAAAACGGAGGTGTTCAAGTGAAGAAGTTTGTCCTGTTCCTGATGGTTGCCCTTCTGGTCGTGGTCCTGCCCGCCTCGGCGGCGAAGCAGTCTTTCCCATCGGGCATGACGATGCAAGTCCCTTCCGACTGGACGAGCGATCCGAATGGTGCCCAGGCAAGTAAAGTCGCCATCCTGCTCGTCAACTCGACGGGTGCCGCCATAACCGTCACGTTGAGCCGGTCGGGGGACATGACCCTTGAGAAATACAAAGACTCCCAGATGCTGGCTTTAAAAAAGGACCAAGCCCTTAAATTGAAACTTCTGCAGGCGGTCACGATCGCGAAGACCAAGTGGTACAAGATGATATTTGAGTTTACTCGGGCTCAGGACAACGTTAAAATGGGAGCCGCTCAGTTTTTCACGTTCAAGAACCACATCCAATACCAAATCACCTATGCGGCGCCGCTCAGCCTTTATTCACAGTGCTATGGCTCGGCGGAGCGCATGATATATACCTTCACCTTCCCCACCCAGAAAATATAGCCGGACAATTTCCGCAGAATAAGCGCGCCAGGAGCTGATGGGCCTTCCGGGGTAATTCAGCCCTGGAGTTTCATGTCTGTCAAAGCAGAAAACAGGAGGAAACAATCATGACCGAAATCACCGACATCGTCGCCCGGCAAATTCTGGATTCCAGGGGAAATCCCACCGTAGAGGTGGACGTCTGGCTGGAGTGCGGCGCGATGGGCCGGGCGGGAATCCCCTCCGGAGCATCCACCGGAACCCACGAGGCCGTGGAAATGAGGGACAAGAATCCCAAGATCTACGGCGGTCTATCGGTGGAGAACGCCGTACGGAATGTCAATGAAATTATGGCCCCGAAACTTCTGGGTCTGGACGCGGTCCGCCAGAAAGAAATCGATGAATTCATGATCGAGATGGACGGAACACCCAACAAAGGCAAACTCGGGGCCAATGCAATCCTGGGAGTCTCCCTGGCGACTGCCCGCGCGGCGGCCACCGCCCTGGGGCTTCCGCTTTACCAGTACCTTGGCGGAGTCTATGCCCATACCCTGCCCATACCCATGATGAACGTCATAAACGGGGGAAAGCACGGCGACAGCCCCATAGATCTTCAGGAATTCATGATCATGCCGGTCGGAGCCGCTTCCATAGCCGAGGCCGTCCGGATGGGAGCCGAGACCTTCCACGCTCTTGGTAAAATACTCAAGGAGATGAAGCTCTCCGTATCCGTGGGGGACGAGGGCGGCTATGCCCCGAACCTGAAGAGCAACGAGGAGCCGCTCCAGGTCATGGTGCAGGCCATCGAAAAAGCCGGCTACGAGCCCGGCAAGGATATATACCTGGCCATGGACCCGGCGGCCAGCGAATTTTACGAGGATGGGAAATACCACTTCAAGAAATCCACCGGCGAGGTTCTTACCAGCGCCCAGATGGTGGACTTCTACGCGCGCCTCATAGACAAGTATCCGATCATCTCCATCGAGGACGGGCTGGCGGAAGACGACTGGGACGGATGGAAACTGATGACCGAAAAACTCGGAGACCGCATCCAGATTGTCGGTGACGACCTCTTCGTGACCAACGTGGAGCGCCTCAAACAGGGGATAGAGATGGGGGTGGCCAATTCGATCCTCATCAAGCTCAACCAGATCGGGACCCTCACCGAGACCCTGGCCGCCATTGAGACCGCCAAGCGGGCGGGCTATACGGCGGTCGTCTCGCACCGCTCGGGCGAAACGGAAGACACGACCATCGCCGAAGTCGTGGTGGCCACTAACGCCGGCCAGATTAAGACGGGCTCCCTCTGCCGTTCCGAAAGGGTGGCCAAGTACAACGAGCTGATGCGGATCGAAGAAGAACTGGGAAGTACGGCCGCTTATCCGGGGCTGGGGGCCTTCTATAATCTCAGGTTTTAATTTTCGCTGAAATATTTTTATTGCGAAGCCGGTCTTTTCGCGTAAAGCAGAGAGGCCGGCTTTTCTATTCATCGTGCATCCTGCCGCTGTATTCCATTACGCCGTGGACTTGAATAATCTTCCCCCCCCTGCTATAATTTCACCAATAGCCGTTTTATATGTCCGGGTTTCAAAGTGATCGGGTTTAGATACATTCCGAACACGGTTTCGACTGGAACCAGTTTCATCAGAAGTTGGCAGATGAACAGCAATCGCAGGTCAATATGAAAGTGAAAAGAGTGGCCTTCGTGTATCCCTTCGCTTATTATGCAAAGGGTTTAAACACTGCAACCATTTATCCACCGCTGGGTCTTGCCTATATGGCGGCTGTGTTGAGAAACAGGGGATTTGAATGTATCATAATAGACGCCAATGTTCTGAGAATGTGCAATGAAAAGGTAACAGAAAGGTTGTCCGAGTTTAATCCGGATATTGTTGGAATAACGAGCAACATAGTCCTTGCGAGAGCCAGTATAGAGCTTTCGAGGATGATAAGGAAAACTTTAAACAAGCCCGTAATAATAGGCGGGCCATACGCGACTTCCGTTGTTGAAAAAACCCTCGTTGATTCCGGGGCGCTCTGTGTTGTCAGAGGCGAGGGCGAGGAAACCATTGTTGAACTCCTGGAAAATCTTGAATCGTTGTCGACGGTCAAGGGAATCAGTTACATTTCGGAGGGAAAAATAATTAACAACCAGGACCGGGAATTGATAATAAATCTCGACTCATTGCCGTTCCCGGCCTATGATCTTCTGCCCGACCTGAAAGTCTACAGAACCCGGGCCAGACGAATTCCCATGGCGCCGATTTTGACACACAGGGGGTGCCCGTACAACTGCATATATTGCAACAAGAATATTTTTGGAAGAGTTTTCAGGCACAGGTCGGCTGAAAATGTTGTGGAAGAAATAGAAATGCTGGTAAAAGATTATGGCGTGAAAGAGATAGATGTAATTGATGATAATTTTACGTTTTTAATGGACAATGCAGAAAAAATACTCGACCTTATAATAGAGAAAAAACTGGACATTGCAATCAACCTGCAGGGCGGCATCAGGGCGGACAGGCTGACAAAAGATTTGATCGGGAAAATGAAAAGAGCCGGTGTCTTCAAGGTCGGTGTCGGAATAGAGTCCGCTGATGAAAATGTTTTGAAGGCTATCAAGAAGTCACTTGATCTGGAAAAGGTCAACCAATCCATACGCTGGTTCCGTGAAGAGGGGATAGTCGTTTCCGGTTTTTTCATGATCGGGCTTCCTTCCGAAACCAGGGAAGGCGTTGAGAGGACAATTGAGTATGCAAAAAAGGTCAATCCCCATATAGCAAATTTCTCCGTCACCGTGCCTTTCCCGGGAACCGAATTGTATAAAATGATAGAAAACGGCGGTAAGTTCATAAAGTCAACGGAATCGGGCATCGAGGACGGATTTTTCAGCGCAAATATTTATTTCAGTCTGGATAACCTCAGTAGTGAAGAAATTATCAGGTATGAAAGAAAGGCCTTCCTGGAATTTTATCTCAGGCCGGTGAAAATCATGGATCTTCTGCTTACAATAAGATCCTGGAACGAACTGAAATGGACAATAAGTTCTGTTTTTGAAACATTAAAAGGCTTGTTCTAGCTCCCGGCGGAAGGATCCTCGTTCTCGAAGCCGACCTTTTCGCGCACTACGTAGAGAGGCCGGTTTTTTGTTTCGTCGTAAATCCTCCCGATGTACTCTCCCAGGATGCCCAGTATGATGAGGATGACGCCGTTAAAAAACAGGTTAAGAGCCATGAGCGAGGCCCACCCGGGGACCGTAGTGTTGGTGAAGAGCTTCTGGTAGAGGATAGCCACGAAGTAGATAAAGCTGGCGCCGGAGATTATAAAACCAAGGTAAGTGGCGATCTTGAGCGGCTTGGTGGAAAAAGACGTGATCCCGTCCACGGCGAACTTTATCATCTTGCCCAGCGGGTACTTGGTGGTTCCGGCCAGGCGCTTCTCCCGAACGAACTCGACCGAGGTCTGGCGGAACCCCACCCAGCTCACCAGGCCCCGGACGAAGCGGTTCTTTTCCCGGATGGACTTGAGGGCCTCGCATACCTTGCGGTCGATCAGCCGGAAATCTCCGACATCAACCGGGATTTCGATGGAGGTGATGGCCCGGAGGAGACGGTAAAACAGGGAGGCGGTCCACCTCTTGAAGAGCGACTCCCCCTTTCTCCTGGCGCGCCGGCCATAGACGACCTCGTAGCCCTCTTTCCATTTTTCAACCATGAGGGGAATGACTTCGGGGGGATCCTGAAGGTCCGCGTCAATGACCACGACCGCCTCTCCGGAGGCGCTGTCCATCCCGGCGCTGATGGCGATCTGGTGGCCGAAGTTCCTGGAAAAATCGAGCAATTTTACCCGGCGATCCCGTCGGCAGAAATCCCTCAATATCCCGGCGCTTCGATCGCGGCTCCCGTCGTTGACGAAGAGGATTTCGTAGCTTTCCCCGAGTGAATCCATCACGCCTTTCAGGCGCGAGTAAGTCGTCTCTATGGACTCCTCCTCGTTGAAGACGGGCACGACGACCGAGTAGCGAACAGATTCGGGCATGGCAGAGACCTCCCTAGATATAGAAATTCCACCCTGGGAACCAGCGCAGGAAGTGCTCGACGTAAGACTTGCTCACCAGCATCCCTGACAGTATGGGGTAATACATGAGGAAGAGAAGAAAGACCAGGCCGAGGTAAGCGGGGACGAGCCGTCGCACGACGGGATAAATTTCCTCGAGATGGCGGATGACGTAAACCAGGCAGAAGATCATGAAGGGCACGCTGGCAAAAAAGTGGTAGATAAAAGTCAGGCGGGGTACGAGCATCCAGGGCACATACTGGGCGGCCAGTCCCACCAGGACGGCCAGGATCATCCAATCCTTCTTTTTGATGCCCAGAACGATGGCGGCGATCACCGCCAGGATCCCGGACCACCAGACCGCGGGATTCCCCATCGAAACGATACTCAGTACCTTGTCGGCCGGTATGAACTTCTGGCCGCCGTAGTACCAGATAGGCTTTATCATGAGCGGCCACGACCACCAGTTGGAGGAGAAGGGATGAGTGGCCTTCAGGTTCTTATGGTAGTTGAAGATGTGCTGCTGGTAGGACCAGATGTCTTTCAGGCCATGGCCCGGCCCGGGGACCATCATGAAGGGAATATAGGAAAGGACATAGATGATGGCCGGAATGATGAAGAAAAAAACGACGGAACAGGCGAGCGTCCCGGCCAGATATTTCGGAAAGACCCGGACTATATGGGACATGATTTCCCGCTTGTCCTCTGCATTCTTCGCCGCATCGCCCTCCAGAAAACGCTGGGCCCGGACGTACTCCAGATACCTCTGGAAGAGTTTGATGATAAGGAGGATGAAAAGCCCTCCGCCCGCATAGATGCCTATCCACTTGCAGGCGACCCCGATGCCGAAGAAGAGCCCCGAGAGGCCCAGCGGGACCAGCGTTTTCTTGAAATCAGTTTTGAAAAAATTCAGGGAGTAATAGCGGTACATGAAATAGTACATCAGGATGATGAAAAAGACCCCATATACGTCAATGGTGGAGATTCGGGTCTGGCTGAAGTGCATGAAGTCGAAGGTCATGAGGAAGGAGGTCATGAAGGCATACCGTGTCCTCTTAAAGAGAGCCTTTCCGAACAGATACATGAGGGGCACCATGAGGATTCCGAAGAGGGTGCCCACGATACGCCAGCCGAAGGGGTCCATTCCAAAGATCGCAATCCCCAGGGAAATCAGGATTTTTCCCAGGGGAGGGTGGGTTGACTCGTAGGGCTCGATTCGATGAAGGTGCTCGTAGGCGGTCCTGCCGTGATAGATCTCGTCAAAATACATGCCATCACGAAAGGTAGGGTTGTAGCCGGCCGTATCCTGTTCGTCGAAGAGGCTGGAAGCGCCCCCTCCCTCCGGGGTTGACGGCTGCTCGGACAGAAGCAAAGTGACAGGCAGGGGCTTGTTTTGATTTTCTCCGTAAAAAGCCACTTCAAAGATTCTCGCCCGGGGGCACTCTATGGTCAGCCTGGCAAAGCGGCCCTCCTGATTAAGATCGAAACAGTCCCAGGAAAAGGTGTCGGTGAAAGTTGATTTCTGTGGCGGGCTCCAGGTCTGCCCGTCCTTTGAGGACTCGATGGAGAAGACGGCGTTTTCAAAAAGGCCGTAGTAATAAAGCCTTTTCAGCTTATGCATGTCTCCAAAATCCACGGTGATACTCTCTTTGGGGCGGGGCATCCAGAAGGTCTGCGGGGCTTTAAGGGATCCCAGATTGATAAGGGCGAAGACGGCATAAATCAACGTGAGAGTCCCGGCCAGAAGGTAATCCAGGCGCGTAATTGGAGGTGTTTTTTCAGACTCCTGGATTGGCCAGGCCTCCGTTTCCACCGGCTCCCTGCATGTTACAGCCTGCCTCCCCGTCTGGATGCAGCCTTTGATGCAGATGTCCCACCCGACGAAGAGAGTATAGACAAAAATGAGTACGGTGGCCAGGGAAGTCCCGATCATCAGCGGATCTCCCTGTGGGATGAAGAAGTTCTTTTTGGCCGACTCCGAGAGGACCATGGCGATGTTGATGAATTGGACGGCGCTTAAGCCTGAAAAAATATAGAGAAGCCGGCGGTCGGCCGTGCCGATGTAACTCAGGAGGGCCAGGATGAGAGCCGGGAAGAGGTATCGCTCGTGCATGTAGGCGCCGCACACAAAGGCGGCGGAGACGAGGATGAGGCTGAGGAGATAGAGGCGGTTTTTTTCCTTGCTTTTAAACTGGATATAGAGGACGAAGACATAGGCAATCGCCGTTAGAATCAGGCTCCAGAGGCCGAAAGTGAGGAAGAATAATTTATCTGCAATCGGAGCCCAGTTGCCTCCCACCAGTGAATATAAATTGAAGGCATTGAGGGTGGCATAGGGGTAAGTGGTGGTGGATTTCTGGTATAGGACTACCAGCCAGTTGAGCCCCTGGCTGAGGGAGAAAGGGGTCACGATGACGGCAAATGAGGCCAGAGAAGACAAGAGGCTCAATACGATCGTCTTCCAGCTGCCGGTGCAGAAGAGGATCAGAAGAACGAGTGGCGCCAGGAAAAGAGCCTGGGGCTTAAAAAGCGCGGCGGCGGTAAAGACCACCGTCGCCGGGACAAATTTCTTCTCAGTGAAAAGTTGGAGGGCCAGCGCCAGGAGGAGGGCCAGGATGGAATCTACCTGCCCCCAGGCGGTGGAGTTGATGAGGACCGCCGGATTGAAGGCATAGGCCAGGGATAGAGCGAGTGAGGCCGGTTCCTCAAAACGCCTGCGGGCCAGGCGGAAAATAAGCCAGGAAGTCAGGATATCGGCCGTAATGGCCGGCAGCTTGATAAGGAATAGGTAGAGGGGGGAGTCGAAAGAGATGGAGAAGATGTTCCGGATGAAACCGATGATATAGAGCACATAGAAATAGGCCGGAGGATAGTCGCAGAAATAATCCTTGGAGTAAAAATTGGCGAATCCGTTGGTGTAGACGTGGTCGGCCCACGCCTTGAAGCAGGAGATATCGGTGGGATGGCCGGAAAAGATGGGCGCCAGGCACGCCCTGAGCAGAAAGGCCGCCGCCAGAATGGAGAAGATAATCCATCCGCTTTTCTTCTGGTCCGAAGAGATGGTCACAAAACCTCCTTCAAGTTTCCAAGAAAAATTGTCATTATGGAATTATTACGCGGAACGCTGCCTTCTTCCTGCCTTGGAGGTATTCGAAAACGAGGTGAGTCCTCATGGGCAAATTCAATTCAACGCTTTTTCCCCGGTGAAGCGGCAGGATTCGAGCGAAGCTTTAGAAGAAGCAGAGAATCGTGCTCCGAGTACTTAGATACTAAAACCAGATCCGCCAACGCGGCCAGGCGATGCCTCAAATCAGCCGATGTGTAGATCCGGACGGACTTAAGGGACTTTGCATCAAGATTGGCGTGCTCCAGATTTTCAGCAAATTGGAATGTAAACGAAGGGCCGTTCAGGATATAGTGCGGACTGTCAAAATACGGACTTTTATGGAGATAGACCCTCTGCCCCTCATTCAGGGCCGAAGTCACATCCTCCAGAAACGCTTCAGGCTTCTGCATATCAGCATAATCATTTAAAGAAACATTTCGCACCTTGCAGTGAAGAAAGTATGAAAAGTACAGTGTTTCGCCAAAATCGGAAGTAATCACAAAATCGTTCGGAGTAATCAATGATGCATAGGCCGCGACAGGGCCGTATAACGGATCTGTCAGCCCCTTGCTTGCAGGGAGGAAGATACCGGTCGCATTCAGATAAACGGTTGCAAGAACAATGGCCGCGAAGACAGACAGAACGATCCTCCTCCGGAGCAGGGCCGCGCGTTCGTCCAGGGTGGATTTGGCCATGAGTGCAAAGCCTAAACCGCATAAGATGCCGAGCGGAATCATGCTCATGGTAAAGTTATAACTCCACGCAAAAAAACTTGAGACGGAAACGACCATGAGCCATAACAGGCACAGCGCATACTCAAAACGCCATGGAAGACGCGCTCTAATTCCGGGAAGCAGGTACAGGAGAGATATCACGGCCACAAACAGGATAACTGAAAACAGCAGGAGGCTTTCTGTGCGAAGTGCCACACCATCAATATCAGAGAATACCCGCAGCGATTCATACATGAACGCCCTGCCTAACTGCGTTCTCGCAAGAACCTGAGATGATACGCTCTTAAGCGTATCTGATATGCCCGTCATGTGAAAAGAAGGCATGATAAGAGGCACAAAGAGGATCAGGGAAATTACAAACGCCGCCAGGTAGTGAAATGCCGGAACAATTCTGTCTTTAAGACAACTACGCCGGCCGGGGAAAAAGATTCCCGCCAGAATTACGAAAATTAAAAGCCCGTTCAGGTTATTCGCCAACACTGCCAGTGCGTGCGTCAGACCCGCCACCCACATGGGCCGGCGGCTTCCCTCCCTGTTCGCTTTGAAAAGGCAATAGAAGGTAACAACCAGGAAGCCGGAAAGGGCATAGAGTTTGCCATGAGTGCATACGTTCCACAAGGGTTGAGAAAAAGCGACAATGAGGGCGGTCAGAAAAGAAAAAGAAGCATCAACGGTAACGGACAGCAGAAGAAGAAAGACGAAAACACACGCAAGAGCGCCGCTCGCGGCATTGGTCCATTTCATCATCTGCACTAAATTCACGGAGGAACCAGGCGCGGATACGATATCGCTGAGAAACTTTTCAATTGTAAACCAGAGTAAATGATGTTCGTTTAAAGTCGGACCGCGCATGATAAGGACGTAATAATACGGGGAGTCATCTTCAAAAGCAAGGGAAAGCGTGCAGAAGTACGTGGTAAAAACCACAAGAAAAACAAGCAGCGCCAGAAGAGCGATCGTGCGTTTTCGAAGCAAAACTTCAGCCTCCGAAAGAGATTATGGCATTATCTCACAAGCTCAAGGAGCCTCCGCCGACCGAAACAGCCAATGAACCGGAAAAGTTGCCGTTTGGTTATTACGCGGAACGCCGACTTCTTCCTGCCTTGGAGGTGTCCGGGAACCAGGTGAGCCCCCCGGGAAAAATTCGATTCAACGTTTTTTCTCCGGCGAAGAGTCAGGAATTTTTCGCAGTTTGAGGAGAAACAGGGAATCTCGCTCCGAGTACTTTGAGACTGAAACCAGATCCGCCAGCGAGGTCAGGCGGCGCCTCAAATCAGCAGATGTGTAGACCTGGACGGCCTTCCTGGTCTTTGCATCAAGATTGTCATACTCCGCCTCTCCTATGTTCCAGGTGCACGGAGGATCACCCAGGATGTAGTGCGGCCCGGTAAGCCCCGGACTTTCATGGAGATAGACCTTCCTCCCATCCTTAAGCGCCAGAGCCACCTCTTTGAGCAGCGCTTCCGGGTCCTTAAAATCGTTGAGGCAGACATCTCTGACCCTGCAGTGAAGAAAGTATGAAAAATAAAGCGAGATCGGGCCGGAAGTAATCACGAGATCGTCCTGGGATATCACAGACGCATAGGCCGAGACGGGACCATATGACGGGCATGTCAGCCCCTTGCTTGCGGGGAGGAAGACGCCGGTCGCATTCAGATAAAAGGTTGCAAGAACCATGACCGCTAAGACAGACAGAACGATCCTCCTCCGGAGCAGGGCCGCGCGTTCGACCCGGTTTGAACTGACTATGAGTGCAAAGCCTAAACCGCACAAGACGCCGAGCGGCACTATGCATATTTTTATGTTATCGGTAGACAGGATGAAACTCGGCACGAAACAGGCAAGGAGCCATAACAGGCACAACACGTATTCAAGACGCCATGGAAGACGCGCTCTAATCCAGGGAAGCAGGTACATGATGGATATAAAGGCCACAAACAGGAGAACTGACGATAGCAGGAGGCTCTCCACCTGTGCTGCCGCACCGGCCGTATTACCCGCAGTTGCCATAAAGGCGGGCAGAAAATGCATCTTGCCCGAAGCCAGCAGGACGGATAAAAAATTCGCAAGAAGCATGGTGAAACTTTTCATCTGCGCAGCCGCAGGCAGAAAAGATATGCCGTTAAGCATGGCAGATATCGTCGTCCCGTGAAAAGAGAGGATAAGAGGCACAATGAGGAGCAGGGAAATCCCGAGCGACGCCAGGTAGTGAAATGTCAGAACAATTCTATCTTTAAGACAGCGCTGCCGGCCGGGGAAAAAGATGCCGGCCAGAACAACGAACATGAAAGGCCCATTGGAGGCATGCGCCAACACTGCCAATGCGTGCGTCAGACCCACTGCCCATGCGGCCCGGCGGCTTCCCTCCCTGCATATTTTAAGAAGGAAATAAAAGGCAACAACCAGGAGGCCGGAAAGGGTATAGAGCTTGCAGGAGACGCACAAATCCCAAAAGGGTCGGGAAAAAGCGACGAAAAGGGCGGTAATAAAAGAGAGCGAAGCATCGGCGGTAATGGACAGCAGAAGAAAAAAGAGAAAGGCACACGTAAGCGCGCCGCAGGCGGCGTTGGTCCATTCCAATATCTCCAGTCCTCTTACTGAGAGCCCCAGCATTGCCACGGCGCTTTTTATAAATTCGCCGACCGGCGTCCAAAGGAGATGAAAGGCGTTTGGAGGATACTGAAATCCGCCTTTCTCAAGCGCAATGGCATACGAAAGAGATTCATCGTCCGAAAAACCATGAGAAAGGGTCGAGAGGTACAGACAGAAAGTTACAAGAAAAACGGCCAGTGCCAGAAGAATGAGCGTGCGTTTCCGAAACATAACTTCAGCCTCCGAAAAGGGCCATGGCATTATCTTGCAAGCTCGAGAGCCTCCGCCGCCTGAAATCGCCAATGAACTAAAAAGGTTTCCATTGGGTTATTACGCGGAACGACGCCTTCTTCCTTCCTTGGAGGTATTCCGCGGGGGAAACTTGGAGGCCGCCCAAGAATATATTATCAAATCAAGAGGGAGGCTGTCATGAATAAGGAGTTATTCTCGTATCTCCGCTTTGAGGATAAGGTCCGGGGTTCGGTTGAGCAGGCGAAAGACGAAATGAAGAAATACCTCGCTTTCTTTGAGGGCTGCGCCAATGTGCTTGATTTCGGCTGCGGGCGCGGGGAATTTCTGGAACTGCTCCGGGAGGCCGGCATCGGATGCCACGGAGTGGACAGCGACCCTGAGATGGTCCGCCTCTGCCGCGAAAAAGGCCTAACCTGCCTGGAGGGCGACGGCCTGAGCCACCTGGCCGAAATCGCCGAAGGCTCCCTGGACGGCCTCATTGCCTCCCACGTGGTGGAGCACCTGGCGAGGGAGAATTTTTTCCGCCTTGTAGAGCTGGCCTCTACGCGCCTGAAATCAGGGGGCGTCTTCATCGCCGAGACTCTGAACCCGCAGTGCGTCTTCACTCAGGGAGTCTTCCACCTGGACCCGACCCACCAGCAGTTTGTCCATCCCCAGCTCTTTCAGCACCTGCTGACAGAGCTGGGCTTTCAGGATATAAAGCTAATTACCCGACAGTATCTCCCGGAGGAGTTACTGAAGTTCGAGAACTTCGTCCCGCCGAGCAACCCGCCCTCGCCTCTCGAGGCAGCCTATCTTGAAACCGTTAGAAAACTGGACATTCTTTCCAAGCTCCTCCTCCGAGATTTCCTGTACGCCGTTTCGGCCCGCCGGTCATGAAAATAGCCCTCTTCGAAGCATTCGACGAGCGTAAGAAAGGGCGGGTCTTCAATCCCCTCGGATTGGGATACCTGGCCTCCTACCTGCTCCGGGAACTTCCCGGAGTTGAAGTTGCGATCTTCCGCACCATCGAAGAGGGAATCGCCTGGAATCCGGACCTGGCAGGAATCTCCTGCATGAGTCCCGCCTTCCCGGCGGCCCGGGCTATGGCCACGACCCTGAAAGCGGAAACAGGCATCCCGCTGGTCCTCGGCGGGCCGCACATAAGCGCCCTCCCTGAGACCCTCCCGGAGGAATTTACAGCCGGGGTCATGGGCGAGGGCGAGGAGACTTTCAACGAAATAGTCTCGCTGCTGCTCCTGGGGAAGGGCCTGGCCCCGGAAACCCTGGAAAAAATTTCGGGACTCGTCTTTCGGGATGGAGAAAATCTTGTCATCTCTTTGCCCCGCCCTCTCATCGAGCCCCTCGATCGCCTTCCCCATCCCTGGCGCCGTTGGAGGGACTTTGATCCCAATACGGCCTGGATCTTCACCTCGCGCGGCTGCCCCTATTCCTGCCGCTTTTGCTTTTCGAGCCATTATTGGAGGAAGTGCCGCTTTTTCTCGCCTGAATATGTGGTGGAGGAAATTCGCTCCCTGATGGAGCAACACCATCTCCCTTTCCTCACCATAATGGATGATCTCTTCGCGGTCGATGCAAAGAGGCTGGATGCCATTAGAGAGAAGATGCAGGGCCTTCCCTCCATAAGTCTCGTGGTCACCCTCCGGGCGGAGCGGGTGACGGATGAGCTGTGCCGGAGCCTCCGCTCCATGGGGGTCACATATGCCCAGCTCGGCCTGGAGTCAGGATCGGACCCGGTCCTTAAATACCTGAAGGGACCGACCGCCTCGGTTTCACGGAATCAGCGGGCGCTTGACCTCTGCCGGGAACAAAATCTCCTGGCCATCGGCTCCTTCATCATCGGCTCCCCTGGAGAAACTCCGGAGGATCTGGAGAGAACATATCGCTTTATCGAGGAGAACCTGGCCTCGGGGAAGCTCAAGAGCTTTACCTTCGGGCCGCTGGTGCCCTTCCCGGGAACCCCGCTCTGGGAGGAGGCGTGCTCCCGCGGCCTAATCGTGCCGGAAAAGCTGGATTGGACGACGCTGGACATAGACCTGCGCACATTCGATCTCTCCCGCTACACCCTTCTCGCCGAGACCCTCACCCGCCCGGAATTCGAGGCTGCCTTTCATCGCTTCCAGAACCTCTCCCGCCAGGCCCTCAAGAACCTGCAGGTATGAAGGAGTCTTCCGCTCGCATTTCAAAAACCAGATCTCGTTTCCGGATTTCATAATAAAGCCGCTGCCAAGGCAGACAAAACGGTGGGAGACACATTTTAACCTATGCAAGGGAGGCTCTCAGAACCGCTCCTGATTTATATTATCGGCACGGTCATATTTTGTGGAATATGATGGCCCGGTCGTACTGGATTTCATAATAGGAGGTTCCGATTCCGGTCGCCAGCTCGATATACGCCCTGAAGGCCACGAAAACATCCTGGTTGTTATCAACCCCGTAGGCGCTCCCGTCCGGGTTGCCCGTGCTCTTTGGAATGACCACGCAGTTTTCGCCGGGGGAGGCGTTTCTTGCCATCTTGTACACGTAATATTTGTCCGCGTTTGAGTATCCCTGCGGGAAATAGGAAACGGCGGAGTGGAGAAACAACTGGCTGAAGACAGTGGCCACCCCGTTCAAAAGGGCTTTCCCGTAGAAAACGGCGTTGTTGTAGATGGACTTGCCGGACATGTCATGATTCAGGCCGTATATGATGAGGAAATCGTCGTCGGAATTAAACTGGAAGTCATCCGCTTTCAGATAGGTCGTGTCGCGATTGTCTCCCTGGGCGTTCACATCGTTTGCGTAGGCGACAAAGCCTTCGGGGATGCCGATCACGGTATTGAGCTCCGTGTAATTGTAGCCGGGAGCAGCATACGTCTGCAAAATCCTGGAACGCAGGTATTCCATATCTTCCGTCACGTTGCTCAAAATTTCAAACTCGGATTTTCCCGATCCGCGCGGCTTCAAGACGGGCACTGGATAGGGTTGAAGAGCGGTGGAATCCTGCGGTGTGACCCGGAAAACCCTTGAGGTGGAACCGAGGGTATCAAGGAAGTTTTTCCCGGCGGCTGCATTTTCAAATTGTGATATCCTCATCAGGTACGAAAAGGCATCCTTGCCCTTCTCCAGGCCCATTTTGACAAACCCGGAGGGAATGACGTCATCATTGACCATGTAGGATGGATAACCGGACTGGACAAGGGCGCTGCGGACGCGCTGGTTTATCCCTCTGTCCGCTGAGACGATGATCGCCGTCACGCTGTCGAAGGGAACGCCGGGTTTGCCGCTAGGCGTTCCGTCCGAATATATGTTCAGGTTGTTGAGCTGGTCTCCCAGGCTTCCAAAAATCGGATGATATAAGCCTGTCGTAGAGTTTCCGATGACGGAGTTGGGGGGATATTCTTTTCCCGGCTTGTTTTCGACATAGAAAACATAGCTTCTGTACCCGAAGTAGACGCATTTCGGGGTGATTTTTCCGATGAAAACGATGGCTTCGTCGTTGCGCAGTTTATAAAGCAATCCCGGTGGATAAAAATCAGGATTCGCCGGGTAATTATTGGGGTCATTGGGATTGTAGTGTACCGGCGGATTCTGCCCGGCCGCCGGGTTCTGACCCGGCGCAGGCGGAAGGATATAAGTCAGGTACGGAGACCCCTGATTGTTGCCGAAGCATGATTTAAGCAATCCTTCGCTTGCCATTTTCAGGGCATCCAGATAGATGACCTGCCCTTCCTGGACCGTGAAATGGTCATTTTCAAGAGATGAAATGAATTTATTGATATCTCTCGGGACCGGGGGGGCGCCTCCACCCGAGGTCCCGGAAGTACAGGAGTTCAACGTCGCCAGCAAGGAAAGCGCAAGTAAAAGCATGCAGGCCCTGGTTACAGAAGAGTGAAGTTTCATCTTTTATCAACCTCCTATAAATGGGTATTCTATACACCTCAATCCGGTATCCAGCGGATTTGCTCCAGGTTGTCAGGGAAAGTCTCCCGGGCGGAGCGGATGAAATAATACTGGAAGGCGGCCTTGGAGGTCCCCTCGAATTTCACGCCCACATAGTTCAAGGCCGATCGCTCCAGCACCCGGGCCGAATCTCCCACCATCTTAATCTCTTCGCTTGAGATGCCAAGATTTTTCAGGGTCTCCAGCGCCTGCTCCACCCGCATGTATTCATAGTCCAGTTTAAGAGACTGGAGGAGTTTTCCGTTGAAGGCAAAGGATACATAGAGGCATCCTTCGGCGACTGCCGACAGCGCCGTATGAATCTGAGCCAGTCGCTCTTTCTGGCCGCTTCCCATACGGAGGCGCTCCACGATGGCCTGAAGAGCCGGAAGGATTTCCGAATGGGCCCTCCTGACCGGATAATAAAGGGCCAGTGCCGGCGGGGCGTCCGCCTTGAAATCCAGCCCAGGGTAGACGCCTTTTTTCATGAGCAGAACTCCTATCTCCTGGAAAATGGGAGAAGGAAACTGCTTTAAGCCGAGCATTCCAGCCAGGCGGGCCGTCATTTTTAGCGGAAGAGGAAACTGGTAGTATATGCTGGCAGAGGGAGAATCTTTCAGGTAAAAGCCGGCCTTGAAAAGAATCCCGACTCCCGGGAACAAGGCATTGACGGAGCGTAGCTTCTCAATGGAGCTGGCGGGTGCTTTAATGGCCAGGAGATATTTTTCAATACTGCTGCCAAAGGCCTCACCAGTGTCACCCACGATAAATCCTATTTTTGAAGAAGGGTGAGAGAGGCTTAATTCCAGGCTTTTGTGTATCTGCGGGGAAAAGGTCGAGAAAAACGTTTCAAGGGCCCTGGTCCATTTAAAAGAGGTGTCGAAGAGCCAGGGGGCAATCTCCTTGATCCGCTTTTCCAGGTAAATCTTCTTCATTAAAAATCCGCCCTCCTCAAAAACCCCGGGACTCTAAAAAAAGAGAGGAGCCGTTCTCCAACTCCTCTCGTATATTCCTATATTCCCACCGGCTCAGTGTTCCGATTTTTTGGCCGTCCGGGGGGTCCCGTCGGGCCATACATCGGGCACGTCCTTGACCGGTTGGGACGAGCCTTCATCCCCGCCGGAAGATGGCTTGTAGAGACTTATGAGCGCCTCGTCCCACTCGGTCTGCTGGGCGAACTTCAAGTCTCCGTACTGGTAACCGACCTGGGTTGCGTTGCTGGTCGGGGCATAGATGCTCAAGCCGTGGGATTCCGGGTGAGACTCCGGGTCGTTCTCGTTGGCCATGACGGCTTTGTTTACCGCATCAATCATGTCCTTGGCGGCCGCCTTGACCTTCTCATCGCTTGAGGATTCGATGAGCTTGTTTCCAAGGTCCACCGCATCGCGGATGTCGCGGTAGGGGAGCCAGCCCCCGCCGTAATTTTCCGACTTCTCGATGGCGGCCCGGATGCTGTCCTTGTCATTCGAGTTCTTTATGGCCTTGGCAAGGGCGTCCGAAGCCACCTTTACCTCCTCCATCCGGGTGAGGTCGGTGGCTGAAAAAGTAGGTATATCCTTGCTGTGTTCACGGTTGATGTCAACCACTATCTTGGAGAATTCCTCGGGTCCCACATCAATCCGGTGTCCCAGCTTGAGCTCCTCCTGAACTTTCTGGATGGCGGTTCCAATGGTCTTGCCTCCCAGCATGGAATCATAGGCCCAGCCGGGACCGCCTTCGCTCTCCTCGGATGCCAGAAGGTACTTGGCCGTATCCTTAAGCTCGTAGGCCACCTCGGTCTCGCCCATGAGGCAGGCGTCCATTCCCACGATATCAATTTTCTTGCCGGTAATCTTTTCAGCTTCCTCAAGGGCCTGACGGATCTGCGGCACCGTCATGAAGCCGCCGGAGCCGTCGTCCGACATGGCCCCGGTGAATCCTCCGCCGTGGTCGTTAAAGATGAGGGCCACATGGTCGGCCGGATAGCGCTTCGTAGCATCGACGACAAAATCCCGGAGGGTGTTGGGACTTGCCATGTCGGTGGAACCGTACTCCTTGACCAACTCGGATTTAAGCTTTCCCGCCGTCGTGTCCGTGGTGATGTAGTACTGGCGGCAGTCCTGCCATCCCTCCTGGAAGGGGTTGGTCTTGTCGCCTATATCGATAAACGCTGCGATGTGTGTGTTTTTATCGGAACCCACCAGCTCCTGCTGATCCAGGTTCTTCATCTGGAACTCGGTGAGGTTGCAGTCAGCGGCCACATAATTGAGAAAAAGCCACTTTTTGTGCGGCTTGGCCTCGATGTCAACCGGCTGTTTCCCTATTTCGACGGAATCCTTTGCCGCCGAAGGGGTAGCCTCTTTCCTGGATGCTGCCTTGGGAACATCAGCGATATTCTTGGATTGGTCCAGGTATCCTGCTCCGATTTTATCCATGCTTTACTACCTCCCGTCTTGATCCATTCCCACTGGGGTTTATTTTATCACAGGAGGCACTGCATCGTCAACCATGCGGGGAATCCGGGCATTTCGCCTTGACAAGGAGACGTGCCATGTGTTACCATTACCACACGCTTAGAGGCCAGTCAGGCCGCCTTGCGAGTTGCTTAAAAGATTGAGGAGGACTTCATCATGTATGCCGTTGTAGAGACTGGAGGCAAGCAGTATAAAGTGAGCCAGGGGGAAAGATTGCGGGTGGAAAAGCTTCCAGGCGCGGTCGGCGAGACCATCGTCCTCGACCGGGTGCTCCTCCTTAAGGATGAGAAGTCCGAACTCAGTACGGGGCATCCCTACCTTGAGGGCGCCGCTATTACGGCGAAGGTCATCGAGCAGGCAAAAGATAAGAAAGTAACTATTTTCAGATACAAGCCCAAGAAGCGGGTCCGCATCAAGAGAGGTCATCGCCAGCCCTTCACCCTGATCGAGATTGAAGCGATCTCTTTAGACGGAAAGGCCCTGGTTCAAAAAGTTGCGGCAAAGCCTGTTGCGGCGCCGAAAGCGGTCAAGGTCGAGGCGGCCAAGCCTAAAGCCGAGAAGGCTGAGCCTAAACAGAAAGTCGCCAAGACCAAGGAAATTGCCAAGAAGAAGGAAGCTGCTCCGAAAAAGGAAGCCGCCAAGACCAAAGAAGCTCCTCCTTCCAAGGCGAAGAAGGCTCCGGCCAAGAAGGCTCCAGCCAAAACGGCGGCGAAGAAACCGGCCGCGTCCAAGGCTAAGACTACAAAGAAGATCGGCAGTGTCAAGGCGTCTGCGGAACCCAAGAAGACTCCCGGCACCAAGAAGACTTCCGGCACCAAGAAGACTTCCGGCACAAAGAAAAAGTCATAAAAGTTCTTCTGTCATCAAGAGGAGGCCGTGTCTATGAGCGAAGAAGTAGAAATCATCATGGAACCGGAAGATAAGAGTTATCTGGATGTTCCCTTTGAAAAACTTCTGGGCGTGGCATTGCTCGGGGCGCTCGGTTCAGTCATCCTCTTCTATGTCTATCAGCAGCTCGGAGAGGATATGAGGCGCAACGTGCGGGAGAACGTCATCAGCGCCGTGAAGGCGCAACTGGCGAAGCTCTCCCAGTAACCGGACGCCACAGGAGGATAAACCTTGGATTACAGCCAGACCCTCAACCTGCCCCGGACCGGCTTCCCGATGAAAGCCAATCTGCCGGAGCGGGAGCCTGCGACTATTGAGTTCTGGGAACGGGAGCGCATCTATAATCGCCTGCTGGAGCGGGACGGGGAAAAGCCGAAATACGTTCTGCACGACGGTCCTCCTTACTCCAACGGGCCGATTCACCTCGGGCAGGCCCTGAACAAGATTCTCAAGGACATTCTGATTAAATATAAGTCTTTAAGGGGCTACAACGCTCCTTTTGTTCCCGGATGGGACACCCACGGGCTTCCGAACGAAATTCAGGCCATCAAGGAATTCAAGATCAACCGTCATGAGATCGATCCGGTTGAACTCAGAAAGAAATGCGCCGAGTCCGCTCTGAAGTTCATGGCGATTCAAAAGGAGCAATTCAAGCGCCTGGGAATCCGCGGCGACTGGGACCATCCGTACCTGACGCTCCATCCTTACTACGAGGCCGCCATCATCCGTGTTTTCGGAGAGATGGCCGACAGAGGCCTTATCTACAAGGGTTTAAAACCTGTCTATTGGTGCTCCCACTGCGAAACGGCCCTGGCCGAGGCCGAAATCGAATATCAGGACAAGGTCTCCAACTCCATCTATGTCGCCTTCCCCTTCAGTGATGATCCGGCCTCCGTCTTTCCGGGCTTTACCGGAAAGGCCTCCTTCATCATATGGACAACCACGCCGTGGACCCTGCCCGGAAATGTGGCCATCGCGATCCATCCCTCAATGGTCTATCTTATGGTTCAGGTGGGCGGTGAGGGCTATATAGTGGCCGAGCCTCTTCTTGCCGAAGCGGCCGGGAAGCTTGGGTGGCATGATTACAAGATTGCCGGGAGAGTAACGGGTGCCAGGCTGGAGGGTTTAAAGACACGCCATCCCTTCCTGGATAGAGATTCCGTCATCATCCTGGAGGAATATGTCACCATGGACCAGGGAACCGGGTGCGTGCATACCGCCCCCGGTCACGGCCAGGAGGATTATGAGGCCAGCCTCACCTACAACCTGCCCATCCTGGTGCCAGTGGATGCGCATGGCCGTATGACCGCAGAGGCGGGCCAGTTCGCCGGTCTTCACTATTCCGAGGCCAACAAGGCGATTATCGAACATATGAAGAGCAGCGGGCACCTCCTTTATACAGAGAAAATCACGCATTCCTATCCGCACTGCTGGCGCTGTAAAAACCCTGTCATTTTCCGGGCTACCGAGCAGTGGTTTGTTAAAATAGACAAGGACGATCTCCGGGGGCGCCTGCTGAAAGAGATAGAGCAAGTCCGGTGGATACCCACGTGGGGCGAAGGCCGGATGCATAACATGGTGGCCGATCGCCCGGACTGGTGCATTTCGAGACAGCGGGTCTGGGGAACGTCCATTCCTGCGTTTTACTGCAAAAAGTGCGAACATGTTTTGTTCGGCAAGGAGATATCCGAGAGCGTTGCGGCGCTCTTTGAGAAGGAGGGGGGCGATTCCTGGTTTATCCGGGAAGCCTCGGAGCTCCTCCCGGAAGGCTGCAAGTGTCCCTCCTGCGGGTCCTCTGATTTTCGCAAGGAGATGAATATTTTCGATGTCTGGTTTGAGTCCGGGGTGAGCCATGAGGCGGTTCTCGGGCTCAGGCAGGAGCTTTCGTGGCCCTGTGACCTCTACCTGGAGGGGTGCGATCAGCACCGGGGCTGGTTCCAGGCATCTCTCATTCCCGCCGTGGCCGTCAGGGGGAAGGCGCCTTACCGGGCGGTACTGACCCATGGCTGGATGCTGGACGAGCAGGGGAGGGCCCAGCACAAGTCCCTCGGAAATGCCATCGATCCCCAGGAAGTGGTAAAGAAGTATGGTGCCGACATTCTCAGGCTTCAGTTCGCCTCGGTGGATTATACAGCCGACATAAAGATCGGCGACGATAACATCCGCCAGGTGGCCGAGGTTTACAAGAAGATTCGCAATACTTTGCGTTTTATCCTGAGTAACCTCTATGATTACGACCCCGAAAAGGACTTCGTGCCCGATGGAGAGCTTCTGTTCATCGATCGCTGGGCTCTGCACCAGCTCGGCCTGCTCTCCGGCAGGATCCGACAGGCATTCGATGATTACCAGTTCCACCTGGTGTACTACCACCTGCACAATTTCTGCGTCCGCGATATGAGCGCCTTTTACCTTGATGTGCTCAAAGATCGCCTCTACACCATGCCGGCCAAGTCCCCTGAGCGCCGTTCGGCTCAGCGGGCTCTCTTTGAGATTGCTTCCACCCTCGCAATTCTCATGACCCCAATCCTCAGCTTTACCGCCGAGGAAATCTGGCAGCATCTCCCCCATCCGGAGATGAGGACGAATAGCGTGCAGATGGCCTCCTGGCCGTCGGATTCCTCCCACTTTCTCAGCGAAGAAGAGGGAAAATTCTGGGATGAGGTCTGGAAGATCCGCGAGGGGGTCCATTCCATCCTTGAGAAGCTCAGGGATGAGAAGGTTCTGAAACAGTCCCTCGAAGGCTCCGTACACCTCTACCTTGATGAAAGCAAAATGGGTCTCTTTGGAGATCATGGTGAACTTCTGAAACGAGCTCTGATCGTTTCGCACCTGGCTTTTCACCCGATGGACGGCGGCGTCCCCGACGGGGCCTCCCTGCTCAAGGACGTGGAAGGAGTGGCAGCCAGGGTCATCTCCGCCAGCGGGATCAAGTGCACGCGCTGCTGGAATTATTCCGAGCAGACTGGCGACAATCCTGATTTTCCCGGGCTCTGTCCCCGCTGTATAGCGGCCGTTCAGGTATAAATCAACAATGTTTTTTTTCCTGACAGCCTTTCTGGCCATCCTGGTGGACCAGTTTACCAAATTAGCGGTTCAATCACACATGTATCTCGGCCAGAGTTTCCCATTTCTGGGGCGTGTGGTTTATCTGACTTACGTACGCAACACGGGGGGCGCTTTCAGCCTGTTACGAGGCAAGAGTCTTCTGTTCATCGTGGTGGGCTGCCTCGTCCTGGCCGCCATGCTCATCTTTATAAAAAGCATTCTGCGTCTGGACAAAACGTGGATCTTTTCTCTGGGGCTTATCGCCGGAGGGACTGCCGGCAACCTTATTGACCGGTTCAGGCTCAGCGGCGCGGTGGTCGATTTCATTGATTTCCGCTTTTTCCCGGTTTTTAACGCCGCCGATTCAGCCATAACCATAGGCATGGTGATTCTGGCCCTGAATGTTATTTTTTTTACAAAGGAGAAATAGTTGCATCAGGTTCTTTTTTCCATAGGGGACTTCAAGATCTACTCTTACGGCGCCACCCTCGTGTTCGCATTTCTCATGGCCATTGCGGTGGCTCTTAAGCAGGGGAAAAAAGCCGGTTTCAGCGAGGAGGTCATCCTTGATTTAAGCCTCATCCTGCTGATCGCCGGTGTCCTCGGGTCCCGCCTGCTCTTTGTGCTGCTCAATCTCGGAGATTATCTTCAGCATCCACTGAGTATCCTTAACCTTCGCGAAGGCGGGCTTTCGCTTCACGGCGGCCTCATCCTGGGCTTCCTGTGCGTCCTATGGTTCTGCAGGAGCCGAAAAATTTCGCTCTGGTCCCTTCTGGACGCGATTTCTCCCTCGTTCATTATCGGCATCGCAATCGGGAGGATCGGCTGTTTTCTCAACGGCTGCTGCTTTGGGAAGGTCACCGGCCTGCCCTGGGGCGTCGTCTTTACTTCCGCCCACATTCCTCTTGCGCGCCATCCCTCCCAGATCTATGAGATGCTCCTCGACCTGGCCGTCTTTGCTCTGCTTCTCTATTGGCAGGGAAGAAAACGCTTTGAGGGAGAAGTCTTTTTATTCAGCCTTCTTCTTTACTCGGTGGTTCGCTTCATCGTCGAATTTTTCCGCGAGGGCCTGTTTTTTTTCTGGGGCCTGAGCCTGGCCCAGTACGGAAGCATCCTGATTATCGTGCTTTGCCTCCTTTTGATTGCGCGGGGCCGTAAGGATGCCAGGGCAGCGGCAGGCAGGAAACGGTCCCGGAAAAAATAATTACTGATACTGCTCCATAAGTGTTCGGACAAGGGAAATGAATCCGCAGATTTCGCAGATTACACAGAAAGAAGGGGGATTCCACCCGACAGCCCCGAACCAGATAGCGCTAAAATGAGCGCGAATGAGCCTGTATGAAAGAAGAATCGAAGATTATTCTTGTTGAGGAAGGCGGCATGAGGCTGGATCAGTTTCTTACGGTCCGGCTTTCGCTTTCACGAGCCCATGTGCAGAAAATCATCGAGAGCGGCCATGTTGAGATCGGACAAAAAAAAGTAAAAGCCAACCTGAGACTCAGGGGAGGGGAGCGCATCGAAGTGCGTCTGCCGGAACCCGAGCCGCTGGATGTTCTGCCTGAGGTTGTTTCTCTCGACATCCTTCATGAAGACGCGGATATCGTGGTGCTCAACAAGCCCCGCGGAATGGTCGTCCATCCCGCCTCGGGGAATCGCAGCGGCACTCTTGTAAACGCGCTCCTGGCCCACTGCACCGACCTCTCCGGCATCGGGGGTATCGAGCGGCCGGGGATCGTCCACCGGCTGGATAAAGACACCTCGGGTCTCCTGGTGGTGGCCAAGAACGATCTGGCCCATCGCAATCTCTGCACGCAAATAGAATCCAGGTCTTTCAAAAAAGAGTATCTGGCCCTGGTTCACGGGCACGTATCGCCCCGGGAGGCCCTGGTGGATGCCCCCATCGGGCGGGATGCAAAAGATCGAAAAAAAATGGCGGTTCGTCCCGGAGGGCGCGAGTCCCAGACAGCCTGGAAGGTTCTCGAATACCTGGGGGAATATACCTTCCTCTCGCTTCGTCCAGTCACCGGAAGAACCCACCAGATCAGGGTGCACCTGGCCTTTCATAATTACCCGGTCGTCGGCGACCCGGTTTATTCCAAGGGAAAAAATCTCTTCAATCTGAAGGGTCAGTTCCTGCACGCCTTCCGCCTCGCCTTTGCCCACCCGATCACGGGGGAGGCTCTTTCCTTCGAAGCCCCGCTCCCGGATGAGCTGAGCCGCATCCTGGAGGATCTGCGGGGCCGTTAGGAGTATTCAACTTTTTTTTTATCATATTCACAAGTTCCTGCATTGTGAATTGTTCTGTTTGCGTGACTTCGTCGTCGAAAAACGTCATATTGAATTCGTCTTCAATCAACTTCTGCGCCTCAACGGCATCGAGACAGTCGAGGTACGCCCAGAAAACAATGCGGCAAGGGTCTTCTGGAATGAAGAGACAAGGTTTCCATTCCATTGTATCCCTGATGATCTCGAACAGTTTCGATGCGATTGGCCAATCATTTTCGGCCCAATACGGTCTGACATCCAGCCCGTCTCGTTCTTTGAGCTGCTCTTTGATGTCCTTTACAATGG
>JAZDOK010000070.1:0-3571 GCA_043798715.1 bacterium
GAATTTCCGCGTGTATGACTTTCAGCCGACTGGCTGGGTAGATAGCAGCATTTACGACCTCGGCAGTTTTCGCCCCTACACCAACGCCGTCTACTTACGCGGGGCGCTCTTTCTGGAAGCCCTGCGCGTCCGCATCGGCGATGAGGCCTTCTTTGCCTTCCTGAAGGATTACGCCGCGCAGAAAGCGGGCCGGCGCGCCACCGCCGCCGATTTCTGGGCCATCCTGGCTCTGCACTCTTCGGCGGACATCAGTGATTTACGACAGGCATATTTCAAGCCATGAAACAAAGACTTCCGAAGTCTCCGTCCCCTTCGGGGATGCTTCGCGAAGACTTCGGAAGTCTTTCTGTATGACATGGTCCCGGCGGG
This sequence comes from bacterium, assembly GCA_043798715.1. GTDB lineage: Bacteria > Vulcanimicrobiota > JAZDOK01 > JAZDOK01 > JAZDOK01 > JAZDOK01. The sequence goes on from JAZDOK010000070.1 coordinate 370, forward strand.
GATTGGTTTCAGCCAGAGACTGTTCGAGATGCACGCCGACATGCTGCGCCGCGCTCTGGAACTGGTGAGCGCCTGTCCCTCCTGCGTCGGTCCGGGCTGGGAGAATGGGATGGGAGGAAAGCGGGAGACAATCGAGATTTTGAAGGCGCTGGTCGGGCAGTGACTGCACGTTGATTGACGGTTACACCTGTGCAGGTGTATAATCCCGGAAGAGGTGAACCATGTCCCAGGGAACCAAGTACCGCGCCCAGATTTTACTGGAACCTGAACAGCACAAAAAACTGGCGGAAATTGCCGCCCGCGAAGGCCGCAGCGTCTCCGATGTTGTGCGTGAGGCAGTGGCGGAGTATGTTGTCACGCGCACCCAGGAAAGCGTCAGAGAAAAGCGACTCAGAGGGCTGGAGGAGATAAAAAAATTCCGCGAGGAAATCCTGAAACGCCGCGGCGGAAAGCCGATTGAAATTGATCCGGTGGAATTGATCCGTCAAATGAGAGAGGAGAGGGGAGATGAATTATTCAACGTTGTCTCCAATCGTGGTTGACGCCAACCTGGCGGCCAAGGCGATTATCCCGGTTGCCAGGGAGGAATTTGCAGTTGATCTTTTCTTGCGCTGGGGGGAGGAAGAACGCGCCCTTTACGCACCGAACTGGTGGCTGGCAGAAATCACCACAGTCATCCGCCAGTACGTTTACCACAATCTGCTTGACCCTTCGGCAGAGGGTCAGGCCATTGACAGGATTTTTCTGCTGGATGTCGAACTTGTTCCGATTGACAGGGGGCTGTGCTTGAGCGCCTTGAACTGGGCAGCCAGGATTGGCCAGTCGAAGGCCTATGATAGTTTTTATCTGGCGTTGGCCGAACAGTTGAATGCCGAATTCTGGACAGCCGACAAGAAACTCGTCACGGCTGCCCGCGCCGCCGGAGCAGGCTGGGCACATTTCTCGGGGGAGTCATAAGGCCGGGCGGGGAGAATGGGGTGGGAGGAAAGCAAGAAACGCTTGCGATTCTGCGAGAATTGGTCAATAATTGAGTTTGGATAGAAAAAGAAAGAAAGGATTGGGATACTATGGCCACAGCAAATGATGTTCGGAATTTTGCCCTGAAAAACTTTATTAAGCCTGCACGCCAGCGAGGTGAGAAAACAGTATCATTTACTTCCTCTGACATACATAATGGAATGGGTTTAAAAAGTCGATTTCCTCTGGTTTGCAGCGCTATCGATGCGGAGAAATTTCAGGAATTTGCATCTGTAATTTTATTCAAGCGCGATGGCCCTAAGCAAAGTAGCACTGTTCGATGGGTTTTTGATTTGAACAGGTAGTACCTGAAAGGAAACGACAAGCTATGATTGAACCTCAACTTGTAGCAATCACAAAAGCCCTACTTGATTATGGTAAAACCGTCCCTGTCGCAGTGCTTTTCCCAACAGTCGTTCCCGAGGCGGCAAAGATTGCAACCAGCGATCCGTATGCATTTTGCATCGCCACCTGCCTCGACCGCGGCACCAAGGCTGATATCATCTGGACGATCCCGTATGACATGCAGAAAGACCTGGGGCATCTCGACCCGCGCCGGATATACGCCATGACGTTGGGGCAGCTCGAGGCGCTGTTTGATCGGCTACCGCGCCGACCACGCTATGTCAATGACGCGCCCAGAACAGTTCAGGAACTCTCCCGGATCGTTGTCAATGAATGTGATGGGGATGCCAGCAGGATATGGGTAGGGAAAAAAGCCAGCCAGGTAAAACAAACATTCGATTCCATTCATGGTGTGGGGCCCGGAATCGCAAACATGGCAGTTCTATTGATCGAAAAGGCGTTCCGAGTCCGTTTTGAAGACCCGTGGAATATGGACATCAAGCCTGACGTCCATACCAAGCGAGTACTCTATCGCCTGGGCATTAGTGCAGCAGAGACAGAGCCTGAAGCCCTCAAAGCCACCCGGAAGATGAATCCCGAGTATCCCGGTATCGTAGATAGCGCGTTGTGGGATATTGGCCGCAAATGGTGTCATTCATCCAATCCGGATTGCCCTGCCTGTGCGATGACTGCGCTTTGCGAAAAAAACATATGATTTGGAGGAACCCATGAAAAAGATCGTTCTAATCTCCTGTGCCAGCCAGAAACAACCATACCGATCGAAAGTCAAAGACCTATACATCAGTGCACTATTCAAGAAAAACCTTGCTTATGCTCGTAAATTGAAGCCGGATGCAATTTATATCCTTTCGGCAAAGTACGGGCTGCTCGACCTGGAAACAGTCATTGACCCCTACAACCAGACCCTGAACACCATGTCCGCTACAGAAAACCAAGGTTGGGCTGAAAAGGTCCTGCAGCAACTTGCCAGTGTAGCTGATCTAAAACAAGATCATTTTATTTTCCTGGCTGGCAAGAATTACCGTAAGAACCTATTGCCTCATTTGAGCTCATACGAAATCCCGATGGAAGGTTTAAACCTCTTTGAACAGATGCATGCTCTCTCAAAGTGAGCGAGAGCAAAGAAATCCTTCGCTCATCCAATCTGCGAGCTTTCCCTTCCATTAAGCGCGGCATAAGCCGCGCCGGTTTATTCTTCCACCAGTCTCTTCATCTGCTCCACGTACCCCAAGCTAATGAGGCGGATTGTGATCGTCGTAAAACATGCGGATGACGATGCCGTAAAAGCGGCTGATCTCAGGCATAGGCAAGGTCTTCCTTGAGGATGGGGAAAAGCTCATCAGGAGTTTTTCCGGTCAGCTTCATGTAGAGGGTGTCGGCGTCAATATCAATGTCATCTGACCACGCAAGCCATCTGCCCCCTCCGACAGAAATCTTCTTGAAATTCTCGTAATTGTTCCAGAGCGCGAACACACCTCTTCCGGCCAGATGGGAAAGGTCAACTTCGCCAGTAACGCCATCGGCAAATTCCAGGCGGATTTTGTAATCATCCAGCGGTTGCGCTTTTACAATCTTGGGTATGGACATAGGATTTTCCTCGCGACGAATAGCGACCTTTTACTTCAACTTTTCTTATTTTACAACCAACTTTCAACTTTCCAACTTCTCCACCAACTTCCGCGCCTGCTCCACATACGCCAGGGGGCTATTTCTTACCCCGCTTTTTGCGTCGTCAACTGCTGGCGCAGCATATCATTCGCCAGGCGGCTTACAGGGACTCCTTTTTTCCTGGCCTGTGTGCGCAGCACCTGGATAATGC
>JAZDOK010000098.1:0-3239 GCA_043798715.1 bacterium
ACTATTTTTTAGCATCAGGTTGCCCTTCGGGCACCCCGATGCTAAAAAAGGAAATTCCTATACTATCCAGTTATTTCAAATACTTAAAAATTCTCTGGACTCCGGTTTCCACCGGAGTGACGACTTTTTGCGAGACCATCAAAAAGAAAAGGAGAGAAAAGATGTTTGAATACTTTCCCAAGAACTATCCCTGGAGCTTGGCCGTCATGTCCGCCATCGGCGGCGGGGCCATCGGGGAAGTGGATGAGGCCTGTCGATCCTTGCAGGAGGCTTCCGTACGCAATGATGCTTTCGCGCAGCAGGCCTGGTATGAAAGCTGGAAAAAAGTGGCCGAACGGGTAGAGGCCCTGGCCCTGGCTCATGAAGAGGCGGGGCAACATTTGAGCGCCGGGCGGAAATACCTCCGGGCGGCTTTGTATTATCTATCCGCCGAGCGCATGCTGAAGCATCGCGACCCACGAAAGGTCCAAACGTATCGTCAGGGATTGGTCGCCTTCCAGAAGGGAGCCCGGTTGCGGAAGGAGCCCGTGGAATGGGTGGAGGTTCCCTTCCAGGGCAAGTCGATGCCCGCCCTTTTCTGCCGCGCGCCCGTGAAAGGACCCGCCCCCTGCATGGTTCATTTTGACGGTTTTGACATCATGAAGGAGAAGATTTACGGGATGGCGGCGGAAGAATATCGCCGGAGGGGGATATCCCTCCTGATTGTCGATCATCCCGGAGTGGGTGAGGCCCTGCGCCTGAGGAACATGTATGCGGGGCATGACACGGAGGTACCCGCTGCGGCCTGCGTCGACTACCTGGAGACCCGGCCCGACGTCGACCGCAACCGGATCGGGATCATGGCCTTGAGTTTGGGAGGATACTACGCGCCGCGGGCCGCAGCTTTCGAGAAGCGCTTTAAATGCTGCGTCGCCTGGGGGGCGATCTGGGATTGGGCGGAGAGGATCGACAAACGGCTGGCCGGCACCGGAGGAGAGCTGTCCGTGCCGGACTTCGTGGACCAGTTGATGTGGGTTTTTGGGAAGGATACGGCCGAGGCGGCCGTGGCGGCGGGAAAGAAGCTGAGGCTGGAGGGGGTGGCCGAAAAGATTACCTGCCCCCTGCTGGTGGTGCACGGGGAGAATGACCGGCAAATTCCCCTGTGGCATGCGGAAAAAACCATTGCCGCGGCAGTGAACAGCCCCAACCGCCGGCTCAAACTCTTTTCCCTGGCCGAGGGAGGAGCGGAGCACTGCCAGGTTGACAACGGGAGCATGGCCGTAGATTACATTGCCGATTGGGTGGCGGAGGTTCTGGGAGGAGATCCCAAAGGGGTCTGACTTGCCTGGCGAACCCTGGAGAATAAATCCCTCAATGGGGAAAGGAGGCGGCAACATGAGGTATAATTATAGGCTCACTCGGAGGGAATTTCTTTATTTGAGCGCCGTGGGGATGGGCGGCCTGGCCTTATCCGGAATTCCCGAAGCCGGATATAGCGCGGAGAAAAAGCCAAAGTACGGCGGGCGAATCAAGGTGGCTTATCCCTTCGGGTCCTCGGGATTGGATGCTCACAGGAACCAGGAATTCATGGACTACCAGAATTACTGCTTGATGTACCAGTCCCTTACCGAGCAGGGTCCCGTCCCTCAAATGGAGATCTTTCCCATGCTGGCCCAATCCTGGGAGATTTCCAAGGATGGGAGGGAATACACCTTTGCCCTTCGCCAGGGGGTAAAATTTCACCACGGCAAGGAACTGGATAGCGCGGATGTAAAATACTCGATCGAGAGAGTTCTCAATCCCGCCATCCGGGCTCCCCGGGCCTTTACCCTCCGGCCGGTTGATTCCATCCAAATTATCGATAAGTACCACTTGAAGATACAGCTGAAGGAGCCCTTCGCCACTTTTCTGGCTTCGGTCTCCCTAACCAACTGCGCCATCATTCCCGCAGGCTGGGAGCCGTCGGGGATGAAACCGGCGCCGGGCACGGGGCCTTTCGTCTTCAAGTCTTTTGTGCCCAACGAGACGACCGAATTTACCCGTTTCGGCCAGTACTGGGAAGTGGACGAAAAGACGGGGGATCGCCTTCCCTACTTGGACGGGATCTACGTTCAAAAAATCGTTGACGACGTCGTCCGTTTTGCGGGTCTTCGGGCCGGTGATATGGACTGTGTCTCCGGCCCCCCCTTCAATATCGTCGCCAAGGCCCTGAGGGAGAAGCCGATTCCGGGTATTGTCATCGGTGAAAATTACGCCGGCAACATCTGGATATGCTTTAACGTGACCAAATCCCCCTATGACCAAAAGAAAGTGCGCCAAGCGATCGCCTGGGCCATTGATAAGAATAAGCTCTTGGAAGCCGTTTATTGGGGTCTGGGAGAGGTTCAGAACCACCAACCCTTTCTGAAGGTCTCCCGTTTCTACATCCCGGTGCAAGATCGAAAAGTGGACCTGGCCAGAGCCAAGCAGCTTATGGCCGAGGCCGGATATCCCAATGGGTTTAAGACGGAATTCCTCCAGTATAGCGTTCATTATGACGTGGCGACGGCTGAAGCGGTCACGGGTCAGCTGAGAGAAATCGGGATCGAGGCGACCATGAAAGTGCTGGACCGGGCGCCCTATTTCAAGATGATGAGAAACGGGGAATTCAGTATCTCCGTCGGCGGTTACGAGGAAAGGTATGACTGGGATGATGCGTACTATATGATCTATCATTCCAGCGAGATCGGTAAGAATAACTGGTCCCGGTACAGCAATCCGGAGCTTGATGACCTCCTGCGCAGGGGGCGAGCGACCCTCAATTGGGAGGACCGGAAGTCCATCTACCAGAAAGTGGTGGAAATCCTGAAAGAGGAGGTGCCGGCCCTGAACTTTTACAAGCCCCTGCGCGCCTATGCGCTCCGTGACTACGTAAAAGGATTTCGCGAAGGGTTCGGTATGAGGTTTGCCTGGCATGGCGGAGGGGCAAAGTACTGGTGGCTGGACAAGTAAAATCAAAAAAGGGATTGTGAAGACTTGTCGGTGAAATCATCAGTCAAGGTTAGATCTAATACAAACGCATTAAGTATCTTTACAAGTCATTGCGAGCCCGAAGGGCGCGGCCATCTCACCCCCTCCCAACCCTCCCCCCTCGAGGGGGAAGGTGTGAAAAAATTGAATTTCGGCCGTCACCCCGGTGAAAACCGGGGTCCAGTCAATTCGTAAGACCTTGAAAACACTGGATTCCGGCTTTCGCCGGAATGACGTGAAAAAGAACGAAA